>CAYLLT010000022.1:11190-31625 GCA_964384465.1 uncultured Planctomycetales bacterium | reverse complement strand
GGGCGAACCGGCGGCAGCAACATCAGCGGGATCCGAAACAGCAAAAAAAAAAGTGATGTCGCCCGCCGCGCCCCGCCCGTCGGAGCCCGTTCCACAGCCCGCCGCGGTTCGTGAACCGCGCCCGGTTGCGCCCCCGGTCAAAGCACAACCCATAGCGCAACCCGTTGCCGCGCGAGCGGCCCCCCAATCGATTCCGCCGGTAACATCTCGCCCGATATCCGCAACACCGGCCAGCGGGCAGGATATGCGCGATGCGGCGGCTGAGCCGATCGTGCGAACGGCGTTGGAGTTGTTCGATGGATCGCTGGTAAATGTCGAGCGCATCCCGTGAGTACGACAGCGCTCGACCCTGTTTCTTGATGCAGCGGCCGGGCTCCATACCGGCCGTCGAACCGCCGCATTCGGCCGCCACGGGGGCGGCCGCTACAGTCGCAAGGAGCGATGGAATGTTCGGAGGCATCGGTAATCTGGCGGGCATGTTGAAGCAGGCCAAAGCGCTTCAGGAAAACATGCAGAAGGTGCAGGAGACGCTGGCACAGCAGCGGTTTGAGGCGGATGCGGGTGCGGGGATGGTCCGGGCGCAGGTGAACGGGAAGGGCGAGCTGGTCCGCGTGAAAATCGATCCGACCGCGACTTCCGACGTGGAGCTGCTGGAGGTGATGATCGTCTCCGCGGTTGGGGCGGCGACGGAGAAGGCGCAGGATGCGCTCAAGACGGAGATGTCGCGGCTGACCGGCGGGTTGAATATACCTGGGCTGACGGAATTGATGGGGCAGGGATCGTGAGCAGAGCCGCGACCGTAAGGGAGCGGAAGCGAACCGGTCGGTTACGAACGCTCCCTTACGGTCGCGGCTCGGTTCGGATAATGCCGCGGGTTTCGAGAAGGGGTTTTGTTGGTGGCTGAAGGTTCGCGCGGTATACCGGAGTCGCTCGGGCGGCTGATGAGTGAGCTGGCCAAGCTGCCGGGCATCGGGCCGCGCAGCGCGGAGCGGATCGCGTTTCACATTTTGCGCGAGGGGCGGGAGGAGGCGCTGCGCCTGGCGGAGGCGATCCGCGATGTGAAGCAGAATCTGCGCCACTGCTCGCGGTGCTTTAATCTCACCGAGTCGGACCCGTGTACGATCTGTGCGGACCCGCAGCGCGATCCGTCGCTGATCGTGGTCGTCGAGCAACCCAAGGATGTGATGCTGCTGGAGGGGACGGGGCTGGTTCGCGGCGTGTACCACGTGCTGATGGGGCATATCGCCCCGCTGGAGGGCGTCGAGCCGGGCGACCTGAACATCGAGGCGCTGGTGCAGCGCGTGCGGGCCGGCGGCGTGCGCGAGGTGCTGCTGGCGACGAACCCGACGATGGAGGGCGACGGCACCGCGCTGTACATCCATAGCGTGCTCAAGCCGCTGGGCGTGGGCGTGTCCCGGCTGGCTCGCGGGCTGGCGGTCGGCTCGCAGGTGGAGTACGCCTCGCGGGCCATGCTCGAAGCGGCCATTACCGGACGGACGGCGATGTGAGCTGCCCGCGGGAGCGGAAGGATGATCCGAGCCGCGACCGTCAGGGAGCGGTGTGCAAATCGACCGCTTCCTGACGGGCGCGGCTCTGCACAGAAACTTCCCAAGAGGCGCGATTCCGCCGGTGCCACTGCCCGAATCCCTCCCGATCGTATATAATGATCTGTAACCATGTCGCAATCGATGTCGCAACATCTTTCGCTGGGACTTCGACAGGAGCAGCGGCTTACGCCGCAGTTGATCCAGTCGATGAACATCCTCCAGCTCCCGCTGCTGGCGCTGGAGGCGAAGATCCGCGAGGAAATGGAGCGGAACCCGGCCCTGGAGGATGAGCGGGACCCCCGCGAGGCCGAGGAGTCGCAGCCACAGGTGGACGAGCCGCCGCCGCCGGCCGACAGTGAGGCCCAGGCGGAGGCGGAAGGCTTCAGCCGGCTGGATCGGTTCAACCGCGAATACGATTTTGACGACAGCGATCGATCGTTCGGGCGGGCGCGGCAGCCGACGGGCGAGCGCGACGCCAAGATGGACGCGATGGCGAATACGGCCTGCCGGCCGGAGTCGCTGAACGAATATCTCCAGCACCAGTGGGCGTTCATCGAGGTGAACGGCCGCATCCGCCAGGCGGGCGAGTTGATCATCAACTACATCGAGGACGACGGCTACCTGAAAACGCCGCTCGATAAAATTGCCGAACAGCACGTCCCGCCGTTCACGCCGGAAGAGATGGAGGAGGCGCTGAGCTGGGTACAGACATTGGAGCCGGCCGGGATCGGCGCCCGCGACCTTCGCGAATGCCTTCTGATTCAACTCGATCATCTGGAGGATGGCAATCACGAGCTGGAGCGCGAGCTCGTCGATCATCACCTGAGCGATATTGAAAAGAACCGTTATCCGGCGATCGCGAAGGCGACCGGCCGCAGCATCGACGAGGTGAAGCAGGCGGTCAGGGACCTGGCCAGACTGCATCCGCGGCCGGGCGAGCTGGTGGTGAATCGCGAGGTGCCGGTCATCGTGCCGGACGTCATCGTCGAATATGCCGAGGAGGGCGACGGCTACACGATCCGACTGGCGCGGGGCAACAACCCGCGGCTGCGAATTTCGGACACGTATCGCCAGATGCTGGCGGACCACAAGCACGATAAGGACGCGCGCGAGTTTATCCGCCGGAATCTGGAGTCCGCGACGGCGCTGATCGACGCGGTGCAGTATCGGCGGGGCCGACTGTTCGAAGTGGCGCAGGAAGTGGTGACGCGGCAGCGCGATTTCCTCGACTTCGGGCCGGCCGGGCTGAAGGTGCTGCGGATGAGCGAGCTGGCCGAGAAGCTCGGATGCGATCCGTCCACGATCAGCCGGACGGTGGCGGATAAGTATTTGCAGACGCCGAGAGGCATCTTCCCGCTGCGGTACTTTTTCACCGGCGGGACGGAGAGCAGCGACGGCGAGGCCACCAGTTGGGACAGCGTGAAGGCCCGCGTCAAGCAGATCGTGGATCAGGAAGATAAGCAGAACCCGCTGAACGACGACGTGATCGCGGCCAAGCTCCAGGCCGAGGGCATCGACGTCTCCCGCCGGACGATCGCGAAGTACCGCATGCAACTGCACATCCCCACCGCCCGCCAGCGGCGGGAGTTCTGAGATTCATTTTTCGTCATCGTGATGGCTGGCCACCGTATGCGAGTCATGTAGGGTGGGTCTTGACCCACCTTCGACAAATCACTCATTGCTTGTGGGTCAAGACCCACCCTACGAAACTGATGGCTGAATCGGGACCTGGCGCAAATCGTTATCATCCGCGCTGATGCGCGCGGAAAACGAGTCGCGTCCCCTTTTCCGTCCTTTTCCGTTCTGTCCGTTCCTGTCCCCTTCCCCCTCTCACGGCGCCGGATTCAGCAACAGCAGCCCATTGATCGAGTTCGCCGGGTTATTGCGGGAGATGATTTCGTCGATCGCACTGACCGTACTGCTCTTGTCATAGTCGTATTTCGCGTCCGGCGCATTGGCCACCGCGTAGGTGGAGTTCGTCGCCACCGGCACGCGCGCGAGGCTGTTGTGCGGACGATTGCGGGCATCGATCTCGTCGGTCTGGTTCACACAAACCCGCGTCGTGCCCGGAGTCTCGCTGTCGCCGATCGCGAGACCAAAGTAAAAGACATCGTCGGCACTCAGATCGAGCTGTCCGCCGCTCGCATTCGATTTCACCACCACGCGCAGCCAGTTTCGATTAGGTATGGCGTTGTCCGCCCAGACGACCTTGATCCGGTCCGAACCCGCAACCCCGCCGCCGGGCGTGACACCGATGCTGAGCGGCGCGGCCGCCGCCACGTACGAACCCAGGTCCGCATTGTTGCCCACCGTGAAATCGAAGTTCGACGCCGAAAGCGGCCCCGCCGCCAGCGGAGTGCAGTTCGCACCGGGCCCCACGTCGATCATCAGACCGTTGATGCCCCTGCTGTAGCTGATGTAATTAGCCGTGCCGGCCATCTGTCCTGGACGAAGCGCCGCCTTGTCCGTGGCGATGGCGGTGTTGTCATCGCACGGGTTAGCGCCGGTGAGTGTGGCGCACGCGCTTGATGCCGAGTCGTAGAACGAATTGTTATAGAACACGTACCGGCCGGCGACCGTCCGCGCGCCGGGGACGTGGACGCAACCGTTCTGCGGATCGCACGTATCGACCGTGCAGGCATCCCCGTCATCGCAGACGACGGCGGTATGCGTGCACCCGGTCCGCGGATCACACGCGTCGACCGTGCAGGCGTTGTTGTCATCGCAGTTCACCGGCGTCCCCGCGCAGATCCCGCCCGAACACGTGTCGTTCTCCGTGCAGGCATTGCCGTCATCGCACAGCCAGGGTGGGCCAATCAGCAGCATTTGTTCAGGGACGAAGCTGAACTGCGAGTCATAGGTAATGGCCATTGCGCTTGGCATGGGATCGTTCCAGGCCTCCGCGTTGTTGCGCCAGCGCTCTAAATCTGCCCCCACGGCAAAGTCCAGGGCGACGGCCACACTCTCACAGGGGGCCGGCCAGTTGTTCGAGCTGGGCAGATTCACGACGCCCAGATTCGACTTGAATTTGAAGATGCCCATCAGCCACGATTGGGTCGAGGAAGTAAAAGTGATCTCGACGTAGGCTACGCTGATCGGGCCACTCAATTCGTGAGATGTGACGATGGGATCGCCATCGCCATCGACGGTGACTCCATCCCAGAAGTCGAACGTCAGCGAGAAGAGGCCGCCGGTGAGATAGGCGCGGGCGGGGTTGTGCAAGGTGCTGTTGTAGTTCACAAAATTCGATTCGACATGAATGTGCACGTTGCCAGTCGAGCCGGGCACCGGCGAGTTATCCTCGTACAGACTCAGGACTTGTGATTCTCGAGGGTCGCTATTGTCAACCGCATCCCACGTGAAGACGCTGCCGTCATAAGAGACGTCATTGACGCCATTAAAAGCGTTGGATTGGATCTCTGTATATTCCTGTCCCGAAGCCCTTACCGCCATCGCCAGCAAGGACGTCAACGCGATCGAGAGACTGTTCCGCTTCAATGTTCCACCCCATGTTTTGATCGGCACAATTTCCCCAAAGGCTCCGCGGACCTGATTCCCGTTATCGCCTGCGTCGGCGCGATGGGCGAGTCCCGTTGCCGATGGTTTCGACCGCCGCGATGTGCAGATAGGAGAGGAATGTCCAACGATCGTTTTGACCGTTCGGGACAACGATGAACAGGCGGTTCCTCAGCAAGGCCACGGCGTGCGGGTTGCGCACCTGGTAGGCATCGCCGCTGCTCAACCGGATCCTGAACGGCTCAAACGGCTGACGCTCGAGCAGGTCTTTGATGTCCTCAATCACCATTGCTCCAATGTATCATTTGTTCACCAGCCGGACAACGTCAAACCCAGCGGGTCATGGTCACTTTTTCGCGGGTGTAGAACAGCACGCCCTCGTGCCCCTGGATGTGCAGATCGCCGAAGAAGGAGGCGTTCCAGCCGGCGAACGGGAAGAACGCCATCGCCGCCGGCACGCCCAC
The DNA here is from genome assembly GCA_964384465.1 of uncultured Planctomycetales bacterium. Taxonomy (GTDB): domain Bacteria; phylum Planctomycetota; class Phycisphaerae; order UBA1845; family PWPN01; genus CAYLLT01. The sequence goes on along the minus strand of CAYLLT010000022.1, from coordinate 26,098 downwards.
GTTGATGCCGACCATGCCGGCGCTGACGCGGTGTTTGAACTCGCGGGCGGCCCGGCCGTCGCGCGTGAAGATCACCGCGCCGTTGCCGTACGGCGAGCGGTTGGTCAGCTCGATGGCTTCATCGAGATCGCGGGCCCGCACGATGGACAGCACCGGGCCGAAAATCTCCTCTTCGCACAGCGGCGTTTCCGGCGCGACGTGGTCGAACAGCGTCGGCCCCACGAAATAGCCGCCGGGCGCATCCGCCACGCGAATTCCGCGGCCGTCGCGAATCAGCTTCGCCTCTTTTTCACCGCGGTCGATCCGCTGAACCACCCGCTCCATGTGGTCGCGCGTGACCACCGGCCCCATATCGACTTTGCCGTCACGGTCGGTGCGCCCCACGACCATGCGGTCGGCCGACTCGCGTAGCGAACGGACAAATGCGTCACCTTCCCGGCCCACCGCCACCGCCACGCTGCCGGCCATGCAGCGCTCACCCGCACAACCGAAGCTCGAAGCCTGCACCGCCGCCGTGGTGAACGCCGGCTCCGCATCCGGCATGACGATCATGCGATTCTTCGCGCCGCCGTTGGCCTGCACGCGTTTGCCGTGGGCCGTCCCGGTTACATAAACGTGCCTGGCCACCGGCGTCGAGCCGACGAACGAAACCGCCGCCACCTTCGGGTGCGTACACAATGTATTCACCGCCGCGTGCGTGCCGTGCACGATGTTCAGCACGCCGTCCGGCACGCCCGCCTCCATCAACAGCTCGCCCAGTAGGTTGGCCGTCAGCGGCGTCCGCTCCGACGGCTTGAGCACGAACGTGTTCCCGCACACCAGCGCCAGCGGGAACATCCACAACGGCACCATGGCCGGAAAATTGAACGGCGTGATCCCCGCCACCACGCCGATGGGGCAGCGGATGGAGTCGCCGTCGATCCCGCCCGCCATGTTCTCGAGGATCCGCCCCATCAGCAGCGTCGGCGCCCCGCAGGCGTATTCCACGAACTCCAGACCCCTTTTAACAGAGGCAACCGCCTCCTCGCGCGTCTTGCCGTGCTCGATGCTGACCGATTGCGCGATCCGCTGCGTGTTGCGATCGACGATCTCGCGAAACCGGAACATCAGTTGCGCCCGGCTGACAATCGGCGTCTCCGCCCAAGATGGGAACGCCCTGGCCGCCGCCTCGATCGCCTCGCTCACTTCCTGCTCCGTGCAGTGCGGGACAGCAGCGACCACCTCGCCGGTCGACGAATTCGTCACCTCGCCCCCCGGCGAAGACGACTGAACCCATTTCCCGTCGATCAGCAATGGGCACGATGTTGCCCGGGTAGTCAGAGCGACCGCCATGTCAGATCACCTCCTGAGAACCGCAAAGGAATCGCTTGAAGGGCGTTCAGTATACCGCTTAGGCTGCGTCTTTCCCACATGCCGGTCCGGCGAAAGCGGCGGGCGAGTTCTGAGGAGACGCGGCGCAAACGAACGGCCGGAGCAAGCCCGGCCGTCGGAATCATCGAAGTTATGATAATGTGGCTTCGCCACCTCGGCGGTGCCAAGCACAGGCGGGACGCCTGTGCCACACGACGTGTGTTACACCACTCACATCCGCCAGCGCCGCCGTTTCATCACCGCCAGCAGCGCCATGTTGATCAGGATGAACGACGGCCCCACGCCCTGCGCGCAGAACGGGAAGAGGATGAACGGCGGCGGCGTTGTCGTTCCCGGCGGTGAGGACTGCGGCGGAGGGGTCGTGGTGCCGCCCGTGCCGCCGCCCGACGTTCCGCCACCCGGCGGCGGCGCGACGCTGCCGCCCACCACCGTGACCAGCACCGAGTCGTTGGCCGTGCGGCCATTGGCGTCCCTCACCGTCACCGTATACGACGTGGTCGAGCTCGGACTGGCCACCGGATTGGAAATACCCGCATTGGACAGGCCCAGGGCCGGGACCCACAGATACGTCAGCGGCGCGGCCCCGCCGTCCGCCGTCGCGTTGAGCGTGGTACTCTCGCCCGCGGCAATGACCACGTCCGCCCCGGCATTGACCGAGAAGGGATTGTTGACGGTGACCTTCACCGTGTCTGACGCCGATTTGCCCAGCTTATCCGTCACCGTCAGCGTGTAATCGGTCGTGACGTTGGGTGACGCCTGCGGGATCAGATTGTTGGTGGCCGACAGGCCCGTCGAAGGGCTCCAGACGACCGTATAAGGCGTCACGCCGCCGGAAGCGCTGCCCGCGAGCTGGACCGATTGCCCCAGATTGATGGTGCGATCGGGACCGGCGCTGACAATGATCGCGGACGAAACCGTGACGGTGATGAATGCGGAAACCTCCACGCCCGTCGGCTCCGTGGGCACATCGTTTTTCATCTCGCGGACTGTCACGCGGTACTTGGTGGTGGCGACGGGCGATGCCGTCGGCGTCGAAATGTCCCCCGTCTGGTCGCAGCGATCATCGAGGCCGGGCACTTCCTGGTCACACTCAGCGATGCCGACGACCGGGACGATCGGCGGCTCCGTATTCCAGATGAAGTCGTATTCTGTCGTGCCGCCGGTAGCGGTGGCCTGCAAGACAATGCTGCCGCCCGGTGAGATCGTCGGCGGCGCCGTCGTCCCCTGCGCGCTCACGCTGAGGGACAGCGCGTTGTTCGGCAGGAGGACGTTCTCAATACTCAAGAGATCGTCCGTGCCGCCCTCGCCATCGATACTGCCCGTGCAGTTGGACGTCGGGTTACACTGACTGGCGCTCGAGTTACCCTGGCGATAATCGACTGTATCGTTGCCGCCCTCGCCGTTGAGTATGTCGGACGTGACATACAGGATATTGTTCTCGATGATATCGACGTCCGCCCGCCCGGTGATCAGGTCGTCGCCAGCGCCTCCCCGAATTTCATTCGGCCGATCATTGCCGGTCAGGATATCACCGAATCCCGAGCCGATGATGTTCTCGAATTCGATGAGCGTGTCGATGCCGGCGGCGCTGGTGTTCTGAGGCGCGGAGACCGACAGATTGATGGTGACGGCTCCGGAGGCATTGGCATAACTGACGGTGTCCTTCTCCGTGCTGGTGAGCAAGCCGGGCGGCGTGGGCGGCGAAGGCCCACCCGCCAGAGAGTCATTGCCGAGCTTTCCTTCGATGGTATCATCTCCGGGTCCGCCGTCGATCGTGTCATCACCGCTGCCACCGGTCAACGTGTCGTCGCCCCCAAAGCAAAACTGACCGCTGAAGCACTCCGGGTCCCCATAGATCTTGGTCGGTTGCGGCTGGTTCCCTTTGCTGATGTCCACGTCATAGCCGGTGATGATGTCGTCAAATACGCTGCCTCTGACCGCCTCGAACCGGGCGGCGTAACTGTTGGGATTGCATGCGCTGATAGTACAACTGTTGGGACATGGGGCGGGCACACATGGGGGATTCGTCGCATCTCCGTAGTTGACGATCGTGTCGGTCCCGCCGCTGCCGTCACTCGCGCTGTTCGCCGCCTGGGCTCCGACAACGGCATTGGTCAGGTTAACGGTCACCGGCCCGCCCGCGGTGCTGTAATCCAGCGTGTCCTCGCCGGAGCCAGCCGACAACGTGTCATTCCCCGGGCCGCCCTGTAGATTGTCACTGCCCCCCTGACCCGACAGGAAGTCGTCCCCGGGCCCACCGTCAAGCAGGTCGCCGTCCCCTGCTCCATCCACGATATCCCCGATGATGGTATCGTTCCCGTCTCCGCCGATCAGGTAATCCTCGCCGTTGCGGCCGATGATGGTGTCGTTGCCGCCACGGCCCATAATGATGTTGGCGTATTCACCAAAGAAGTCGAAACCACCCAGCGGCGAGCAACCGTCCACCACCACGCAGATCGAGTTGACGTTGCCCAGCCCGGCGTAGTCCGACCAGAGATTGTTCGTGCCGGTCAGCACATCATCGAAACTGCTGCCGATGATGTTCTCGCAACCGATGATCTCGTCGAAGCCGCCGTAGCCGTCCGCCGCACAACCCGGACCGATACCGAGAAAGCAGAAGGAAAAGCTCGTGGAGAAGCTGGAAAACCCGAGGTCCACCGTCACCCCGGCCGGATCCCTCGAGTAGTCCACGGTATCCGGGTCTTCATCCAGCGTGGTTATCGGCGATGCGGTAACGAAGCCCTCCGCGTCGAGGAGCGCCTCTCCGCCGATGAGCGTGTCGCTCCCCGCGCCGCCATCCAGATCATCCCCCGGTATGAATCCAATCCCCAGCGGGCCATTTCCTCCAACCAGAAGATCACCTCCGGCCCCCCCGAATAGCCGGTCGCGATCGTCCCCGCCATAGATCGAATCGGAGCTACCGGCGGTCACGTCCTGCTCGTTGATCCCATCCCCGTCGAGGTCGTAGTCAAAATCCCCGAAAAGGGTGTCCCGATCGGCGTCCCCGTTGATCTTATCCGCACCGGCCCCGCCATAGACCGTGTCGCTCCCCGCGCCCCCTTTGATCTTGTCGTTGCCCGCATCCCCGGGAATCACCTCCGGCGGCACCAATCCGGGAAATGTCCCGTACACCAAAGCCGGGGTTGTCCCCGACTGGGGCAGGATCGGCTCAACCGGATCGGTTCCCAGCGGAGGCCACTGCGGCGGCGGGTCGCCGTCTCCCGAAATGTTATCCGAACCCTGCCCACCCCAGATGGTGTCGTCGCCCGCTCCCCCGAAGATGAAATCCGCATCCGTGGTGGGGTCTGCCTGATTGGGAATACCGTTCAAGTCAGGATCGTTGAAGCCGGAAATGAGGTCGTTGCCCGCCTCGCCGAAGAGCATGTCGGATTTGTTGCCACCGCAAATACGATCATCGCCGCCGCCGCCAAGGATGGTGGTGCTCGGCGGGTTTGGGGGGTTCCCGGTATGCCCGATCAGCACGTCCCCCGAAGCCGAGCCGCGGATGGCTTCAAAGCCGGTACCATTTACCGTCCCGATGGTATCGGTACTCGCTGGGTTGAACCCGTCGGTCGCCGTACCCGGAGGACCCGCAGACAAGTTGACGCTCACCGCGCCCGGGTCCGCTGCGTAATCCAGCACGTCGAAGCCGCTGCCGCCGGCCAGATCATCGGCGCCCGACCCGCCGATCACGATGTCGTTATCCCCGCCGCCGTCGATCGTATCGTCGCCCGGACCGCCGTCGAGAATGTCATTACCGTTCTGGCCGTTGAGTTTATCGTCTCCCCATCCGCCAAGCACCGTATCGTCCCCGTCCCCTGCGAAAACCTCCACAGGGGGTGCGTCATCGCCGTTGAGTCGGGAGGCGTCGATCACATTGTCTTCCGCGCTGCCATTCACGATGATCGACTCGACTTCGGAGAGCAGGAACGTATCGTCGCCCGCGTCACAGCCGTCGCACTCGTCATCGACGCAGAGGAATGTGTCCAACTCCGGCGGCGGCCCCGGATCCGTTTCCAGCTCGACCAACTCGAGGCAGACATCCTGCGATCCGCCCGGGGCCGTAATGTCGATGGTGACTACCCCTCCGGCGAGCGTGGCGTTGACAGTGGCCATAGCCGGCGCGTAGGACATTCCAAGCAGGCCCAAGCCCACTGCGAGAACCAGAATCCCCCGTACGGCCGGCCACGGACACAATTCCTCGCCCCGAAGCACTGCCGGTCGAATCCAGGCCTGCCGGACCGTTCCCTTACTTATCATCGCGCTGAATCCTGTAAATCATTGATAGTACTGAAGTAGCATTCTACCCGAAAAGATGGGCAAACCACAACCGGTTTTCGGGCAAAAACCCCCTCCTGAAAAGCCGTGTGTATCCTACCGGCCGGCAAATGTCTCGACAATTCGGTGCCGTGTCGGACTTTATCGAGCTTGCGGCCCCATCCCGGCGTGGGCGGGCGTGGGGCGCTCCTTCAAAGGCTCAGAGGGGGTCCGGGCGGTAGCAACTGCCGCCGGCGCAGCGGATCGGGCCAGATACTTGTTGAAGAAAGCCACCGTCCGGCTGGCATAATGCTCCGGGCGGACCACCACCGATTGATTGTGCTTGGCCCCGGATACGATCCATAAGTCCTTCGGGCCGGGGGCCAGTTCGTACAGCAGTTCGGATTGCTCCACCGGGATATAGCTGTCGCGCTCGCCATGGATAAAAAGGATTGGTCGCGAGCCGCGCATGCGCCCCAGCGCCTTGCGGACCGAGGGGAAGCTGCACCGCAGTTTTCGCTTGCATTCGCGGAAGAGCAGCCAGCGCAGGAACCGCCAGAACTGCGGCGGATGGTTCTCATACACGAATCGCACTTTCGCGAAAATGTAGGCCCAGCGTTTCATGAGATGTTCGAGCGTGGTATCCGAGCTGAAAGCGCCGTCGGTGATGATGGCCTTGACGGCCGGGTTGTTCTGGGCGGCCAGAATGGCGGCTCCCCCTCCGCGCGAGATGCCGAACAACCCGATCTCGATCGGGCGGCCATGCCGCTCCAGCCAATCCTCGACGTATGCAATCGCGCCGAGCATATCGTTCACTTCGCGCTCGCTCGGCCACTGACGGGGCTGATAGCCCGGCTCGCCGCTCGACTCGCCATGACCGCGGAAATCAAAGCTGAACACGTCGTAACCCGACGCCAGCAGAGGCCGGCAGTACCGGGCACAACTGTACATATCGCTCGAAAACTCGTGGGCGAAAATGATCATCCCCTTGGGCCGGCCCCCGTGATGGCCGATCAGGAACATCCCGCATAAGTTCAAGTTGTCAAAGGCCCGGAAGGTGACGCGCTCGCCGTCAATCCGCTCGAAATCACGCGGGCCCATGGCCAGCGGCGGGGGGGTGTCGCGGATGATGTTCAGGCAAAGTTTGACGTATTTACGCAGGATCATCCACGCCGTGACGATCAGAAAGGCAAGCGTCAGCAGCATGGACCCGAGCGCCCAGTTGTGCGTGATGTACTTCCACCACACACTGGCCGGAGGAATAGCGCCGGCAAGAACGTATCCGAATTCGTTCAGGGGAATGACTCGTCCTCAGATTCAGACCGTGCCACGGTCGGGTATATCTTAACCGCTGTCTCGTAAAAAAGAAAACACCGGGCGTCCGAAGACGGCCCGGTGCTTTCCGGAGGGGAAAAGCGCTATGGTAATCCGCCCACAGGGCGGTAAACCTCAAAAAAATCTACGAGAGAAAAAGAAACGCGGCTCAGTAGGGGGTGCAGGAGTTCGCGGCCTTTCTCTCTCTCCATGGCTCCGTCCACGGCGACTGCACTAACATTACCCCATCCGAAAAGGAATTGCAAGGCCCAAAATGAGAATTTCACACTTTGTTTTTCGCCGGGGGTCGCGCATTTTTTGCCAACTTCGGATAACCCATTGAGTGATCTGTTTTTAGGATAAATATTGGAGCGACAATTCGCCCACCTGCACGCGGTACTCACAGCCGATTAATTCTTCATTCTGCACCTTGACTCATCCTTTTCCAGACCGCGCCAATGTGAAGGGGAGTGCCTCGAAGTGCCGATAACCTGCAAACAGGCTGTCGCGATTCGCCATCAGTCACGAACAGACGGCAAGTCATCTTTTGAATAAGATCGTCGATCAACGGGAACTGCTCCGACGAGCGGCGGCGGTGCGGGCCGCGGGCCAGACCGTCGTGCATTGTCACGGGTGCTTCGACATCGTCCATCCCGGACACGTCCGATACCTCGAGTTCGCCCGCCGCCAGGGCGATCTGCTGGTCGTTACGCTCACCGGGGATGCCCAGATTGACAAGGGCAACCAGCGGCCGTTTATCCCACAGGAGCTGCGGGCGGAGAATCTGGCGGCCCTCCAGGCGGTTGACCTCGTGTACATCAATCCGGATCCGACGGCCGAAGCCCTGCTGGCCGAGTTGCGGCCCGATATCTACGTCAAAGGCAGCGAGTACGAGCAGAGCGGCGACCCGGGATTCGCCCGTGAACGCGCCATCGTGACCGGCTACGGCGGCCGTGTGCTGTTCAGCAGCGGCGACGTGGTCTTCAGCTCCAGCAGCCTCATCGATGTGTTGGCCAGGGATTCGTCGCTGGAGGCCGAGCGGCTGGCGATGATCTGCCGCCGGCACGGCATCGATCGCGAATCGATGGCCCGCCTCCTGAATTCGTTCGCGGGTCTGCGGGTGCTGGTCATCGGCGACCTCATTCTCGACCGTTACGTGCTTTGCGACGCCCTCGACGTGGCCAGCGAGGCGCCCATGATGTCCCTGACGCGGCTGGAGGAACGGTCTTACGTGGGCGGGGCCGGGGTGGTGGCCCGCCATGCGGCCGGTCTGGGCGCGACCGTTCATCTGATGAGCATCGCCGCTCAGGATGAGCCGACGCGGACGGCCCAGCGCGTGTTTGAGCGGGAATCCATCGAAGCTCATCTGGTCTTCTCCCGTCCGCGGCTGCCCGAAAAGACGCGGTATCTCGTGGATACCACCAAAGTGATGCGGGTGGAGGAAGGCCAGTCGCACCCGCTGGATTCGCTGGCCGAGGAGCAGACCGCCGCCTGGGTCGAGACCATCGCGCAGCGGGTGGATGCCGTCATTTTCTGCGACTTCGGGTATGGGACGATCACCGCCGGCCTGCTGAACCGTTTGCGCGACATCCTCAGCGACCGCCCGCGCGTGATCACCGCCGATGTCAGCGGGCAGCGCGGCCGGCTCCTTCAGTTCAAGGGAGTTGATCTGCTCTGCCCCACCGAAAGAGAGCTGCGCTACGCGCTGCATGACTTCGATCGCGGCCTGTCCAACGTTGCCTGGAACGCGCTCGACCTGACGCAGGCCCGGCAATTACTGGTCACACTGGGCAGGAAAGGTCTGGTGGTGTTTGAACGCCAGACCGAGGACCGCCAAAGCCCGGAGTGGCGCGGCCGTCTGCGCAGCGAGTATCTGCCCTCACTGGCCGACAACGTCGTGGACCCGCTCGGCTGCGGCGATGCGCTGCTCACCACCGCGACGCTGACGCTCGCAGCGCGCGGCAGCCTGATGCAGGCGGCGTATCTGGGCTCGGCCGCCGCGGCCATCGAGATCGCACGACTCGGCAACGAACCCGTCGATCGAAACACGCTGCTCCGCTGGATCAGCGGTCGTCTCGAACTTGCACTTGCCAATACTGTTCCCGCACCTTCGGCACTTCGTGAGCAGAAAGAATTATTGAACACGTGACCAGCGACGCGATCAGCCTGTACATCCCCGCGCGTAACGCCGAGCGCACGCTGGCGGAATGCATCGCGGCGGTCCGCTCGCAGACGCGCCCGCCGGATGAGCTGTTCATCGTCGTCGATCCGCGCAGCACCGACCGCACCGCCGAAATCGCCCGCAGCAGCGGCGTGACCGTGATCGAGCAGCGGGGCGCCTCCTTGGGTGCGGCTCGCAATCAAGCTATTCAAGCGGCGCGCCACCGCTGGCTGGCGTGCTGCGACAGCGATGTGATTCTCGAACCCGACTGGCTCGCGCGGCTCGCGGCTCGACGCGGCGAAGAGGCGGCCGGCATCGGCGGCCGGACCGTCGAGCGCGTCCGCAGCCCGTTCGATGACTGGCGGGCACTGCATCTGCCGCACCACTGGGGCGAGCACCCGTTCCGAAACCCGTTTATGCTGGTCAGCGAAGTGCTCTTCGATCGCCGCGCGCTGCTGGCCGTCGGCGGCTACCGCGACGATCTGAACTACTACGAAGACAGCGACCTGTGCCAGCGGCTTCGCGACGCCGGCTACGATCTGTTCTATGAGCCTGCCGCCATAGCGACCCATCACCGCATGGACTCGCTCCTGAGCCTGCTCGCGCTCCGCTGGAAATATTCCGAATACCGCCAGCGGCATCTGCTGGACACGTTCACCGGGCTGCTTCAGAAAACGCACGTCAATCGCGAGTATGCGCTGACCACGCTCTCGCGATCGCTGGCCCGCCGGCGGGAGGAACTGACGTACATCTCCTTCCTGATCTTTTTTCACCATCTCAAGGCCGACCTGCACTCTATGCTCTCGCGCCGGCCGCTCATCCCGCCGGAAGCGGTGAAGTGTTTCGAGAACTCGCTGATGGACAACATCGCCTCGGCACTCCGTCCGCTTCGCCCGGAACTCGCCCGGACGGTTCTCGCGGATCTCCAGGTCGAGACCACGGAGCCTGGCGCGTCGGAACACAACAATCCACCCGCATGGTCAACCTATTTGAACGGTGTACAAGCGGCGATTGATCGCTTATGCGAAGAACTTTCGCCAAAGGTGCTCGCCATCACCGAATGCTCGGCGCAATTTGTCCACGAACAGCGCTCAGGGCATGACGTGCAGCGGCTGCCGCGCGCTTCGCGTGAGGCGCTACAGGCGAACCTGGATGATTTGCCCCTCACGCCGTTGGTCGATGAAAGTTTCTGCCGGTCGATTCGCGATCAGTGGCCGGATGTTGAAGCCGTCCAGGTGGTCGGGCCGTTAGCCGATCGCGAGCAGGCGGCGATCCGGAACGCTTTTCCGCGAACCACCGCCGACCCCGCCAGAATGGTCATTCTGGCTGCTCATCTGGAAGCGGACGCCGATCCCCTGCGGGTCTATGATGAACTGGGGCCGAATGTGGCGCGGCTGGTCGTCGCCTACCAGCCGCCGGGGCGGTTCCTGCCGGGCTTGGATCTGCCGTCCGCCGGCGAGCTGGCCTCAGCGGCGGCCGCGGCCGACTGGACCCTCTCACGTTTCGACACACTGGTCGGCCGCACGCGGCTCATGTTGTCACGGCAAACCGCAATGGAGAAGAGCAGCGGATTAGACGAGATGAAGAGGAAACGCTTACTGAGTTCGGAACGGGACAATGATTACGCCGTTTCCCCCTCTCCCAGTCTCCCCCTCTCCCCCTCTTGACCCTGATCTTGGGACTCGATCTATGCCCCGCTTCCTCATGTGCCCGCCGACGTACTACAACATCGAGTATGAGATCAATCCCTGGATGTCGCGGCTGCATGCGGCCGAAGCCTCTGTCGCCCGCGCTCAGTGGGACAACCTGTACAACACCTTGACGCAACGGTGCGGTGCAACCGTCGAACTCGTGGAAGCCGTTCCGAGTCTGCCCGACCTGGTCTTCACCGCCAATGCCGGGCTCGTGCACGGCAGGACCGTCATCCTCAGCCGCTTCCGCTTCCCCGTTCGCAGCGGCGAGGAGCCGGTATTCGCCCAGTGGTTCCGCGAGCACGGCTTTGAAGTCGTCGAATTGCCGGAGGACGTCTTCTTCGAAGGGGCCGGCGACGCCCTGCGCTGCGGCGAACATCTTTTTGCTGGTTATCACTTCCGCAGCGAAATCCGCTCGCACAGCGCCGTCGCCGAAATCCTCGGCCAGCGCGTGCTGTCGCTGCAACTGGTCGATCCGCGTTACTACCACCTCGACACGTGTTTCTGCCCGCTGGAGGATGGCCGGCTCATTTATTATCCGCCCGCCTTTGACGACTACGGCCGAAAAGTGATTGAGGAATACGTGCCCGAGCGGATCGAGGTACAGGACGCCGACGCCGCCCGCTTCGGCTGCAACGCCGTCAGCATCGCAAAGAACGTCGTCCTGTCCGCCGGCTGTACGCGGCTCGTGCACGACCTCACCGACGCCGGCTTCGCCGTCCACAGCGTCAACCTGAGCGAATACCTCAAAAGCGGCGGCTCGGCCAAGTGCCTCACCCTGCGGTTGGATTGATTTTCTCGCCTGGGCTCTTGACCAGACGATCGATATGTGGTTATACTATTGGTAAGAAAAGAGTATAAACATGCCAGCGATTAAGACAGCGATTTCGATAGAACGAGATCTCTTCCAAGAAATGGATCGACTCTCCAGAAAATTACGCATCCCGCGAAGCCGGCTCTTCGCCCGGGCGGTTCAGGAGTTCCTTCAACGGCAACAATCCGATCGGTTGTTGGAACAGATCAACCGGGCCTATCGCAAACCGGAATCGGCAGAGGAAAAAGCGGTCCGATCGGCGGCCGCTCATAGCTTCCAACGATTGATCAAGGATAGTTGGTGATCCACCAGGGCGATGTTTATTGGGTCAGTCTCAGGCCGCCAGTCGGGTCGGAGCCGGGTTTTCGGCATCCGCTCGTAGTCGTTCAGAATAATCTGTTCAACCGCAGTCGGATTGGTACCGTGATTGCTTGTGCGATAACGTCCAATCTTGCTCGTGCACACGCACCCGGAAATGTGCTGTTACGCAAAGGAGAAGCGAATTTGCCGCGCCGCAGCGTCGTTAATATCTCTCAGCTTGTGACGATTGATAAAGGCGCGCTGGATCAGAAAATCGGATCGCTTTCACCTCATCGCGTCCGCGAAATCCTGGATGGGATCGGGTTCATTCTTGTGCCGACAGACTGAGGAATCGACAGCTATCATCCCGCCGGACAAGATGGTCGCGTTTCGGCATTGCGGGCGGCGATTGCGGCATTTCTCTTGAGCATCGGCAGCGTGGCCCGTTTCATCGCGCTGCCGGCAAGCTGTTGCTGATAATCATCCGGGCTGAATGCCAGCAAACTCGATAACAACGGCCGCGGCGTCAGCGTGTTGCACTCGTTGAGCTGATACGCCGGTTCCGTCGCCGCGGGAGCATCCTGATTGAACGGACAGACCTCCTGGCAGATATCGCAGCCGTAAACCCAATCGTCCATCAGCGGCCGCAGCGGCTCAGGGATTGCACCGCGGTGCTCGATGGTCAGGTAGGAGATGCACCGCGTCGCATCCATCTGGTACGGCGCGGTCAGCGCAGCCGTCGGGCAGGCGTCGAGGCATCGCGTACACGATCCGCAGTGATCCGTGGCCGGGGCCGACGGCGTCAATTCCAGCGTGGTGATGATCTCGCCGAGGAAAAAGAACGAGCCAAGGTCCTGATGCAGGACCAGGGTGTTCTTGCCGATCCACCCGATGCCGGCCGCCGCCGCCAGCTCGCGCTCAATCACCGGCGCGGTATCCACGCACACCCGCGCGTCGAACGGCTCATCCAGTTCCGCCCGCAGCGCCTTCACCAGCCGGTGCAGCTTCTTCCGCAGGACGCGATGATAATCCCGCCCCCACGCATACTGAGCGACGCGCCCGACCGCCCCCTCTCTCCCTCTCTCCTTCTCTCCATCTCTCAATCTCTCTGTCTCTCCCTCTGTCCCCCTCTCCCACTCTCCCCCTCTCGCGTTCGCCCCCTCTTGCCGATAATTGTCCGCCACCACAATCACCGACCGCGCCCCCGGCAGCAGAATGCGCGGGTCGGTTCGCAGCTCACGCCACCGCCGCAGATACGCCATCTCACCGGCCAAGCCCTCGTCCAGCCACCGCTGGAAATAGTCCTGCCGGGCGATCGGCTGTGCGACGGCAATGCCCACCCGCTCAAAACCGGCTTCGCGGCCGAGCCGCTCGACCAGTTCCGCTCGTAAACGGGAATCCATGACCCTATCCTAATGACCTGATTGTGCCGTTGACAGCGGCGGGCATAGAGCCTACGTTGTCGCGCCGCACCACTGATCTGAACGATCGCTGCGAGGAACGAAAGTTGCCCGGCATTTTCGATTACGACTGGTTCACCGGCCCCGCCTTCGCTCGTCAGAAGGAGCAGGCCCGGCACCGCTGCGCGCGAAAGCGCTTTCCTCACGTCAAGCCCGAAGACGCGGCCTGCCACGCCGAATACCAGGCCTTCTTCAACGAGCTCGAGGTCCGCACGCTGGTCTACCTCCGCGACGGCTTCAGCTACGAGCTGAAGGAACTCGTCGATCTCGGCGTGCGCAGCCTCATGACCTTCGAGTGCGAGCCGGTGGACGATCAGTACAAGGTCGGCGCGTTCGTCGTGTCGCTGCTGTTCGAGGAGATCGTCCGCATCGAGAACTTCGCCGTGCACCCATCCGAGAAGCCCGAAGACATGCCGCTGATCACCGGTTTCCGGACCAGCCCCGGCGGACCCATGCCGGCCGAACCGCAACCCCCGCGCGATGAAGTGCGTGAATGATTTGAATACCCAACCCCGCAAGCGGCTCACCCGGGCTGCGAACCCGCCCGCTTGCTGATCGCGATTTGCAAACTTTGCTGCGCATTGGTGTGAGCGGGATCGATCCGCAGCGCTGTGCGATATTCCGCGATCGCTTCGTCGAGCCGGCCTTGGCTTTCCAGAGCGGTGCCGAGATTGTACCGGGCATCGGCGTAGACCGGCCGCACCCGCAACGCGAATTGAAACTGTGCGATGGCCTCTTCGATCCGGCCCTTCATCGCCAGTGACAGACCGAGATTGTTGTGCCCCTCCGCGAAATTCGGCTGCACCGCCAGCGCCGCCGCGTAGTGATCGATCGCCTCATCCGTCCGGCCCTGAGCGGAGAGCACAATGGCCAGATTGTTGTGCGCCTCCGCGTAATCGGGATTCAGCCGCAGCGCTGCTTCGTAATGCTGGATCGCCTCCTCAACCCGTCCCTGCCGAGCGAGGACATTGGCGAAATTGCTGTGCATGCGGTGCGATTGCGGCTCGAGCTCCAGCGACCGCCGGAAGTGATGAATCGCGCTCTCGATCTGTCCCTTGCCCGCCAGCGCCACCGCCAGGTTCCCGTGCGCTTTGGCGAAATTCGGTCTCACCCGCAACGACTCGTTCAAATGATAAATGGCCTCATCCGCCCGTCCGATTTTGGCCAGCTCGATCGCCAGGTTGTAGTGCGCACTGTAGAAGAGCGGCTCCGCCCGCAGTGCGTGATGGTAATGCTCCATAGCGGCAGCCGAATCGCCCCGCACCGCCAGCACATTGCCCAGTTGATTGTGGACGGTCGGCGCATCGGGATTGAGCGCCAGCATGTGCAGGGTCAATGTCTCCGTATCCTTCCAGCGCGCGAGATACTGCCGTGTCGCAAATGCTTCAGCCGCCGCGAGCACCAGAACGATGACAACCACGCACCAGCTTGATGCTTGACTCTTTCGAGCTGCGGATTTCTGTTCCCCATTCCGCAATCCGCAATCCGCAATTCGCAATTCCCCCGTTCCCCACGCCAGCATCAGCAGAATCCCGACCGC
>CAYLLT010000022.1:0-11180 GCA_964384465.1 uncultured Planctomycetales bacterium | reverse complement strand
GGCAGATAGACGTACTTGTCCGAGGCGATGACCCAACTGTATCCGACGATGCCCAGCGTCGGCAGAATCGCAAAAAGAAAAAACAGGAACCCCGCCGCCAAGGCCCGCGTCCGACGCAACGACACGGCCATGGCCACGATCAGCAGCGTCGTTACACCTGTCGCGAGCAGCACGGTCGAATTGGAGAGCGCCATCGGCTTCGGCGCGGCATACGCCGAAGAAAGATTCACCGGCAAGATCATCTTGCCCAGGTAAAACGCGATCAGATAACACATGCGCAGCGGCACCCGAAGCGGCGAATGTTCCCCACTCAAGATGATCCCGGAGTTCTGCCGCGTCGAGATGAGGGTGATCGCGGTAAACACACCGGCTACGACAAAGAAAGGCGCCTTCTCCAGCAGCGCCGATCTCCATCGGGACCGGTTCAGCCGCCGCAGCGGCCAATAATCGAGCACTATCAGCAGAACCGGCAGCGGCAAACTCGTCGGCTTTGCCAGCACCGCGAGCACAAAGGACGCAAGACTCATGCCGTACCAGGCCCGCACAATTGCGGACTGTAATCTGTGGTTCGACTCGCCCTTCTTCATTCCGCAATTCGCAATTCGCAATCCGCAATTTGCATAACGCACAAAGGCGATCAGCGCCCACAACGCGAAGAACGTCGCCAGCAGCGTCTTCCGCTCCCAGACCCACGCGACCGGTTCGACCGTGAGCGGATGCAGCCCGAACAGCAGCCCGGCCGCCGCCGCCGCCCACGGCTCACCGAACAGCGCGTACAGCAGGCCGACGATCAGCATGGTGTTCATCGCGTGCAGGGCCAGGCTGGTGCGATGAAATGGCCGCAGATCGTCGGCCCGCCCGCCCGCCTTCACGTCCAGCATGAGCGAGGTCAGCGTCAGCGGCTCGTAGTAGCCTTCAACAGTTGAGGATGTAAACACCTCTCCAAAGAACTGACGCACCGCCGGCCAGCCCGGCTGTCGAAAGGTCGGGTTCTCAAACAGGTAAAGTGAGTCGTCAAACGAGACCGCTCCGGCATCCAGCACGGGCGCATGCGTCACCAGCACGGCCGCCGCCACCGCCGCCATGAGAACGGACAATCGCAGGGTCCGCTGTGCGGACCTCTTCGATTCGGTCCGCACAGCGGACCCTACCTGATCTTGGGGCCTGTGAAGTTGTGATTTCGGATTTTGCATTTCGGATTTCGGATTGAAAAGACATTCCGCCAGACGCATTCGCAATTCGCAATCCACAATCCGCAATTCCTACGGTTCCTTTTCCAGGATTCGATGCAGCAGGACGATGGTGATGTCATCGGGATGTTTTCCGTCGGCGAAGAACGTGGCCAGCTCGTGCGTGATGTCTTCCATCGTGGTGGACGGCAACTGGCAGAACCCGTCGCAAACCATCTCGATGAACCGTTTTTCGCCGAAGCGGTCCCCGCTCGCATTGCTGGGTGTAGCCACGCCGCGGGAGTACAGGGCCAGCGTCTCACCGGGCGCGATCTGCTCCATCCGGGAGACATATTCATAGCTGCGGACCTGCCCGATGGACGGAGCCTCGGCCCCCTGAAGCGCCCGCGGCTGACCCTGCACATTCACGATGAACGCCCCGATCTTGCCCGCCCGGCAGTATTTGACCTGGCCGGAATTCCGATCGATCAGCAGAAAGATCGCATCCACCGTCGCCGGGTCCTTCTCGTCGTACATCAGCCAGTTCAGCGTGCGGGCCAGCGCATGCGGCGGATCGTTGTGCAGGAAACCGACCCGGAATGTCGAGTGCAGTCTCGCCATGGACAGGGCCAGCAGCGCGCCCGTCCCGTTCACGTGTCCCAGCAAAAAACCCGTAATACCCGTATCCGGGTGCCGCATCACGTCATAAACGTCGCCCGGATGCTCCTGTCCCGAGCGGCTGTACGCGGCCAACTGAAAGTTCTTGAAAGCGGGCGCCGCCTTTGGATCGAGCTTGGCTTGAATCGCGTGCACCACGCTCACCTCGGTGGTGGAGACCGCCGCCGACCGCTGCTGCCGATGCGCGACCAGCTCCTCCAGCTTGGCCCCGATCCGGGTGGCGATGACGCTCATGAAGTCGAGGTCGGGGATCTGAAACCGCCGGGCTTTGACGCCCCGATCCACGTAGATCATCCCCAGCGTTCCCGAATCCGTCGGCAGCGGCACCGCCATGGCCGAGCCGATGTCCTCTACGTCGCGGACCTTCCGGACGCAGATGTGTTGTGATCGATCCATGCAGCGATAGCGCAGCAGCTCGACAACCGGCGTCTCGCCGCAACTATTGCCGGACGGCAACCGCCCCCCCTGAATTTCGAGTTCCCCGCCGTGGGCCAGGCGCAGCCCGATCCAGGCCACCCGCGCATTGAACACCTCCAGCAGCAGCCGCAGCGAGACATCCACCAGTTCATGAATGTCCCGGCAGGCGGACAACTGGAGTCCCAGCCGCGCCGAGCGCTTCAGCTCCGCCATCGGCAGCGTCACCGGATCGAAGCCGCGTTTCACGATCGAGCCGGCGGGCAATGGATATTGTTTTATTTTGGCCAATTCTTCGGCGTTGAGCTGCGTATCCTCGCGGGTGTGGCGGTCCAGGTCCGCATCGAGGTAAACCTTCAGCATGTACCCGTGCAGCGAGATTTCGTCGCCGTTCTGGAGCGGCACGCGCTCGATAAGCACATGGTTGTTGACCGAGATGGCATTGGAGTAATCGAGGCTCTCGATGGTCCAGCCGTTGTCTTCGCCGCGGTCGATGGCCGCGTTTCGCTTGCTGACGCGGAAGTCCGGCAGATGGATGGCGCACGTCGGCTCGGAGCCGATCACGATCTGTTCGTCCTCGAAGGACAGATCGGCCAGGACCGCTTCGCCCTCTTTCACCAGAACGCGCATCGAGAGCCCCCATGCCACCGGGTCCGGTGTCTCGACCCTTATCCGAGCCGCGACCGTCAGGGAGCGGGCCAAGAAAACCGCTCCCTGACGGTCGCGGCTCGGATCCGTTTTGACAGCGTGCGGACTGCCCCGTAGATTTCGGGCACGCCGCCGAGCCCCAGCGGCATAACGGAGACCTGTCTTGCCTGCTCGTCGCCCCGCCCAGCCACCGCCGATGCTTGCCCGACGGCTGATGGCCTGTAGAAAAAGAATACATCAGAAATCCATCGACGGCTACCTGATCACGCAGCGGTTCGATCAATTCTATCTCACCGGCTTCGACGGGGAGGACGGGGCCGCCCTGATCCTGCCAAAGCGGGTGATCCTGGTGACGGACGGCCGTTTCAAAGACGAAGCCGCCAGGTCCGCCGCCTGGGCCAGGGTGGTCATTCGCAAAGGCACACTGGTCGATGCGCTCAAAGCACTGGTCCACAAACACCGCATCCGCCGGCTCGGCTTCCAGCCCGAAGCACTCACCGTCCGCAGCCATCGCTCGCTCCGGCGTGCGCTTCGGCCGGCTCGACTGGTCGCCATGCCGCCGGTCCCGGAGGAGATGCGGATCATCAAGGACGGGCCGGAAATTGCTGTGATCGAGAAGGCGATCGATATCGCCGAATCCGCTTTCCGCAGGACCGTGCGCCGGATACGCGTGGGCATGACCGAGCGCGAACTGGCCGCGCAGCTCGGTCATGAAATGCTGCGCCTCGGCGCCACCGAACCCAGCTTTCCCATCATCGTGGCCGAGGGATCCAACGCCGCTTTTCCTCATGCCGTCCCCGGCGATCGCCGGCTGCGCGAGGGCAGCGCCGTTCTCATCGACTGGGGCGCCACCGTCGATCATTATCGCAGTGACTTGACCCGCGTGATCTTCATTCGTAGAATTCCGCCTCGCATCCGCCGGATGTATCTATCCGTCCTGGCGGCCCAGCGCGAGGCCATTACAGCCATCAAACCCGGTGCGCGAATGTGTGACGTGGACGCTGTGGCCCGTCGATCGTTGAAGCGGGCGGGAATGGGCCGGCAGTTCTCGCACGGGCTTGGCCACGGGATCGGCCTGGATATTCATGAGGCCCCGCGGCTCAGCTCGCGGGTCAAGGATCCGCTCCAGCCCGGAATGGTGGTGACGGCCGAGCCGGGCGTCTATTTCCCAGGTATTGGTGGTGTGCGAATCGAGGATGACGTGCTGGTGACGGACGATGGATGCCGCGTATTGACATCGCTTCCGACCGATATTGACGAGATGGTGGTATAGCGTGATCGACATTCAAAGAGTTCGCGAGCTGGCGGAGCTGATGGCCGAGCAAGGCCTCAGCGAGATTCGCGTTCGCGATGGCGATGCAACCATCCAACTGCGGAAAGGCCCGCTCGCCGAGCCGGCATCGGCCGCGGCTCCGGTGGCGGCATCACCTGCTCCAGGCCCCGCCCCGGGTGCCCCCGTCGCACGGGAACAGCCCGGCCCGCAGGACAACCTGGTCCCGATCATTTCGCCGATGGTGGGCACCTTTTATTCGGCGCCCGATCCCGACTCCGGCCCGTTTGTGCAGGTCGGCACCGAAGTCGACGCCAACACGCCCGTCTGCATCATTGAGGCGATGAAGGTATTCAATGAGATCAAAGCCGAGGTGGCCGGAACCGTCGAGCGCATCCTGGTCCACGATGAGCAGGCGGTCGAGTACGGCCAGCCGCTGATGCTGGTCCGGCCGAAGTGAAAAGTCGAAAAGTCAAAACGTCGAAACAAATGATGAACCTGGCGTATTTATCACTTCTCACTTCTCACTTCTCACTTGCCTCTGCGCACGGATGCCCAGACTGATGTTCTCTCGCGTTTTGATAGCCAACCGGGGCGAAATCGCGCTGCGTATCCTGCGCGCCTGCAAGGAGCTCGGCATCCAGACCGTCTGCGTGTACTCGGAAGAAGACCGCCACATGCCCTATCTGCCCATGGCCGATCAGGCGATCTGTATCGGCCCCGCCGCGGCGAGCGAGAGCTATCTCAAGAGCGACCGCATCATCGCCGCCGCCGAGGTCGCCAACGTGGACGCCATCCATCCCGGCTACGGTTTTCTCG
Organism: uncultured Planctomycetales bacterium; assembly: GCA_964384465.1. Classification (GTDB taxonomy): domain Bacteria; phylum Planctomycetota; class Phycisphaerae; order UBA1845; family PWPN01; genus CAYLLT01. The sequence goes on along the minus strand of CAYLLT010000022.1, from coordinate 6,182 downwards.
CGGAAAACGCCCAGTTCGCCGACGCCTGCCGCTCATCCAAAATCGAGTTCATCGGCCCCAGTGCCGAGTCCATGCGGCTCCTCGGCGACAAAATCGAAGCCAAACGCCTCGCCAAGAAAGCCAAGGTGCAGAACATCCCCTGGACGGAAGGCCCCATCGAGGATGACGACGAAGCCGCCCGGTGGGCCGCGACTAACGGGTATCCGGTGATGATCAAAGCCGCGGCGGGCGGCGGCGGGCGCGGCATTCGCCTGGTGCACAACGAAGCCACGCTCCGGCACAGCCTGCCGGCCGCGCGGGCGGAGGCGCAGGCCGCATTCAAGAGCGGCGCGGTTTATCTCGAAAAAGCCATCGAAGCGGCCCGCCACGTCGAAGTCCAGATCATGGGCGACCGCGCCGGCAACGTCCTGCATTTCTTCGAGCGCGATTGCAGCTTGCAGCGGCGTCACCAGAAACTCGTCGAGGAGTCGCCCAGCCCCGGCCTGAGCGACCGCGCGCGCGACGAGTTGTGCAAAGCCGCCGTCCGGCTCGCGCGGTCGGCCAACTATTACAACGCCGGCACCGTCGAGTTCCTCGTGGACGCCAAAGAAAGATTTTATCTGCTCGAAATGAACACCCGCATTCAGGTCGAGCACCCGATCACGGAGATGGTCACCAGCCGCGACCTGGTCCAATGGCAGCTTCGCGTCGCGGCCGGCGAGTCGCTGTCCATGAAGCAGAAGGACATCCGCCAGCGCGGGGCGGCCATCGAATGCCGCATCAACGCCGAGGATCCCGCCCACGATTTCCGCCCCTGCCCCGGCCGGATCGACGATTTCCGCATGCCCGGCGGACTCGGCGTCCGCGTCGATACCTACGCCCATGCCGGCGTCACCGTCAGCCCCCGTTACGACTCCATGATCGCCAAGCTCATCGTCCACAAGTCCACCCGCGCCGAAGCCATCGCCTGCATGAAGCGCTGCCTGGAGGAGTTCGTCATCGCCCCCATCAAAACCACCATCCCCCTCCATCGGGAAATCTTCAACCACGCCCATTTCCTCAGGGGCGAGCTGGATACTGGATTCATCGAGCGTACATGGTAAAATCCCCGGAATGTTCGAACCCAAAGTCGGTAATGCGGTCGTCGGTCAGGCGGGCGGGCCCACCTCGGTCATCAATCAATCGCTCGTCGGCATCATTCAGGAAGCGCAGAAGTACGGCCACATCCGCCACGTCCTCGGCGCCCGGCACGGCGTCCGCGGCATCATCAACGAGCAGTTCTACGATCTGAAACGCCAGCCCACCAACATGCTGGAGCTGGTCGCGCAGACGCCCGCCGCCGCGCTCGGCGCCACCCGCGACAAGCCGGACGAGGAATACTGCGACCGCATCTTCAAAGTGTTCAAGAAGCGCGACGTCCACTACTTCTTCTACATCGGCGGCAACGATTCGGCCGAAACCGCGCAGATCATCAACCGCGTGGCCGGCGATGCGAAATATGAGCTGCGCGTCATTCACGTCCCCAAGACCATCGACAACGACCTGCTGGTGACCGATCACTGCCCCGGTTACGGCAGCGCCGCCAAGTTCGTCGCCTCCGCGTTCATCGGCGACGACCTCGACAACCGCGCCCTCAAGGGCGTCAAGATCAACATCCTCATGGGCCGCCGCGCGGGCTTCCTCACCGCCGCCAGCATCCTCGCCCGCCAGCGCGAGGACGACGGCCCGCACCTGGTCTACCTGCCCGAGCGGCCGTTCGACATCGAGCAATTCGTGACCGACGTCCGCGAAGTCTACGAGCGGATCGGCCGCTGCCTGGTCGCCATCTCCGAAGGTATAGAGGATAAAGACGGTAATTTATGGGCGGAGAAGGTATCCGTCCTCCAGCAGACCAACATCGAAAAGGACGCCTTCGGAAACCTACAGCTCTCCTCCGGCGCCGGCTCGCTGGCCGACTATCTCTCCGGCACGCTGCGCAACCGCTGCAAGGAAATCCGCCGCGTGCGCGCCGATACCTTTGGCTACCTCCAGCGCAGCTTCCCCGGTTATTACAGCGAAGTGGACGCCTGGGAGGCCCGCCTGGTCGGCCAGATGGCGGTGAGTTACTCGGTCGATGCCGATCAGAACGGCAGCGTCGCCCTCGTCCGCCTGCCCAGCACCACCTACGCCGTCGGCACCAAGCTCGTCGGCCTCAAGGAAGTCGCCCCCGAGCAGCCCCCCAAGACCAAGGTCCTGCCCAACGAATACATCAACCCCGCCGGCAACAACGTCCTCAACAGCTTCCGCGACTACGTCGGCCCCCTGGTCGGCGACCTCCCCAAAGTCGGCTGGTTCGAGCAGATCGCGCAGCTATAAGCGACTCGTGTAGGGTGGGTCTTGACCCACCTTCGTCAAATCACCCATTGCTGGTGGGTCAAGACCCACCTTACGAGACTATCGACCGGGAATGCGAGTAGGGTCCACTACGCGGACCTTGTTGATTTGCCGGCCCGCACAGCGGACCCTGCGCACTGACCCCTGAACCCTGAACCCTGACACCTCTCACGGCGGAGGATTCAGCAGCAACAACAGACCATTCACAGAATTCGTCGGGTTGTTGCGGGCGATGATTTCGTCCGACGTGCTGACCGTACTGCTCTTGTCATAGTCATATTTCGCGTCAGGAGCATTGGCCACGGCATACGTGGAGTTCGTCGCCACGGGTACCCGGCTCACGCTGTTGTGCGGATGGTTCCGCGCATCGATCTCGTCCGTCGAGTTGACGATCGCCCGCGTCGCACTCGGCGTCAGGCCCTCACCAATCGCCACGCCATAGTAGAAGACGTAGTCGGCCGCCAGGTCGAGATTGCCGCCGCTGACGCTCGATTTGACCACGGTCCGCAACCACCGGGTGTTGGGAATGGCATTGTTCGCCCAGATGATCTTGATCCGGTCCGAGCCGCTGACCCCGCCGCCGGGTGTCACATCAATGCTGAGCGGCGCGGCCGCGTCGACATAGACGCCCAGGTTGGCGCTGTTGGCGATTTTGAAGTCGAAGTTGGACGCGGCCAGCGCACCGGCCGGAAGCGCGCTGCAACCCGCACACGGCGACACGTCGATCATCAGACCATTGATGCTCTTGTTAAAGCTGATGTAATTGGCTGTGCCCGCCGCCTGGCCGGGATTCAATCCCACCTTGTCCGTGGCGATGGCGGTGTTGTCATTGCAAATCTGGCCCACCAGGTTGTTGCACGCCGTTGCGGCCGAGTCGTAGAAGGAATTGTTGTAGAACACGTACTTGTCGGCCACCGTCCGCGCGACGGCGCCCTCGTACGCGCCCATGTCCACGATGGCGCCGGGGTCGTGTACGCCGGGCGTGTCGATGATGCGTGGGTTGCCCGCCAGGTCGGTGGTCGCGGTCACGGCGCCGTTGTTGCCCGCGTCGATGCAGGGCGAGCCGGACAGCAGCCGCAGGTCGCCGTAGTCGTCGTCGAGTGATCCCCAGGCGAGGTCCAGGCCGGGGTCGGGCGCGCGGACGAACTGCGGATCGGCGTTGATGTTCCCCGTGCCGGCGTTACCGCCCTGGATGTCGCTGTAAGTCACGGCGGGAGTGCTGCCGATGTTGTAGAATTCATTGCCGCTGCCGGCGCTATCACCCCAGAGAATGCAGTTGGCCAGTATCGGTGACGAACCCATGAGATAGTTGGCCATTCCGCCGCCGTTGATAATGGCCGAGTTGCCGCTGAAGGTGCAGTTGGTCAGTTTCGTGGTCAGTGTCGGCGAGGAGCTGTTGTACATCCCGCCGCCGAGGTAGATGGCCGTGTTGCCGCTGAACAGGCAGTTGATCAGTGTGGGTGAAGAGTCGGTATTAAACGTGCCGCCGCCGCGGCCGTCGGTGCCAATGGCCAGGTTGCCGTTGAAGGTGCAGTTGGTCAAAGCCGGCGAGGAGGACGAGTTGTACATCCCGCCGCCCTGGCCCGTGCCGGGCCCCGTGGCCGAGTTGCGGGTGAACGTGCAGTCAGTCAGTGTCGGAGAGGAGGAGGAGGTGTTGTACATCCCGCCGCCGTTGTCGGCCGTGTTGCCGCTGAAGGCGCAGCGGGCCAACACTGGCGAGGAGGAGACGGTGCTGTAAATCCCGCCGCCGCTGTCGGCCGAGTTGCCGGTGAAGGTGCAGTACCTCAGAGATGGGAAGGAGGCGTTGACGTACATGCCCCCGCCGTCGACGGCCGAATTGCCGTCAAAGGTGCAATAGGTGAGGATCGGCGAGGAGGAGATGACGCAGTACATCCCGCCGCCCTGGCGGGCCGAGTTGCCGCCGTTGAAGGTGCAATCGGTCAGCGTCCCTGAGGAGAAGTAATCGTTGTACATCCCGCCGCCGCCGAAACTGGCTGTGTTGCCAGTGAACGTGCAGCCGCTCAGCGTCGGCTGGCTGAAGTCAAAGTTGTACATCCCGCCGCCGGAGTAGGTCGTGGCGATGTTGCCGGTGAAGGTGCAGTTGGTCAGCGCCGGGGAGGAATGGTCATGGCTGTACATCCCGCCGCCGGAGGTCGTGGCGATGTTGCCGGTGAAGGTGCAGTTGGTCAGCGCCGGGGAGGAATGGTCATGGCTGTACATCCCGCCGCCGGAGGTCGTGGCCGTGTTGTTGGTGAAGGCGCAGTCGGTCAGCTCCGGCAAGGAATGATCGAAGTTATACATTCCGCCGCCGTGGTCGGCTGTGTTGTTGGTGAAGGTGACGCGGGTGAGTGTCGGTGAGGAAGGGGAATAGGGAGGTTCACGGGAATTGTACATTCCACCGCCGCCGCCGCCGGCGGCCATGTTGCCGGCAAAGTTACAGTCGATCAGAGTCGGCGAGCAATTGGTAAGGTTGTACATTCCGCCGCCGTCGCCGCCGCTAGCCGTGTTGTTGGTGAAGGTGCAGTCGGTCAGCTCCGGCGAGGAATTGGCATGGTTGTACATTCCGCCGCCGCTTTCAGCGGCGGTGTTGCCGATAAACGAGCAGCGGGTGAGCATCGGTACGGTGGCATCTGCGTAATAATTGGTCATGCCCGCGCCATTCTTCGCGGAGTTGCCGCTGAAGGTGCAGTCGGTCAGCACCACCGCACAGCGGACGAAGTTGTACATTCCGCCGCCGTCGCCGTTGGTGGCCGTGTTGCCGGTGAACGCGCAATGAGTCAAGGTGGGGGATGAATCGCCTGAGTTGTACATTCCGCCGCCGTCGAAGCTGGCCGAGTTGCCGGTGAAGGTGCAATTGGTCAACATCGGCGAGGCGTGATTGTCGTTGTACATCCCGCCGCCCGTTGTGCCCCAGTTCGCGGTGAAGATGCAGTTGCTGACCGTGGGGCTGCCCAAGCGGTTGAACATCCCGCCGCCGTTGCCACCGTAATTGCCGGTGAAGATGCAGTTGCTGATGGTGGGGCTGCCGGCATTGTTGTACATCCCACCGCCTTGGCCTTGAGTGTTCATGCCGTCGGCATTTCCGGCGGTGACGGTAAACCCATCCAGGACCGCCGTGACGTTGGCCCCGCTGCCGACGACGACGTGGTAGCTGTTCTCGGCGTTGTTGGCGAAGTCGGGCCCGTCGTCGCCGGTCAAATCGCCGCTCAGCGTGGTGACATTCGTGGTGATGTCCCGTTGGCTGAGTTGGGTTTCATCGCCGGCAAATCCGCCATAAATGGCCATGCCGAACAGCAGTTGGAACGTCTCGTCACGCATGCCGGAGCCGTTGACATGCGCACCGCCGGTGGGCGTCCAACCGCCGTCGGACATGTAGGTCCCGTCCGCCACCCAGATCTCGGTCCCCGGCAGGCAGTTGGCCGCCGCAGCGCTCAATGCCGCCCGCAGGCTGTTAAAGGCGTCCGTCCAACTCGAGCCGTCGTTCGCCCCGGTCGCATCCGCTTTCACATGGAGCCGGCAGGCATCCGCCCGCGTCTCGCCCGGCCAGGCTCCCAAGGCTGCCCCCGCCAGAAGGATCGTGATCGCTCTAACTGTGCCCCGCCTGCCCCTGCCGCTCCGTAAGCAGAATCCAGAATACATTGCATACCTCCTCAAGTACGTGACGACCATTCCCAACGGAATGGCGTGCCCATCCCCGGCCCGACCACGAGCGGGGAAGTTCCGTAGGGTCCGCCGCGCGGACTCTTTCGCCCCAAGCACGACCCGATGCCGTTTAGGTCCGCACAGAGGCTGGGAAACTATCTCAATTGGAACACTGGTCCGTAAATCAT
>CAYLLT010000021.1:21576-61793 GCA_964384465.1 uncultured Planctomycetales bacterium | reverse complement strand
AGGTTAAACCACGAGCTTATGAGCGAGACGAAAAGCTACCTGCGGAATCGCTGGCGCACGCCAGGGGCCAACGCACCACGATGGGGAGAGTCCCGGGAAGATTAGCCGCGGATATCCTCGTATCGGCCTGAAGGTTAGGAGGTTGAGTCCTCGCTGTTGATGTTGTAGATGACCCCTTAATGGGACGTTTCCGAAGCACCTCCTCCAGTCGGGGTTTTTACCCTCTTCTGCTTTCCAACGAGCCTACTAATTCATTAGATAAAGCACTTGACACGCAGCCGGAGCACGGTTATCCTGTCTAATGAATTAGTAGACCTCCCCGATTTCAGAGGCAGGTTTCCATGGCCCGACCCGCGTCCAAGTACCCGACGGAACTGGAACTGGAGATTCTCAAGGTCCTTTGGCGGGATGGGCCGCTGACGGTGCGGGGCGTCCGCGACGCCCTCGCCGGGTTCCGCGACCTGGCTTACACGTCGGTCATGACCATCATGACCATCATGACCAAGAAGGGCTACCTGCGGCGCACGAAAACGGAAGGCGGTTACATCTATCGCCCCCGGATCAAGGAGCAGTCCACCACGCGGCGGATGCTGCGCGACCTGATGGACCGCGCATTCGACGGCTCCGCGGCCGCATTGATGCTCAATCTGCTCGAAACCGCCGACATCGACCCTGACGAACTGAAACGGTTGCGCGACTTAATCAATAAGAAGTCTCAGGAGCAATCGTCATGAACCTGCCGACCGTTATCGACACGGCATTCAGCGCAAGGCTGATTCTGACGCTGGCCCACTTCCTCTGGCAGGGTACGATCATCTTCCTGCTGGTCGTTCTTATGGCGTTGCTGCTCCGCCGGGCGTCCGCCAACGCGCGTTACGGTGTTTTCGTCGCCGCACTGCTGCTGATGGCCGCTTGTCCGCCGCTCACCTTCCTGCTGGTCGGCAACTCCGGGCAGATGCCGGCGACACAGCAACGACCCGCCTCGCCTCTGCCCGTTTTCAAGCCTGCCGCAGAGATGCCGCACCCGCGCGGGCAGCCGTCATACGTCGATGTCCGGCGGGAGCCTACATCATCCGTTCCGGCGGAAGTGGCGCCCCATCGCGCGATTCCCACGCCGTCCCTTCCCCCGACCGCTGATACAACGAAGACGCCTTTCAATTGGCAGCGCTATGCCCCTCATGCCGCGATCGCCTACGTACTCGGCACCCTGGTGATGTTCGGACGCCTGCTCCTGTCGGTATATGGCGGCCGGCGGCTTCGGCGGCGTTCGCTGCCGGTGGAGGACGTTACGATCCTGACCGCCTTTGCGCGGCAAGCGCGGGCTTTGGGGCTGCGGTTCACTCCTGCGATCGCGTACTGCCGTTCCGTCTGCGTGCCCACGGTGATCGGCGTGCTGCGGCCGATGATCCTGCTGCCGATCGCGCTGGCCAGCGGCCTGACGCCGGAGCAGATCGAGGTGCTGCTGACCCACGAGCTGGCCCACATCCGGCGATACGATCACCTGGTCAACCTCCTGCAACGATTGATTGAGGCGGCCCTGTTCTTTCACCCGGCCGTCTGGTTCGTGTCTCGCCGCATCCGCATCGAGCGGGAGCTTTGCTGCGACGACAGGGTGATCGCCGCCGGCGGCCAGCGCTTCGCCTACGCCGAGTCGCTGGTCCGCATGGCCGAATTGAGTAGGGTGAGCACTGCCCACCAGAAAGGCGGGCAATGCCCTCCCTACGTCGCCGTCGCCGCTCTCGGCGCAGATGGCCAACGATCTCAGCTTGGCCATCGCATCATGCGACTGATCGTCAGCCCGGCGCATGAACACGTCCGCCTGAGACGAACCTGGCTGCTCACGCTTCCGATTATGGTAGTGGCTGCACTGACCGTGAATTGTCTTGTGCCATCACGTCCGGCGGAAACCTCCGGGCATTACACAACCACGCAAGCTGCGAGCAGTGCTCCGCGGGCCGTCGAGGCGAAGAAGAACAATCTGACCCCACGCCGGTTTACAGAATTAGGTTTCCAGCCCCTCGAAGAACCGGTGGTCATACCCGCCGCCACGCGCCCCACAGCCAGCACGCTGGAGTTCCGCATCGTGCCCAACGATGAGAAGGTCGGGCGCAAGCCGGTGGTGAAGGACCTGAAGCATTACCGGGATGACTTGGAAACCAACGGGCCCTCCGCCGGACGCGAACGCGGCGATGAATTCCAGTGGTTTGTGATCGCCGACGCCCGCACGACCTTGCAGGATCAAGAGGCGACTCAAGGCGGGCTGCGTTACGCGCTCTTGTGTGACCGCGACCCGTATGTCATGCGATTACCCAAAGACGGCCTCCGGCGCGTCGCCGCGGAGCGGGACAGCACCGGTCGCCCGTTCGCATTCATCGAGTTTGACGATGCCGCGACGAAATTGTTCTTCAAACTGACCAAAGCCAATCTCGGCAACCGGATAGCGATGCTCATTGACGGGAAGGTCGTCATCGTCGCAGGCGGGCAGATCAGCGGCTCCTTCACGCCCGCAGAGATCAACAGGATGGTCGCAGCGTTGAGTCCCGGCCTGCCCGCCGCCACGCAACCGGCATCGACGACCGCGCCTGCCGGTGCGATCCCGAACAAGTTCGCCAAGGTCGATGAGGTCGCTGACGCGCTGATCAAGTATTTCCAGGCCAAGGAAATCGCCCGTGCGACCGCGGCCGGTATTTCCAGTCTTCCGCCGACGGACCGGGCGGTGACGATTGTTCCCGATCCCGCCACGCGCCAGTTGTACGTCACCGCCAGCAAGAAGGACAAGGCGCTCCAGCCGGCCCATGCGGAGTCGCCAGCGGACAACGTTCCGACCACTGTACCATCCCGGACCGCCTCGCTGACGATCCGCTTCGATATCCCCGGGGCCGAAGATGAAGGCGAGTTTCACCTCTACTACAAGGATGGTGGCATGAGTGCCTCGCCGCGAACCATCAAAGTACGCAACGGCGGCGAAGTCACCGTGAAAGACCTGCTGCCGGGCAACTACGAATTTTTCCGACTAAAGCTCGTTGACATCGGTGACTATGGCCAGGGGATTCCCTGTGACCGCCACGATCTGACGCTGAAGTCCGGTGAGCAGGCCACCGTCGAGGTTATCCGCAAGGTGGGTCAGCCGCTGGAAGGTGAATTGGTTGGTGGGTACAAGAGCCAGACGAAGGGCGCGTTCGTCGTCGTGAGGCCCGCTGCCGACGAGGGGTTGGCTATACAGCACCACGCGCTGGACCATGTCGGCGCCAACCCGGACGGCACGTGGAAAACCTCGATCATTCCACCCGGGGACTACGTGGTCATGGCCGAGGCCTACGAACCCGAAACCGTCGAGTTCCGCTCACGTAGCGGCATTCGGGTACCGAATTACACGGGCAGAGCAAGGGTCACCGTCCCGAAGGAAGGCAAGCCGCCGCGGGTTCGCATCCAGATGAAGTCGCGGACGACTCTGTTCGCCGCCACGCGGCCGGCGGCGGTGAATACGACTCAAAAAGCTGCGGCAAATCCCGAAACGAATGGAGGCGGATCGGAAAACACCCTCGCCTGGGGCCGGCCGGTGAACGGCCTGCGGGCGGCGGTGGAATTGTGGCCGGCCAAAGCGGTCTACTCTTACCACGAACAGATCGGCGTGCTGCTCCACGTTCAGAACGTCAGCGATCACACCATCCAGTTTGTCACGGAGGCATTTCGAGAGGATCGGCCGGAAGGCAGGAGCGAAGACGGCGCGACAATGCGCGTAAACCTGGCGGTGGATTACTCGGGAGTTTCCGCGTGCGTCCGGCACAATCTGGAACCGGGCCAGAAGGCGGTCCTCGACAACTACGGTCTGGCCGCTATCGAGAACGAGGACACCAATCTGGAAAGCTTATTCACGCCCGCGATCCGTTATGCTCTGAAGTGCCCGCCGGGACGCTACGCCATCCGGTATACGCTTGAATTCCAGCCCTTTTTGCAGGAAACACAACCTGACGGGGAGCCCCTGTTTATGGAGCCGGATGACTGGTTCGGCGAGTTGATCACCGATTGGCGGGGGCTGATCGTGCAGCGGCAAAACGACGAACCTTCCGCAGCGTTGACCGGCAACGTTCGATGGCCCGACGGGACGCCCGTCGCGGGAGCGGAGGTGGTTGTCGTGGCACGACTGCACGAGGCGAAGTTCAATCAGGGACAGTTCGTTCGTCAGATTCACCATCGCAGCGAGATGCCGGTGCCGGGAATGACCACGCGAACCGATGCGGCCGGGCGATTCTCGTTTCGTCCGCCGCTGAGCGGAGACGCGGTGGCCGTCGCGCACGATCGCGGCTACGCGGAGGTGCCGGTGAGCGAGCTGGCGAAAGCCGGCAGCGTCACCTTGCAGCCGTGGGGGAGGGTTGAAGGGACTGCGCTCTGGGCCGGCAAGCCGGACTCGAATCGGCGCATCTCGGTCATATCGGGTCATCATTACAACGCGCAGGGCTTGCAACGCGATGGATGGCGTCCCGATGCCGCCGAACTCCACCACGAAGACAGCGTCTGCGCGGATGGCGCGGGACATTTCACATTCGAGAAAGTGCCGCCCGGAAAAACCTGGCTCCGGCGGGAATCGAGCTATGGCATCCTGGGCGGCGATCTTACTGTGGATGTGCAACCGGGCAAGACAGCGGATGTGGTCGTCGGAACTACGCGGTCGTTTAGCGCGCGTCTCACCGCCGCGTATGGATCGGGTCTGGTGATCAGGCCGGAGAACACACGCATTCACCTCTTCCTTGATCCCCCGCCGTTCTCCGGCCCGATTGACGCTATCCAGGAGATCGGCCGCCAATATTCCGCATTCCTCAAGTCCGCCGAAGGTTCAGCCTACGACCGTGAGAATATTCCGCTCCGGCCGGACGGCTCGTTTGAAGTGTTGGACCTGCCGCCGGCGAAATACTTCATCCAGATTCGCATCTTCAAGCGGCCCGTGACGGAGGATGGCAGCGATAATCCGACAGTCGGCTGGCTGGCACGCTCCGTCGATCTCCCGGTCCCCGTGGACGCCTTGGAAGGTCAGCCGCTGGATCTGGGTATATTCACCGTCAATCCGGTCTCAGAGTAGCCTGAGACGCACTCGCCGTCAGTAACTCGCAGTTGTATTCAATAGCGCGACTTAGCTGCTGAGCATCTGCGCCCATTGCAGGCCGGCCGGGCCGCAGATCACCGCCAGAACGGCTGGGAAAATCAGCAGAATCATCGGAAACAGGAGTTTCACCGCCATCTTTTCCGCGGCCTCTTCCGCACGCTGGCTGCGAACTTCCCGCATGGTGGTGGCGAAGGTCCGCAGCGCGTCCGCGACACTGGTGCCGAATCGATCCGACTGCACGAGCACGGCAACCAGCGATGAAATCTCCTCGGCGCCGGTGCGCTCGGCCATGTGACGCATGGCCACCGCGCGGGGCGCGCCCAGGTGGATCTCCAGGTTGGCCAGCGCCATCTCATCGGCGAGCGTCCGGCTGACTTCCCGGATCTCATCGGCCACGGAATTCCAGGCGATGTCCAGGCCCATGCCGGACGACACGCAGATCTCCAGCAGATCGAGAGCGTCCGACAGATAGGTGCGGACTTCGTCTCGTCGATGCTTGCGGCGCGTGCGTACGACAATATTGGGAACAAAAAACAGAATGGCTCCTCCCCAGAGGATGCCCATGAGCCTGGCGGGCAGCGGCAGGCTTTGAAACGGGAGCATGGCGAGGGTCATGCCCAGCAGGCCAACGGGCAGCAGGAGGATCTTGGCTCCCAGGTAAATGGGGGCGGCGGCGCTGCCGTGATAGCCCGCCTTGGCCAGGTCCGCTTTCAATCCGGGCGACGTTCGCCCCGCCGATGCGGCTTTGCCCACGCGACCCAGAAAGCGAAAGAAACGAGGCTCGTCGGTCAGCACGGCCGACTCGTTCACTTCACCCGATAATTCGCGGAGCCGATCCTGGACCGGCTGCCGACGGACGGCTCGGGCGGCCAGAATGGCGCCGGCGAACGAGGTCACCGTCAGGAAGGTAAGAAGAGGTAATAGGATCTGAAACATGACGCCCTCAGCGACTCCTTGCAGGTCCCCTTCTGTCCCGTCAGTAACGCAGGATGGATAACCGGTTCATGATCCAGGCCCCGAGCAGGACGCCGCATCCCGCCACCGCCAATATCATTTGGCCGTTTTGAGTGGAATACAGCGGCGCCATGTACTTCGGGTTGAGCAGGTTCAACGCCGCGAACAAAACGAACGGCAAACCCAGCAGTATCCGCTTGCTGAGCTGCGTCTGCGCGGTCAGCACGCGGACGCGGCGGTTGAGCCTCAGCCGGTCGCGAATCACAAATGCCAACCGGTCCATCATGTCCGCCAAATTGCCGCCGCTGCGCAGTTGAATGACCACCGACGTCGAGAATAACTGCATGTCCGCACTGCCCGATAGCTCCGCGCCGCGCTGTATGGCCTTTTCGAGGCTGGTGCCCATCACCTGCCGCTGGCAGATTTCGGCGAAGACAGTGCCGACCGGCGACGGGATCTCCTCGGAGATCAGGCGGAACGAGCCGACCAGCGGATGACCCGCGCGAAGAGACCGCGATGACAGTTCCAGCGCGTCGATGAACTGCCGCTCGAACTGGACCAGCCGCCGGCTGATCCGCCGCTTGAGAGATATCCACACGATGGCTATTGGAACAAACGCGGCTGCCAGACCCGCAAGATAGCTGCCGGTCAAGACGAGAGTAACCACGAACACCAGCGCGGCCGTGCCGGACAAACTGAAGAACACCGTAGCCAGTGGCGATCGCCAGCCGGCCTGTTTACAGAGGCACTCCAGGCGAAAGAACAGTGGCGATACCACATCCGGCACGCGGGTAGTGACCTCGTGGCCGTCTTTCCAGAGCCGCAGCGTTCGCGTTTCCGCTGAATCTTCGCCAAGCCCGAGCCGTCCCTGAATACGCTGGAGCCGCTCGGATCGCCGCGTCGCCCACAGGTAGACGCCGATCAGCCAGAGCGTGAGCACCAGCCCGAAGACCAGTGCCGCGACCACCATGTCCACAATGTTCTGTACCGCAGACACGTTGTAACTCCTCAGACCTTCGCCGCGGCCGGCGCCAGCACGCGGCGTATAAACAGATCGGGCGGCAGCTCGTTGCCTTCTTCCTGCAACCGCTCCAGCAACTGCGGTCGGACACCGCAGGACTCGAAATGCCCCTTGGCATGGCCATCCACGCCTATCGCCAACTGTCTGAACCGGAACAGATCCTGGGCGCAGATGGCGTCGCCCTCCGTGCCGGTCACTTCCGTGATGGTGACGATTTTGCGGCGTCCGCCGGTCACGCGATCCAGATGGACCACCAGGTCCAGGGCGGAGGCGGTCTGTTCGCGAATGACATGCACCGGGAAATTCAGGCCCGCCATGCTGACCATGTTTTCGATTCGGCGCATCGCATCGCGCGGGCTGTTCGCGTGGATGGTGGTCATGGAGCCTTCATGGCCGGTGTTCATGGCCTGAAGCATGTCCAGCGTTTCCGTTCCGCGCACCTCGCCGATGATGATTCGATCGGGCCGCATGCGCAGCGTGTTCCGCAGCAGATCGCGCTGGGTGACTTCGCCTTTTCCCTCGATGTTGGGCGGGCGAGTTTCGAGCTGCACGACGTGCTCGCGCTGGAGCTGCAATTCCGCCGCGTCTTCGATGGTGACCACCCGTTCCCCTTCGGGGATCCACTTCGACAGAACGTTCAGCACGGTTGTCTTGCCCGTTCCCGTACCGCCGGAGATCAGGATGTTGATCTTTGACCTCACGCAGGCCTCGAGGAACATGGCCATCTCCGGCGTCAGCGTGTTGAAGTGCAGCAGCTTATCCACGTCGATCGGCACGACGCCGAACCGCCGGATGCTGAGTGTCGGTCCCCTGAGCGCCAGCGGCGGGATGATGGCGTTGACGCGGGAACCGTCCGCCAGCCGCGCGTCCAGCATCGGAGCGCCCTCATCGATGCGTCGTCCGATCCGGGCCGCGATCCGCTGGATCACCTGCATCAGGTGCTCGTCATCGCGAAAGGTCACGCTGGTCGATTCAAGCCGGCCGTTTCGCTCGATGTAGATCTTGTGCGCGCCGTTGACGAGAATGTCGGTTATCCCGGTGTCGCTCATCAGCTCTTCAATGGGCCCCAGGCCGAAGATCTCGTCCATGACTTCGCGCAGGAGCCGCTGCTTGTCCGGCGCGGAAAGCGGGAAGCGCTGCTCGTTCAGCAGAAAATCCACGCGCCGCGAGCATTCCCGATGAAGCTGCTCGATGGGCATGCGCTGCGCTTCCGCCAGATCCAGCGTCTCCAGGAGCCGGCGGTGGACCTCCGCCTTCAGCCGCTGCATCGCAGCCAGGTCCACCACACCGCCGTTACCGTTGTCGTTGTATGCTGCCATTGAATTGCTCTTTATGCGCCCACCGGTGTTTTCACGCCGCTGGCCTGACGGTGCATTTCAATCACCTTGCGGGCCAGTTGCTGCACATCGCGTCGGGCGGGCGACCGCGGCATGGCTTCCGATAGCGGCTGACCAAAGTTGACGCTCTGGACAGCGCCGCGGAAATCGTTGGCTATGCAAAAAAACGAGGCGCCTCCCATTGATTTTTCAGCTTCCTGAAGGGTTATCAATGAATGTTTGCTTCCATGGCGGTTCAATACCGGCAACAGACGCTCACTCGGCACGCCGCGCTCGCTGAACGCCACGCGCGCGCCGCGCGCAAAGATGATGTCCTTGACCGTCAATTGCATGACCATCATGTTCAACAGGCTGGCATGACTGAGTGTCGCCGCGTCCTCCGCACTCAGGCGCGGGGCATCGACGACCGTGTAACGATACGCCTGTGTACACGCCTCCAGCGCTTCGGAAAGCCGCGCGGCGTCAAGCGCCGCCGGACTGTTCATGTTGAGGCCGGCCGGACTCAGTAGCACGTGCAGTCCATCCGAATATTTGCATGCCGTCGAGCGGATGAGCTGTGGATCGATCTGACCTTTTCGTGCCAGAACATCCGCCAGGCCGTACTGCCCCTGCAAGCCCAGGTATGCCGCGGCCGCGCCATAGTGGCGATCCAGGTCGATCAGCAGCGCCGGCTCAGAGCCCATCAGGTTCAGCTCGCTGGCCAGATTGATAGCCACAGTCGTCGCGCCACACCCGCCGCTGGCCGAAAGAACGCTCACCACGGCGCCGCTGTCACCCGCCGCGGCGGGCTCCGACGGGTTGAACCGTTGAATGACTCCGCCCAGTTCCGAACCGATCGATTCCTTGAGCAGAACATGCCGCGCTCCCGCATACATCGATTGAAGCACGAGATCGCTGCTCAGCACCTTGGAGAGCACGATGAAGCGGGCATCGCTGAATCGCCGCGCGATGGCATCCATCTCCGCCAGTATGTGTGCCGGCTGCGGATCGATATCCACGAGGACCGCGGCTGTCGGCAGGCGTTCGAGCACGCTCGCCATTTCCTGCAATTCGCGGAAGACGCACTCATGGCTGAAACGTCCATTCACGCCCAGCGCCGACGATACCTGCGATACCGTCTGCGGTTCAGCCGTGACCAAAAAAACCGTACCCAGCACGCGCATACAAAGGAGACTCCGATTGCACCGTCATTTCGAACCGTTGGGCTGTTTGAACTTCAGGGTCTCGGTCATCTTTCCTTGGCGATACACATTCACATCCCAAGTCGGTTCTTCGGCCGGCTTGGTCTGCGCGGACTTCGACTTGGGTTTTGTCTTCGGTTTGGCTGGCGGCGGCTTGGCTGGTTCGAAGCTGAACGGCCGTTCCACCTGTGCCGTCGACGCCGTCATCGAATCCAGAGGGTTGCGCATCGCCAGTGAGATCGTCGCCTCCTGCATCGCCGCTTGTAGTATTTTCGCCTGCTCCATATCGACCATGACCGACACCATCCGTTTTCTACTGCGATCGAGCGAGCCGGGCTTGCGGCTCCCTTCCGCGGAGACGATGGTGGCGTCCTCGATGCCAAGTACTTGAATGTTCTGGAGCAGCGTTCTGGAGATGCCCTCTTTGCCCGAAGCAGACTTGAACGAGGTCAGCACGTCCACCTTGCAGCCGGGATAGAGCAGCCCCTCCAGGCCTGAATAATCGTTGAGCGAGATACCGACCGCGCGCATGCCGTTCGGCAGGACGGATGCCAGGTGCAGCCCCGAACCCTCGGATGCGAAGTAATTTTTATTGAAAGCCTGCCCGACGGTCATGGGCACCAGCAGCACCTTTCCCACGACCTGAACCGGGTCCGACAGAGAGTGCTCGGGCGTGTCCGGGCGGCGGACGCGTTTGGTGACGACGGAATCGGCTTCAACAATTTTCATCGACGGGATGGGCTTTGCCGCGATGACGACCTGGACTTCCGGCGGCAACTCATTCTGTGCGGCGATCGGGCCACGGAAGTAAGGCGGCAGAAACACCATCAGCCCGGCCATGCACGCCGCCGCCATCAGCCCCAGAAATATGACCCCAAGAAATTTCATGGCCTATTCTCCCTTTGTTGAGCCTTGCCCCCTGGACCCCCTACCTCCGCCCCCGGCTACGGCAACGGCCTTCGCCCTGACGAGTGCCGGTTACCCTTTCGCCATACTGACTGATGCCTGAAGCGTGGTGGGCGCGGGCACCAGCGGAATTCCGATCAACTGGATGTTGGCGTAGGGCACATTCACGGTAACCGTTATGGTCATACCTTGGGCCACGTCCACGTTGGGCGCGATCGCTTTCGTGTAGCCGGTGATCCGGGCGTTGGCCATAAGGGTATCGATCTCGGCATTGACCTCTGACGCCGTCGAACCCACTCGGGCCGCGATCCGCACACCATGCCGGGCGGCATTACTCAACTGCTCCGATTTGAGCAGAATCCAACCGTATTCGAGCATCGCGAACGTGAGGAAGATCAGGATCGGGAACAGCAGCGCGGCCTCCACCAGCAGTGCGCCGCGCCGCGTGTCTCGTCGTTTCACGCGCCCCATATCCACATTCCCCCTGCGGCCAGACACACGCCGGCCAGAATCGCGACACCGTAAGGCATGCTCTGCATGTCCTCAGTCCTCGGCAGCAAATCGTGCATGCCCGACAGATTCGTGTGACGATGCCGAAGGAACAACGCGGCCCGGCTGATTTGTCTGATATTCACCAGCACCACCGACGTCCGTCTCTTCGCCACGGCCACGGCGATTCCCAGAACCACCCCCGACAATGCCACCGCCCCCAACACAATCGCTCCACTCACCAGCCCCAGCCAGGCTCCCAAGGCGCCCATCAGTTTTGCATCACCCGCTCCGCCGCCGGCGAACACAAACAACAGCACAAACGGCAGCGCCAATACGATGCAGCCCGTCAATGCATCGGCGGCGGCAGCGGCCCCGCCGGAAAGCATCGCCCACATCAGACCGATCAGCAGAACCGGCCCGGTGAGCCAGTTCGGGACGCGCCCCGTGGTCACGTCGAGGACCGCCGCGGTCAGCGCCGTTCCAATCGCGACGCCCCAGGCCAGCGGCCCAGCGCAGAAGTCACCGCTCGGTAAAGCCAACACTGTCAAAGCATCCTTCGACCCGTCCCCAACGCAACGAGTACGCCGTGCCTCATTCGAGTTCCGCGCCCATTATGCTCCTAATCCGGTCTTGATCTGATTGAATGCCCCTTTTATCCACAACCCGATGCTCGCCAGCGTCAGTACCAGACCGGCGATGATAAAACCGGCGATAACCCCCCACTCCACCGTTTCAGTGCCCCGCTCGTCGACAAGAAACGCTTTCAGATGTCGCACAAAGGTTACCAAGACCAGTCTCCTTACTGAACTCAGTCACGTCTCCCGTCGCGACACTCTTTGGACGCCGCCGCTGCCAGTGAGGCGACGTCCGGCATTTTGCAGACGTGCCTCACTGGAGCGAACATCGTCAAGACGAATGCTCCTCGGCGTCAGACTCGGCCGCTCGTCTCATGCACCGAGATCCGACTTCATCCCATCAAACTTGCCCTTGATCCAGATGCCAATGGCGCCGACCACGGTGACCAGTCCGGCCACGATCAGTCCGGCCATAACGCCCCATTCGACCGTTTCCGTGCCGCGTTCGTCAGTGACGAACTTTTTCAACAAAGCGCTCATGAATGAGCTCCTTTCTTGAGCGGACCAGCGTCCCCGCGTACCGCTTCGTGCCCCGCACGTCGGCTGAACCGAGCGCGCTGGATCCTGCTCGCAATAGAGGAAAATCCGGCCGAAACGCTCGACCGGTGAATACCTAATCCTCAGCTCCTTCCTGGAGCGATGGTCTTGTGGTCCCCTCAGCAGAAATGAAACTGGACAGGAAAGGCGATCCTCGCCTCGCCTCTTTTCCTCGCCCTTGCTTCCCCGTCTAAGACCATGATGCGCGGACGGGGTATATGAGTCAAGAACAATTTCGGGATTTTTTTTGCATTTTACGTGAGCGGAGTTAAACTAGAGAAGGCATCGAGCTGATCAAATCGCCGAGTTTCGTCAAAATGGGGCGGTGTATTTTGCTGAATAGTTTGACCGCAGGCAGCTCCGAATGCCGGCCGGTTGCCCCGGCTTCATTTTTGAACGCAGCATTAACCTATTATCGGAGCATCAGTTGCCGCATGGACGATTAAGGGAAGCGAAACATGAAACTGAGGAAACCTGGGCGGATTAGAAGGGGAATTGCGAGTATCTGGGTCGCCATCATGGGCTTTATGCTGATCCTGTTCGCCGGTCTGGCGACGGATACGGCATACGTCGTGCTATCGAGCCAGGAGTTACAACATGCGGCCGACGCCGCCGCCCTCGCCGCGGTCCGTGAATTGGGAACCGGCGTCTCGGATGCCCGCACGAAGGCCGTTGATATCGCGGGCGCCAATACGGTCAGGAAGCTTCCCGTCGTTCTGGATCGCAATAACGGCAACGTGAACACCGGCGATATCGTCGTGGGCAGGTATAATCGAGCCGTTGGTGCTCCTGAGCCGCGTTTCATCGCCGACGATACGGACTACAACGCCGTCAAAGTGAATGCACGCAGGGGTCTGTCGCTCATCTTCGGCAGCGCTTTCGGCTTCAGTACGGTTGACCTGGAGTCCTCGGCCATCGCGATGGTCGGCACCTCCGGAATCACGATTAACGATCCGACGGCGAGCTGCGCGCTGGATCTGAACGGGTCTCAGGCCGTCATCTCCGTGATGGACGTCAGCGTCGATCCGCCCCTGCCGTCTGCAATCCAGGTCAACTCCAATAACACCGGGGCGGTCTGCACGAGCGGACAGCCCACCATTGAAGCGGGTGAACTCAACATTGTAGGCGATGGTAATTTGAGCGGGGCCAACTTTTCAGGGGTGAAGAATGCAGGCGCGCCGTACATCCCCGATCCGCTCGGAGACGTTGACGGTCCAGCGAAGCCTTATCCGGCCTGCGAGACGCCAGTGCCCAACAACTACACTGATATCACCATCGGTTCCGGGCATTATTGCGAAGGCTTCAAGCTCAACGGGGGTATCCTCAGGTTAAACCCAGGCATATATATTCTTTCCGGCGACGGGCTCCAGCTTAGTGGTGGAGCCAGTCTCATCGGAACCAATGTCATGCTCTATATCGCCGACACCGGTGACAAGAAGACGGCCGTGGACATGTCTGGTGGAGGGACAGTGCAACTGTCACCGATGACCAGCGGGATGTACAAGAACATCACGATTTTTCAGGCCCGCGACAACCACAACGATGCCAAAATAACGGGTAACGGTAACATGACCATCACCGGGATCCTTTATTTCCCCGAGAATCACTTGGAGTTGGCCGGCGATGGCGGCAACATCGGCAACCAGATCATCGTCGGCACGTTAACCATCAGCGGCAACGCCAGCGTCAGCGTCGACTATGACCCGCGCACCGCGGCCGGCGGAACGGCGTTCCTTGTTCACTGAACAAGCCGCAGGTTCGCCTCGATGTTGTTGCGGAAGCGGTTTTTCGCGACAATGTACTGGGCCGTATCACCGCGCACTTATCGTCGCTTCCCATCTCGCCTGAACTCTCGCCACCTTGTCGACTTTGATGGATGAATGAGAGACACATGCTGTACAATGCATGCGTCATCGTCGAGGTGTCGAGTGCCAGTCCAGCCAAACCTCATCGGACCACGACCGCTGTCTCGCCGGGAATGTCTCTGGCGGCTGGGCGGCGGGCTTGGCGGCATCGCCCTGGCCCAACTGCTGGGCGAGAGCGAACTGCTGGCGGAGACGGTCCCGGCTCAAACGCGGGCCGAGCTGAACGGCGGGTTGCACCATCGCGCCAAGGTCAAGCGGGTGGTGCAACTGTTCATGAACGGCGGCGCCAGCCAGTGCGACACGTTCGATTTTAAGCCGGAATTGATCAAACGCCACGGCGAGAAGTTCGACCCCGGCGGCCTCGTGGAGGCGGCCACCAGCACGCCGGGCAATCTGATGAAAAGCCCCTTCGAATGGAAGCAGCACGGCCAGTGCGGCCGGTGGGTGAGCAGCGTCTTCCCCCACATCGCCGGCTGCGTGGACGATCTCGCCTTTCTCATGTCCATGGCCTCCAAGACGAACGTGCACGGGCCGGGCGTGTACATGCAGAACACCGGGTTCGTCATGCCGGGCTTCCCGTGCATGGGGGCGTGGATCTCATACGGCCTGGGCGGCCTCAACGAGAACCTGCCGGCATTTGTCGTGCTGCCGGATTCGCGCGGCCTGCCTTACAATTCTTCCAGCAGCTTCTCTTCGGGTTTTCTGCCGGTGACGCATCAGGGCACCGTCATCAAGCCCAGCTCGCCGAACCCGATCGCCGATCTGTTCCCTCCCGCGTCCGCGACATTCATTACCAAGGAAAGCGAGGCCGACGGGCTGGCTCTGATCGAGCGGATGAACCGGGAACATCAGTCCAGATGGCCGGGGGATTCGCGACTCGATGCCCGCATTCGCTCGTATGAGCTGGCGGCGAGGATGCAGACCAGCGCCCCTGATGTGCTGGACATTTCGAGCGAGACTGAGGCCACGCGCAAGCTGTATGGCCTGAATGAAGAAGCTACGCGGGACTTTGGCCGCAATTGTCTGACCGCGCGGCGGCTGCTGGAGCGGGGTGTGCGTTTCGTACAGGTCTGGAGCGGGACCGCCGGAGCGACCGGAAACTGGGACAACCACGGAGACATCAACAAGGAACTCACCTTCATCGCCGGCGCCACGGATCGGCCGGTCGCCGGACTGGTGAAGGACCTGAAAGCCCGCGGCATGTTCGACGACACGCTGGTGATCTGGACCACGGAGTT
Organism: uncultured Planctomycetales bacterium; assembly: GCA_964384465.1. Taxonomy (GTDB): domain Bacteria; phylum Planctomycetota; class Phycisphaerae; order UBA1845; family PWPN01; genus CAYLLT01. The sequence goes on along the minus strand of CAYLLT010000021.1, from coordinate 46,526 downwards.
CGGCCGCATGCCCTTCAGCCAGGGCAGCGTCGGCCGCGACCATAACGGCGGCACGTTCGTGTCCTGGCTGGCGGGCGCCGGCATCAAACCCGGCGTCGCCTTCGGCCAGAGCGACGAATGGTCGTGGAAGGCGCCCGATCCCACCTACTGCTACGATCTGCACGCCACCATTCTGCATCTGATGGGGATCGATCACGAACGACTGACTTTCCGCCACAACGGCATCGATCGCCGGCTGACGGATGTGCACGGAAACGTGATCCACGAGATACTGGCGTAGAACCCCGCGGCACCAAGATGCGTCTTTTACATCGCGTTCAAATCACATCGGCCGCACGTGGATACGAGCCCAGCAGGTTCAGCCGCAGGCAATGGGCCCGCGCCGCGGCGATCGCTTCCTGCAATCGGCTCTCGCTCTGGTGGCCTTTCACGTCGGCAAAGAAGAAGTATTCCCAGTTCCGCTTCTTGCTGGGGCGGGATTCGATAAAGGACATGTTGATGCCGGCCTGGCGGAAAGCGTCCAGCACGTTGACCAGCGCGCCCGGCTCATCCGTCGTGGTGAATACCAGCGATGTCTTGTCGTCGGCGGTGGGCTGGGCGGACTGGCGGCCGATCACGAAGAACCGCGTCACATTGTTGGCAGTGTCTTCTATATTCTGGCAGATAATGTCCAGCCCGTACAGCTCGGCGGCGAGCGTGCTGCCGATGGCGGCGGAGCCGGACTCATCGCGGGCCAGCTCGGCCGCCTTGCTCGTGCTGGCGACCGGCATGGTTTTGCCCAGCAGGTTGGTCTCACTTAACCATCGCTGGCACTGCGTGAACACTTCCGGCTTGGAATAGACACGCTCGACGGCATCCAGCGGGCAGCGCGCCAGCAGGTTGTGATGAATGGCCCGGTTGATCTCCGCGCAGATTTGCACCTCGGTCTCGATGAGCGCATCCAGCGTGTCGATGACCCCGCCGCCGACGGAGTTCTCGATCGGTGCGATGCCGAAATCCGCGTGCTCGCGCGAGACTTCATCGAACACGCCGCGGATCTGCGTCATCGGCTCATATTCGACGGATGCGCCGAACTTGCCGACCGCCGCCAGATGCGAGTAACTGCCCTGCGGCCCCAGATACGCGATGCGGAGAGGCTTTTCCAACGCGAACGATCCGCTCATCAACTCGCGGTAAATCGCCAGCAGCGTTTTATCGGGCAGCGGCCCCTTGTTCGCGCTGCGAATCTTCTCCAGCACGGCCTTCTCGCGGTCGGGCGCATAAATCGGCGCGCCGCCGGCGCTCTTCAGTTTCCCGATCTCCACCACGACCCCGGCCCGCTGGTTTAAAAGGGAAACGAGTTGCTCGTCAATCGCATCAATCTGTTGGCGGAGCTTTTCGATATCCATGAGTTAACCTGGATTATTCCATTGCGGATTTCGGATTGCGAATTGACCAAGGACCGCGTCAATTGATTGACGCAATTGGGGCAACAAGTTGCCCCGGTCCTTTCTCGTTTTAGTCCGTAATCTGCAATCCGCAATCCACAATTCGCGATCCGCAATGGTACTCGCCGATTTGCCCGGATGCAAAACGCCGCGTCACGCGGGGCGACATTATCGCACCATGAGATCATTCATGAATTCATTGCGGATTTTATGTGCATAAGTGGATACCGGTATGGCAATTCGGGCCTGCGTATAACCGACATAACTAACCGGAGCAGGTCGCCGGGCAAGGCGTCCGATAACGGACCGATTGCCGCCCTGAATCGAGCCGGACCGTTTGTAGAGGCTCGACCGGAGCCGCTGGATTTATTGCGTAAGGTGTCATGGGCAACCGCAATGATGGTGTAGCCGTTCCGGCTGAGGGAGAGGTCTCCCGCCTGGTCGCCGTCGCGCGCCAGCACGGCCGGGCCGATCCCTATGTCGGCAAGCGGCGCTGGACCCGCTATGCCCTGGGCATGCGACTGGAGGTGACCACCGATCCGGACAAGCCGTGTGACTCCTGGCTCGTCCGCACGCACAACATTTCCGGCGGTGGGCTTGGATTCTGGTCCAAGCAGCAGATCCGCAAAGGCACCGTTATCTCCCTGCGGGAGTGGTCGCATGGATCGTCCGCGGTCTGGCTGCCGGTACGCGTGACGTACTGCACGCTCGGCATCGGCGGCTATCTGATCGGCGTGGCTTTTGATGCGCCCGCTCAACCCGACGCCGGCTTCGATACGGCGGATCCATCGATTGCAACCGACCCGAGTACGGGTCAGTCCGCAGGACGCTCGCAATCGCGAATCCGTTCCCTGCGGGGCGCGTGTCTGTCCGCCTGCGCGGCATGCAGCAGCATGGGGGCCGCGGCGGCCGTGCTCATCGCCACCCATCCGGCCTGGAGGGGACAATGGATGCCGATGCTGGCATCAGCGCTCGCCCTGGCCTGCGGATCCGGCGGACTCGCCGGATGGATGATCCTGCGGGGGGAATCCCGTTTTCTCAGTGCGCTGGAGGCCGCAATCAACGGAATGTCCGCGGGCACCCCCAGCTCATCGCGGCTGCCCGAGGCATCCTGTCGCGAGCTGATGGCTCTGCGGCGCGCGGTGCTCGATCTGGGCAGCAAATGGCGCAGACATGACGATGCCGAGCGCGTTCAGCGGCAGAGGCTTGAAGAACTCAACCGCATCAAGAGCAATATTCTGTCCATCGTCTCGCACGACCTGCGCACGCCGCTCACGTCGATCCTGCTTTACGCCCAGATGCTGACCAGCGATTTGGATGAATTGCCCAAGGACGACCAGCGGCGGTTTCTCAGCATCATCACCGACGAGTGCACGCGGCTGTCGCGCCTGGTGGACGATCTTCTGGAGGTTCAGCGGCTCGAATCGGGACAGGCGAAATGGCAGATGCAGCGGCAGGATTTGTCCGAGACAGTACGCTCGTGCGCCCGCGTTTTCGAGGCCATGGCGCGAAACAAATCAATCCAATTCACCGTCGATTGTCCCCAGACACTACCGCCGATGCATGCCGACTCGGACAAGATCTCCCAGGTGGTCAGCAATCTGGTATCCAACGCGCTGAAATACACGCCGCCCGGCGGTCGCGTGAACCTGTCCGCCGAGGCTCGACCGAACGAGATCCTGATCTGCGTCACGGACAACGGCCCGGGCATCCCGCGTGACAAGTGGGACCAGATCTTCGACCGCTTTTCGCAGTTGTCTGAGACGAATACGCGCGAGATCGCCGGCGTGGGCCTCGGTCTGTTCATCGTCCGCGAGATCGTCCAGCGTCACGGCGGGCGAGTGTGGGTGGACAGCGAAATCGGGCGCGGCTCAGAGTTCTACGTGTCGCTGCCCATCGATTCCAAACAAAAGCAGCCTGCGGAATGTGTGGAACCTGTGCACAGCTCGGGGCGCGTCGTATTCTGCGACGCCGATCCGGGCCTCGCGGCGATGGTCTCTCAAACGCTCCGCCAGGAGAACTATGAAGTTCATGTGGTCCATTCCGGCGCCCGTTTGCTGGAACAATTGGCCCAGGGCGACACCGATGTCGTGGTCACTGACGTGCTGATGCCCGATCTGACCGCCATCGATCTGCTGGATGCGCTGGAGGGCCTCAGCGAGCGCTCCTTCAAGCTCATCGTCCATTCGTACGAAGATGCGGACCCCAGTTGGCGCAAGCAGGGAGTGGATATCTTCATGCGCCGCCCGGCGTCCAAGACCGAGCTGGTGCAGGCGGTCCGCGTCGCCATGCACAAAAAGCGTTCCGCTTCCGGCCTCACGATTCTGCTGGTCAGCGGTGACGGTGTGGATTTATCGGCGCTGGAACCGGCCCTCGCCGAACACGGCCATGTCTGCGTCACGACCCAGGGCGTCGGGGCCGCCATCGGAATGCTTCGCGGATATCGCATCGACCGGATGGTCGTCGCGGAAGATGTTCTGGCCATGAGCTGGTCCAATCTGAAGCTGCTGGAGCAGGAGGCGGAAGGGATGCGTGTTACGGTATTGTGTGAGAACATCCGAAAAACGGAGCGACGGATGGCGGAGGTGCTGGGCGTCGACGTGCTCGGATATCGCCCGGGCGCGGAGGCGGAGGTGGCCGCGTCACTGTTGGTCTATCAAAAAGCAAGGGAAACGGAGCCTACCTCGTGAAAAGGATTGTCATCTGCGACGACGAGCCGCACATCGTTGAAGGTTTGCGCTATCTGCTGCGCGGCCCCGATCGCTGTATCGAGGTGGCCCGCTCGGGCAAGGAGGCGCTGATGCGAATCGGGCAGCAAGTGCCCGACCTGCTGATCACCGACATCATGATGCCGGAGATGAGCGGGCTGGAGGTGGTCGCGCAATTGCAGGCCGCCGATGAGACGCGCAATCTGCCCATCATCATTATCACCGCCAAAGGGCAGGCGCAGGACGCGGCCATGGCCCAGGAGGTCTGGGGCGCGACGGTCATCGCCAAGCCGTTTGAACCGCAGAAGCTGAAGGAGCTGGTCAACATCACACTCGAGCACGGCCGATGCCCGCAGGACAACTTCACGTAGCCGGCCCCGATCCGTTGATCGATTTTCTCAGGACACCTCTGCTTCGAGATGCCCTTCGGGACATTGCACGTCTGGCCGATGCGGAGATCGACTTCGGCGGGGCGAATGACAATGGATTTTCCGCTGCGTTATTGACCGGAGCGGCGGAATTGCCGATCCGCTATGACGGCCGGTCCGCCGGTCGCGTGATCTACTCGCGGCAGCAGAACGGCTCGCCGATCGCCCGGGCCGCCGGTGCGGTCACGTCCGTGCTGGAGCACATGCTCGAACGCGAGGTGGCCGTCGGCGATCTGGCCGAAGCGCTCATGACCAGCTACGAAGAGCTGAACGTCCTCTATACGCTGCTGCCCAACATCGCGACCCGCACGCACGAGAGCAAGATCGCCGAAGTGCTCGTCGATCAGGCGGCACAAACCCTCTATTGCGACCGCGTGTCGCTGCTGGTATTCGACGAAAAACGGGAGAACCTCAGGGTGTTGGCATCACGCGGCTTGCCGGCCCACGTCCGCGATATTGTCATTCCCATCTCGGGTTCCATCGCCGAGCATGCGCTGCTGGAGGAGGATCTAATTCTGGTCAACGGCGTGGAGGCTCGCCCCGAACTGCTGAAGCGGTCCCGCGGCGAATACGACACCGCGACGTTCGCCGTGGCCCGTGTTCCCTTGCGGGCACAGGGCCAGGCGGTGGGCATCCTGGCCGCCACCGATCGGCGCGGCGGAGCGGAGTTCACCGCCCGCGATCGGAAGCTTTTGGAAGGCTTATCGGCGATGGGGGCGTCGGCCCTGCTCAACTGCCGCCTGCACGCCACCATCAACCGGCAGATGATGAGCACGATCCAGGCGCTGGCCTGCGCGGTCGACGCCAAGGACCAGTACACGCACGATCATTCCGGGCGCGTCTCGCAGCTCTGCCTGGCCACCGCCCGCGAACTGGGAATGACCGACGAGAACACCTCCCGCGAGGTCGAGCTGAGCGGGCTGCTGCACGACATCGGCAAGATCGGCATCCCCGATGCCATCCTGTCCAAGCCGGAGAAGCTCACGCCGAAGGAATTCGAGATCGTCAAGAACCACGTGCGGATCGGCGCCGACATCGTCGGCAACGTGCAGGGCCTGGAGCGGGTGGCAAACGCCATCCTTCACCACCACGAGCGCTGGGACGGCCTCGGCTACCCCGCCCGCCTGTCGCGCGAGGAGATCCCCACGCCCTCGAAGCTGATCGCCGTCTCCGACACGTTCGATTCGCTCACCTCGGACCGCCCGTATCGCAAACGCACGACCAACGACAAGGGCCTCCTCGAACTCTACCGCTGCAAAGGCGTGCAGTTCGATCCTGCCGTGGTGGACGCCTTCGCTGCGGTGATCAAACGGGAGGAACGCCGAAAATAGAATGAGCGATGCCGGTCCTATTGCTTTCATCAACACATGCGTCGGCCACGCGGTTCTGCTTATTTTCGGCTCTTGGAGCCGTTTGATTTGACCGGTGTCACACTCGTAATTTTGCTGGGATGGAACTCAACCCAGCGCTGACCGATGCCGTGCTTGTCCACCTTCAGGACCACGATGACGCGATCTCCGGAGGCAAAGACCCGTCGGGGATCACGTACCGTGTATTTGGCTCCGTCTGATACGTGTACCGTGAATGGTTGAAAAGGCTCAACATGCATAAGTCGCCAGACTTCTCTGCTCATCGTCTCTTCCATTATACCGGTCCTTTCGACTTGATTACGCCAGGTCCGCTGGCGCAACGCTATGGCGAATCGTCTGGATCCGCGTCACATGGATCGGGTCGATCAACACGGACGCATGCGGCCAGTCGATCTCGTCCGGTTCCAGACCGATCGAGACTCGAGAGCGATTCACGACAATGTGATGCCGCGCGGTGACCTCATAAGAGGAACCATCCGAAACGTACAACCGGAACGGGAAAAACGGGGCGGCGTCAGCATATTGCCGGATCTCGACCTCTCGCATCACATCCTCCATCACCTCCGCCGCTTCGCTCCATTACCCTTCAGTGGAGTTAATCGCGTGATGTGAATCGGATCGACCAGCACGGAATCCGTTGGAATTCCACCCTCGTCTGGTTCGAGGCCGATTATTACGAGAGTCCGTGTGATGTAAAGACCGCCCGAATCGCGGATTTCGTACTTGCTCCCGTCGGACAGGTGGAGGACGAAGGGCTTAAAGGGCTGCGCTTGGACTCTTTTCTTGATTTCGTGGTCTCGCATGCCTACCTCGACCAACATTATAGCGAAATGGTCAAATTCCTCACAGCGCTTCACAGACTAGGTCGCCGACTTGGGTCGTGCTGTAGCCCATTTTACCGGCGGATTGGGATTTCATTTGGGGGCAGGTGGCGATGATGGCTTTTTCAACGCGGTGGCCGGCGCGCTCGACGGCGGCGTCGCCCTTTTGCGAGCCGACGACGCGGAGCAGCATGGCCATCGCGGCGATCGCGGCGATGGGATTGATCACGTTCTGGCCGGTGTACTTGGGGGCGCTGCCGCCGATCGGCTCGAACATGCTGACGCCGGCCGGGTTGATGTTGCCGCCGGCGGCGACGCCCATGCCGCCCTGAATCATCGCGCCGAGGTCGGTGATGATGTCGCCGAACATGTTCGGGACGACGATGGTGTCGTAGAACTCCGGGTTCTTCACGAACCACATGCAGCAGGCGTCCACGTGGTTGTAGTCGCGCTTGACGTCGGGGAATTCGGCGTCGCCGATCTCGTTGAACGCCCGCCACCACAGGTCGTGCGCGTACGTGAGCACGTTGGTCTTGGCCACCAGCGTCAGCGTGTTCTTAAACTTCTTGCGGCGGCAGTGCTCGAACGCCCAGCGCAGGCAGCGTTCGACGCCGAACCGCGTGGCGATCATTTCCTGTGTAGCCACTTCATTGGGCGTGTTCTTGCGCAGGAACCCCCCGCCACCGAAATAGAGGTCTTCGGTGTTTTCACGAACCACATCGAAGTTGATGTGCTCAGGCCCCTTGTCCTTGAGCGGCGTATCGACGCCGGGATAGAGCTTCACCGGCCGCAGGTTGATGTACTGGTCCAGCTCAAACCGCAGGTGCAGCAGCAGCCCCTTCTCGAGAATGCCGGGCGCGACGTTCGGATCGCCGACCGCCCCGAGATAAATGGCGTCATATAGCCGCATCTCGCCGATCTGCTCGTCGGTGATAATGGGGACATTCTGCTTTTTCGGATCGCCGCCGCGGGCCAGGTAGGCCCTGCCGCTGAGGTCATAGTCGCGCGTCTCATAGGAGAAATTCTCCTTGGCCGCGACGGCCTTGAGCACCTTGAGCCCTTCCGCCACCACTTCGGGACCGGTCCCATCGCCGCCAAGCACTGCAATTTTGATCACCTGTCAACTCCGTCAAACGAGCCGTCTGGTCTTTTCACGATACGTTTATCTGAGGGCGCTCGACCGTATCAGAACCGCCCGGTCCGTTCAAGCAGCCTCAGCGCCCACCAGCCGGACGGTTGCATCTGGGGCCGAGAGCCGGTAGGACAACTCACGTATGAAGCTCGTCGCAATATGCCTGATCTGCCTCGCAGCGGGTTGTGCTCGGCCCGCCGCGCCGCCGACGATCCAGGTCGAATCGCAGGAGTGGCAGAGTCCTGCCGGTGACAAGGGCGTGCAACTGCTCACGGAGCACTTCGATCTGCGCGTCACGGCCGCCGACCCGCTGCTGCGCGAGTACCTGGGGCCGTTCATGGAGACGGCGTTCTCGGAATATGCGAAGCTCGTGCCGCCCGCAGCGAACGCAGGCGAGCTCACCACGGACTTCGGCGAGCTCAGTCGAGCCAAGGGACGGAGACACGGAGAAGAAAAACCAGTAAACACAGGCGAGACGCCCGTGCCACAGCCAGAGCGGCTCATCGTCTACCTGTTTGATACCCGCCGGCAGTGGGCGGCGTTCACCGCCGGCGCGTTTCCCGCGCAGGCTTACACCTATCTGCACATTCAGTCGGGCGGTTATACCGACAATCCCTCGGCGATGGCGGTGGCGTTCGACCTGGGGCGCGACCGCACCCTCTCTTTGCTGGCTCACGAAGGTATGCACCAGTACCTGGCCCGCTACTTTCCGGAGCCGGTCGAGTCCTGGCTGAACGAGGGGCTGGCCTGCCAGTGGGAAGCGTTCGATCTGCACGGCAACCGGCCCGTGTTCACGCCGCGGCGGAACTTCATGCGGCGAAACAGCCTGCGCGAGGCGCTGACCACCAAGGCGGGCCTGACGCCGCTGCCCGAGCTGTTCCGCATGAACGCCGGTCACGCGATCCGCCAGACCGGCCAGCCGGTGCGGACGTATTACGCGGAAGTCTGGTCGCTGGTGTTGTTCCTCCGCGAACCGGCCGGTGGGTATGCGGATCGATTCGCCGCGCTGCTCGCGGACGCGGGCACACCGCGGCTGACGGTGGGGGTGCGTGCGTTCCGTGCCGCTACGCCGGACTCGCAGAAGCTAAGCGACGGCGAAGTCATCTTCCGGCATTACATCACGGAGGATCTTGATGGGTTCATGACCCAGTACACCGATTTCTGCCGGGCATTGGTCAACTGAAGATCGGCTTTACCAACTGTAGTGCACGGTATAGCGGACGGTCACCTCGCCGTCCTTCTCGACCGTCACCGGGAAATGGATCGTGCGGGCGTCGATCTTCTCATAGTCGTGCGTCTTCTCCGTGATCTTCCAGTTCGTCCAGCGATAGAGATTCTCCTTCACGATGACCTTGACCGGCTCCTCCTTGTGATTGCGGAGCTTGATCTCGATCGTCTCGTCGATCCACTGGCGGATCGTATCGACTTTGAAATCGACCTGCTTGCGTTCGCCGACCACGTCGAACGCGCTGCCCAGCTTGATCAACACCTCCTCGTCCTTCGGCGTATGGTCGATCGTGTCCTCGCCGATGAACTCCAGTGACTGATCGGCCGGATCGAGCTTGCTGACGCGGATGCGCCCCGACGGCAGCGGCATGCCCATGCCGATCTCCTTGGCATTCTTGAACCGCAGATAGATGTCCACCTTCTTGTTGGATTGCGTGCCGAAGTTGCGGTCGGTGGCCGGGCTGGGCGCGATCCAGTGGAACCCCTCCGGCAGGCCGTAATACACCATCACCTTTTCAGCGGGGACTTTCCGGGCGGTGGCGAACAGCTCGATCTGTTTCGTCGAATTCTCCGGCAGCGTGGTCGGCCGGCCGAGCGTGTACAAATGGTACTCAAAGAAGGCTTTCTCCTCGAAACCTGCCTCATCCCGGACCTCCGCTTTCATCATGCGGGCCCCCGCCATTGGATATACCGGCTGCGGCTGTGGGGCGCGGTGCACGTCACCGGCAATCAGTTTCAACTTGGCCTCGGGATAACCCGCGCCGGACTGGTTGATGATGCTCACCCACGCGCCGAAGTCGAGCAGCGCACTGTTCGCATCCTTGCCCTCGGTGAAGATCACATTGTAATCCGCCCACCAGGTCATGCCGCCGGTCTGATACGTGACCCGCGTGCGATGCGGGCCGGGTTTTTGCGTCGAGACGCTCCATACCAGCGTCGGTTTGGTAATCAGCCCGCCGGGCAATTCAGGGAACCGCACATTGGCGTAGTTCTCCACGACCTGTACGCCGCCATCAGGCAACTTGAGCACCACTCCGCCCGCCGTGCTGAGCAGCGTGCCGGCAAACGTCGCCACCTTGTCCCCCTGCACCTGCTCGACGGTGATCTGCCGGTCCAGGTAACGCTCCATGAGCTTCGCGGTGCTCACCAGATCGAACTCGTAATTCTGCTCGAGCACGTGTGTGGTCTCGGGGTCGGTGAGCGAACTGAACGCGACCGTGGTCGGATCGATCCGCGCCGCGACGTCCGAGAAACGCACGGTGTCGCGCTGCTGCCCGATCTGCACCTGTCGCTCCTGCTTCACCACGGCATAACCGGGAACGCTCTGCCGCGGCACATCGGGACCGCTCGGCCGGTACAGCTCGGGCGGGATCGCGCCGGGTGCGGCGGTGCTATAAATCGTCAGCGCGACGGAACTCTCGGCCGGCTCCGTCTTGCTCTCTTGCGCGGCCGCAACGACTGGAAAAACCGCAACGAGAAGACCGCACAACGCTGCGTAACGCCTCAACCATTTCCGATCGACGTGCCAGGACCGCATAGATCATCTCCTTGCGCCTTAGCGCGGATATACAGCGCGAGACCACCTGCTATTTGGACGCAGCCGCTCGCCGGGAGTTCCCGATTTTAACACATTCAGCGGGCCGCGGTTGTGGGGGCGAACTGGAGCTTCAGCCGCGCATTCAGCACGCCCGGCGACGGCTGCCACACGCCATAGCTCGCCGTCGAGAAGATCCGCAGCAGATTAGACGCTTGTTTGAGTATTTCGGCCGGCTGAAGATCGCCGGCGAAGTCTTGAGTGGGCATGGACAGCTCGATGTCCTGAGTGGCCTGGCCGCGAACGACACGCAACGTCACACAGTCTGACTCTCGCCGCGCCGCGAGAAGTCCGCGGAGCGATTGATGAGGCGTTCGCGCGTCCAGAGGCTGTCCATCCACCGCCACGATGCGATCGCCGGGTTTGAGACACTGATAGGCCGGCCAGTTGGGCAGCGTCTGGGCGACTTCAACTCCGCCGCCAACATTGGGAGACGGAATGATCCCCAGTTGCGCGCCGGCGGCACGCTGTCTCTGCCGCAGTTGAGACCACCAGTCGGCTTTCAGAATGTGCGGATGGTTATGCGAAAGGTATTCGATCCACGAGGAGATCATTTCGCTGGCCATCACCGGCTGAGCCACCAGGACCATATCCGCCGATGCCGTGGTCTCACCGTCCGCCCGCACCTCCGCCGCCGGATCGAGTGACATCACCGGCGCCAGACCGCGCCGCGCCTCGACGACCTGCCGTATCAGGCCCGAATCCGTGCCCAGCACCAGCCAGTCGTCCGCCACCGTCCAACTGATCTCCAGCGTGCGAAGAAATTCGCAGGTCGTGCGCGAGGCGAAGAACTTGCCGATCGGGATCGTCTGAATGGTGCCCGCGCCGAGCGCGATCTCATCTTCGCGCAGGCTCAGCGAACCGCCCGCGAGCGACTGCACATTCAGCAGCCGCAGCAGATTCGCGGAGAGATGTTTGAGCGTCTTTTCCACCGCGCGGGGATCGTCGGTCTTCACGGAAACGGCGGCGGCCGGCAACAACAGATTACTCTCTTGAGCGGTCGGCGCAGGCATTGGCTGAGTTGCCTGAGCGATCACAAACACACTGTCGCCGACCAGGTGCCCCAGCAGCCACTGTTCGGCCGCACCGGACGGCAGGCCCGACTCGAGCACGGCGACATAGAACCGAAACATCCCATTCGGGAAGGCCGCGCTGGCGGTGCGAAACTCCTGACGGTAGTTGACCGGTTGCGACCAGGCCACGATCGTCGAAGCCGGCAGGTTGGCCAGCAGCGGTCGCGGCTTGTTGGAATGTTGCCATTGCGAACCGCGGTAATCGAACCGGCTGTTCGTCTCCAGGTTCACACCGTCCGCCGTCACCATGAAGCTCAAACCCGCGGACTGGGGCTGCGGCCAGATGGCCGGCCACCATTGGAGGGCCGCTCTTTGTTGCGAGTTGGGCCGCGGCGAGGCATTGACGTACAACAGGAGTTGCGGTCGCTCAGGCAGATCGGAAACGCGCTCCCGGAAGTCAGCCAGGTCCGCCAGCGGGACCCCGTGCGGGCCGGTCCACAATTCCAGCGTGCGTGCATAGAGACTATTGGCGTCTCCACCTCTGCCCAGCATCACCAGTCGCCCATCGGTCACCAGCTCGCGTCCGTCACTCAACCGGTACCATCGCAGCGGGTTCGACCGACTCACTGAAGCCTGGGGGGGGATACTCGCCGTGTTCCGGTCGCGGTTCTGCTTCAGGAGAGGTTCGAGCACGGGAACGCTCGCCGGCTCCGCTATTACAATCGCGTCGTCGCCGCCGGTCAGACCGTCTGCGGCCAGTGCCAGCCGCCCGCTGAACAGGCAACGCGCCACCGCGGGATCCTTGACTCCCGTAGCCTGCGCGAGTTGCTCCTGCCACCACGCGACCTGCGACAGATTGCCGGCCGGTTGAGTGGATGCCGTCATTCGGGTCATTGCGGCGATCGTCTCCAGCATCTCCAGCAGCGCCCCGCCCGAAGGCGTCTTCAAGAGATCGCCCATCTCGCGCATTTCGACGAACAGCCGCACATCGCCCGGCACCCAGTTGGCCAGCGACTTCGCGGTGGAAACAGGTTCACCCCGTGCGAAAGATGCTGCGAGCATGACCGCGGCAAGTGCGCACCCGTTTAACCGCGGTTTGAAACACCGCGCTGCGAAACACGCGCGAGTCTGAAACGCTTCAATGCTGATCGCGCAACGGGAGCGCACAAAAATATACGGTCCAGGAGGACCCTGGGCTGACAGCATCTTTTATTTACAGCGGTTCGAGAACGCGGTCGCTCGACGAGTCCTTCTCCGGAGCGACTGCGGCGGGATCAGGAGACACGTGCTGGGAATCCGGCGATCTCAGAGTGTCGCCTGTCTGCTCAGTCGCCGGCTCACCGGCCGACCGCCACTCCGCGACCAGCTTTTCATTGTTATCCGAGAGCCGTTGGTGCACGAGGAACGCCAGCTCCTCAGCGCTGCGGCGCGTCCCTTCGAGGATATTGCGCGACCTTTCGACCAGCGGGGCAACACCGGCTTCCACAAAGGCGGTCAATGGCAGTTCGGGCGTATTCTCCAATTCCGCTTTGGCCGCGTCAGAAAGTTTCACAACCAGTTCCGGATGTTGTTTCACCAGATCGTGCGCACCTGGCGCGGCTCCTGACCAACTGGCGATGGCTTTTCGCTCCGTGATCTTCGCCGTCGGCAGGATCAGCATGATGGTAAATCCGATAGTGGCCGCCGCGGCGATCGGTGAACCCAGCACCACCAGCGTTCGACCCCAGCGTCGCGCCCGCGGCCGCATGCGTGTGCGCCGGGCCAGCAGAACGCGATCCGTGAACGACGCGCTCAACACCGGCTCGCAAACGTCCAACCCCACGACATCGCCGCATGTCTCCAGCATCGCCAGCTCATTCTGACATGGGGTGCAGTTGAGCCGATGCGCGTGCAGCTCCGTCTGCAAAGACGGCGACAGCTCGCCATCGAGGTAGCGATCGAAAAGATGTTTGGCGTCGTGGCACGTAATCATGAGGCGGCGTCTCGCAGTGAACCGATCTTCGACCAATCCTTCACCAGCCCGGCCAGCGAATCCCGCAACCGCCCGCGAGCACGATGCAGATGGCTCTTGGCGGTCGCCATCGGAATTCCCAGCGTCTGGGCGATTCCTTCACAACTCATGGCTTCCCGGTAGAAGAGCTGGATCGCCGCCCGCTGCGGCACCGACAGCCTGTCTACCGCGTCCCAAATTATGTTCTTCAACCGGCGGGCTTCCTCGCTCTCGGCCAGTTGATCGGAGACATCCGGCTCGTTTGACGCCAGACTGGCGAAATCCACTTCGCCGGTCAGCGACTTTCGCCGGCGAATATGGTTCAGGCACAGCCGGTATCCGATGGTGAACAGCCACGTGCTGAACCGGTACTCCGAAGAGAACGAATCGAGCGAGCTGAACGCCCGCAAAAATGCTTCCTGACAGATCTCTTCGGCTTCATCGTGATCCCGCAGGATCCGCCACACAAACGCGAACAAACGATCCTTATGCGCATCGACCAGCGAGCGCGCGGAGTCTTCGCACCCGTTCCGGGCCGCCGCGACCAGCCGTTTCTCCGTTCGTCTGGTCAGCCGGGAAGAATCCCTGTCCGCTTGCCTGACGAGCATAATCACCTCATTATACCGAAACTTGCGGCGGACGGTTGCAAAGTTCCGGTCGGTGTGACCTTCTGGGTTGTAGCACCTGGTTTTGGTACTCAGTTTGTGGCACCGGAGTCTCGCCGGTGTGAATACTGTGTCCCATATTAAGTTCAAGTTTGTGGCACAGGCGTCTCACCTGTGCTCCCCACCGGCGGGACGCCGGTGCCACATAGTTCTGCTGGATTATCGACTTAATCCAATGGGAAATCTACAGTTATGGCCAAAAAGCCGCCGGCCCCGCGCCGGATCATCAACAAGAAGGCCCGGCACGAATATCACATACTTGAAACGCTTGAGGCGGGCATCGTGCTGACCGGCAGCGAGGTGAAGAGCATTCGCGAGGGTCACGCCCATATCAACGAGGCTTTTGTGCGCATAAATGGTTTTGACGCAGTGCTTTGCGGCGCACAGATCGACCGCTACGCGCCCGCCACGGAGCTTAATCACGAGCCCAAGCGAAACCGCCGGTTGCTCCTGCATCGCCGGGAAGTCAGCAAACTCGCCCCGCAACTGGCTCAGAAAGGTACAACCCTTGTTCCCATCAGCATTTACTTCAACGACCGTGGTCTGGCGAAAGTGGAATTGGGCCTGGCGGTGGGTAAGAAAGCATTCGATAAACGACAGGACCTCAAAAAACGAGAGCACCAGCGCGAGATGCAACGGGCCGTCTCCCGCCGTGCCCGATAACTACTGCATACTATGCGAAAGCAATGGTAGGATCGCGACTGAAAAGGATCAACCCACGTCGAGGACTGGCAAAGCGCAGGTAGTGGTGGCAATGGCCAGAAGTTTCTTGTCGGCCGCGACGAACCCGGCAATCCGACTCCGCTTGTGTAAGACTTGAGCCGTCGCCAAATGAATGGCATCAAGCGTCCGCACCGCGTGCGTCAGGCCATGTATGCCGAGAATGGATGAGGCCCCTTCAAGTCGGCGGCTGCTCACTGCGGCGACCGTCAAAACACCCGAGGCCACGTCTTCTTCCAATCGCGAAATCAGGTTGCCGAAATCCGAGGCCGTCAGGACCCGCTCGCGAACGAGGCGGGCGAAACTGGAATGCAGCTCGACCAGTGCGAGGCGAGAGATGAAGAACCGATTGCCCGGCCCATTGAACAGGCTCTCCACTACAGACGAGCCGCTCTCCTGGTGATAACGCTTGACCAGCGCGCTGGAGTCGAAGAAGTAACGAGCCATGTTAACGCTCGTCCCGCTCCTCGGAGATGCGGTCCGCCAGCGAACCCTTGAATGCGCTCAGCACCTTCCGCACTTCCTCCAGCGACGGTGCGTGCCCTGCCTTCTGACGGCACGACTCCATGAATTCGACATCGAGCAAGTCACCCACGTCGCTAAGATCCTCCGTGGGAGCGGATTGGGATTCGACCTCCAATGACACGCGCTGGCCGTTGGCGATGTCCACGGGCTCTTCGGGGCGAAACACCCCTTGATCGAAGATGGCATTGATGCGTCTGTTCATGCCACTATTCTATTCTTCTGCTCTTTGTGTTGCCAGCCCAATCATGACACGTTTTCACTCTTTCCCATCCCGCTGGTTGCCGGAAGGGATTCCGGCGAAGGGGGGTGCGAGAGGGATTCTCGCAACAGCGAATTGAAACAAGACCACGACGGCCCCATCAAGGTGTTTTGAATCGCCGCTGGATGTCCGGGTTCTTCATTTCCTTGTAGCGGTCGGCCATCGCGTTGATAAACGGTTCCGCTTTGGCGCGCTCCGGGCCGTCGGTCCGCGTGACCAGCATTTTCGCGAGTTCGTCCTTGCCGATGGGCATGCCCTTCTTGAGCGGTGCGGCCACACTGTTGGCGGCGGTCCCGCCGCCGAGTTCGTGCCGTACCGATTCGAGATTGCTGATCGCCTTGTCGATGTACTGGGCGCGCTGCGAAAACGGCGTATTCATGTATCCCTCGGCCATCTCGGCCACGTGCTTGCGCGTGATCTCGAATATGACGGCCTGCATCGTTTCGCGCTCGCTGCTGGACATCTGGTTGAGTTCTTGAATGAGCCGGGCACGGGGCTCGCCCTGCGAAAACTTCTGATAGACCTGCGTCAGGTATTGTTCCTGCCGTTCGACGGGCAGCCGGATCAGCCCCCGCGGGTCGCCGTAGTAACTGACCACCTGCTCCGCGGCGGCGGGACTGGTGTCCAGCTTATTCAAATCCGGCGGGGCGATGGTGGTGAAGCTGAAGTACCCCCACCAGCCGCCGACGGCGAGCACAACGCAGCCCGCTCCGATCATCAGCCGTTTCTTCGCCTGATCGGAGAGTCCCGATGTCTTACTCTTTTTGGAAAGTCGTTTTGCGGAAGCCATCTTGAAACGTCCTCGAGATCATACGTGGAAAATTCGTTCCACCGCGTATAGATCGGCAATTTGATCGCTGTCCCCGATTGTCATGGAGCATTATCGCTGTGAACAGCCAAATCCGCATATAGCACATTATGCGACCCGCGCCGTAAAGGACCGCCATGGAATGGCTCATAGTCGTACATCATCCAGACATCTTTCAACAGCGGGCTGAGCAGCCCCTTGATGACCTTCAACTTCTTGTACTGAAGTTTCACACCATTAAGCTGGGTCTCCCATTCGTAACTGGTTTTCTGCGAGTCGAAATAGCGCGGTCCTCTGGCCACGACGTTCGGCATAGCCAGTATGTTCGGCTTGGTGATGACATCGGCCGGGCACTGGAAGATCTGCCCGTTCGAGGATGTCTCTTTCAGGAGCGCGGCGTCATAGTTCGGCTGCTTGTAGGCATCAGCGCCTTGGCCATTACCGCCCGTTTCCCTCCTGAGTGCCACCGGTATGGGCACGTAGGGGTCACGACCCACCGTCATAGCGACGCTGACTTCCGTCGACGGAAAGCGGGCGATGTAAGGGAACGTATCCTGGTTGGTCGTGAGATACGCGTGCGCGGCGATGCCGATGTCGTGCAGATTGTGTAAACAGACCGTCTTTTTGCTGACCCGGCGGGCCTCGCTCAACGACGGGATCAGGATGGAGATCAGCAGCGCAATAATTGCGACTACCACCAGCACTTCAATCAACGTGAACCCGCGGCGTTTGCTCATAAAACGATCTCGCGAAAAGGTTAACGGTGTTAAATGGCTGTCTACCATCGAGCGGCCGGCGCTGGCCGCCGGGTGAAATCGAGCCGTCCGCCGAGCGCCAAATCGGCAGGACACCCCAGTCATGATCGAACTTGGACGCTCACCTGTCAAGGCCTCCTATGCCTCGTTGACGGGTATTCGTCAGATCGGGCGAGATTCTTCTCGGCTTATACGGCTCTGAAATGAATCGGTTTACGAGGTCTCAGAAGATTCGGCCAGCTTGCTTTTGCCGGTTTCGCCGACCATCCCGTACTTGGTCATCTTGTCGCGGAGCGTCGTCCTGGGGATGCGGAGGAATTGCGCCGCTTTGGCCTGATTGCCGGCGGCACGGCGAAGCGCGGCGGCGATCAATGACCGCTCGACCCCGGCGATCGTTTCGGTCAGGCCGGCGACCGTCTCCACCACCGGCCACCCGTCGAGGCGCTGGGCCATCGAAGAAGGTGCATTTCCAAATACCGCCGCCTTGCTGACCCCGGATTGAAACTCCGCGCCATCACCGGAAGCGCCCGAGTTACCATCAACCGCACCGGATTTCGCAGTTTGGGAAAACGAATGGTCGAGCGCATCGATTCTACCCAGTAAAAGGGCCGCGCTGATCGGCTTGATTAGGTAATCGCATGCGCCGCGCCTCATCGCCTCAACCGCGGAATCGACCCGGCCGTTGGCGGTCATAAGGATCACATGAGTGCGCGGTGACTGAGCCTTCACGCGGTCCAGGAACTCCAGCCCGTCCATCTCCGGCAGCCGGAAATCGCTGATCACCACGTCAACCGAACGGGAGTTTAGATAATGCAGCCCGCCGCTGGCACTCAATGCCTCATGTGCCAGATATCCTGCCTGGGTCAATTCTTTCAGAAGGGTGACGCATTTCGGGGCCTCGTCGTCAATGATCAAGACGACGCCCTTGTGCGAGTCGCTCATGTTTTGACCGTCCCCTTAATATGCCGATGCTGATGGGCTTTGGTTGGCTTCCACTCATTCAACGCCAATGCCGCGGGGTCAGTTTAACACGCGCCGAGAGAATTTCAATAGGTCCGACTCAGGTGAAACGATTTCCCCGCGAAAAAACCTGTGAACTTCGCATCTGCGACTATTTGCGGACCGCTTTTGTCAACCAATGTGGATTGGTTTCACCATCGTCGGGGCGGCGAAGCTCATTCCCAGTAGTTTTTACCACCCCTGACCACGTTCGGCGGCTGTACCATGACTTCTCGAAGGTGCGCACCATCGAGCGCCAACAGCGGGCTGATCTCAAAAAGCCCATCGGGCTGACCGTCGGGGTGGCAGGGCACGTCGAAACCCGCGCCATGAAGCCACGCCGCGGCCCGCCGGCTCATATCCTGCCGTGAGGATTCGGCGCTGTCCACGCCGGTGGCATTTTTGACCGGGCTGAATTCCTCCGCCCGGCTGGTCTGGAGGATCATGGGTTTTTTCGCCAGCGGTATGGCATCGAAGGTGAATGCCTCCAGCTTGACCGCGTTGGGCGCATCCGGCTCAACCCGCCGGCCGGCCTCATCCACATAAGGAACTTTCTTCACCGCCCGATGCCAGGGAAGCGCGAAATGGGCCACATCGGCTGTGAGTTCCTCAACGAACGCCCGGCTGAGCACGTGTATGGCGATGCTGGCGGCATCGAACCGGCGCTGCCCGCGCTCGTCGCGCATGCGGGCCAGCTCCTCCGGCAGATCGGAGTATTCGATGACCATGATCTGGCCGTCGCCGACGACGAAGTTGCCCACGCGCTCCAGATCGTCGGCCTTCGGGATCGTCTTGCTGGACATCTGCGCGCCGGTCAGCTCGTGCAGGCCGATGAACAGCGGATCGATCGGCTTGACCAGCGGGTTATCCACCTGGAAGTAGCTGATGTACTCGATTCCCGCTTCCGCCATTTCCGCTAAAGCGCCCGATCGCCGCAAAGCCAGCAAACTGCCGCCGTGACCATCCGGCGAAAACGCCACGCGGTGCTTCTGATCGAGCAGGATTTTCCCCTCAGGCGAAAACGCCGGCATCACCCCCTGCTGAAAGAATCGCACGCGCTGCGGGTCCAGACCGAAGAACACATTCTCCGCAAAGTATGCCCGCGTCTCCGCGTCGTTCTGCGGGCTGGTCATGATGTACCAGGTCAGGTCCGACCCGTACCGCCGGTCCGATCCGCGGATGAACTCGGCGAACAACTGAAACAACGGTTTCTGTCTGACCGGCGAGATGGCGAACGCGCCTTTGGGCCCGTCGAAGCCGAGCCGCGTGCCCTGCCCGCCCGCGACGGTGAACGCCGCCACCTTGTTCTTGCGGATCAGCGATACGCCGCGTTTGACCGCATCCGCATACTTGCCGACGTAGTCAATGCCCGGTTGGGCCGGATAGAACGGAGCCGGTTGAATATCCGCCGGCAGCGGGAACGGTTCCGCCGAGCGGACATGCGTGCGGACAAGCTCGTCCAGGCTGGCGGAGTTAATCTGCGCGAGGTCGTCGAGGAGTTCGCTACGCTGCCCGTCGCTCAATCCACTCCAATGGACCAGCAGGTGTTCCTGGCCATGGCGTGCGAGCGTAGATCGGATGGAAGCCAGACGTTCGGCATGAGCAATAGACATGGGCACAACTATTCAAGACGCTGCCCCGACCTTAAAAGGACGCTGCCAAGGCCGGTGCCGGATGGTTAACTCAGGCAGTTCGACAACACCGCCGATAGATATAGCGGACTTGCGCGCGGCAAGTCAAACCAATGCGGAATGCAATATGCCGAATGAGCACCACACAATCAAGCGTGAGACACGCCGCTCGTTCCTGACTCGAGTGGGCGGCCTCGGTGCCGCTGCCGCACTGGCGGACTTTTGCGGACTGAACGGCGCGCGAGCGGGCGACTCGCCCAGCACGCTGCCCGCGCTCCATTCGAGACCGAGCATCGGGCCGATCGACGATTCGGTGAAGTCCGTCGTCGCCCACATCAAGGCCGAAGAAGTCATCAGCGGGCAGATCATTCATCGCTCCCTGGTGGGGGAGATGATCGAAGAAGGCATCCGCACCATCACCGGCAAAGAGACGGGGCCAGACGCCTGGCACGCGCTGCTCAAGAAAGATGATGTGATCGGCATCAAATTCAACCACGTCGCCGCCGAGGCGATCGACACCACCTGGCCGTTCGCATCGCAGTTGGTCGATTCGCTCGGCCAGGCGGGTTTCGCGCCGCAGCGGATCATGTTGATCGAAGCGCCGCCGCAACTGGCCCGCGAGCTGAAGACGAAACCGGCCCCGCTCGGCTGGAGTGGCGGTGAGGTCTCATTCGGTAGTGGGGCAGAACAGCTCGCCGCCGTACTCCAGGAAATCACCGCCATCATCAACGTGCCGTTCCTCAAGACGCACAGCGTCGCCGGCATGAGCGGCTGCCTGAAAAACCTGTCCCACGCGCTGATCCGCCGGCCGGGCCGATATCACGCCAACGGCTGCGCGCCATTCGTCGGCGACATCGTCGCGCTGCCGCAGATCCGCTCCAAGCTCCGCGTGAATATCGTCAACGCACTGCGAGCGGTCTTTGACGGAGGCCCCGATGCGACGCCCGAGTCCATCTGGCCGAACAAAGGCATCCTGGTGAGCAAGGATCCGGTCGCCGCGGACGCCATGGGTGTCACCCTGCTGAACGATCAGCGGCGGCTGGTCCGCCTCCCGCTCCTCGGCGGTCCCTCGAACAAAGTCCCACACCTCCACGCCGCTGCCTCCCGCGGCGTCGGCACCGACGACGAGGATTACATCCGGTTCGTTGAAATGAATCCCTTCTGAATCCGTCCAACACGCTAATTCCGTCCGAAAACAACTCAAGACCCTCCCCATCGGCAACGATAGAGGGTGTAGAGGCTGTGATTTCCGTTCTGAGGAGCGGACAGCCTGGCTTGTAGGGTCCGAATAACGGCGAATTCGGACCCTCTTTTTATGCGCGAAATTCCCTTTTTATAGTGCTGGTGGATGATAAAGCCCGAAGCGCAAGCGAGGGTTTTTTCCGAACCCACCACGCAAGTGGTGGGCCGGGCCCCGCACTTGCGTGCGGGGTTCCGACAGCACTTTCGCTCGCGCTTCGGGCTATATGTCTCTGAACGCATCGCTTACCCCGGACGTATTGATTCCAGGCCGGCGTCACTTGGTCTGGTCCTCCGCCCGATTATCATGGTTAAGGTTATGCCCGAATCTCCCCGCATCACAGGTCGAAGGAAAACAGAGCGGGCGGCACTGGCCGGAGTCGTCGCCGTGTTGCTCGGCCTGCTGCTGTTGCGACTGCCCATCGCCACACCTCCTCACGCCGGCTTCGCGCTCGTACTGATTCTGATCCTGTTGGCCAACCTCTTCTGGTGGGCATGGGTGGACGGCCGAGTCCTCGCGGCGGAGGGATCGCGCGCCCGCTGGCGCCGATGGTTTCGGGCGGGCTGGGGCGCGTACATGCTGTTCGTGCTGACACCGGTTTTTCTTCTGGGTTTGGCGATCAGACGGTGGGACGCCTGGCCGGTACCGGCGATCATGTGGGCGATGATGTGGAACATGCTGCTGGTGAGCGTCGTCAGCGTATGGGCTGTGGCCGCAACCACTGGCAGTCTGCTGGCTCGAATCGGGCGGCGCCGCAAAGAAAGCGAGCCGGCCGCGTCGCCGCCCGTCAATTTGTCGCGGCGCGCCCTGCTATCGAAGGTCGCGACGGCAGTTCCACTGATCGTCACCGCTGCCGGAGTGGCGGGAGGACTGGACCGCGCCGGCAATTTCCGCATCCGCCGGATCGAGATGAAGCTGCCCCGCTTGCCCGAGCGGCTCCGTGGGCTGACCATCACGCACCTGAGCGATCTGCACGTGGGCCGCCTCTTCCGACCGGACCACCTGCCGGCCATGATCGAAGCCGCCAATCGCCTGGATAGCGATCTCGTGATGGTGACCGGCGACATCATCGATCACTCCAACGATTTTCTGCCCGCCGCCTGCGACGCCATCGCACAATTGAAGCACCGTTACGGCCGGCTGCTGGTGGTGGGCAACCACGACCTGCTCGATTCGCCGAACGAGTTTTGCAAATATCTCGCCGCTCGCGAGCCGCACGTCCTCAGCGACGGGTACGTGCGACTGAACATCGGCGGCGAAACAGTCCAGGTCGCCGGCCTCTTCTGGTCGCGAAACGACCAGCCGGTCGGGCGTGATCCGGGCCACGCCGGCCGGGCATCGACGGCCCTGGCCGGCGCGGACCCGGACGCGTTCACCATCGGGCTCGCCCATCATCCGCACGCCTTCGACGCGCTGGCCGATCGCGGCGTCGATCTGACGCTGTCCGGCCACACGCACGGCGGACAATTGATGCTCACGCCGCCCGGCGCACGCTGGCCGATCGGCGCCGGCAGCCTCTTCTTCCGTTACATCTGGGGCCAGTATCAGCGCGGCAACGCGCTGATGTACGTCAACTCCGGCATCGGCAACTGGTTCCCCGTCCGCCTGAACGCTCCGGCCGAAATGGTTCAGATCCGCCTGGTGTGAGCGCTCTTCGGGGTCGCATAGCACCGCCGAAGATCTTAGCGCATGTCTGGGAAGGACTTTCCGAGCCACGCCCGTAAGGAAGCGGACATTGCGGGCCGCAGAGGACCGCTCCCTCACGGTCGCGGCTCGGATGGTTCGACCGCATCTCACACACCCTCTTACACCAGTCGAACTCAGAACCGTCTCCTGCACTTTCCTAAACGAGAGCGGGCTTATACGCTGTGTGAGCGATTCTGGTCGGGAGTCAAGGAGAAGTGGCATGACCACGCATAGACAAAAATGTGAAGGGCAGCACCACCCAGCCGCAACGCCGCACAAGCTCGATCTGCCCATGATCGATCCGTTGAAGCTCGAAGGTAATGAGGCCGTTGCGGATCTGATCGACAATGTTTACGCGCGATCCGGTTTCAACGCGCGGCGGCTGGCCGAGGCGGCCCATCTGTATAGCCGGATGCTCCAGGAAGACACCACGATCTGTCTGACCGTGGCCGGCGCCATGACGCCGATCGGCATGAGCGGAGTCATCAACTCGCTGATCCGCGCCGGTTTCATTGACTGCATCATCGCCACCGGGGCCAATCTCTATCACGATCTGCATCGGCCGTTCAGCCAGCCGATGGCCCAGGGGCATTTCGCCGCCGACGATAACGAGCTGGGCGACGCCGGCATCGCCCGCATCTATGACGTTTTCATCGGCGAAGAGGAAACGCTGATGGCGACGGACAGGATCATTCTCGACGCCGTCGCCAAAATCAGCACCGACCAGCCGCTGTCCACCGCACAGCTCCATCACGCACTGGGGCAAGAGATCAAAAAGCGAGCCGACCGCCCCGAGTGGTCGATGCTGGTCACGGCCGCCGAGAATGACGTGCCCATCTACACGTCGTCGCCCGGCGATTCGTCCATCGCGATGAACCTGGCCGTGCCGCATCTGTTCGGCAATCCCGTGCGGCTCGACCCGCTCAAAGACGTGATCGAGACGGCGGCGATTGTGCGCGCCGGCAGGAAGAACGGCGTCATCATCGCCGGCGGCGGATCGCCGAAGAACTTCTATTTGCAGACGCAGCCCACGCTGCACCAGATCTTCATGGACCAGACGCCCGCCGGGCATGATTATGTGATCCAGCTCTCCACCGACGCCCCGCACTGGGGGGGGCTGAGCGGCGCGACGCCGTCCGAGGCCAGAAGCTGGGGAAAGGTGCGTGACGCCTTCATCAACAACGTGGTCGTGTACTCGTGCGCGTCGCTGACGCTGCCGCTGCTCGCCCAGTACGTGCTGGTGCGCAACCGCCCACGGCCGCTCAAGCGGCTGTTCCCGCGCCTGCCGGAGCTGACCCAGGAACTCCGCCGTGCGGCCGAGAACAACCCGGTCTTCCTGAAGTCGGCCGGCCTCACCCGTAAGTAGATAATCCGTATGCTTGCCTTACTCTCCGTGTGGATCGGTCTCGCGTCGCTGGTACTCTCGCTGGTCGGAATATTCTGGCGGCCGGCGTTCCACAACGTTTGGGTGACAGTCGCGCTCTCATTCTATTCGGCCATCTTTTCGCTCACGTTGGCCGGTTTGGCGCTGTGGGACTTGCGCAAGCAGAACACATCCGAAGTCGGAGTGTCATCCCGCCGCATTCAATCGTATGTGGGGACGGCCCTGTCACTCATCAGCATTGTGATCGTTTATCTGCTGATCGCCCGTGCTGAAGTTGTCCCTCGGTCGGCCGCTACACAACACTCGGCGCACGAAAAAGCGGGCTCGCCTGCGGCGAGTCCGCTGGTGATTCTTCAGATCGCTCGAAGCAACGCCGGGAGCTGCGTCCAGGCGGGGCGCTTACGACTGCCGCTTCTTGTACTGGAAGTAGAAGACGATGAGCGCGATCAGCGCGGCGATCGCGACGTACTGCGGCCATTCCAGAATGGCGGCGAGCGGGGTATTCATCTCACATCTCCTCAGTTGGGGGCTTGAAACTCTTGCCGACGACGATGGGAACGCCTCCATC
>CAYLLT010000021.1:0-21476 GCA_964384465.1 uncultured Planctomycetales bacterium | reverse complement strand
GACGCGCCCATTAAGGTCGATTTATCGGTCCTTGTCAAGCGCCTTTCCGGCTTGGGCGGGGCTCCTGTTCGCCGGCCATACTATCGGCGGTTTTCCATCCATTTCTGTCATCTGGCCGGCACGGGGGCCAGGAAATCGGCGATTACGGCATCAGCGACGAGTCGGCCCGACCGCGTGAGCGTAATGCGGTCGGCGTCGGCGGTCAGCAGGCCCACCGCCGTGTGACCGGCGATCTCCTCCTCGAAAAGCCGATGGGGGTCGAATCCGGTCATCCGTTGAAATGCCCGACAGCGGATGCCATCGGTCAACCGAAGCTGGAGCATGGCCGTTTCGCCGGCACGCCGCAACGGATCCAGCATTTCTTCGTCGATCGCGACGTCCGCGCCGGATGCCATCCGCCGGACATATTCAACCGTATCCGGCACATTGCGCCATCGCCGGCCGCCGTAATAGCTGGCGGCGGAAGGACCGATCCCGATGCCCGGCTCATTCCGCCAATAGCGCAGGTTATGCTGGCATTGCGCACCGGGGCGTGCGAAGTTGCTGATCTCATATTGATGAAAGCCGGCTGCTTCGAGTCCGTCGATCGCCTGGAGGTACAATTGAGCGTCGAACTCCTCCTCGACCGGCTGAATCAGGCCGACGTCGCGTTTCTGGCGCAACGGCGTATTCGGCTCATAGGTGAGGCCATAGCCAGCCAGATGATCCGGCCCCAGGTCGATCGCCCGGCGGATCGACTCGCCGAAGCTGGCGGGAGTCTGCCCGGGTATGCCGAAGATCAAGTCGAGGTTGAAGTGCGCGAAGCCGGCGCGATGCACGATGGCCGCGCTGGTCACGATGTCGGCGGGGTTGTGTATGCGGTCCAACGACCGCAGCTCGTGCGGATGGAACGATTGCGCGCCCATGGAAATCCGCGTCACGCCGCTGTCGCGAAGGATGGCGGCTTTCGCATCGCTCAAACTGGCCGGATTCACCTCGACCGTGAACTCGATGGGTTCATGCTCGCGGACGATCCGGCCGAGAGCGTCGAACAACCGCCGCAGCGATGCCGCCGGCAGCAGGCTCGGCGTGCCGCCTCCGGCAAAAATGGTGACGATATGGACGTCGCGTTCGCCGACCGCCCGCCGCAGTTCGAGCAGCAGCGCATCGACCAGCGGCTCGAACGCGCCGGCCGCCGGCACCGTCGAATAGAAATCGCAGTAGCCGCACTTGGTGGCGCAGAAGGGCACGTGGATGTACAGTCCGATATCGGTCATCGAGCGCCATCATAGCATAGTTTGAGCGATTGACCTGCCGATGAGAATGGATAGTCTGGTTGCGCAGAGGATCGTACGCCCGCGCTGGCGAGGCTTGGCGGGACGGGACATTTCACAAGGAACACCTGATGCTGAAGAACACCATCGAAAACGCATTGAACGAACAGATCGACAACGAGATGAGTTCCGCCCACCTGTATCTGTCGATGGCGGCGCATTTCGAGCACGAGAAGCTGCCGGGTTTCGCGAACTGGCTGAAGATGCAGTCGCGCGAGGAATTCGGCCACGGCATGCGGCTGTTCGACTACATCCTGAGCCGCGGCGGACGGGTGGTGCTGGGCGGGATCGACTCGCCTCCGGCCCAGTTCGGCACGCCCACAGAAGTGTTCGAGAAGATCCTCGAGCACGAACGTCACGTCACGGAGTCGATCCACCAACTGTACGAACTCTCTCTCCAGGAGCGGGACTACCCGACGCAGACCCACCTGCACTGGTTCATCAACGAGCAGGTCGAGGAGGAAAAGTCGGCGGAAGACATTCTCGACCGGCTGCGGTCGATCGAAGGCTCGGACCTGCTGTTTCTGCTGGACAAAGAACTCGCCAGCCGGGCGGAGGAGAAGCCTGAGAGTTAGGTCACAACTCTGATTCCGGCCGGCCCATGGGTTTAAGCGGCCCAACCAGTTCTTCCACCGTCGGTTCCTCCCAGCGCATGTCGGCGTTGATGCCGCCCTTCTCGCAGAAGCGATAGAGCATGTCGAGGATAATCGCGTAATCCACACCGAGCCCTTCGATGC
Source organism: uncultured Planctomycetales bacterium (assembly GCA_964384465.1). GTDB lineage: Bacteria > Planctomycetota > Phycisphaerae > UBA1845 > PWPN01 > CAYLLT01. The sequence continues at coordinate 19,426 of CAYLLT010000021.1, read as the reverse complement.
GGCCGTCCGGCGTGGTTCGCAGATCGTTGCCCAGAAACCGCACCAGCGGCGCGACCGATAGCGGGACTTTCTTCGGTCCGATGTTTTTGCCTTCCACGTTTTTGCGCAGCACGGTGATCGTCGGCTCGCCCGCTTTGCCGCTGATGGTCACGGGTTGGCCGGGCTGCGAATACAGGAGCGGCGGGCGGAACATCATGCGGTCACCGCCGATGAAGGCGATCCGGCGGACCTCCGTGCGGCGGGCGTAGATCATCGCCGGCCCATCCGACGGGACCACTTCCATGATGAAGTTCTCCGGCCGCTGGCCGACCACGTAGCGCGAGACCGAATCCGGTTCGACCTTGCGCAGGGATTCGTATGCGAGAATGCGGATGCGGGCATCGGAGTTGGTCAGGAGTTCGCGCAGCGCGGTGCCCGCGCGGGCGGCCATCGAACAGTCACCCAGCTCGCGAATCGCCGGCAACCGGTACGGGCTGCGCTCATCCCGGGCGTGGCGGATGATGACTTCGATGGCCAGCTCGTCGCCCAGCCGCAGGCCGGTCCGGGCGGCGTAGTAATTCACCTGACGCCGGCTATCGGTGTACAGCGGCTGAAGCATTGAGATTACTGTACCACCTAAACCCTCCAAAGCAAGGGCCGCATCTTCCAGCGGCGCATCCGGCCGGGCCAGCTCGCCCACCAGCGCCTTGCACCGCGCCTCACGGTTCACCGGCGAGGAAGACAGCGGCAGGTGCATGACCAGGTCGAGGAAGTACGCGCGGCGGTTTCGGAATGGAGGCGGCAGCGTCAGCTCCACGTTCGCCGCGCTGGTCGCGTCCGCGACCTTCTCCTCGCCCTTGAACCGGGAATTGATGCTGTCCTGAATCTGCCGGACGGTGGCGTACGATTCGATCAGCGCGACCAGACTCAGGCGGCGGTCGACCTTATTCACGCCGCCGCCGATGACATAGCCCTCGCGCAGGTTGACGGTGGTCGCACTGCCTGAGGAGGTGAACGGGTTGATGAACACCGGGCCTGCTGTGCTGGCGTGGATGCGCCCCTCGATGCCTTCCGCCGCCGATACTTCCTGGTAGATTCTCAAGTCGCAGGGAATCAGGTAGCCGCCGGCCAGGGATTGTGTGCCGGAATCGTCCGCCCGGATGAAAACATCAAAACGCTGGTTCTTGGTCGCGCCGGCGGGAATCTCGGCCAGGACTTCCACGACGGCGGCGTCGAGGCTGTCAAGCTGCTTTTCGGCCGTGGGCATGTCGCGGGTGGTATGCGGGTTGGCCGAGTGGTACCGGCGCAGATCGGCGATCACCTGCTCCTTCACACCGGGCCGCACGTTGCGGCTGCCCTTGCCGCCCAGGCCGATCACCACGCCGAAACCGCGCACGCGGAGCAGCCGCGTGCCCTGGAGATAGGTCACCGAGCCGATGGTGCCCTCTATGGCCGGAGATTTGCGCTGCGGCGAGAACGAAGCCAGGTTGTTCATCGTGCCGGCCGGGCGCGTGGTGGCCTGCGGCTTGTTCCACCAGTCCCATTTCCACTCCTGCTCCGAGCAGCCGGCCAGCATCGCGGCGGTCAGCAACCAGACCCGTGATCGCGTGTGGATAGAGGACTTCCTCATCGCCTCTCGCTTTCCAGTTGATGGGGGAATGATCGGCACTTCGGGCATGAAACAGCATTCAAAGTACCCGCGGCTGGTGCAGGTGTCAACGCCAACGCGGAACTCGGAACGGGAAACGCGGAACAAGGCACCGTCGACCGGTTCGTTTCGTACATTTTTGTTCTCCTTCGGTACTTCTGCCACTGGCTGCCGGGGGCGAAAGCCGCCCGGCGGGGGTTTAAGGGGTTCCACGGCTTCGTTTGGCGCCGGGACGCTGGGAAACGCGGAGCGCGGAACTCGGAACGCGGAGCGGGAGGACCGGAGAGGAGGAGACTGGGAGAAAGGGAGAGGCACGGCTTGGCGGCATGGGCTGTCGAAGTGAAAACCCGCGTGGCGGGGGCAAAAATGCGGTTCCACGGGTTCGTTCCGTTGTGGCGCCTTCTGTACCATTTGTACAGCTCTCCTTCGGGCGGAGTTCGCTCCGCGCCATCGGTCTATATCACACGCAGCGTTCCGCTCGGAGCGCGGGATGAGGAACGGGCCCGGCTACGGCCTGCTATGACGTGACGAGCGGGGTTGAGGCGTGCGGTATGATGAGAATCCGTGACCGTTCAGGCGAAATCCTCACGCCCGCCAAGTAGGTCCCGTTTGCCGAACGGGACCGGATTCGTTGGGTGCCGTCAACTGGACCGGACCTCTGAACAAATCGCAATGCCGTCATCTCAGGTTCCGCCCGGCAGGCGGGACCTACTCCATGAGCCGTGGGAAAATCTGACCGTACCCCGGCGCTGTCAGCTCAAGTCCCGCCCGGCAGGCGGGACCTACAGAGATCTAGACCACGAGCCGTGGGGCCATTGGGTGTTGTCTTTGACCAGGCGAGCTTTCACCGGATTGTCTCGGATGTACGCGGCGATCTTCTCGTCTTCGGCGCCGGATCGCGACCAATGGTCGAACCACTCCCGTTGCCAGAACCGCTCGCCATCCACGCTCAGCAGCCTGGCCGCGCGATGGCCCGTCCAGCGCTTGAAGTCTTCGATTGTGTCCTTCAAACTGGAGCATCCCAATTCGCAGAAGAGATGGAGATGCGTGGGCATCACGACGTATTCGAGCATGCACCATGTTTCACGTGTATGGCGGTGCTCGATGGCTTCGATGACCATGGCGGCTACGTCGTCTCGCTGGAGATGAGTGACGCGCGGAGCATGATCCAGCCAGCGCTCCATCTCGCTGAAGATCATTCGCTGCAACCGCAGCCGTCCGGCATCATCGCTGCGTTGGAGCTTTCTGAGATCTGCACCCATTTCGCGGAGACGGCGCTGGCCCTCGATCGGAATTGCCCCGGCCAGGTGAATGGTCACGAAGTATCGGCCGCCTTCCACTTCCCAATGCGGCAGACGTTCCCACCAGAATGCGATGGTTTGGGGGCGTCGGATCACCGCCTACTCCAGTAGGTCCCGTCTGCCGGACAGGACCTTTCATTCGCACATCAACTCCGCACTCCCAGGTCCCGCCCGGCAGGCGGGACCTACCTGCGGGAAACACTGGCCGTACCGCAGCGCTGTCACCTCAAGTCCCGCCCGGCAGGCGGGACCTACTTTTTCTTCTTCGGCATCATCCAGGGACTGAACGTCCGTGGCAACAGACGTGTCAACGCGCGGGGTCGGTGGCGGGGCGGGTGGAGGCCGGTGCCCCTGACCAGATCCATAGTGTGTTGCCACTGCGGATCGCAATGGCGCCCTCATAGGCCTGCACTTCGTCGATGCGGATGTCTTCTCCCAACTCGATGCCGTCGCCGCGATCCGGCGGCATGGGCCGGCCATTGGACCGGTCGGTGAAGTACACCCGCAAGTGATGATCCACGTTTCCGAAAACGACAACGGTATCTCGCGTCAACACGGCGCTATCCACGCGGGTGGAACGGGGGAAATCCCTCGACCAGCGGAGTTCACGGCCGCGGGCGTCCCAAGCGGTCACGCTCTGCGCCGTCACGACGTACACCTGCGGGCCATCCAGCCACACGTCCAGAAGAACTTCGCCCTGTGGCGCGGGCGAGCTGTGCCGAATCTCATGACCATCCGTCAGCGAGCGGGCAGCCAGCGAACCATCGCCCTGAACGAAATAAAGCCCTTCGAGGCCCATCTGGACGGTCGCGACTTGCAGGCCGGACGGCGCCTCGAAGGACCAGACCCGGCGGCCGCTCTGCGGATCGAAGCAGGCGATCCAGTTCGTCCCCGCGGCGACCAACGTCCGCTCAGGCGAGAGCGCGATCCAGCCCACTTCCCGCTGGTCATCGCGGCTCAGGATGCGGATGTCGTCACCGGTGACGGCGTCGAGCACCACGAAGCTCGTGAGGCCGGAAACCACGGCCGGATAGATGATGTGCTCGTCGTTCATGACGATGGGGCCGGTGCATTTGTGCGCGAGCTGCCGCTGCCAGTCGATCCGGCCGTCGGCGACGCGCACCGCTGTGGCCAGATTGTCCTTGCGGACCGCGATGACGGTCTCCTCACCAAGCGCCTGCGTGACGATGGGCACGAAGATTTCCGGATCGACAGCGGGTGATTCGGCCCGCGGGGGAATCCGGCCGAACGTCCAGCGCGTGTGGCCGGTGGAGGGCTCGATCCCGAACAATTGAAATTTGCCGCTGAACAGGAGCAGATCACCGCGGGCGCCCAACCAGAGCGGAGCGGTTACGCCGGGAAGTGAAAACGACCTCTGCGGTTGCCCGGTCGCACGATCCAACAGTTCGATGGTGTCGCCGTGCGAGATGAGGATGTCCTCCCGCGCGCGATCCTCCGCGTTCACAAGGGCGGCCTGCGGTCCCGCTTCGGATGTGGGCCGGAGAATCAACAGCGGTTCATCGAAGGAACGGCGACAGGTTAAAGACAACGGCGGTGTAACCGCGGGAAGTTGCCGGTTCAGCGGCGAAACTTTCTTCAGATATTTTTCGCGAAGCGTGGCGAACGTTTCTGTGCGGCCGTCTTCGGTAAAAGTCGCGGAAGGAAAATCCCGCCGGCCGCGGGCGAACCACGATAGTCCGTTTGCGGGATCGCCGGCATCAAAACAACTCTCGGCGAGCAGTCGAATCGCTCGCAGCTCGTCGAAATCAGGAGCTTTATTTTTCAAACGCCCCCAGTGCAGCAGCCCATCGCGAAGCACCTTGATCGCCTCCCGCGGCCGGGCAGCCTGCTTCTCCCCTTCCGCCAATTGCAGTAATGCCCGCGGTGCGGCGGGGGCCAGCGGGAAAGCTTCAAAGACTTCACGCAACAGATCGCGGTCTTCTGCGGCGATCGCCAGATCGAACAGTTCCTCGGCGCGATCGGCATACGGCTGGTAGACCTGACGGCCATCGCGCTCGATCAGCGCCGCGATTTGGCGCTCAGCCACTTCGCCGGCAAGACGAGTCGGGTTCCCCCGCGAGTATGTAGCGAGAGCCAAAGCGGCGTCGAAGCCGCCGCAGTCCAAAACCGCGTCCCCCCGCGGATAGGGAACGAGGCGGAGCGACCTGTCTTCCAGTATTTGCTGGCACAACATGACGGCTTCCGCGGTTCTATGCAGCTTCGCATCGAGCCGGGCGAATGCCAGTCGATATCGAACGTGCTGTTCGGGCGTGCCGGCGATGGATTCAACGCGCGGCAGCAGCGTATCTGCAAGCCGGGCCGGTATTCCGTCGGTGAGCGTGTTCGGTCTGCTGGTTGACGGGGCGGCAGCCGTTCGCTGCGTTGCTGATTCGACGATCTCCAACATCAGGTCGAAAGCTGCTGTTCTACGCCGATGCGAATCCTGTTCATTCCTCCCGCCCGACAGGATCGTCTCGAGTGCGGTCAGGCCCGAGACGAACAGCGCCGGGTGACGCAGCGCCGCGCCCGCGACATCCAGTTCAATCTCCCAATCATCTGACGGTGTCGCCAGCCGTTTTTGTAACCGCGCGAATCCATCGTCTTTGGCGGCATAGCATCGGATGGACGATGGACCGCTCACCAAAACGAGATCATCGCGTCTCTCCCGTGGGTTAGTGGATTTGAGTGCAGGCGCGGCGGCCGCTGGCGTCAGTGTGATCCAGCGAATGCGGCCGGTGCTCGCGTTGACGCAGGCGAGCAGCCCTTCGCTGGTCCATACAAAAACGCAATCATCGGCGGCGGCGGTCCGGCTCGATTCGTCGAACTCGCTCCGCCCGACGGCGGCCGCGCTGAACAGATGCCGTCGCCACATCGGCCGGCCGCTGGCGACATCGCAGCGCACCAGCATCGCGTCTTTCATCCCGAACTCCGTCCGCCGTCGGAGCACGGCATAGATCGATCCCTCGTGCAGCAGGAGCGGGCCGTCGAACCATGGGAGCTGGTTTTTACCAGTCTTTCCCGCGACCGCGTCAGACGCACTCAACCGCCACTGCTCCGAGCCATCCCTGGCGTCCACGCAGATCAGAACCGAATTGCCGCCCGCCTGGTCCTCGCGCGCATCTTCCGCGATGCCCGTTACGAGAACGGCCATCACGCGGCGGCCGTCGGTGACCGCGCCGAAGCGGCCGGATGGCGATGGTTTCTGATCCTCTGTTGTTTCCATTCGACTCAGCTCGTCAGCGGGTGAGCGGCCGGGATATTGCCACAGCAGCCGGCCGCTGTTCAAGCTGATGGTCCATATCCGCGCGGCGTCCTGCACAAATACCCGATCGCCGAAAACCACGGGCGGCGACAGCGGCGTTCGCGCCGGCAATGGAGATTCCCATAGCAACGTTGCCGGTTCGATCCCCGCCGGGCCGACGCTGTTCCGCGACGCGCTGTCGCCGAATTGCGGCCAACCGATCCGTTCCGATGCCGGCTGCGTAGAGGGTGTGCCACTGCTCAGGAGCAGTGCATGCACACCCCACTGCTCCAGAGCAGTGGCACCCGCCGCCGGCCACTTGGACACGCGCTGATTCACCCGTGACGTTACGCTCACGAAATGTGCAGCATCCATCCGCACCAGTTCGTCACCGTGCTCGGTGAGCAGCCGATGGTACGCTCGGGCGGCGTCGGCCCAGCGAGCGGCCGATTCCATTTCTGCGATCGTCTGTAGCGATTGAGCGGCTTCAGCGCTGTCCGCGATGTACAGGTTTGCGGCGGCGCCCCGCGGGGCAGGTGGAGTCGCGGTGGGAGTTTCAGCGACCGCCGGCTGCCGGCAAGCCCATACGCACAACAGCAAGAAAATGTATCGAACGCCATGAAGATCAGCGGGTATGTGAGTAGGGCGATTACAATCCGAGCCGCGACCGTCAGGGAGCGGTAATGCGGCAGACCACTGAGAATCCGCTCCCTGACGGTCGCGGCTCGGATTATGCTTCTCACACACCCCCTCACGCAAAATACCGCCCGATGATCGGGCGGAGCCGCTCCACCGCGGCCGGATCGACGCGCGATTTGTCCGACCAGATCGCCAGGCGCAAGGCTTCGCGGCACGGGCACGGCTCATCGAGCCGCCGGGCCAGCTCGGGAACCGCCGCCCGCAGCAGCGCGATCGCGCTGGCGGTGGTCGCTTCGAGATTGGAGATGATTTCCGCAAGCAGTGCCTCACGGTTTTTGCCGGGTGTGGCACCGGCCCCCATTGTGGCACCGGCGTCTCGCCGGTGATCCGTTCGCCAGCAATCATAGTCGGTCGGCAGGGCCAAAAGCGCGTAACACATCTCGGCCTCGCGGGCCAGCTTGGCTTCCGGCAGGCAGGTCATGCCGATCAGATCGCCGCCCCACGCCTGGTGCATCTTCGACTCGGCCACCGTCGAGAACGCGGGCCCTTCCATGCAGACGTACGTGCCGGCGTGGTGGACGATCGTCCCCGCCTGCCCGCCGGCCGCCGCCAGCATCGCGCGGAGCCGCGGGCAGAACGGCTCAGCGAATTCAACGTGGGCTACGATACCGCGGTCGAAGAACGTGCTCTCCCGGCGGGTCGTGCGGTCGATGACCTGATCGCAGATGACCAGGTGCCGCGGCTCGACATCCTCGCGCAGGCTACCCGTCGCGCCGCTGGCCAGAATGTGCGTGACGCCGAGTTGTTTCAGCGCGAAGATGTTGGCCCGGTACGGTACGGCCGACGGACTCAGAAGATGCCCCGGCCCATGCCGCGATAGAAATGCGAGATCGACGCCCTGCCATCGCGTGAGCACGATCGGCCCGCTCGGCGAGCCGAACGGCGTCGAGAGGTCCACCGCCTCGCCGCTCGACTGCTCGGCAAACGCCTGCCCCAGCCCCGTCCCGCCGATGATGCCGATCCGCACCTGTTTCACTTGCGATTCCCGTGGCTTGTCGGATGCACTTTCACGCCAACGCCGCCGCTGGTCAAGCCGCGGATTATATGAAATAAGTCGCTTGCGTTCCTCCCGGTGTGATGCCGCAAATCCCGTGCCGGGTTCACCTCAGCAATGTCCCGCTAATCCGCAACCTTTTCCGTGATAGAGATTGATTAAACCCAAGTGGTCGAATAAAATGCGTCTTTGCTGCAACCTGTTCGGGCATGGGTGTCGCACCGGCCCACTCGCGGTGCATCGCGGGCGCCCATGGCGCGCGGAGACTCGGATAGGTCTTGAATGTTCAAACGCAACGGTTGAATTCGGCGGCAGCGGTATTGACGCTCCGACGGATCGGGAACGCGGTGAGGCCGCGTCGGGTTTTTAGAGGCAACATGATGCGGCGGCTTTCCTTTTCGGCGGCGATTCTGGTTGCGGCGGGGTGTTGTAGCCTGACGGCGCCGGCGGCGCGCGGGCAGCGTGCGATCGAGTGGAAGGCGGGCGAGGGTGGGACGGGGCTGAATGGCGTGGTTCCCGTCATGCCCTTCGACTACGACCTTGATGGAGACGTTGATGACGACGATATGCAGGTGTTCAGACAGTGCGTCACTGGGTCGGGAGTACCCGGACCTCCGCAAGGGTGCCCCACGGGAACCTTCAACCAGTCGGACGTGGATGGGGACGGTGACGTCGATATGTCCGATTGGGGTGCGATTCAGGTTTGTTATTCGGGATCTTTTCCTTATGACCCGCAGTGTCTGCAAAATTCGGCTGGAGGGACGACCGCCATCACCTATACGCTCGAACTGGGCGGCGACAATCACCTCCACTTGTGGAAGAATCCTCCCGGCTGCAATCCGGAGTTGTTCGCCGCGGGCAGCACGTACGACGATCAGAGCTATGTGCCCAACTCAATCATCACTTGGGCAGCGCGGGGCCGCGTGTCCGGCGTCAGCGCCAGCGGGTTTGCCCCCAGTGGAGCCGCCAATCTGGTGTTCAACCTTGAACTGCACAGCGGCACCGACACCTCGCCCGGCTCGCTAGTGCCGAATTTCGGCAGAGGCAACGCCACTGCGGTCGGCTTTTTCAGCTCGATTAACGACGGTGGGAATACTGGAACGCGTTTCAGCAGTTGCGGTTACCCTGCTGATCCGCTGGAGGCGGCCGCGTTCACCGTCGGCTATTCGGTGGACTCTTTTGCTCACGGTCGGGTGATCGATGATCCCGGTGCGGGTGGACCCTATCTCGACTTCTTCTCGTATCCGACCGGGTTTGGCTTCCCAAGCGGATCGACCATCGGATCGGGCATCCTGGCGGGCATGGGTGCGGGCTACAGTCGATTCAGAGGTTACGGGTGCCCAACGGATTGCGGATTCGGTCCCGGCTTCAATACGGCGGGCGTCGGGCGGACCTCCACGGCGATTCACTGCGGCTCAGCGCTGGGTGAGGCGGCCGTCTTCGAGGGGCAGATTAACACCAGCGGTCTGGCCCTCGGCACGTACACGGTGGCTCTCGTACCGCTGCCGGGTAATAACGCGGTGCGCGGCGATTTCGATTGCGAATTCGGCGATCCCGGCCCGTTCGCAGAGCGCGTGCTCTCTCCGGCCGGGGACACGATCAGTTTCACGCTGCCGTGCCTGTCTCCCTGTTCGCGCACGATCGCGGATGCGAATCGTCGGGTCTTCTACAATAACTCGTTCTACGACTCGGCGGCATCGGCATGCACCAGCCTGATAGGTCAGACCTGTAATGACAACACCGCCATCGCGACCGACAAAACCGCGCTCAATCCGGGGCAGGCGGCGACGACCGCCAATTACATCAGCTTTAACAAGAGCCTCAACGGTTTGATGATCGACGTGACGCCGGGACCGTGTTGCAATCCCTTGCCGGCGGGCCCGCTTTCAGCGTCGAACTTTGACTTCAAAATCGCGAACAGTCAGGTGCTGGGTACGTATGTGGCCGCGCCGGCGCCGATCAGCATCGACGTGACACCGGGGGGCGGGGCTGCGGGTTCGGACCGGATCAAGATCATCTGGTCGGACAACGCCATTCCAAACACCCGGTGGTTGCGCGTGGTGGTCAAATCGAACGCCAGCGGGGGCAGTATCGATCTGGATACTGACAACATCTTCTACTACGGCATCGCCATTGGTGAGAGCCTGACGCCGAGTGCTACGCGGGCCATCGTCAACTCGACCGACGAGATCGACGCGCGGAACCATCCGCACAACAGCCTGAGCCGGGTGCCGGTGGCCACGAACTCCACGTACGCGGTGGCGAATGCTCCGGACGCGAAATATGACTACGACAAGAACAGTACGGTCAGTTCGACGGACGAAATCATCGCCCGCAACAACCCGGCGAACTCGATTAACGGTCTGCTGCTGCTGAATCCGGCGCCGTGATGTCAATGTTTGACCGCACCGTATCGTCGAAGGAGGTTCCGAATGTCACGGCAGTTGGCAGGCGTCTTCTTCGCGACGATTTCGCTGACGTGTGCCGTCGCAGCGCGGGGCGACCCCGTGGTGCTGGAGCCAGGGTTCGTCTTGACGCAAGAGGCTGACAGCCTCCCACGGCCCACGCAGATCGCCTTCGGGCCCGACGGACGACTGTACGCGGGCGGGCAGTTCGGAACGATTCTCGCGTTTCCTTACGGCCCCGATGGCGTGCAGGGTTCAGGCACCGTCGTCGCCTCCGGCATCGGGGCCACACTGCTCGGAATCGCCTTTGACGAGAACGGTGATCTCTATGCCTCTTCCAACGAGTCCGCGTACGATACCGGTTTCCTGGCGCGGCTGATCGACTCCGACGGCGACGGCTTCTACGAGACGCAGCAGCGATTCGTCACCCAGCTTCCCAACGCCGGCCACCACAACGATCAACTGGCGATCGACGGGCACATTCTCTACGTCGGTCAAGGCTCGCGCACCGATGACGGCGAGATGGACAACACGCAGCCGATTCCGGCCGCGACGGTGCTGCGCGTCGATCTGCAACAGATCGACTTCAACGCTTCGGACAACCTGCCGAGCGTATACGCCTACGGATTCCGCAACCCGTTCGGCATCGGCCTCGATGCGCAACATTGTGTGTGGGTCGGCGACAACGGGCGGGACACCCCGCTGCTACAGGATGAGTTGCACCTGGTGATTCCCGGCGCTCATCACGGCTTTCCGCAGGAAACCGCGCCGGGGAGCGCCATTCCGCCGGTGCTGGAGCTCGGACTCGGAACTTCCGCCGACGGACTCGACTTTTATCCCGCGGGCGGACCGTGGGGCGGCGCCTACGCGGATAACCTTTTCATCACGCGGTTCGACTTTGAGCTGAATGACCCGAACGGCGTCGGCATGGACGTGGTCCGCGTGGTCCTGGATCGCAGCGATCCCGATCAACCCACCGGCCAGGCGACCGTCTTCGCCCGCGGATTCCTGAACCCGCTGGACGTTCAGGTCGATCCCTACGGCAATCTCGTGGTGATGACCTTCGACCTGTTTTCGCAAGCGGGCGGCAAGCTCTTTCGCATCGCGCGCCCCCTCTGCGGACCCACCGGCGATCTGCTGGCCGTGAATGCCAGAAACGGGCAGAACGCCCCAAATTGTCCCTAGCAGCCAGTGGCTGAAGTGCTGCGGCAGCGTGGCACGAGCATCTTGCCCGTGAAAATACGGTCTGGAAGGCCGTGCCACGCAACGTAAACGGTTGACGGGGGACTTATTTCAGTCCCATAGCTTCTATGTGAAGAAATGCAGGAAAAAGACTTGATTTGATATGGGAAACGTGTAGGATACTAGCTACGGGAGAGAGAGCGGCGGACATTCCCCAACGTCCTGCCCAATCCCTCTCGTTGACAACCAGGTAAAGGTAGACCCCGCCAGGGGTTTCCGTTCGTAAAGGGAGAGAGAGAATGAACGGTCAACGGTTACTCTGCGCCTGCATTGCGGCAGTGATGTGGGCGGCAGCTCCGGATGTTGTGGTGGCGGCCCCCTTCCAGTGCGACGTGGATCCTGATGTAAAACCGCCGGGCCTTCCACTCGCCCTTTGCATACATTTGCAACAACAGAAGAGCCACCCGAACGCGCATGCGAACCCGGTGGCATTTGACCACGCTGCACAGCCAGCCTGGGCGCGGGAAAGCAAACCTGGCGCGCCGATCACTCCACAGGAGGCGGTCGGTCCCGTCCTGAGTTTATGGATAACCGGGCCGGCGACCGCGGCCCGCGGCGAGGAAATCACGCTCCAAGTCAACTTCCACAACACCGGCTCGGGTTTGGGCAACTTGAAATATGACCTGGAATTTACTCACGCATTGGTGGCGACGGACTTGGTGGTGACGGACCGCGAATATACCGATTACGGATGGACCGCCGATCCTACTTATGATAACAGCGATCCGGTAGACAATGACACTGCACCCGGCAGTTTGCTCGGTCTTCATTTCGATACGGCCCACCATCCAGTAAATCCAGCAAGTACTGAGTTCCCCGACGGGACTACCGGTTTCGCAGAGGTGTTTAAGGTCATGATCCCTGCTGACGAGCCGCTGGGCTTACTTGATTTCAAGTTGAAGAACATTCTTGCTACTGATAAAGACGGAGCGAGTTGGACGGTGGCTTCACCGGACGGCCTCGGCGGTCAGATTCTTCCGACGGACTGGAGCGTGGAGGTCGTACCTGAACCGGCCAGCCTCTGGCTTTTGGCGGTGGGTGCTCTCGCGCTGTCAACAAGACGCAAGTCTCGAACGACTGCTTGAGCGACATCGCGGGACTCAGTGACATTCGCGCCCGGAAGGACGTGACACCTTCTTGCCACACACTGTTTCGACCATTCTGCCTGCTTCGTCTTGAGGCGTTGAAGCCTCAGCCCTCGGACACCGGCTCGACTTAAAACGATCATTCTCTCGATTGCCTGCGCTATGGGTGTGCGGAGCTTGAAGGCGGTGTCAGTTTCTCCGTCCGCATCAGCGACTACTCGCCGTCAAGGCAGGGTAAGCCGACAAGCGATGAGCACTTGTGGAATACCGTCTGGCGGCAAGATGAGGATCAGGGATGGTCGGGCGATTCGTTCCCGGCCGGTTCGTTTCCTTGCCGTGGGCGGGGCTGAATCCGTGGCCGAGCGCCCCGGATTTTTTCTTGACGACGCTGGAGGCTGCTTCCATACTCATGTCTAGCACGTCATCTGTGGTTGCCCCCAACATCTTGGAAAGAGAACGGCGGGCGCATGAGATTTTTTCTATTCGGTCTTTCCATTCTCGCATTTCTTGCCGGCGCCACGATCATGTCCGCCGCCAAGTCGGCCATTCACGAAATTGAGGCGTTCTTACTTTGGATCGATGGCTCGATCCTGCTGTGCGGCGCGGCTGTCCTCGACTCGTTGAATCAGATCAGGCGCTCGCTTCCGCAGCCGCCGCAGCCGGTGCCACGCATCCACATTCCCGGCCGGGCAGAGGTGCTGGTCGATGCAGCAGACAAGGCAATCAACAGCGCCGAAAAAGCCGTCGTCGGGGCGGCCAAAGGGATCGCGGGGACTGTCGCAACCGCAGCGGGTGTCGCCGCGAAGTTGAGGCCGAAGATTCCGATCCGTCCGAAGAAAAAAGTCTTTGAGTGCTCGGCCTGCGGTGCCACTCTCGAATTTGACTTGGAAGAGAACACGGAGCCGGGCAGCTCATCGCGCTGTCCCGCGTGCGGGGAAGAGCTGTTCTTTGCGTAGTTCCATCCCGTCTACTGATTTCCCCCGCCCAAACCGGGGCGTCCGGTGAACTTGAACGCAGCCACGGGGGTGTAATGACGATCGCGGCGAAGCTGTTGGTGCGGCGGTTAGGCTTTCTCGTCCGGGCGCTTGTACCGCCGGACCCGTAGGGGTTTGTTCACGAGCAGGTGACGAATCTCTTCGTATGCCGGGCATGAGGTTCCAACTGAGACATACCCCTTTTGGGGCGGACCAGCTTTAACCCGTAACACAGTCGTCTTTCCCGCGACCGTGCGTGTACTAGGCATATCATCCGTTTTCATTGCTGGGCTCCTGTGGGGGCTGAACCAACTTGATCGTCATACGTCTTTCAATTAGCAGGTCAATCCCTGACCGGAGCTGCCACCGGCACTCTGCCTCTTTTTGGAAGGTCAATGGAGGCAACTGTACAGCGAACCGGAGCAGGACAAGCGGGTCAACGGCCGACACCTTCCCCTGCACCTGTAATAGTATATCATCGGTCGCTGCGTCAACCAACCTGATTTCAAAGGGCGATTCGCCGTGAATGCCCGTAAATTCAAGCATTATCACCGTTTTCGGGTGCATCGCGGGGAATGATGCGGCATTGATGTTATCGAAAACCCCAAGGATCGACCATTTCCCAGAGGCTTTATCCTCTATCGCATCGTCACAGACGATAAACGACAGCACGAGTGGTGCGGGCTTCTGGCCCTTCTGCTGTTCTTCTGCCATTATACGAACTCCGGTTTTTCCTACTCGCCTAGCGGCCCGTGGCAAAAGTCGATTTCACTCCCTCTGACGGGGTCAAAAACGCGGTTTTCTGGACTTCTACCACGAGCTGCTAGCACGGACATAGCACGAAGCACTTTTGAGACACCCGCGAATCCTTCTAAATTGTCTGTAAGTTATTGTCCTATAATGACGCGCCCGGAGGGACTCGAACCCCCAACCCCCTGGTCCGAAGCCAGGTGCTCTGTCCAATTGAGCTACGGGCGCGGCTCGAAAGTCGAAACGACAATCTGTCGAACGACGGAAGCCAAAACGACACGTCGAACTATTGAACCAACAAACAAGCCCAGGGATTCGATTCCCTGGGCTTGGAACTCAACGTCCCGGATCGAATCCGCACATCACGTGCCGCCGGTGAACGGCAGCAGGGCGAGGAAGCGGGCCCGCTTGATCGCCCGGCGGAGATCGCGCTGCTCGGCGGCGCTGGTGCCGGCCCGCTTGCGCGACATCATTTTGCTGCTGATGGTGAGGAACCGGCGGAGCAGATCGACCTCCTTGTAATCGACGATCGGGCCCTTCCAGGCCTTTCCGGTCCGATTGGGGAAGCGGCACTTGCCCTGCTGGATCCGCGGTTTCTTCTGTTGTTGTGTGGGACTAGGCATTCAATGACTTCTCCTGTTCCTGCATCATTCTGCGAAACTCCGCCTCGTCGACGACCTGCGATTCGTCGATGAGCATGATCGGAATCCCTTCGCGGATCGGGTAGCGCCGCCGGGTGGCCGGGTCGGTGCTGTACAACCAGTCGCCGACCTGGATCAACCGGGCATGGCTTTCCGGACAAACCAGGATCTCCATCAGTTCCGGGTTGATTGCCTGGGCCATCGCGATCCGCCGCCAATTCCATTGTCTTCGCCAGACCCCGTCGGCCGTGGCGAGAACACAATAATGTATCCCCGGAGGCGAACCAAAGCAAGCCGTCTGTGGACATCATTCTGAGGCGTCCTCACGCCTTGGGTAGTTCCCACGGCGAGCGATACGGCCGCGTGATCATGGCGTTGGCTTCGTCGTTGCCGATGACACGCATGTTGGCGGTGTCGTATTCGATCGAACGGCCGGTGCGGACGGCCAGGTTGCCGAGATGGGCGACGCTGCTCACGCGGTGGCCGAGTTCGATGTCCTGGGCCGGTTTCTGGCGCGTGCGGACGCAGTCGAGGAAATCGGCGACGAGACGCAGCTCACACGCGTGCGAATCCTCTTCGCGCTGCTTCTTGATGGCTTCGAGCTTCTTGCCTTCCGGGGCGACTTCCCAGCCGCTCGCATCGACGATCAGCGTGCCGTTGAGGCCGTAGAAAGCGACGCCGTGCTCGCGGCCCTCGGCGCCGTGGCCGGTGCCGGCCTGATGTTCCCAGATGAGGCCGAAGTCGCCGTAGTCGTAAATCGCCGTCTGCGTATCGGGCGTCTCGGCGATGTCGTCGAACGCGAACTTGCCGCCGGTGGAGGCGACGCGCTTCGGAAAATCGCACTTCATGCCCCACATCGCGAGGTTCAGCAGGTGCACGCCCCAGTCGGTCATCAGCCCGCCGGAGTAATCCCAGAACCAGCGGAAGTTGAAATGAAACCGCCCGCTGTTGAAGGGGCGCTTCGGCGCCGGACCGAGCCACATGTCGTAATCCACGCCGGCCGGCACCGGGCCGTCCTCCCGTTTGCCGACGTCCTTGAACCAAGCCAGCGCGCACCAACAGCGGACGAGGCGAATCTTGCCGAGCTTGCCGGAGTGAACGTAGTCGATCGCGTCGGCGTGGTGTTTGCTCAGCCGCCACTGCGTGCCCATCTGCACGACCCGCTTATGCTTGCGGGCATGCTCGACCATGGCGTGCCCCTCGCCGATGCTATTGGCCAGCGGTTTTTCGCAGAAGACGTCCTTGCCCGCCTGGCACGCATGGATGGTCGGCAGCGCGTGCCAGTGATCCGGCGTGGCGACCAGCACGATGTCGATGTCCTTGCGGTCGATGACGCGGCGGAAATCCTTCACCGTATCCGGCTGCGGTCGATCGTGCTTCTTCAACTCATCGACGGCGGCGGCGATCATTGCGCCGTCCACGTCGCAGACGACGGGGCATTCGATGTGTTTGCCCTGCTCGAGGAACGTGACCATGTCGTGCCGTCCGCGGCCGCCGACGCCGATCACGCCGACGCGAATGCGCTCATTCGCGCCCAGCACCGAGCTGCCGAGAGCGGATAGCGCGCCCACCTGCTGTGCAGCGCGTGCGGCATAGCCCGCTGATGCCGCTGCGCCCGCTGTCGCCAACGATTTGTTCAGGAAAGTGCGTCGCGTGGTCCGGTTCATGATTCATACCTCCTGCGTTCACAGATCTGATGCGTATCACCACGGCTCAGCCAGCCGGGCCTTGAGCAAACTCCCCCAGGCCGTCGGCTGAAGCGGCATCCCGATGCCGCAAGTATTTTGCGAATTGTCCACGATCAGGTTCGGCGGGCAGTACTGATGGAACGTCCACGCCAGGTGCGGAATGTCGTGAGCTTTCGCAAAAGTGATTGTCGCCTGAACATCCGCGTCGGTCGCGACCGGCGAGCCGGGTTCGTTGATGGGGCCGAACTCGCCGATGATGATCGGCAGCGTCTGGGCGGGGCCGGCGAGTAGCGTGTCGATTTCCGCAGCCGGATTGTAGTAATGGATCTCGTATGCGATGTTGTCGCCGCCGCCGGCGGTGATCGGATGGGTCACGTAATAATCCAGCCGCCGGGCCCAGTCGCCGGTGCCCTGAGCGGTGATCACGTGGTGCGGCGTGCCCGCTGAATTCTCCACGTCGCGAATCACCTGCGCCGTGTCGTTTATCGCCTGCCACACGGTCGCATCCTCGGCGCCATCGAAGTTGTACTCCGGTTCGTTGCAGATCCCGAACAGCGCACGCGGCTGGTCTTTCAGCGCTGCGGCCAGCACGCGCCACTCCTCCCGCGTCTGGGCCGTGGGGCGGCCCAGCGCGTCGAACGTCTGGTCGAACCACAGCGAGACGAGCACGTAAACGCCCGGCTTGGCCGCGATGTGGTTCACGATCTCCACGATCTCGGCCAGGTACGCCGGGTCCTCGCGAACGCCCAACCTGTTGTTCTCGGGGCGGCTCTCCAGCGTCAGCCGGATGAAGTTGGCATGCCAGTTGTCGATCAGCTCGTCCGCCCGCCGCTCCACCTCGCCGGGATTCGACGGCTCGAACACGCACGCACCGCAGCCGCGGGTGTCCTGGAGATTGGCCCCGCGCCCGCGGAAGATCGCTCCCCCGCCCTGGCCATCCGACACGAAAATGTGGTTTCCAGAGGTAAACAGCCATCCCGCCGGGAGGGCGGTACCCGGCGTCGGTCCGGGATTGGGCGTCGGGTTAGGCGCAGGCGGGCAGCTCGATGCCATCAGCAGCGGGATCGCAGCCAGGAGTACCGGGCCAAGGACGATAACACGGACTCTCAGACGCGGTCTCAGACGCGGTTGGATTCGATTGAACAACGCATGCTCCGTTGCGTTCCCGATTATCTCGCGAACCGGCTCTGGTCCGGAGGACTCTTTCCGGCTTCGAGGGATAATAACGCAAATCTACGGGATTTGAATCGTTGCCGTGAGTGATCCTGATGTGATCGATAAGGAATTCTCCAGCCGGTGCGGCCTTTTGTCCGATGTGGAATCCTATTCGGGTCGGCGATCCCGATACGCGTCCGGCGCCCTCTGGCTGAGCTATGCTTCGACGAATCCTCATCTTATGTCTTGCGCTGCTCGTCGTCGGTTGTCATCAGCCGACGCACCCCGTCGTGCGCGATCTGCCGTCGCCGGTGATGCCGACACCGCCGACTCAGTCCACCGAGCCATCGCCCAAACCGCCGCCGCTCAGCGCCATCCGCCCGCCGCGAAGCCTCCAGGGGCTCAAGGTGGTGATCGACGCCGGCCACGGCGGGAAGGACCCCGGCGCGCGGGGCAAATCCGCCCTGCCCGAAAAGACCATCGTCCTGTCGATCGCCAATGAGGTAACCCGGCTGCTCGTCCAACGCGGCGCCACCGTGATCTGCACGCGGACAACTGATCGGTTCCTGGAACTCGAAGATCGGGCGGCCATCGCCGAGCGCCACCACGCAGATATTTTCGTCGCCATCCACGCCGATTCCGCACGGAGGGCCGGCGCCTCCGGCGCTACTGTGTACATCAGCCGAGGCGCGTCCGGCGAGAGCCTTCAGGCGGCGCGACGGATCGCTTCCGCGCTCAACTCGGCGGGTATCGAATTCCGCGGCATCAGCCGCGCGAACTATCGCGTGCTGGTCGCCCACTCGCGGCCCGCGGTGCTGGTCGAGTGCGGCTTCCTCACCAACAGCTCCGACGCCGCCCGTCTCAACTCGCCCGCCCACCGTGCACACATCGCCAACGCCATCGCGAACGGCATCGCCAATTATCTCGCTCAATGACCACGATGTGTCGGTTCATAGCCCCGCCGGAGG
Source organism: uncultured Planctomycetales bacterium (assembly GCA_964384465.1). Lineage (GTDB taxonomy): Bacteria > Planctomycetota > Phycisphaerae > UBA1845 > PWPN01 > CAYLLT01. The sequence goes on along the minus strand of CAYLLT010000021.1, from coordinate 656 downwards.
CGGTGGCGGCGGAGGCGCCGGCGGCTTGCCCATCTCCAGAACGTAAACCCGCCGCTCGGTCAGCAGCTCGTTGTTGCCGTACACCTGCAACCGGTATTCGCCCGGCTCATGGAATGTCAGGTTGTTCACCGTGAAGTTCAGCTCCGCCACCACACGCGGATCGCCAAACTCGATCATCCCCTCTTGCGAGAACAACGGCTCCTTCTTCTCATCCACGTTGCTGAGCATCAGCTTGATCCGCGTCTGGCCGTGGCCGTCGGTCATGGCCACGTGGACGCAGAGCTGCCGGTGGACGGCCGGGAACTTGCGGACATTGATCGTCGAGAACGTCCCCAGCAGCGTGCATTTCTGAGTTGCGGGATCCTGATGGATCGCATCGCACAGGATCATGGCCAGTACGACCGGTGCGGGCGGGCCGAGTTTCTGTTCGGGCATGGCAGATTCCTTTACAGTCGCGGGCGGCACCGACAAGTTTGTTTTTGTCGGTGCATCAGTGCACAGCCGCACGCACAAAAACAGACTTGTGCGTGCCACCCTGGCGCACGATCGTACTCGAAGCTGGACCAGCGGACCACGAGACGCTCAAGGGAGGTTCAGGAATTCCTTCAGATGCTGATCGTAAACCTGCGAATGTTTCGGATCGGCGAAGTTGAGCC
>CAYLLT010000020.1:0-67261 GCA_964384465.1 uncultured Planctomycetales bacterium | reverse complement strand
ATTGGCTGGTTTTGACCCGCCCATCACTGGCTGGATTTAACCCGCCCGGCGACACCGAGGGCAGGAATTTGAGATATGCGATAACGCCGATGTTGAAATCGGATTTCAGAAAATAGCGATTTACGTGGATGATTCACAAGAGTTCAGGCATGTCGCGGCGCAGCTTCCTGGCGGGCGCTGGACCAGCAAGCTCGGCGACTGGGAAGACATCGAACACGTCTCTTTGGATGTTTTGCGTGGTCCAATCTATGGAACTCATTACATCCTCATGAAGCGTCCGGCGAGATCGGATGCGAACTTGATTTAAGGTTTTTTCTTGGCGTTCAGCCATCGCGTGTTCGCCGCCTTGGCGGCAATTCTCTTGCGGTCTTTAGCCGAAAGCTTAGCCGCCCGTGCCTTCCCGCCCTTGCTTGCCCCCAGCTTGCTCAGGGCCACGGCCGCTGGGTTGCGGGTGTCTGGCTTCGGCTGCTCTGGTTGGTCTAACGGTTCTCCGGTGAGCTTCTCGCCGATGATCTGTTCAAGGGTTTCACGGGCAACCTCGGCCACGTCCCGTCGCGTTTTCTTTCGATGCTTGCCCATGCAAGCAGTATAGCACATGGTCAACCGGCCGTCAGCGGTCAAACTTTACCAGTACCCAATTTGCCGCCGGGCTTGCATCCGCTGCGACGCTCGCCGACAATAAGAGGTAGTCGGTCACGCCGCCGCCGAGCCAGGGAGGCACGCCATGTCCGCTCGCGGATTTGCTCTCGCACTGTGTACGGTTATCGCGCTCATTGTCGGGCCATCGGTTTACGCCGATGAGCCGGCCGAATCGTCCCAGCCGAAGGATGAATCCGCTTCCGCGGCTTCGCCGGGCAGGACCGGGGATGCCGATTCAAAGGACCCCCCGGCGATCGGCAAGCCCGGGGCCGTGCAGGAGGCGATGCACCAGCTTTATGTCGTCCCGCGAAAACGAGGCACGGGTCCGGTCGGCAGCGGCGCGCGTACCGTCGCCGGCAACGGCGACCCCGCCCGCAAGGCACGCAAATCCGCCAACGGCCGATCGAGCTCGAACGGCCCGACCAATGAGGAACTTCGCAAAGCGTTCCCCGATGCCGGAGCGACATCGCGGCCCGCATTCGAATCGGAACGCATGATCTACGGATCGTACCCCTACCCGTTTCCGTATCCGTACTATTACGAGCCGGGCGGCGGGCAGCTCTCCAGGCATGACCGGGACTTCAGCAACTATCGGTATTTCGGCGGCCAGCCGGGCCGGTACGGGTACGGGAATCAAGAGCTGGAGTATGAATTGGATGATGGTTACGGCGGGGACTTCTATCGCTTCGGCTTCAACCGCGGGTTCGACTACGGCTACTTCACCGAGCGGTCGAACGCACGGACGGAGTCCAACCTTCAGCACTTCGCGACGCATCTGACCCGCGGGCTCGATTTCTTCCGCAACGGGCGCTATCGCGAAGCCGCCGACGCATTTCGTCTCGCCGCGGATACGCACCAGGGCGATCCGTCGGCGAAGATCTACGCCGCGCACGCACTGTTCGCCGTCGGCCGCTATCAGGAAGCCGTGCCATATCTGCGTCGCGCGTTCGAGCTCCAGCCGAACATCGCTTTACTGTCATTCGATATCCGCGATGATTACAAGCAACGGAGCGATTTCGATCAGCAGCTTTCGACATTGCAGGAGGCCGTCCAGCACGCCCCCGCCAATATGGACCGGCTCATCGTGCTGGGCTACGTGCTGTATTTCACCGGGCACCGCGATGATGCATATCCGGTGCTGGTGTCGGCGTGGAAGCTCGATCGGCGCAGCGCGCTGGTCAAGCTGCTCTTGGATAACAGCCGGCCGTCGGACCTGACGCTCGAACAAACGCGCAGTCAGAAATAATAAAGCGGTTCCCAAGTCAGTGGACGATGGAGCCCGAAGCGCAAGCGAGGGTTTTCTGCCACAAACCCTCGCTTGCGCTTCGGGCTCTACAAGACATCTCGTCCATTGATATGGGAGCGCTCTGGTCGTAGCTTTACCGCGCGAAACCCGTCGCTTGCGCTCCGGGCTCTGATCATCTCTTTTGCTGTGTGATGCGGTACACGCGGTCGCCGAGTTTGACGGTCGCCTCCTCATCGAAGTTCAGATATTGATTGAGATCGGCCGATTGCGCGCGGGCCAGGCGGAAATAATCGTCGGTAAACTGCTCGACGACCACGGCCTTGGCTTCCTCTTCGGGCGTGACGGTCGAATCGATCCAGCGGCCGTCCCGACGATAGAACGTCTTGCTGGCGATCTGACGCATGGTGGTGACGGGTGTCTCCTTGCTGCCATCAGCACCAGCAAACTGTAGCGCAGGAGTGGCCGGCGCGGCGCTCGACTGCATCAATCCCGCCTTGTACTGCCGCTGGGCGAAACCCTCCCGGCCGTATGCTTGTCCCAATTTGTCGCTCGCTTCGTTGGCCCGGCTGAGCTGCTCGGCTTTGGCCGCCAGCGGGACGCGCTCATCGGCCAGGAATGCCGTGTACGGCGTCAGGATGCCGTATTTTTTGCTGAGTGCGACCAGCTCGTCGATCAGCTCCTGGTTTTTGCCTCGCAGGTCGATCTCGTCGATGATCGAGCCGATCCGCCGCGTTGCCCAGAGGCGCTCGACGAACGCATGGCTCACGCCGCGGTTGGCCGCCGCCAGATCAGCTTCGACCTTGAGCCGGAAATCCTGCTGCCCGATTTTGCCGGACAGCGCCACCTTGGCCGGCCCCGATTGCCGGTATCGGCCGGTCCAGACGAGCTGACCGCCCTCGAACAGGTCGGGCAGATCCTTCGGATATGTGCGGTTGATGTCGCTGCCTGCGACTTCGACGTGAATACCGGTCAACACCGGGCTGCTCAGCCGCGAATAGAGCCGGGATACCGCCGCCTCCAGGTCGTCCTCCGGTTTGACATACTCACTGATGCCGCCGTTGCCGCCGCTCAGGCGATCGAGCAGGCGCGAGTTGACGTCGTAACCGACGCCGAACGCGAAGATCCGGGCGCCGGCCTTGTTGTACGCCTTCGCGTTATCGGCGATGGCGGTTTCGCGCTGCTCGCCCGCCGTGGGCAGACCGTCGGTGAGGAACAGCACGTAGTTGGGCCGCTCCTTGTCCTGGAGCATGTTCAGGGCCGTCTTGAGCCCCTCGTCGATGTTGGTGCTGCCGCCCGGCCGGATGTTATCCACGAACGACTGCGCGGCCGCCCGCGTCTGCGGCGTGAACGCCTGAAGCTCCGGCTTGAACGTCTCCACCTGCGACTCGTAAACGACGATGTTGAAGAGGTCGCCCTCGCGTAAATTATTCAGCACGAAGCGCAGCGCGTCGCGGGCCTGCTCGATCTTTTTGCCGGCCATCGAGCCGGAGCGGTCGAGCACGAAGACCACTGTCTTGGCGATCGGCTGCGAACGGTCCGATTTCACGGCCGGGCTGGCCAGCAGCAGGAAATAGCCATCATCGCCATCGCTCGGCCGGTAGCTCAGGATGGTCGCGCCGACCGCGCCATCGGCCAGCCCGTAGAACAGGCGGAAATCGCCGGCGGGGACGCTCTGTCGCTGCTCGTAGCGGGCAATCGCCTTGCGGTCGTTCGGCCGCTCGATGACCACGCCGGGCAATGGGCTGTAAACGGTTTTGAGCGGCTCCTTGGTCTCGATATTGACGGTGACGGCGGTGCGGCCGACCGGTTTGCTGCTGTGCTTCTGTGTCGAGAGAGGATACATGAATTCGACCAGGTCGCGATCGCGCCGGCAGAGATATGTCGTCCGCATGGTCACAGTTCGCGACTGACCCGGCGGGATCGGGAACACGCTGGTGCGGAAGAGACCGCGGCCCATGTACTCCAGCAAAGCCGGGTCGCGCTTGCTGCGGACGATCTCTTCATATATGCGCCGGGCCTCGTCCTGCGGCAGGATGCGGCCGGGGATTTCTTTGCCGTCCACCAGCAGCACCACGTCCTGCACCGCGGACTCCTCCGGCAGCGGGAAAAAGTATTCCGCTTCGAGCACGACCGAGCCGGTGTTGCGGAACACCTGCGTGACCTGTACTTGGGCCGCCTGCTCGCGGACCTGGGCATCGACGGTTATTTCGCTGATCTCGAGCATCTGCGGCACGATGATGGTCGGCCGCCGGTCGATGATGATCTGCGCCCGCACAGATGTGCTCAGGAGCAAGAGTGCCGCGCCGGCGGCAACGAGCGACCGCGATGTCGAGATATTAGGACGCGTGGACATGGGATCACCTCCCGAAATTGAACCCGCCTCGGACCAATTGACTAATAGCTTAGACGCCGGTGGGCTTCCGGTGGTTCCCGTTAAATTGGGTGCCGTGCTCTTCTTCTTATTTAACGTAACGCTACAATGCAGCGGTTTTGACCCTGAACCGGTGCCTGGAGGACTCGATGGACATTCCGCTCTCTCGCCCGGATATCACGGACGCCGAACGCCGCGCGGTGGGCGAGGCCACGCTCAGCGATCAGCTTTCGCTGGGCCCGCGGCTGGTCGAGTTCGAGCGGCTGCTGGCCGCCCATACCGGCACGAAATATGCGGCGGCGGTGAACAGCGGCACCAGCGGCCTGCACCTGTGCATCCGGGCGATGGAGATCGGGCCGGACGACGAGGTCATCACCACGCCCTTCTCGTTCATCGCTTCGGCGAACTGCATTCTGTTCGAGCGGGCACGGCCCGTGTTTGTGGACATCGACCCGGACACTTGGAACATCGATCCGAACCGCATCGCGCGGGCCATTACGCCGCGGACCCGGGCGATCCTGCCGGTTGACGTTTTTGGCCAGCCGGCGGAGATGGGTCCGATTCTGGAGCTGGCGCGGCAGCGGAAGCTGCGGGTCATCGAAGATTCGTGCGAGGCGCTCGGCGCGGAATACAAGGGCCGCAAGGCGGGCGCGCTGGGTGAAGTCGGCGTATTTGGCTTCTATCCGAATAAGCAGGTGACCACCGGTGAAGGCGGCATGATCGTCACGGACGACCAGAAGCTGCACAAGCGGGTGGTCTCAATGCGTAATCAAGGCCGCGGCGAAGGCGGCGGCTGGCTGGCACACGAGCGGCTGGGTTACAACTTCCGACTGAGCGAGATCAATTGCGCGCTGGGCATCGCCCAGATGAATCGGATCGAGGAGATTCTCGCGAACCGCCGCCGCGTCGCCGGTTATTACGTCGAGCGGCTCGGCGGCGATAACCGCATCCGTTTGCAAAAGATCCACCCCGATTGCGTCATCAGTCCGTTCGTGATGGTGGTCCGCCTCGACGATCGCTACACGCGCGCCGACCGCGACCGCATCCTGATCGCGCTGCGTGAGAAAGGCATCGGCTGTAGCAACTATTTCACGCCGATCCATCTCCAGCCGTTTTACGTCGAGCAGTTCGGCCACAAAACCGGCGATTTCCCCATCTGCGAAGCCCTCTCGGATCGCACCATCGCTCTGCCATTCCACGGGCATCTCACCGAGCGCGAAGTGGAAACGGTTTGCGGAACATTAGTCGGATTGCTATAGTCCATTTGAATATCCAGCCGCGGGTTTTAACCCGCGCGGCGATCCCGCAGTGGGGAACGTTCTCCTCGGCGACAGCACCGCGCAGGCTAAAGCATGCGGCTATTTGCGTTTCACGAGACGTGGCGAGGAAAGCAATGGCAGCGATGACACAACCCGCCGGCGAACCGGTCCGTATGAGCGGTGGGAAGCTCGAAGTTCCGGATCAGCCGATCATTCCGTTCATCATCGGCGACGGCACCGGGCCGGATATCTGGCGGGCGGCGCAACCGGTGTTCGATGCGGCCGTGCGGAAGGCTTACGGCGGTCGGCGGCAGATCGCGTGGCACCAGGTGCTCGCCGGCGAAGAGTCGTTCAAAAAGCTCAACAACTGGCTGCCGGATGAGACAATCGAAGCCTTTCGCAAGTACGTCGTCGGCATCAAGGGCCCGCTCACCACGCCCGTTGGCGGCGGCATTCGTTCGTTGAACGTCGCTCTGCGGCAGATGCTCGATTTGTACGTCTGCCTGCGCCCGGTGCGGTATTTTCAGGGCGTCCCCAGCCCCGTGCGGCACCCGGAGAAGGTGGACATGGTCGTCTTCCGCGAGAACACGGAAGACATCTATGCCGGCATCGAGTACGCCGCCGGCATGCCGGAATCCGAAAAGGTGTTGAAGTTTCTGGCCAGTGAATTCCCGAAGGACTTCAACAAAATCCGTTTCGGTTCGATCGACAAGGCCGGCTCGTGGCTGTCGCAGCTCGAGCAGATCGGCGCCCCAAAACGCGAGCCGCGCGTGGAGGTCGGCATCGGCATCAAGCCGGTCAGTTACTACGGGACGGAACGGCTCGTGCACAGTGCGATCGGCTACGCGATCCAGCAGAATCGCCGTAGCGTGACCCTCGTGCACAAGGGCAACATCATGAAGTTCACGGAGGGGGCGTTCCGCGACTGGGGCTATCGCGTCGCGAAGGAGTTCTACGGCGCGGTCGATCTCGACGGCGGGCCGTGGTGTGTCATCAAGGCGGGCGGAAAAGAGGTCGTCATCAAGGACGTCATCGCCGACGCATTTCTCCAGCAGATCCTCACGCGCCCGGAGGACTATGACGTGATCGCCACGCTCAACCTCAACGGCGATTACATTTCCGACGCGCTGGCGGCCGAGGTCGGCGGGATCGGCATCGCGCCCGGCGGCAACATCAACTATCTCACCGGCCACTCCATCTTCGAGGCCACGCACGGGACCGCGCCGAAATACGCCGGCCAGGACAAGGTAAACCCCGGCAGCATGATCCTCTCCGGCGAGATGATGCTGCGGCACCTGAAATGGGATGAGGCCGCCGATCTGATCGTCAGGGGGATGGAGGGCGCCATTGTGGCCCGCACGGTCACCTACGATTTCCATCGGCTGATGGAGGCGGAGGTTATCCCCGCCAAGCTCGTCCGATGCAGCGAGTTCGGGCAGGCTGTGGTGAAGCACATGGGCTGATGTGATAGAATACCGCGTACGAAAATGATTGACTCCGCACAACTGGAACAACTTCTTCGGGAGTGTGAAACAGACCGTGTTGAACGCACACAGTCTGTCTCGGACACCGACAAGTTTTGTGAAGCGATATGTGCTTTCGCGAATGACTTGCCCGATCATCGGCTACCCGGCTATCTGATCATCGGCGTAGACGACAAAGGCCAACCTACGGGAGTGCCCATTACCGAACAATTACTCGTGAACCTCGCGTCCCACCGGGATAACGGCCGGATCATTCCCCAGCCACTGATGTTTGTGGATAAGATTGAGTTTCAGGGCATTGCCGTCGCCGTAGTGGAGGTGTTCCCTTCGACCTCACCACCCGTGCGCTATAAAGGTATCACCTATATCCGCGTCGGTCCGCGGCGGGGCGTTGCGACAATCGAGGAAGAACGCCGGTTATCCGAGCGCCGGATCGATCGCGCCAGAACGTGGGATGCGCGCGCCTGCCCTGAAGCGACACTCGACGACCTGTCTCTCGATCTTTTCCAGTTCAACTATTTGCCGAATGCCGTCGCGCGTGAAGTGCTGGATGAGAACCAACGAACAACCGAAGAGCAATTGGCAGCTTTGCGGCTGTACGACACACGCATTGATCGCCCGACAAACGCCGCTATCTTGCTGTTTGGCAAAGATGCCCTCTCTTTTTTCCCTGGAGCATACATACAATATGTTCACTACGACGGTCCCTCCGCGGGAGACGACGTTGTGGCCGAATCACGGATCACCGGCGATCTACTGCTTGTAATGCGAGAGTTAGACCTACTCGCGCAGCGCCTAATGGAACCGCGCCCCGTCCGCAGGAACGACTTAACAGATGCGACGGTATACGCATTCCCGTCAATCGCGCTTCACGAATTGTTCATGAACGCCGTAATCCATCGTAATTATGAGGGCTCCACAACTCCCACCATGATCAACCATTTTGACGATCGGCTTGAGATTCATAATCCTGGATCACTTTACGGTGACCTTTCGTTAGATAACTTTCCATATGGTACATCTTATAGGAATCCGATTCTGGCCGAGGCCGCGAAGATTCTCGGATTCGTCAATCGCTTTGGCAGAGGCATTGCGATCGCCCAGAAAGAAATGGATCGTAACAACAGTCCTCCCATCGAGTTTGACGTGGGTACAAACCATTTTGCTGCCATCGTTCGAGGACGCTTGTGAAGACTATCACGTTTTTTAATAACAAAGGCGGTGTGGGAAAAACGTCCCTCGTCTATCATCTTGCGTGGATGTTCCGAGAACTGGGACATCGGGTGATTACTATCGATCTGGATCCCCAATCGAATTTAACCAGCGCGTTTCTCGAAGAGGACGAACTCGAGAAGCTGTGGCCTGATGGCTCTCATCCGAACACAATCCTTGGTGCGATTGACCAGATGAGTGAACGCCTTGGTGATATCCAGTCAATTCAGCCCAGATCGCTTGAGGACGGGCTCAGTCTCATCCCCGGCGACCTGGGGCTCAGCGCGTTCGAGGATCGCCTCTCACAAGCATGGCGAGATTGCCAGAGTGATATACGACCAGATGCAGCGGATGCTTTCCGCGTCATGACAGCTTTCTACCGCATTGCCGTCGAGGCCGGGAAGAAATGTCAAGCTGATGTCGCACTCATAGATGTGGGGCCGAACATCGGAGCAATGAATCGTGCCGCTCTCGTCGCCAGCGATTTTGTTGTCATTCCACTCGGCGCAGACTTATTCTCTTTACAGGGTTTGCGCAACCTCGGTCCCACGCTGCGCGACTGGCGCGAAGGGTGGAGTAAGAGAAAATCCTACAATACGGTGCCTGCCGACCTGATCGTACCGAGTGGAGATATGCATCCAATCGGATATGTGGTACTAAACCCCTCGGTTCGCAGCAATCGCCCGGTAAAAGCTTACAAAAGATGGGCAGATCGAATTCCGGAAACCTATGTGCACGAAGTGCTTGGTGAGCAGTTACTTTCTGAGGAACAACATCAACTGGCCATGATCAAGCATTTCAAGAGCCTCATGCCGCTTGCCCAAGATGCGAGAAAGCCGATGTTTTTTCTCAAACCTGCGGATGGGGCGATCGGCGGCCACGGAGCTGCAGTCACAGAGTGCTACGAGCAATTCAAGCAACTCGCAGAACGCATTGCGGTGGCCTGTAGTCTTGTAGAGAAGGGGGCAATGATTTGACCTGTTCAGCGAATTCAGCGAGGCGGTCGGTCGTTGAACACACGCGCTGACCGGTCATCGTCCTCTATTTGCCGGTTGGGGCCGTGGCTGGTTTTGAACTCGCCGAGACACGGAGTTCCTCAAAACGCGTCGTCCACGGCGGGCCGAACTGATCGGGTACGCTCTGCTTGAGCTTGGTCAGGAAATCGGCGGCCGCGGCGCGATCTTTTTTCGCCGCTACCTGGGCATACTTCAGCAGACGGGCGGCAACCGCCTCCTTCAGCTCCGCCGTCTCCAGCCCCGCCGCGGTGGCAATCGCTTTTTCCGGTGTCGAGCCATTCAATTGGGTTTCCACCAGCTTGAGCGTCAATCGCCGACGGACCGCGGATTGATCCGCGGCGAGGGTCTCCAGGCCGCGGGCCAGTACCGGAGCCGCGTCGGCGGGACGGCTCGCGGCCACCAGCGCATCCGCCAGTTCCTCGCGAAGCATCGTCAGTCGCGGCGGATCGTATTTGCTGTTGCTCATCGCCTTTTCGAGATGAATCAATAGTTCTATCCGCCTGGTTACAGCTCCCGGATCGGCCGCAGGCCATGAAGCCATCACTGTTTTCTGATCCGCCGCCGGCAATTTGAGGAAGATCAAAGCGTACGATTCCCACGCCTTGTCCTGCACGGCGGCGGAAGTTTCGAGCTTGGGGTCCAGCCGCTCGCGCAACGCTTTGAGAGGGCCCACATCCACACCCAGTCTTCCGAGCGCTTCCGCCGCCACCTCGCGAACGCCGGGGTCGATGTCTGTCGACAAGCGAGCGATCACCACCGCTGCCTGTTGCGCGTCGTTCACCCGGCCCAACCCGCGGACAGCCGCCTGACGGATCGCGGGGACCGGCTCATCAGCGCCCGCGTGCTGTACGAGGACGGGCAGGAACTTGGGATCGGCGATTCGGCTCATCGCGTCAATGATGCGCTCGCGGAGCTTGGCGTTTTCGAGCCGCGGGCCGGACGCTCTTTCCAGCAGGGCTTGGACCGCCGTCGCCAGCAGTTCGCCGGAGGGCGCGGGCTGGAGTTCGCCCAACTGCCCGAGTGCGGTGGCGGCTTCGACGACCACCTGCTCTGACGTATCTTTCAAGCCTTCAGCCACAACGGGGATCGAGGCCGGATCGCCGAGGACGCCCAGGGCGCTATAGATCGCATCGCGTACGAGTTCCGACGGCTCCTGCCGCAGCAGGGCCCGGATGCGCGGAGCATCCTCGCGCAGACCGCGGGTCCGCAGCACGAGCACGGCTTTCTGCCGAACGGCCTCATCGGAATCCGCCAGGAGCGTACGGACCTGATCGAGCACCGCCCCATCCGGAGCGCCTTTTCGCAGCGCCTGCTGGACGATCTCCAAAGCGGTGAATCGCTCCAGCCCCAAAGGCTGCTTGAGCCAGTTCAGCAGCAGCGCGGCCCGCTCCGCATCCGCGGTGCTGTCGTATAGCGCCTTCATCAGCGCGGCATGGTTCTCGGCCAGTAATTGAGCGTCGTGCTGCTGAACGGCGGCCTTGACCTTCTCGGCAACTACCGGATCGCGATAGTTGCCGAGCGCCGCGACGGCGGCCTTGCGCAACCCGGCTTCCTTCTGGTCTAACAGAGCCAAAAGCGGCGGGATGAACTCGGCGTTCTGCGATCGACTCTCCGCGAGCGCTTCACAGACGGCCAGCTTGGCCGGGTCGTTATTCTTGCTCTCGAAAAGCTTCAGCAGCGTCCGCGTCGATTCCGCATCAGACATTTTGAGGATGGCCAGTGCGGCTTCGCGGCGGGTTTTGGGATCCGTCTCCCCGGCGATTTTCAGCACCAGGTCCAGCGGCGACGAATCAGCGGGCCCCGTGCTCGGTGAGGTGGCGGGCCGGGTCGAAGTGTTGTTCTGGGCCTGACCGGGGGCAGCTATCGCGACGAGGAATACGACGGCACTGAGGAACGTCAAAAGCGCAGCGCGCGGCACATGGCAGATTGGCCGGCGGAGGCCGCACGACGCAGGCGTCTTGCTGCTGCGCATCATTCGAAGTTGTGCCTCTCGGTTTGGCGTTGTGATTCAGCCGGCGACACGCCCATCGATCGGGCGTTTCTTAACCGCATCAGGCGAAATCCGCAAGCTCTGTGAATAACGGCACCGCTGACCCTGTAAACCCCAGCCGTTCTTTACTTTATACGATTCATCGCAAGCGGCGGTTGCGTCGCAGTTCGAGCCTTCTGAGCGGACTTCTGGTTAGAATACGCTCTGAATGGGGAATCGAGGTCCGGTAGTCGCAGCGATCAGGAGATCTTGATGCAATCACATGCCGACGAGTGCCGCCAGAAACGTCAGGCGGTCCTGGAGTATTTGGAAAACCACCCGCTTGACGCGGTCGTGCTGACGCGGCGGTGCAACTTCGCCTGGTATACCGCCGGCGGGCTTAACCACGTTTCCACCGCGGCCGATGTGGGCGGGGCGTCGCTGCTGATCACGCCCGAGCAGACGCTTTGCATTACCAGCAACATCGAGGAACCGCGCATCGCCGCCGAAGAGCTGGCCGGGCTGGGCATCGAGATACGTAGCTTCGCCTGGCATGATGCCGGGGCTGCCGTTCGGACGTGGTCAGACGCGATCGGCTCGCGCCGGTGTGCCTGTGACGCCCGAGTTGCGGGGCTACCTGACCATGTGACGGCCCTCGGCGGCGACTTCGATAGACTCCGATGGCCGCTGACGGCCGGCGAAATTGAACGTTATCGGACGCTGGGCAGGGAGGTCGCCGAGAGTCTGGAGTCGGTGTGCCGCACCGCCCGTCCGGGTATGACGGAGCACGAACTGGCCGGCCGGATCGCCGGCCACTTGCAGGAGCGAGCCATCCGGTCCCCCGTCCTGCTGATCGCCGCCGATGAGCGCGTGCAGCGGTTTCGGCATCCTATTCCCACTGAAAAGAAGTTCAATCGCTATGGCATGGCGGTCTGCTGCGGCGAACGGTACGGGCTGATCGTTTCCTGCACGCGATTGTTTTCCTTCGGCCCGATCGAAGGCGAGCTTCGTCGGCGGCATCAGGCCGTCTGTCAGGTGGATGCGGCCATGATCGCCGCCACTCGCCCCGGCCGGACGCTGGGCGACGTATTCGCGGCGGCCACGCGGGCCTATGCCGATGCCGGTTTCCCCGACGAGTGGCGGCACCATCATCAGGGCGGCCCGACCGGCTACGTCGGCCGTGAAGTCCGCGCTACGCCCGATAATCCGACGCCGGTCTACCCGAACCAGGCCTTCGCATGGAATCCCTCGATCGCCGGCACCAAGAGCGAAGACACCATTTTGGTCGGCCCCGAAGGCAATGAAATCCTCTCCCCGGCAGGCGAATGGCCAACCAGCCCATATGTCGCCGCCGGCCGTTCGTGGCCCCGATGCGACATACTGGATCTCAGAGCCTGATCTCCAGGCCCTGGACGTTAGCCGATCGTGCGGGTATCATACCGACCGAACGGTATGGAATATCCGCTGGAGCTTCCCCTGTGAACACTAAAAACGGCTCAGGCTGGACCCGCGGGCAATCCACTCGATTGGACATCGTTCAGGTCGCCCGGCGGCTGTTCAGCCAGCATGGCTACCATCGAACCGGGTTATCGGACATCCAATCGGTGACGGGCCTGACCAAGGGTGCCTTTTACCACCATTTCCGGTCGAAGGAGGACTTGGCGCTGGGCGTGCTCGATATGGCCCGCGCGGAATATGCCGAACGCTGGATCGGGCCGACGCAAACGCTGGCCAAGCCGGGTCAGCGGCTCGCGGCGTTGCTCGACGGTGTGCTGGCCTTGAACGCGCAGCCGGATTGGTGCAACTGTCAGTTGATGGCGACTCTGTGCGCGGAAATGACCGACGCCGACGTGCGACTCAAGAGCGCGGTGCGGGAGATGCAGTTGAAACTTTTCGAGTTGTGGCGCGATCTGATCACCCAGGCGCAGCAGGCGGGTGAGGTGGACGAGCGCGTCGATGCGGCCACCTGGGCACAGTGGATCAACAACACGCTGCTCGGCGCGCTGGTCAGCCGCAAGCTGGGCAGCGCCCTCGTGCCGACGGAAAGCTCCATCGAGTTGATCAAGACGCTGCTGTTAAGACCGGCAACCCATAGGTAAAGTGAAATCAGATTCTGGACGGAACAGTCAACCTCTTTTTCACGAAAGGAAAGACGCATGAAGACCACCGACTACATTCGACAAACGCTGGAGCAGGGAAAGGACTGGCTTCTCCTGATGGTCAACGACATGAAAGACGCGCCAACGACCTTCCCGACACACAAAGGGGGCAATCACCCGCTGTGGGTCCTCGGCCACATCACCTGTTCAGAGGCGTCGATGATGTCGAAAATGATCCAGGGCGAACAGAACCCGCTGGCCCATTGGGAGCCGCTGTTCGGCATGGGCAGCGAACCGGTCGCGGACGCCGGCAAATATCCGCCGTTCGCGGAACTGCTATCTCAGTTTGAGAAAGTCCGCTCATCGACGTTGAAGCTGCTCGCGTCGATGAGCGATGCCGATCTGGATAAGCCGAGCAAGGCGCCGCCGGAATATCAAAGTTTCTTCGGCACCATCGGACTGGTGTTCAGCGCCGCCGTCAACCATCAGATGTTTCACGCCGGCCAGGTAGCCGACGCCCGCCGGGCGCTGGGACGCAAGCCGGTCTTCGGATGATTCGGCGGTCCCGCGGTGAAATCATCAATCGATCCACCCGCCGCCGAGAACGACATCATCATCGTAGAAAACGGCGGCTTGGCCGGGCGTGATGGCCTGTTGCGGTGAATCGAACTCGACGCGGACGCGGTCAATCCCGACAGGCTCCACTGTCGCGGGCGCCGCACGGTGGGCGTAGCGGATTTTCACGCCGGCGCGCACCGGCCCGGTGGGCGGATCGATCAGCCAGCGGACGCCGGACGCCGACAACTTGGTCGATGCGAGATCGTCCTTGCTTCCCACCGTGACAGTGTTCGTGTCGGCATCGAGGCCGGTGACGTAGATCGGCAGGCCCATGGCGATGCCGAGGCCGCGCCGCTGACCGATGGTGAAGTTGGCCACACCGCCATGCCGGCCGACTTTGTTGCCGTCGGCATCCACGACGACACCCTCGGCAAACGCCTGCGGCCGCCGCTCGCGCACCACCCGCGCGTAGTCGCGGTCCGGCACGAAACAGATGTCCACTGAATCGGGCTTGTCGCTCACCGCGAGGCCGAACCGCCGCGCGTGCCCGCGCACCTCACCCTTGGTCATGCCGCCGATCGGAAACAGCGTGCGGGCGAGCATGTCACGGTTGACTCCGAAGAGCACGTATGACTGATCCTTCTGCGCGTCGATCCCGCGGCACAAACGATGCACGCCGTCAACCTGATCGATCCGCGCATAATGCCCGGTGGCGATGAAGTCGGCCCCGGCCGCCGCTCCGTAATCGGCCAACCGCCCGAACTTCAGATGCTCGTTGCACATCACGCACGGATTCGGCGTGCGCCCGCGGCGGTACTCATCGGCGAAGTAATCGATGATCCGATCGAACTGCTCCTTGAAGTTGAGCGCGAAGAACGGAATCCCCAGCCGGCCCGCCACCGCTCGCGCGTCCGAAGCATCCGCCGCACTACAGCAGCCGCGATGACGATCATGTTCCGCGATTTCGGATCGCGAATTACGAATTTCGGATTGGGTGTCCGCATGCGATCCTTTATTCCGCAATCCGCAATCCGCAATCCGCAATTCTTCCTGCTGTGTTTCCGCCTCATGGACGCCCGTGCGCATGAACAAACCCGTGACCTCGTACCCCTGCTCGTGCAGCAGGCACGCCGCCACGCTGGAATCCACGCCGCCGCTCATCGCGACGACCACTTTGCCACGATCATGCATCAAACGAGTACCCCCGGAATACCAGCACTATCGACAACACCGACGATATCGCCAATTATAAGGCGGCCACGTACTCAAAGACACCGGAGAAGATTTCCATGCACACGCTTTCAGTCCCTACCCGCCAGCGATGCCAGATGGTGGATGTCACCTCGGAAGTCCAGCAGGTCGTCCGCCAGGCGGGCGTCAAGAACGGCCACGTCATCTGTTACGTCCCGCACACCACGGCCGGCATCACCATCCAGGAGAACGCCGACCCGGACGTCGTGCACGACGTGTTGTGGAAGCTCGAGCAACTCGTGCCCAAGCACGAGTCCGCCTACCGCCACGCCGAGGGCAACACCGATTCGCACATCAAAGCCTCGATGATGGGCTCGTCGGTTACCGTGTTCGTCGAAAATGCGCGACTGGTGCTCGGCACCTGGCAGGGCATCTACTTCTGCGAGTTCGACGGCCCGCGGCAACGGCAGATGCTGGTGAAATGCATCCCCGATTGATCGACATGGTCAGAGCCTGAAGCGCCAGTGACGGGTTTGTTGGCGACGGGGTTTTTTCTAACACGCTTTCCGCGCTTCGACGTAAACACTCTCGTGCGAACGCTCCGCCAGGTCCAGCGGACCGGGATCGGGGATCGTGGTCTCGTTCGGCGGAAGCACGCAGGGATCGCGGAAGCCGTTCGCCTCGAGCAGCTTGCAGAGCGATTTGCCGTCATAATGCCACAAACTGGTGTTCCTCACGCCGAAGAGAATCCACTGAATCCGCTGCAAAAAGTTCTTCGGCTTCCGCATCGACAGGCTCGTCATCGCCACCAGCCGGTCGGCATCCCGATCGCGCATGTAATTCTGGATCATCAACTCCAGGTCCGGCATGGTCAGCCGGACGATCCCGCCCGGCACCAGCACGCGCCGGATCTCCGCCAGGAACGCCTTGACCCCATCGCGATCGAGCTGCTGCATCATGTGCGAAGAGTAAACCACCTCCACCGTGTTGTCGGCCAGCATCGAGAGCCGGTTGCCGCTGCCCCAGCGGATGCGGACCTCGCGGACCATTTGTATAAACTTCCTGCTCTCATGGCGGAGGAGCCCGAGCGCCTTGAGGCCGCCGGCGAGGATTGGATCATGAGCCAGCAGAACGCTCGGCGAATTATCGATGTTGATCCAGCCCGGCGTGGGCGTGCGGCCGCACCCGATATTGACTCGGCGCACAATGACTGAATCAGAGTTCAGGGCCTGTCCCAGCGGAGAAATCGCGACACCTCCGTCCGATGCCAATCGTAGTAATTATACCGACCCGCTTTTGGAACTCTACGGCGGCGGGCTCGATGAACCGCCAGGGCGCCAAGACGCCAAACGGAAAAACGACCGCTTCCGTCCGCGTGTCCCGCAGTAAATCTAACCCTTGCTGCCGTTGTTTTTATTTCAAAGTCCCGCGCAATCCTGCCTTCTTGGCGGTTTAACGGTTTCATCGGCTGGCGTGCCTAGTTGTGACCTTGACACAGGGGTGGCGGGCGCTATACTGGCAAAGCTCCGGCGAGATGGAGATCTCTCGCTTAAGGGGCCGTAGCTCAATTGGTTAGAGCATCGGACTGTCGATCCGAAGGTTGCGGGTTCGAGCCCCGTCGGCCTCGTTTTCACCTCGATTCGCATCTGGTCGCACCGCTTCGCGCTGCTCCGCATTCCCCAAGCGTTTACGCTCGATCGCTGGTCGCGGCAGCAATGCGAACTCATCGCGCCACGCTGCACCCTTCCGCGTGATTTCGCGCCCTGACTGTCGCGGGGTTGACCGGGGATTGCTTTTGACATCACACGCACGAGCATCATCGGTTCCAGTCGAGCGCGTCTCCCCGGTTCCCCTGCGCGAGGCGGTCTTCGCCGTCACCGCCGGCTTCCTCGGCTGGACGCTCGACGCGTTCGATTTCTTTCTCGTCGTGATCTCGCTGCCGCGCATCGCCGCTGACTTCGGCACAAACCAGGCGGCCATCGCCGTGTCGCTGACACTCACGCTCATGTTCCGGCCGGTCGGGGCATTCATCTTCGGGCTGCTGGCCGATCGCTACGGCCGGCGCATGCCCATGATGATCGACCTGGTCTTCTACTCGGCGGTGGAAGTCGCGACCGGCTTTGCTCCCAACCTCACGACGTTCCTCATCCTGCGTGCGCTGTTCGGCATCGGCATGGGCGGCGAGTGGGGTGTGGGCACGTCGCTGGTGATGGAGAAGGTGCCCGCAAAATGGCGCGGCGTGCTCAGCGGTTTTCTCCAGGAAGGATATGCGACCGGTTACCTCCTCTCGGCCGTGGCCGCGTACTTCATGCTCGATCGGTTCGGATGGCGCCCGATGTTCTGGCTCGGCGGAGCGCCGGCGCTGCTCGCGCTGTTCATTCGCTTTTTCATCCGCGAGTCCGAGGTCTGGCAGAGGAGCAAAGCTGAAAGCTGGTCGCATCTGGGACGGGGAATTCTCTCGCACTGGCGGCTGTTTATCTACCTCACACTGCTCATGGCGATGATGAACTTCTCCTCCCACGGCACGCAGGACATGTATCCGACGTTCATGAAAAGCTTCCGCGGTCTCGACGCGAAGGTCTATTCGAAGATCGTGATCATTATGATGACCGGCGCGATCGCGGGCGGCATCCTCTTCGGCCTCGCCTCCGACCATTTCGGCCGGCGTCGCATGATGATCCTCGCCTTTATCGGGGCACTGACCGTGGTGCCGCTGTGGGCGTTCTCGTCGCAATTCACGTCGATCGTGGTGGGCGCGTTCCTCATGCAGTTCATGGTGCAGGGAGCATGGGGCATCATCCCCGCCCACATCAGTGAACTCTCGCCCGACCAGGTGCGCGGATTTCTTCCCGGTTTCTCATACCAATGCGGCAACCTGATCGCCGCCTCCATCGCGTGGATTCAGGCCACCCTCGCCGGGAAGTATCCCTATCCCCAGGTAATGGCAGTGAGCGCCACCGCGATCTTCCTGCTCGCCATCGTCGCGACCGCGGTCGGCCGCGAGCGGCGCGGTGTCGTGTTCGGTGCAGGCTCGCTCACTGTCCGCGACTGAATCGCAATTCTCGGATTCGACCTTTCCCATAGTGGCCTTGCCGACTCCGTCATCGGGCCGTGTCCTGTTATCGTACAAGCGACCCCGTCCTGAAGTATCGGGCACAACTCATTCGGGAGCGGTGGAAACTGCAGGGGGTGAACTGACCGGCGTTCCGCACTCCGGGCACACGCCGGAGGTGTTGCCGGTAATGGAATAGCCGCATTGCTCGCAATACCCCTGTGGCAGGCGACGGTCGTGCCAGAAGAAGAATGCAGTCAGCGCGGCGAAGAGCAGAAACGATATCCACAGGGGGATACGGATAACCGCCGCCGCCGTTCAGCTCTATCTCGTGTCTCGCGAATCCACAGTGCTCGGGCACGCCACAGGTCCGCCCGGATCATCAATGAGGTCATTTCTCAACGTGCAAGATCTGGCCGTCGGCGCGAAGACAATCTCGGAGGTTGTCGAGGTTCACGTTATGAACGGAAACGGAGGCTTTGGCGGCCAGGGCGGCGGCCACGCCCGCGCTGTGACCTGCGATCATGTAATTGGGCTCCATACGGAAAGACGCGTAAGCCACCGTCGAAGCTGAAACACAAACCGGCACCAGCAGGTTCGAGCACTCCGAGTAACGCGGTAGCAGCGAACGATACGGGATGTCCCAGGGTTCCACGGGCTGACTCAGGTAGCCTTCCAGGAACGTCTCATCCTCTGCTTTTGGGAAATGGAAGTTGCGCGCCGAGACCCATTGCACCTCGCGGATGTCGATGTTGTAGCCGGCCATTCCGATCGCGTCGTGCTTGCGCCGGTGTGTCTGGAGGTCGCGTTGCGTGAGCACGTATTCGCCGAGCATGCGCCGGGCTTCGCGGACGTAGAGCTGATGAGGCCAGCCGCCGGTGTCTTGAAACTCGTCTTTGCACAAGCCCCAGGGGGTATAGTCGGCGCGCACCTTCTCGGGCACGGAGGGATCGTTCTGGAGGAAGTACAGCAGGCCATGCACCCAACTCCGGTGCTCCTCCCAGATCTCCGCTCGGCGCTTCGGGGACGCTTCGGGGTATTCCTGGTTGGCGCCGAGCATGTTGGAGGAGACCGGTCCGCCGCTGTTCGCATCACATTTTCCGTTGGGGATGCGTCCGATTCCCAAGAAGGCGTGGGCGCGCCCAGCTTCGCGCTCTTCGAGGGCGATGATGTAACGTCGCAACAATTCGTAGCGTGATGGATCGTAGCCCTCCGGTTTCGAGATCGGCAAACGGTTCTCCGGCCGATCGGTCAGGCAGAGGCGGAAGCAGTAGCCCTGTATCTTGCCGTCGCCGGCGCCGACCGGCACCAGCTTGTCCTGCGGCGTGATGTACGGCAGCAGCTTGCCGTCGCGCCAGGGTGAAACCGCGGCCTTGAACTGGTGGTGCATCGGCAGCAACTCGCATCGGCCGGCGAGAGATTCGTCGTAGCGATCGCGCCCTTCCCGCCCGACGACATAGGACACGCCCGCCGCCTTCAATAAATCTCCTTCGTAGGTGGCGTCGATGAATACCTTGGCGGTGTACGCGCCTCCGTCCCGCGTATGCAGCGCACGCAAGCGAGTCCCATCGGTGTCGGCTGCGGCCAACGACTGGCCGAACCGCACCTCCACGCCTGCTTCCTTCAGCATGGCCTTGAATGTGTTCTCCGCCACGTGCGGCTCGAATTGCCAGGCGACCGGCTGGCCGTAATGCTTTCCGACTCGTGTGAAGAATTCGAGCGCCAGTCCGCCGATGAGGTGTTCCTGGCGGAGTACGTCGGAGCGGCTCAGACCACCCGACACCATGCCGCCGACATGCCTGCCCGGCTCGAGAATGATCACCGACGCCCCATGCCGCGCCGCCGCGATTCCCGCCATCGCCCCCGCTGCGGTGCCCCCGTAAACCACCACGTCTCGATCGACCTCAGCGGCGCGGGTCGGGGCCACCGACGCAAGAACCACGACGAACCGGCTCAACCATACGAGTATGCGAATGCGAAATCTCAGCATGCATGTCATTCCTTAGCACACCGGGTCCGCTACAATGATACCCACATCAGATGCAGTTCATAACCAAATGGAGAATTCACGTGAAATGTCGTCGGCCAGGAGCAGGGACGGTCATGGCGGCTTTCGGTTTGTACGGCGCGGCGGTTTTGCGCGCTGCGGGTATTGATGTGCCGTTCGAGGGCGTTCCAAAAATCGAGTTGACCTTCGATCTCGACAAACCCGATGTGGAATGGCAACTCGAAAACCGGACGGCGAATGAGGCACGCTATGCGTGGCAGGGGCACACGCTGGTGCTGACGATCGAAGAGGCCCGCCCGCCGCGGTTGATGCGGTTCAAACTTGAACCCCCGGCCGGGCAAAGGCTGTCCATCCGCGGTTATACGGCACGCTTGCGTTTGCCGATCGAGGGACTTCACGCCGTCACCGTGCCGGCGACGGCACCAATCGCGCATACGCTCATTTACTATCACGAACACAAGAAGTGGCCGGAGGACATGCGGATCTATCGCACGAAGATACCGGGCGGGTTCAAGGACTCAGGCAATGCGAACCACGATGCGCCGTTGATCCAACTCACCGATGACAAGGGCAACAATCGGATAGCCGTCGGTTGGACCGTTGCCGAGCGTGCGACTGAATTGAAGGGTGACGCCGATGGCGATCGATACGTGCTGACGCTGTCACGGCAGGAGGATGTCCCGTTCACCGGCGAGCGCCTCGAAGACGCGATGTTCGTCGATACGGCGGGCGAATCGTGGTGGGATGTCGTGCGGACGTATGCGAAGACCTTCGATGCGCTCAATCACCGGCAGCACGCGGCGCCGCCGGCCTGGACCAGCGAGCCGGTATTCTGCACATGGTACTGTTACCTGGATCACATCGATCAGGCGGGCGTGTTGAAGGTCGCCCGCAAATGCAAGGAACTGGGCTTCGGAACGATTTTGATCGACGCCGGCTGGGATTGCCGGCCCGACGGCGGATATGGCGACTTCAAGCACGGCATCCTCGGCGACTTCAAGGCCATGCCCGATCGGTATCCCGATCTGCCCGGAGCGATTCGGCAGATGCACGAGATGGGGCTGCGCGTGGAACTGTGGTCGGCCCCGTTCTGGCAGGGCAGGAAGAGCCGGGTGTATCAGGAAAAGACCGGCGACTGGCATGCGTGGACGACGGAGGGCGAGGATTACAATCTGTGCCCCCGGCATCCCGGGATGAAGGATTATCTGCGGGATACGTTCGCGCGGGTGGCGAAGACGTACGGCATGGACGGCATGTGGCTCGACGCGGCGGATTCGGTGCCGGCCGTGTGTGTCGCGAAACATGAACACACCGCGCAGCCGATGGGCGCGGCCTTTACCGATTGCCTGGCGGCGATTCATGACGGCCTGCGTTCGGTCAATCCGGAAGCGATCACCGAAGCCCGCGTCCTGCACGCCAATCTGAACAGCAAGCGTGCCCTCGATGTGGTGCAGCCGTCGGATGCTCCGGAAAGTTACGAAAACCTGCGGCTGGCGAGCATTCAGATGCGGGCATGGACCTACGACATCGTGCTCAAGAACGACCCGATGTTCTGGAAGCAGGAGGCGGATAGGGCGCTGGTGGGCAAGTTCCTGGCGACGATGGTCTGCAACGGGGTGCCCGCGCTATCGGTGGATTTTCTGACCGCGCCCGAGGAGCAGTGCCGCCTGGTCGCGGCGTGGCTGGCGTTTTACAAGCAGCATAAGGAAACGTTGCTCCGCGGGGATTTTCGCCTGTTCGGCGCGGACTACGGCGCGCCGGACATGATGCTGGTGGGGACGGATGAGGCCGTGGTGTACATTCGCAATGCGGCAACGCACGACGTTGTCCTGCCGAAGCCGGTACGCAGGGTCATTGTGCTTAACTGCACGGATGCCGATGATCTGACGCTTCGGATCACGCCGCACGGCAGGCAACATCGCGTGCAGAGTTATCGCCCGGACTGGACCAAACAGGGCGAGGCGGCGACCGTCGATGTTCATGATGAATCGCCGGTTCGGTATCGCGTGTTGCAGGGAGCCGCAACAGTCGTGGAGGTCCAATAGATGCCGATGAGGTCCGAACGATGAGCTACCGGCGACGTCTGAACGCTGTTTTGGCCGCCTGGATGTGTGTCACCTGCAGAGCCGCGCAGCCGGAGAGCCGGCCTGCAAGGATGACCATCACGGTCACGCCGGCGGCTACAGGGGAACAATTGGTACGCGCGTCGATACCGTTCCGTCGCCTCACCATTTTCCCGGCTAAAAGTGATGCGATTTATTTGATGGGACCGGACGGTATATCCATCCGTCCAACATGTCGGGATATCACCGGGCACGCGCCGACATCCGATGGGATCAGCACTCTTCGGCGCGGAATATTTACGTTTCCCTACACGTTCACTTCAACTGCTCCGGTCACGTTCACTCTCGGTCTCCCCCGGAATGCAGCAGAACCCAAATCCAGCGTTCCGCTTCCTGAGGTCACGTCAGATGATTGGCGAAACGTCGAGGTCGTATTCAGGGATGGTACGACGATCAAGGCCAAGCTACTGGCGCCCGAACCGACTCAGACAACGCAGGTAAAGGTTGAACTTGTTGAATGCGACAGATACTTCATCTGGGAGCGGTACGTATTGAACGATCCGCAGTGGCAACAAGTGATCGAGATGCGCGCGGATGCGATGGGTACGGTGGCGCTGATCGCGCACCTACAACGGAATGTCGAGGGGGACGGCCGGGCGCCCGATTTTGGATGGGAACTGACGCTCCCTAACTCACAGAACGCGAAGGTGTCTCTCGAGAGCGGTCAGATGAAATCGGGACTCGGAAAATCGACGATCAGGCATGCATTCAAGGATGGAGCGTCCTGCGTCTTGAGCGTCGGCGATGCATATCGGGTCTATCATCCGGCGGCGCCGCTGCGACGACGCGGATTTGTTGAAGCCAAAATGGGCGATACTCCTGGCGAAGTGTCCTATCGCTATTGGCGGTGCCGGGCGGATGAGAAAGTGCCGATGCAGCAGGCGGCGTGGCATCGGGCGGAGGTGGTGATCGCGCCGGTGAAGGCGGCGGCGTTAACGCCGACGTTGGGCTATCCGCACGTTTGCCGCGTTGATTCGAGCATCTGGGATGAACTCTATCCCTGCAAGCCGCGCCTGACATTGAAACCGGATTCGCCGCTCGCACGCTTGCTCGCCTATCACCGCGACGCGGTGGTCCACAGCGCATGCGTCGGCGATGATTGGGGCAACGTCACCGCTTACAACGACGGCGTCGCCGCAGGCCCGGTCATGGGCATGAACCGGCTCAATCACTGCCCGGCGATATTCTTCGACGCGTATCGCAGCGGCGACCGGCGGCTGCTGGATACGGCCGTGAACTGGTGCGACAACTTTTACGATCAGACGATCTGGTGGGGGCCGGGGGCGACGGGCGGTACGCGCTATTGCAACATCATCGCCATGCAGCGCGAGCCGCTGGATAACGACCGCTCGTATATGTGGCGGTCGAACGGCGAAAGCAATTTCTGCACGAAGGGATACGACTCATTTCTACTCGCCTACGAGGAGACCGGCGATCCGCGGATGATGGCGGCGCTGGACGCGCAGGTGAATTATGCGAAGCAGAATGTGTTCGCGGACCACGGCGAGTGCCGGAACATCGGCGACGTGGCCGATTTTGTGCATCTGTACGAGTTCACCGGCGAAAAGCGGTATCTCAACGAAGCGATCCGGCTGTTCCGCGAGCTGCGGACCAAGCTGTCGACGGGCGATCTGTTCGATCAGGGCGGCAAGCCGCTGAAGCCGGATCCGCCGTTCGTGGACGATGATGCCGCGGGCGTGCCCTTCGGATATGCCAAACCGTACATCATCGGGTATGCGTTGAACGGTTTGCCGGCGCTGGCCCGTTATTATCCCGACGAGCCCAAGCTGCGCGACGTGGTGCAGGCGGTGGCGGACTTTCTCGCCGACAGCCAGGACCCGCTCGGCGGGTGGAGGTATCCGCATCCATCTTCCAGCACGTTGTTGCTGAGCATGGGCATGGAAAACGCGTGGCAGATCACCAACGCGGCCAAGCTGCTCGGCCCACACGAGAAGTATCTGGACGCGATCGAGCGCGTCCTGCGTCAACGGCTGCACGGCTGGCTGCAAACCGGCAAGGTGCCCGGCACGCTATCCGGATGGGAACTGGCCACGGGCAGGATCAAGACGCAGAAGGAAATCTACACGCTGTACAAGCGCCCGTCGGACCGCGATCCGCAGCGCGACTACCGCGAGGGTGCGTACACATTCGGATCGTCGCCGCCGGAGGGTGTGATCTACTTCGCGGAAGTGCTGGCCTATTATTTGCAACACCGGCCTGAATCGCGATTGCTCGCTCCGCCCGCCCCGGACGAACCGCTGGGGCAAATGCTGGGCCGCGCCGCCCGCGATTTTCCGACCGGCCAGCGATGAACGCACGTATCCGCGCCAAGGCGCCACACCCCATCCGACCACCGCACCGAGCGCGAACAGAAGTTACCCAACAGGACACGCGGGTCATCATTGCATCAGCCCTTCATATCCTCTCCCCGCACTCCGGTGACGCCGGAGGAGAATTGACCGCCGTCCCGCACTCCGGGCACACGCCGGAGGTGTTGCCGGTCAGGGAGTAGCCGCATTCCTGGCAATGCCCCTGCGGGATGCGACGGTCACGTCTCCAGAGGACGCCCGTCGGGATGGCCACGATGAGGAAAGGAATCCAAAGCGGCAGGATTACCAGAGGGACACCGTTCCAGTTACGCGCATCTTGTCCGCTGGGGTCGAAGAAAGGTAGCCATGTGTCCTCCATCGTGATAACGGAGCTCTTTGCGATCTGCCATCCTTGTCCCCCCGGCCATCTGTAGCCGACGCCTGCGGCCCCTTCACTCAGCCACATGCCCAAGGTAAACGTGTATCCTGGGCTGCCGAGGAATGATGCGCCCGTTTTTTTCTGCTTCAGGAAATACTCGAATTGGAAGAAAAAGGAGACTATCCACGCCACGGCTATGAGCATCGAGAAGAAGAGCCCGGACCGTCTGAACAAACGGCGTGTTCGAGAACGCCACTTCATATCCTCTCCCCGCACTCCGGGCAGCGCAGCTCGGTGATGCCGCGGAGGATGTAACCGCATTTGCGGCAGCGGGTTTCATTGGAGGGATCAGGAGCCAGGTACCGCCCCCAGAGTCCATACAGGAACAATGGAACCGCGCTCAACATCGCTGCGACAATCAGCCATGCGGCTATATCATTCGTGCCCAACGGGAGCCAATAGAGAGCGCCAGCGATGAGCATTGCGGCGAGGGTGATTGCTTGGGTCATGACAAGCCCGAATATGATCAGAGCGGTGACGATGCAGACTATGGCTCCTCGCCAGAACCAGTGCATCCGAGCATTCTACCGCGCGCAAGCGTCGTCCAGTGAACTGACAGGGGTCCCGCATTCGGACCCTCCGGGTCGTGAAAGGCTCTAGCCGGTGACTGATCTTCGGCCCGGGGCACAGAGCCGCCATAGGCCCACGGAAAGGACCAGGAGAACGATGGCCGTGACCAGGGCGATGGGCATGCTGGCCTGGATGGTCTTGCCTTTGGAATAAATGCCGATGGCCGCCGGGATAATGGTGGCCCCGAGCAAGCCCATCGCGAAGACGATCCCAAACGCGCTGCCCCAGACGGATCGATCGCATCGGCTGAAGGTCAGGCCCACGACGTTCGGGAAATTCGGGCCGAACGAAAGCCCCATCAGAATGATCGCGGCAATTCCCACCGGCGCTGAGCTGGTGACGATCATCGTCGCGATGCACACGATCGAGATGATCGTGAGGGCGAT
Organism: uncultured Planctomycetales bacterium; assembly: GCA_964384465.1. GTDB lineage: Bacteria > Planctomycetota > Phycisphaerae > UBA1845 > PWPN01 > CAYLLT01. The sequence goes on along the minus strand of CAYLLT010000020.1, from coordinate 41,330 downwards.
GGTGATCAACATGGCCTGATGGGGATGTTCGGTCAGAACGCGGCTTCTCACCATGAGCAGAGCGGCCGCCAGACGCGAGAACATGATGCTCACCCAGAAGAGCGACAGGACCGTGCCGGCAGTCTTCCCGCTGGCACCCAGATCGGTCAGATAGGTGGTGATCCAGCCGCCCATCGAGGCTTCGAGCGCGACATAGCAGAAGAGGACGAGACCGGCCAGCAGGATCGTGGGTTTCGTCAATAATCCGATGGCTCTTGTGAATTGGAACCCGGTGGTCAGGGGTGGATACGTGGTCATGAAGCCAGGGACCAGGGGCAGCAGGATCAGCGCCGCGATGAGACTGATGGTGGCTTGAAAGCCGAGCCTGGGCAGGAGGAGGACGACCAGCAGCGGGATCAGAAATGCGCCGAGGCCGAAGAACACGTTATTGAGGTTCTGGGCCGCGGACGGGTTCCTTCCGCCGAAGAGGGTCACCGGGGCCAGCGTACTGCTGACCGTGGAAACGCAGAGCGTGCCCAGGCCGAGCAGGGAACAGGCGGCGAAAAGCACGGTATAAGCAGTGGCATGGGCGATGAGGAGAATGCAAACGCCGCACAGCGCGAAGCCGAATACCACCACCCGCTTCTGGCCCAGCGCGTCAACCAGGGGGCCGGCGACCAGTGCGCCGATGACGCAGGAGAACATCAAGGCCGAGATGAGACCGCCCACCTCGGCGTCGCTGATGTTCAGCTTCTCGGCCAGCGCGAGCTTGACCGCCCCCAGAAGCGACAGCACGATCCCCACCGCGAACGCACCCGAGAGTGTCAATGCCTGAATCATCGTTAACCCTTTGCGTCTGACATGCGGAACAGCCGGCCGTCGCCCGGCGGCAACTTGATCTTCACGATTCGATCCTCGCCGAGGGACTGGACGTGAGACCACTTGCCCGTCCTGCGGTCGAGTTCCTCCAGCTTGCGGCCGGGGATAGCGACCCTCACTTCCGCCTCGCTGTTCTGCTTGTAGTTGCGGTTGACCACCATGAAGGCGCTCGGTCGGCCGCCGGCCTTGCCGAACAAGCCGAGTACGAACTCGCCGCCGCCGATGATTCGCACCGGTGCGTCGGGTGGGGCGGCCTCCGTCCCGTAGGGCAACGGTGCGGTATGGTATACGGCCAGCGAGTCCAAGGCCATGAGCGCGGGGCCGAACTTCTCTATCTCCGCGTTGAGGGCGGCCACCTCTTTGGCCATAGAAGTGGGTTTGCCTTCCTTATAGAGTCCGCTGTAGGACGGAGAGCCCCAATAGAGGAAGTAGCTGATCCCCCGCCCGCCGTAGGCCAGCGTAGTATAAACAAGAAAGCGCGTCTCGGCGGCGTTCGGCAGCCGCCAGCTCTTCTCGCCATCGCTGGCCTGGATAATGTTCAGGAACGGCTTGCCGGCCTCGAGCGCCGCCGTGCGGATCAGCGCGAGGTTAAGAAAGTACTGGTTTCCGTCGCCCCCGTCCTTCATGAAATGATAGTGGTCGTAGCTGATGAGATCGGGCTTGACCATCTCGACGTACTTCTTCAGGTGCTCGCGGTAGGCCAGCACCGTTTTATCGCTGGTGCCGACACCCGCATAGTTTTGCGGATAGCCGACTTTGGCCCGCTCGGCGGCGTCGGCGCTGACCCCGAGCTGCTGTTCGTTCGCGTAGGTCGGGAACAGGTTGATGTACGCCGGGTGGGCCGGGTCGCGCTCGCGGAGGTACGTCACCAGCTTGCCCAAGCCGGGGAACGCGCCGGCGCCCGGCTCGTCGGTGATGAAGTACGCCTCCAGGGCGGGGTGCTTTTTCACTCGCTCGATGAGCGCGTCGAGCTGCGGCCGCTTCGCCGCATCATCCAGGACGACTGGGTTCAACAGGTCGCTGGTCAGCATGGCCCGCAGACCGTGCTTGGCGGCCATGTCCAGCCCCTCGACCGGCACCCAGGTGAGGTTGTAATGCTCGGCCGCCACGGCGGCGAGCGCCTCTTCCGTGGCCGGCGGCGGACTCCAGAACGTGATGATGAACTGCTTCTGCTTCCACCGCACGGTCGCAGCAGGCTCCGCCCCGCCGGCCGCGAGTGACATCAATCCAAGTATCGCCGCTGAGAGCATCCAGCGTGGGTTCATGAAAGGCTCCTTGTTTGGTCCCGACGGGTATATGTCAGTCGGCCCGGCGCACTGTACCTCAACGACAGCAGACCGGCTACGGCGCATGCTCCCGGTGCCGCTTGTAGTTCTCGACGTATGCCTTGGCCACGTCCGGCATCCCCGCGAGCACGAGCATGTTCTCCGCGTTGTTCTCCTCCGCGTTCTTCGTGAAGTTGTACGAGCCGGTGACCACAGTCACGTCGTCGATGATGATGATTTTGCTGTGTGCGATGGCGTGTCGATCGTCGATCAGGCAGGGGATGCCCTGATTCTTCAGAAACGTGGCCGCACTGTACTTGGCGGTCTTGTTCGACTTATCGAGTATCGCCTCACACGTGACGCCGCGTTTCTTCGCATCGAGCAGCGCCTTCGCGATCTTCGCGTCAGTGTAGCTGTACGCGTGGATGCGGATGGTCTTCTTCGCTTTCGCTAGTTCAGCAACGATTCGAGCCTGACAGCCACCGTTCGGAGAGAAGAGTACATCGACGCCCGAGAGTGTGGCTGTAGCGTCGGCGAGGGCGGCTGCCGAGGGGATGAACAGCAAGGGCAAAACGGCGAGAATGCGCGGTTTTCGCATAGAATAGCCCTCCATCGAGTGTTTCTGAGGACCGATGCTACCCGCACTGTGAATTAGCGGCCATTCTTCAAAACGGAAGCTTGTGCCTCCCAGCCCAGCGTGTAGAATGGGGCCGGAAAAGCATTCACGTCCGGCTGGAGGAGAAAAGCATGTCCATCATACGAAATGCCCGCGCGGCCTGCGCAATCTCTGCATTCACATCCTTGTTCGCCAGTGCCGCATCAGCGGACGTGTTCAACATGCCGATCGGGCAAACCAGCCTGCAGTTCGTGCCCGTGGGAAATGTAGGAAATGCTCCAGATCCCCGGTATGCGACTCCTGGATATGGCGCAGTCAACCACAGCTACGAGATCGGCAAATTCGAGATAACGGCCGGCCAGTATACCCAATTCCTCAACTCAGTTGCGGCAGGGGGAGATCCTCACAACCTGTATAGCGGTGGCATGACATCTGGACTAGGTTGTCAAATCCAACGCGCTGGCTCCGGCACGTTGGCAAGTCCTTACGTCTACACGGTCGCGCCAGACCGAGCCAACCGCCCCGTCAATTTCGTGAGCTGGGGCGACGCAGCTCGTTTCAATAATTGGTTGAACAATGGCCAACCCAATGGCGCGCAAGATGCTACGACGACAGAGGATGGGTCATACACGCTGATCGGAAAAAATACAGAGGCTGACTTATTGCAGGTCACCCGCAACGCCAATGCCCGTTATGTTATCCCGTCTAGAGACGAATGGTACAAGGCCGCTTATTTCGATCCTCAGAAACCCGGAGGAGCGGGTTACTGGGAATACCCAACTAGAACCAATAATCCACCTGCAAATGCGCTTCTCAATCCCGATCCTGGAAACAATGTGAATGCCGTCATCGGTAACTATACCATTGGTCCGCCCTACTACCGGACCGAGGTGGGTGCTTTCACAAACTCAAGCAGCCCATACAACACATTCGATCAAGGAGGCAACGTCTGGGAGTGGAATGAGGCAGTTGTTCCCGGTAAGTCGCACGAACACCGTGGCGGATCTTTCGGCGGCTCTAATACATGGACAGGGGCTTTCATGAGCAGTTACGCCATATTGCCAGGAGAGGACGGAGGTATTGGTTTCCGCATCGCCGAAGTTCCCGAGCCCGCTAGCGGGCTGATGCTGCTTATTGCACTCCCGTTGCTCCGTCGTTCGCGCGGGGTCACGCCCGCACAGCGCCTTTAATTCATACGGTGGCGAATCGGATACGGCGATTTCGAAACAGTGGAACTTGGGGTACCCTATCTGAATGGAACGCCATTTTACGCCGCCGCAAATCGCCGAAGCATACGGCGTCAGTCCGGACAAGGTGCTGGGATGGATCAGGTCGGGTGAACTCCAGGCGATCAATATCGCCACACGCGCGACCGGCCGCAGGCCGCGATACGTCGTGCGCGAGAGCGACTTGCGGGCATTCGAAGATCGGCGAGCGGCAGTCGCGCCCCCGAAGCTGCCGTCGCGACCGCACCGACCGAAGTTACCGCAGGTAAGGCAGTTTTTCTGATGGATCGCGCCTCCTGCGTATCCCGTCCGCAGCGTGCACTGGTGGCGGCGAAAGGCCCGAGGCCAAGACGGCCGTGCCACACGCCGTTAAAAAAAACCACCTCGGTTTGCGATGGCCAAAAGACCTCCCCTGGGCCGGCGCGCCTGCGCCTCCCCCCTTAAAGACCGGCTACCAGCCGCGCGGGCGGAACTGCCAGCCTCGCGTCAGCACATCGTCCAGCGTCATGCCGATCAGGATCATCAGCCACATGATCGCCGCGCCGACGAAGACCCGGATCAGCCCACCGCTGTAGCGAAGGTGCATGAAATACAGGACGACCAGCAGGGCCTTGGCGGTCGCGATGCCGAGCGCCAGGATCAGGTTCCATCGGCCGAGATCGATATAGTCGGCGCCGGTGGTGGCCGTCGTCAGCAGGATGAGGCCGCCGAATACAGCCAGGTACGTTTTGAGCGGAACGATGTGTGTCGTCATCAGTGATGCCCCACGAGATAGAGCAACGGGAATAGAAAGATCCAGATGATATCCACAAAATGCCAGTACAGGCCCAGCGTCTCGACGGGCGCAAAATAGGCCGGCGAAAAACGCCCGCGCCACGCCGCGATGCTGAAGACGGCGATCAGGACGATCCCGACAATCATGTGCACGGCATGCAGGCCGGTCATGGCAAAATAGAACGAGAAAAATAATTGAACCTCCCGCGGCTGCGACCCACGAAGGACAAAGTCGCGGCCGGGAACCAGGTGCTCCTCGAACTTGTGGTGATACTCAAAAAACTTGATGCATAAGAACGCACCGCCCGCCAGAATGGTCAGCCACAGAAAGAGCGTCAGCATTTTCCGCGCCCCAAGCTGGGCACTCCTTACGGCGATGGCCATGAACAGGCTGCTGGTGATGAGCACGACGGTATTGATCGCGCCGAGCGGAACGTCAAGGTACCGGCTGCCGTGCATCCAGGCATCCGGATAGAGGCAGCGATAATACGTGTAACCGGTAAACAGCCCGCCGAAGAACAGCACCTCCGTGACCAGGAACACCCACATACCCATCGTGGCCACCTGATGCTGCTGATCCAGGTCCTCGAAATGATGCGCCAGAGGGGCGGATTGGCTAGACAAGCTGCGGCTCCTCATGTTCGCTATAGGCGTAGGCTTCTTCCGTCACGATGGGTGTCTGCTCGAAATTGTGCGTCGGCGGCGGCGAGGGCGTCTGCCATTCCAAGCCCGTGGCTGCCCACGGATTGGACGGGGCCACCTTCCCCCAGCGCAGCGACCAGATCATGTACACCATCGGGAGCAGGTAGCCCACGCCGAGAATCGATGCCCCCGCACTCGATAGCACGTGATAGATCTGAAATTCCGGCGAGTGTCTGTAATCATGGTAGCGCCGCGGCATGCCCAGATAACCGAGCAGAAACTGCGGAAAGAAGGTGAGGTTGAATCCGACGAAGATGATCAGCGCGGAGAGGCGCGCCCAGCCTTCCGGGTACATGCGCCCGGTGATCTTCGGCCACCAGAAATGAAATCCGCCCAGGTAGGCCATGACCACGCCGCCGACCATGATGTAATGAAAATGAGCGACGATGAAGTAGGTATCGTGCACGTGCACGTCCAATCCCAGGCAGGCCAGGAAAAGGCCGGTCAACCCGCCGATGGTGAACAGGCCGATGAAGCCGAGGGCGTAGAGCATCGGTGTCGCATACGAGATCGAGCCCTGGTAGAGCGTGGCCGTCCAGTTGAACACTTTGATCGCGGATGGAATGGCGACCAGGAAACTGAGTATCGAGAAAATCATACCGGCGTAGATGGATTGCCCACTGGTGAACATGTGATGTCCCCAGACGAGAAAGCCGAGCAAGGCAATGGCGAGACTGGAGAATGCGATGAAGCTGTAGCCGAAGACGCGTTTTCTGGAAAAACAGGGGATGAGCACGCAGATCACGCCCATCGCCGGCAGGTTCATGTACACGGCCGGATGAGAATAAAACCAGAACAGATGCTGAAAAAGGATCGGATCGCCTCCCAAACGGGGGTCGAAGAATCCGAACCCGAAAAGCCGCTCGAGTGCGACCAGTACGATGGCGATGGCCACCACCGGCGTGCCGAGCACCATGATGAGGCTGGCCGCGTAGTTAGCCCAGATGAAGAGCGGCAGCCGGAACCAGGTCAGCCCCGGCGCCCTCATCTTGTGAATGGTGACGATGAAGTTAAGCCCGGTGAGTATGGAGGAGAAGCCCATGATGAAAGCGCCGAGGGCAGTGAGGATCACGTTGGTATTGGCGTAGGTGCTGCTGTAAGGCGTATAGAAGGTCCAGCCGGTATCGACGCCGCCGGTGACGGCCGCGACCAGGGCGAATAACCCGCCGGCCATGAAAATGTACCAACTCGCCAGATTCAACCTGGGAAAGGCCAGATCGCGCGCGCCGATCATCAGCGGGACCAGGAAATTGCCGAGAGTCGCCGGAATGGAAGGGATCAGGAAGAAGAAGACGAGCATCACGCCGTGCATGGTGAACAGCTTGTTGTACGTTTCCGACGTGACCAGATCGCCCTGCGGCGTAATCAGCTCGATGCGGATTATCACCGCGAACGCCCCGCCGATGAAAAAGAAAAACGTGATCGCCAGCAGGTAAAGAATGGCGATGCGTTTGTGGTCGGTGGTGAGCAGCCACGACTTGACGCCATAGGCGGCGTTGAGATAGTTCTCGCGGGTTTCCGTGACGGTGGTGCTCATGGTTGTTGCGCCGGTTGCGTTGCTGCCGCCTCGTCGGAACGTTTCAACCACTCCACGATCTGCATTAAACCCTCTTCGCTGACCAGCCCGCGGTAGGTGGGCATGGTGGGATCATATCCGGCCGCAATATCGAAGGCGGGGTCGAGGATGGATTTGCGCAGGTAATTCTCGTCCATCACGATGGTCTGGCCGCTGCGGAGTTGCACGCGGCTGCCGAACCGGCCGGCGAGCTGCGGCCCGTTCGCACCGGAATCGCGGCTGTGGCACGTCCGGCAGCCAAGCTGCTCGAATAATTGCCGGCCGGCGGCCGCCATCGAAACGCCCGTGCTCCCGCGGGTCAGCCACTTTTCGTACTCCGCCGGCGCCATCACCACCACGCGGCCCACCATGCGCGAATGCTCGGTCCCGCAGTATTCCGCGCAGAACAGGTGGTACTCACCCGGCTGCGTCGCCTCGAACCACGCGCTCACGTACCGGCCGGGCAGAACATCGCGCTTGATACGGAACGCCGGGATGTACAGGGAATGGATCACGTCCTGCGAGGTCATGATGGTCTTGAACCTGCGGCCTACCGGGATGTGCAGCTCGTTGATTTCGCTCGGCCCCTCCGGGTGCTGGAATTTCCACATCCATTGCTTCGCGACCACGTACAGATCCGCCGCCTCCTTCGGAGGCTCATACATGTCGTAATACAAGTTCGCCCCCCAGGCGAACATGACCATCGCCAGACTGAACGGTATGGCCGACCAGAGTATCTCCAGCGGCAGGCTCCCGCCGATCTGACGGGCACGGGGATGTTTGGACCGGCGGTATCTGACGGCGAAAAAGATGACCAGCACGAAAATCAGCACGGCGAAAATGGTAGAAACACCCAACAAAAAGAAGTAAAGCGCGTCCACCCGGCCGGCGACCGTGGAAGCTTGTTCGGGAAACAGCGGCAGGCTCAGCCACATCATGAGCGCGCTTCTCCGAAAGGATGCTCAACATTCGATACTGCGGGTCGCATACGGCCGCGACGCCTTTCGCGCCGCAGCATGACGACGACGAAGCCGCCCAGCGCCAGCACGGTCAACGTTCCGCTGATACGGATCACGGTCATGATGGCGAATCCGTACTTGCCGGTCAGCGGGTCGTAGTGATAGCAATAGAGCAGCAGTTGATCGACGGGCGAGCCGATCTTCTCGGTGGCGGCGTCCATCAGCGAGAATTGAAGATCGCGCGCGGAATACTCGATGCCGTACAGATAGCGGGCGACTTTGCCCTTCGGCGTGAGCACGACGAGGCCGCTGGCGTGCGCAAATTGCTTGCTCACCGGATCGAACGTGTAGCGAAACCCGACCGCTGCCGTCAGCCGGCGGATCGAAGCTTCATCGCCGGTCAGAAACCGCCAGCCGGCCGCCGCTCCCGACCGGCCGTATTGCCGGATGTAACCCGATTTCTTGGCCGCCGCGACATTCGCCGTCTCGCGCGGATCGAAGCTGACCGTCACCACGTTGAACTCCCTGCCCGCATCGAACGGCATCGCACGCAGTGCCTTCAGCAATCCGTTCAGCACCAGGTTGCACAACATCGGGCACTTGTAATACACCAGCGCGAGGACGACCGGCTTGTCGCAATACTGCGAAAGCTTCACCGGCTTGCCGGCCTCATCGCGAAAAACGAGATCGAGCGGCACCTGCTCGTCGAGACGCTGATCGATACCGACGTTGCGCAACACGGCGGGCGCACTGATTGAAGTTGCCGGGGCGTTCGCGTTTTGCGCGAACGCGCCCGGACATGGAAGCACGATCATTCCCACCAGCAGGCACATTCTTTTCTTGATAGTGATGTTCATTGTTGCGTGCTTTCCGGGCGTGTCGCTGCACTCGGCTGCGTCGATTGTTGCCTCACGGGTAAACCGTGCTCCGCCAGCACGTCCATCGCCCGCTCGATCGGGATTCGCACCACGCCCGCCTTCGGATCGACCCACCCATAACCGCTCAGGAACCGCTCTTCCGCCGCTTCCATCTCGCGCCTCTCCGCCGATGATGAGGCTTGCAGCAACGGCTCCGCAACCAGCGGCCGGACATCCACGGACGACCGCGGCGCGGGCCCCATCCGCCGGGACTGCATATACCGAAACACTCCGAACAGCAGGCCATGAACAAAAATGAGCATCAGCGCCAAGCCGATCCCGAAGCGCACGATGGCCGGCACACTCAGCTCGTGCCGTTCGTACCCGGCGGGAACGTCGGTCTGTGTCGGTTCCTGCGTCAATCAAACACTCTCCGCGGGCAAGGCGCCGCCCGCCGGTTCCGGCTCCGCCGGCGGCAACAGTGGCCGGCGCTTGAGCTGACCGATGAAAGCGCCGATCCACAGACCGCCGATGCCGACGGGAGCCAGAACGTCCATCCAATGCACCGACAGACTCGGCCGAAACGTCGGCATCACCAGCCAGAAGTTGTCGATGAGCCGCATGACCAGCAGCAGCCCGGCCACCATGATGATATTGCCCGCCTGTCGCTTGACCCCTCGCGACAGCAGCAGCACGAACGGCAGCGCAAAATGAAATACGATCAGCAGCAGTGCGACGCCGCGCCACCCCCCCCGCTGCCGGCCGATATACCAGGTCACTTCCTCCGGCAGATTACCCGACCAGACGATCAGGTATTGGGCGAACGCCATGTACGCCCACAGCATGACCGATGCGAGCAGAAAGTTTCCGAGGTCGTTCAGATGGTCCGGCGTGACCACGTCGGCGAGCGGCTTGAATCGGCACAGCAGAACAAGTGTGCAGATGGATAGCGCGAAGGCGGCCAAAACCTGACTGCACACGAACAGGATGCCGTACATGGTGGAGAACCAGTGTGGATCGAGCGACATGGCCCAGTCGAAAGAGGCGAACGTGACGGTCAAACCGTAAATCACCAGCCCCGGCCCGCTCAGCAGTTGCAACCTTCGCACGATGGAGGAGTCCGGCCGAATCTCCTGCTGGCGCGACCATTTATTCAATAAATGCGCGAGGGCGATCCAACTCCCGAAGTATATGACCGCCCGTATCCAGAAGAACGGGACATTCAGATAGACCTGTTTGTGCCGCAGCAGCTCATCGGCTGCGACTTCCTCCGGCCGAGCCCAGACGTACAGCGCGGACAGTTGCCAGGCGAATGGAACGAACAGCACGGCCATCAGCGGCACCGTCCGTATCGACGCTTCGAGTATTCGGCGGATGACCAGCCCCCACCCGCCGCCGACCAGGTGATGAACCATGAGGATCGCCATGCACCCCAGCGGCATGCTCAACCAGAACAGATACGCGAACAGATATGACCGCAGCATTTGGGCCGGGCTGGATACCAGCAGCGCGCCGGCGACGCAGAGAACCAGTGCAACGGCGCCGATCGTCAGCGCTGCCCGCTGAACCGGCTCCCAACGCGGAGGGATCGTCGATGATCCGTTCATCGCCGTTGCCCCTCCAGGTTCCGGCGCTCCTCCGCCGGCAGCAGATCGAGGCTCGCCCGCTGGCTCAATTGCAAAGCGCGGATGTAACCTGCGATCGCCCATCGGTCCTTCGGCTCCACCCGGTCGGCATAGCTGTACATCACGCCGAAACCATTGGTGATCACGTCGTAGAAGTGTCCCGGCGGCGCATCCCGCAGGCGGTCGATATGCAGCGACGGCGGCGTCCTCATGCCGCGCCGCACGATCATGCCCTGACCGTTGCCGATGCGGTCGTGGCAGGGCGCACAAAAAATATCAAATCGCTCGCGGCCGCGTTCGAGCGTGTCGCGCGTGATCGCAAAGGGGAAAGTATCGACCGGTTTGCCGCCCGATTTGCCGGTATAGAGATGCTCGTCCGCGCGGAGGAATTGATCGCCGCGGGCAACCGTCCCCGGCACCGGCGGCCGCGACGATCGACCATCGGCGAAGAACGTACTGGCTTCCAGCGGCTCGTACTTCGCCTGATCGTGCATGTCCTGCCGGCACGCGAGCATCGGTATGAACACAAGTAATAGTCGCTCAATGCGCAACTTCGTACACCCCCGCCGGCTTCAAGGACTCCAGAAACACTCTGGTCGCCACGCGATCGAACTGCGGATCACTGGCTTCAATGGACAGAAAAAACCGATCGCGCGAGGCCAGCGCGAACTGCGGCACATTGAACAGCGGGTGATACGGCTGGGGCAGCCCGTTCAACGCGAACATGCCCAGCACCGCCGAGAGCGCCGCAACCAGGATGGTCATCTCGAACGTCACCGGAACGAACGAAGGCCAGCTATGCAGCGGCCGCCCGCCGACGTTCAGCGGATAAGAAACGACTGAAGCGTAATACTGCATGAAGTAACCCGCAGCCGCCCCGATCAGTCCGCCGATCAGCACGATGAACGGCAGACGGCTCCGCCGCGCTCCCAACGCCTCCGGCAACTCGGCCACCGGAAACGGCGTGAAGGCATCCATTCGCCGGTAACCCGCCTCGCGCGCACGATGCGCCGCCGCCACGAGTTGTTTCACCTCCCCGAACTCGGCCACCAGTCCAAAAATCGGCGGTTTCATCATATCGATTTATCCGAGCCGCGCCCGTAAGGAAGCGGAAACGACAGGTCAGTTTGACCGCTCCCTCACGGTCGCGGCTCGGTTCGGGACTACCCATTCTCCTCACGAACCGCGTGCGTCAATTCGCGCATCTCAAAAATCGAAATCATCGGCAAAAATCGGATGAACAGGAACGATAGCGCCAGGAACAGCCCGATCGTCCCCACAAACATCGCGTAGTCCCAGCGCGTGGCCGCGTACATGCCCCACGACGACGGAAGAAAATCGCGGTGCAGACTGGTCACCACGATCATGTATCGTTCCAGCCACATGCCAAGGTTCACGATCAGCGCGACGACAAACAGCGCCGGCACGTTCAGCCGGACGCGCTTGAACCACAGCACCTGAGGCGCCAGGACGTTGCAGACGATCACGCCCCAGTAGACAAATGCGTAGGGGCCGATCTTCCGGTTGCGCATCATGTACATTTCGTAGATGTTGCCGCTGTACCACGCGATGAAGTTCTCCATGAGGTAGCCATAGGCGACGATCAAACCGGTCGCCAGAAGGATCTTGGCCATGTTGTTCAGGTGCCGCATGGTGATGAAATCTTCGAGGCGATAGAACTTCCGCAGCGGAATGGCCAGGGTCATCACCATCGCAAAGCCGGAGTAAATCGCGCCGGCCACGAAGTACGGCGGAAAAATCGTCGCATGCCAGCCGGGTACGATACCCACCGCGAAGTCCAGACTCACCACGCTGTGCACCGACACCACCAGCGGCGTGGCCAGTGCCGCCAGGAGGAGGTACGCCGTCTGGTAATGGTTCCAGTGATTGGCCGAACCCCGCCAGCCCATGGCCAGGATGCCGTAAATGATCCGGCCGAAGCGGCTGTTGGATCGATCGCGTAACGTCGCCAGGTCGGGTATCAATCCCACGTACCAGAAGAGCAGCGAGACCAGCGCGTACGTGCTCACCGCGAACACGTCCCAGACCAGCGGACTGCGGAACTGCGGCCACAGGGTCATCGTGTTCGGATAGGGAATGAGCCAGTAGAACACCCACGGCCGGCCCATGTGAAACAGCGGAAACAGGGCCGCACAGGCGACCGCGAACAACGTCATGGCTTCCGCGAAGCGGTTGATCGAGGTCCGCCACTCCTGGCGAAACAGCAGGAGCACGGCGGAGATCAGCGTCCCGGCGTGGCCGATCCCGATCCACCACACGAAATTGATGATGTCGAAGCCCCACCCCACCGGGACATTGACGCCCCAGACCCCGACGCCCACGGTGAGCACGTAAGCGAGCGTGTAGAACAGCAGCATGACCAGCAGGAACGAAATCCCGAAGCCGAAGAACCACCCGATCCGCGTGCGGCGGGTAAGTACGATGGAGCTGATCTTGTCCGTCACCGAGGCGTATGTGTGCCCCGGCTTGAGTATGGGGTTGCGGCTTTCTGTGGCCGCCGACGCCGACCACGGGGGGCCGGCGCTACGCTGATCCGCGGCGATATGACCTTCAGAGTGCTCCACCGGTCACTTCGTCTCCATCGCCGGGTTCGGGTTGGTCAATTTGGCCAGATAGGTCGTGCGCGGCTGCGTGTTCAGTTCGCCGAGCACGCTGTAGTTGAGCGGATCGCGCTTGAGTTTCGAGACGCGGCTCTCGGGATCGTTGATATCGCCGAAGACGATCGCCTGCGTGGGGCAGGCCCCCTGGCAGGCGGTCACCACTTCTCCGTCGTGGATGTGCCGCTCTTCCTTCTCGGCCTGGATGCGCGCCGCGCTGATCCGCTGGACGCAATAGGTGCATTTCTCCATCACTCCTCGCGTACGCACGGTCACATCCGGATTCCGCAGCATCTTGAGCACCGGCGTTTCGAGGTCGGCGTACTGGAGGAAATTGAACCGCCGCACCTTGTACGGGCAGTTGTTCGAGCAGTACCGTGTGCCGACGCAGCGGTTGTAGACCATGGTGTTCAGCCCTTCAGAGTCGTGCACCGTGGCCGCCACCGGGCACACCGTCTCACACGGCGCCTTCTCACAATGCTGGCAGAGCATCGGCTGAAAATAATGCTCCGGCTCTTCGGGGCTGCCGCTGTGATACTCATCGATCCGCAGCCAGTGCATCTCGCGCCCGTTCGACACCTGTTGCTTGCCCACGACGGGGATATTGTTTTCCGCCTGACACGCGATCACGCACGCATTGCAGCCGATGCACGCGTTCTGATTGACCGCCATGCCCCACGCGTAGCCCTCGTATTTGAATGCGGGCAGCAGCGACTGCTCGGGCGAGGGATGTTCCGCCCCTTCATGGGCGAAATGCGGATTTTTCATGAACTCGCTCAGCGTGGCGGCGCGCACGATCGGCCGTCCCTCCATGCTGTGATGGTCCTGCGTGCAGGCCAGCTTGTGGTGTTGGCCGGTCTTGCGAATCTCGAGGCCGGGCCCGAACCAGAACGCATCGCTCGTGCGCAAATCCTCCACCCGGAAGCCTGCACGCTCGCCCACTCTGCCCGCACGCGTGCGGCCGTATCCGAGGTGAACCGTCACCGCGCCATCGGCGTGTCCCGGCAGAATCCACACCGGCCCGCGGACGCTCCGCCCGCCGAGCCGCAGCTCGACAAGATCCTCGTTCAACAGTTGGAGCTCTTTCGCCGTGTGCGGACTCAGCAGCACAGCATTGTCCCACGTGAGTTTTGTGAGCGGCTTGGGCAGCTCCTGCAACCAGCCGTTGTTGGAGAAGCGCCCGTCCCAGATCGTCGGGTCAGGCGCGAAGTTGATCTCCAGACCGGACCAGTCGCGCGAAGTTTCAGACAGCTCGTTGATAGCGGGATTCTGCGGAGGCGTTTTGCCGGGCAGCGACGTTCCCGCCATGATGCCATCATGCAGCGTCCGGCGCCAGAACATTTCAAAATCATCCCCACGGTGTTGCCCGCGCCAGTATTCGCGAACGATTTCGTATCCCGACGCATCCGGCTCGCCGCGCATCGCCGCCAGGAGCTCGTGCGCCGACTTACCCCCATACAGAGGTTCGATCAATGGCTGGATGATGGAGACCGTGCCCTCGTAAGCGCGTACGTCGCCCCATGCCTCCAGTTCGTGCGCCTGTGGGACGTGCCACTGGCACTTCTGCGCCGTCTCATCCTCATAGAGCCCAAGATGCACCTTGAACTTCACGCGCGACAGGTGCTCGCCGAACTCCAAATCAGCCGGCGCGGTGAAGACCGGGTTGCCGCCGAGGATGATCAGCATTTCCACGCGGCCCGCGGCCATGGCCTTCGTCAGTTCCCGCAATGACTCTAGATGTTTAACGGGCGACGGCTCGACCGCATCGGTGTAGATCAGTGTCTTGCCGAAATTTCCCAGCATTCGATTGATCCAGTGCGCTGTTGCGTGCACACCAGGCGATTGCCGGCAACCCGCCAGCACGATACTCGATCCACGATGACTTCGCAGATCCTTTACAACCGCCTCGATCCATTTCTTGTGGCCACCGGCCTCTGCCCATCGGTCGGCCTCCCTCTCTCCCTCCATCACTGCATCACTCACCCCATTTGCCACAAGCTTCGCTAACGCCTTCACCTCCGACGCCCGCACCGCCAACCGATGGTCCGCCATCGCGCCGGTCAGCGTCGTCGCGCACTCCGCCACATACAGACGGTTCATGTGCGTGCCGTCGCCGGTGACCTGCCGCTTCGAAGCGAAATCTCGCGCGTACCGCACGCTCGCCGGCTCACCCAGCAGAAAATCCGCATCCAGCGAGAGGATCACATCGGCCTTGGCAAAGTCATAGTGGATTCCGACAGGCTGCCCGAAAGCCAGCTCCATCCCGCCGAGCACATTGTCATTGGAGACCGACTCGTATTGATGCCACCGCGCCTCCGGCAGCGCTTCCAGCAGCGTTCGAATCTGATGTGCCAGAGTGGGCGAAGTCACCGTCTCGGTGAGAATTCGCAGACCCGCCCCGCGCTTGGCCGTCTGCGACGCCATCGCTTCACGCAGATCAGTGGTAAATCGCTCCCAGGTATTGATCCGCCCACCGTAGACAACCGTCTGCGACCGATCGGGATCGTACAGCGTCAGCACGGAAGCCTGAGCGAATGCATCCGTCGCCCCTCGACTGGCCGGATGCTGCGGGTTGCCTTCGATCTTGGTCGGCCGGCCCATGTGGCTCTCGACGAGCACACCCATGCCATAGCCGCGGAAAGGCAGTGCCGTGGCATAAAACAGCGGCTTGCCCGGCACGATCTCCTCCGGCGCCCGCACGTACGGCATGATCTTTTCCGTCGGCTGCCGCGTGCAGGAAGTGAGCCCGGCCAGACCCAGCGAAGCCGTCATCAGCTTCAGAAACTCGCGCCGGCCAACCGGATCCAGCCATTCCGAAGCCTGCCGCGGAAACTCCCGGTGCAGCATCTCGCGAAACGCCGGCGTATCCGCCAGCTCTTCGAGACTCCGCCAGTAACGCGGCCTCCGGTCGTTTGATCCGCCGCCGCTCTCTGCTATTTCAAATTTGAAATCTGCCATTTCTGCGTTTCGACGGTTGTCATCCGAACCCGGCACGCGAGTGCCCGGCCCGGCCCCGCCCTCGCGGGCGGGGTTCTGATAGCATTTCCTACCGATGGCATATCCAGCAATCGCTCAGCCGATCCTGACGCAAATCGATGTCGTACTTCCTGATCAGCTCGCGACCGCGCTCGATTTGATCCGGCGGCGGCTCCCAGGCCATGTTGAACACCTCCTCGCGCGGCCGGATAAACCGCTCCGGCGCGCGATGGCATCCCAGGCACCATTCCATATCCAGCGCGTGCTCGCGCCAGGTGAGCGGCATCCGATCCACCCGCCCGTGGCACGTCGAGCAGCCGATGCCTTTATGCACGTGAATGCTGTGATCGAAGTAAGCGAAATCCGGCAGGTCGTGCACGCGCGTCCACGGGATCGACTCACCCGTGCGGTAGCTCTCCCGCACCGGCTCGAGCATCGGCGCCTGCGTCCAGACCTGCGAGTGGCAGGTCATGCAGGTGTGCGTGGACGGAATCCCGGCAAAGGCCGAATCTTCCACGGAGGTGTGGCAATAGCGACAGTCGATGCCCAGCCCGCTGACGTGATGTTCGTGGCTGAACTCCACCGGCTGCTGGCGCACCACACCCGCCTCGGTCACGTAAGGCGAACGGATGACCAGCGCCCACATCCACGTCAGCCCCGCCAGAATGAACACCGCTCCAAAGATGCTCGCTTTGGAAAACGCGTTCATGGAGGGATGAAAAATCTGAGCCACGCAGTGATCCCGTGATTTCAAACGTCGGTTCGTTTCAGGGTATGATGCCGCAAGCGCGTTGTCAAAAACGGCGCGTGTTGTTTCCGTTCCAGGGACAGATTCTTCGAGCCGGAACGTTCGAGGTGACGCAGATGCTCAGGCTTATCCGTTGGACCACTGTTGTGCTGCTGGTGCAATCGGCGATGGCTCAAACGACCCTGCCCGCCGCGAAAGGACCGCCCGCGCTGGAGTTCCCCCACTTCCCCGATCGGTTGCACGCCTTCGTCTGGCGGAACTGGGAATGCGTCGATGCCGCGCGCATGGCCGACGTGGTGGGCACGACGCCGGAGAACATCCGCGCCATTGGCCGCTCGATGGGCTTGCCCGATAATCCAACGATCGGCCCGGAGATGTTGCAGCGCAATTACATCTGCATCATCCGCCGCAACTGGCACCTGCTGCCGTACGATCAACTGTTAAAACTCCTCGACTGGGACGAAGAGCGGCTCGTCTACACCCTGCGTGAAGACGATTTCCTCTGGACCAAGCTCGGCGGCCTGAAACCGCAGTGCGACCCGATCCGCTACACGTCCCCGAGCGAAGCAGTGGAAAAGCGCTGCGCCGGGATCAAAGCGATCGTCGAAAAGTACTTCGGCGACGAACTCTCCAAACCCACCGAGCCGCGTTTCGCTTTCCTGAACGATCTGTCTGCGGCGGTACCCTCTTCCAATCCGCAATCCGCAATCCGCAATTCGCAATCCCACCCACGTTTCCTCTATTCCTACTTCGCCGTCTACGGCGACCCGCTGCTGAACCCGCAGCTCGACCCGTTTCCCGACGGCCTGCTCCAGCGGCTCGCAGAGGCCGGTGTCAACGGTGTCTGGCTGCACACTGTGCTCCGCCAGTTGGCCCCCAGCCCGATCTTTCCCGAGTTCGGCAAGGATCATGAAGTCCGTCTCACAAACCTCCAAAAGCTGGTCACCCGCGCCCGCCGCTTCGGCATCAACGTCTATCTTTACATGAATGAGCCGCGGGCGATGCAGGCCGACTTTTTCGAGAACCACCCGGAGGTCCGCGGCATCGCCGAAAATGACCACTTCACCATGTGCACCAGCCAGCCGCAGGTGCGGCAATGGCTCACCGACTCGCTCGCCTACGTGTTTAAGAACGTGCCCGACCTCGGCGGCGTGTTCACCATCACCGCGTCGGAAAACCTCACCAACTGTGCCAGTCATTTCCACAAGGAGTTGTGCCCGCGTTGCAGCAAGCGCACGCACGCGGAAATCATCGCCGAGGTGAACACCGCCATCGCCGCCGGCGTGCGCGCCGGTCGCCCCGAGGCGAAGGTCATCGCGTGGGACTGGGGCTGGCCGGACCAGGAAGCCGAAGCGACGATCAACGCACTGCCCGCCGATGTCTACCTGATGAGCGTCAGCGAGTGGAGCAAACCCATTACCCGCGGGGGCGTGAGCAGTACGGTCGACGAGTATTCCATCTCCGCCGTCGGCCCCGGTCCGCGCGCGACACGTCATTGGGCCATCGCCAAAAAGCGCGGCCTCAAGACCCTCGCCAAAGTCCAGGTAAACTGCACATGGGAGCTGTCGGCCGTACCGTGGCTGCCGGTGATGAATCTGGTCGCCGAGCACATGAAGAACCTGACCACCGCGGACATCGACGGCCTGATGTTGAGCTGGACGCTCGGCGGCTATCCTTCGCCAAACCTGCGAATCGTGCAGAAACTGATCGACCGGCCGGGAGAAATGACGGTTGAGAAAGCCCTGAAGGAAACGGCCGTCGAGCGTTACGGCCCCGCCGCCGCCCCTGACGTTCTCAAAGCCTGGGCTGCCTTCAGCAAAGCGTTCAGCGAATTCCCGTACAGCCCCGTTTTTCTCTATGACGGTCCCATGCAAGTGGGACCGGCGAATCTTCTCTATGCAAAACCCAGCGGCTACGCCGCCACCATGGTCGGCATACCCTACGACGACCTGGAGCGCTGGCGCGGCGTCTATCCCGCCGAGGTGCTCGCGACCCAGTTGGAAAAAGTCGCCGCCGGCTGGCAGACCGGCCTGAAGCACCTGCATGAAGTCGTCGAACTCAGCGATATTCCCGCCACCGAGCGTGATAAAAACGTCCGAGCCGCGAGCGCAAGCGAGTGGTCAGCCATCGCCGGAGACCTCCGCCTCGCCGAAGCCGCCTTCCTCCACTTCAAAAGCGCCGCCAATCAGGTCCGCTTCATCATCGCCCGCAACAGCAAACTCCCCGCCACGACGCAGCCCACTGCGCAGCGCGGCAACCCGTTGCATGCGGACGAAACTCTTCGGACGATTCTGGGCGACGAAGTCCAACTCGCCCGCCGCCTCTTCACGCTCACCCGCCGGGACAGCCGCGTCGGCTTTGAAGCGTCGAATCATTACTACTACCTGCCTCTCGACCTGGTGGAAAAAGTGGTCAACTGTGAGATGATTCTCAAAGCGATCGATGAGAATCAATGATCTCTCGGTGTTCTCTGTGACCTCTGTGGCAAAAGAAAAAAAAGGGCCGGGAGTCCACGATAATCTAGGCCGCCGGGTGATCTCTTCGACCCTAGGCACACTCTCCATAAAAAGTTGTCAACGACTCCCGGCCCCCAACCACCCGGCGGCCACGAAATCCTAATAGCTGTCAGCCGTCAGCTTTCAGCTATCAGCCCGATCTCCGTCGCAGATTCGCACCCTTCATATTCAAGATCCCGGTAATACCCGGAGAGGGAATCGAACCCACAACCTTCTGATTATGATTCAGACGCTCTCACCAATTGAGCTATCCGGGCGCCAAAGCCCGCTCTGCCCACAAAAACTACTCGCTCCACTCTTCACGCAAGATCGCGAAGCGGTACTCGTCGAGGTAGCGGCCGTTGCGATACACCGCCTGCCGCAGGCAGCCCTCGTGCACGAACCCCGCCTTCTGGTAGACGCGGATCGCCCGCCAGTTGTCGGCGTACACGGACAACTCGATGCGGTTCAGGTTCAGCTCGCGAAATCCATACCGCACGGCCAGCCGCGTGGCCTCGCTGCCGTAGCCGCGGTTGTGCTGGCTCACCTCGCCGATCATTAAGCCGAACGCCGCGCTGCGCGTGACCGGATTGATTCGATGCAGCCCGGTGGAGCCGATCAGCCGGTCGTTCTCCTTGACCACAATCCCGAAGGTGTAGTCGCTGGTGCTCTTGCCCAGAGACTCGATCCACTCGGTCTCGCGGGCGGCATTGATCGGCCCGCGATGCTGAAGCGTCGCCCACACGCGCGGATCGTTGACCCACCGGCGCAACTGCGGCTCGTCCGAAACCTCGAGCGGGCGGAAATAGATCCGCTGGCCCAGGTAATAGACGACGGGCCGGTCCTCCGGTTCGTGCAGGACGATCTCCGGAGAATTTCGGTATCGTTCTGTTCTTTTCAGTTCCGCAACCATCTGAGCACCACCTTTCGCCGACCTTGGCGCGCACCGTCTCCGCTCGCGCGATGTCGATTCTAAAAACGTGCAATCGATACGAATCGCCCGCGGCGCCGCAGCGCCGCCATCCTGTCTTTCCGACCCCCGGCGGGTCGAGGCGAACCCCGGAGAGCCTCGACCCGCCGCCAACCGCCGGAAAAAATGCCCAACAAAAAAGCCCTGCAACCTTCGCGGGTCGCAGGGCTTAAAGTTCCTCGAAAATCAACTTTACCCTACGGCCCACCTCGCTCGTGCATCTTGTTACCGCGGCAAACGGCGGCAAACGGGTGCACGGCCGAGCAGAAAATCTGCTGGGTCGTCCACGTGTCCGTATTCAGGTAAAGGCTGGTCATGGCAATCTTCATCGTCTAAAACCGGAGCCGACTTCCGCGTCGGCATCCATGAACCCATAGTATACACCAGATCCGCGGCGAGTCAAGTCGTTTCTGCACCGAATTTCAAAGAATGTGGTGTCGCTCCAGCCAACTGGCAACCGCGTCATCCCGGCGTTATCATGGTCACGTCGATGGAAAGCCTCCCTCGACCCGGCGCGGGTCGAAGGGCCGGCGGGGTCTGAAGCAACGAAACCATCCGTGACCATCATGAAAACCGTCCCACCGAAGTTCCTGCGCAACGCCGGCTCCGACGTATTCAACGGCAATGAGCTGATCTTCAAAGGCGCCCTCGAAACCGACGGCGGCGTCCACCTGATGACCGGCTATCCCGGCTCGCCGGTGGCGACGTTCTTCGACGTGCTGGCCGACTGTGCCCCGCTGCTCAAGGAGCACGGCATCGAGGGCCGCCTGGCCAACAACGAAGCGCTCTCCGTCGCGGCCGTCAACGGCTCGCAGATGGGCCCGCTGCGGGCCATGGCGGTATTCAAGAGCGTTGGCCTGCACGTGGCCAGCGATGCGCTCGCGATCGGGAATCTCGCCGGCCCGCATCCCGAAGGCGGAGCGGTGATCGTCGTCGGCGACGACCCGTGGAGCGAGAGCACGCAGGTCCCCGCCGATTCGCGGTTTCTGTTCCGTCACCTGTTCGTCCCCATCATCGAACCCAGCACCATCCAGGAACTCAAAGATTACGTGGACATCGCGTTCCAGTTGTCGCGGGCCAGCGGACTGTACCTGGGCTATATCGTCACCACCACGCAGGCGGAAGGCGGCGGCTCCGTCACCTGTCGCCCCAACCACTACCCGCTAACCAACACGAAACATCCATTCGATTTGCACACCTACGCCCTCGATCTGGAAAACACGGTGCTGCTCCCGCCGAGGACCGGCCGGCGCGAGGTCGAACTGCCCGAACGTTACGAGCGATTGGCCCGCGAAGTCGAGCGAATCGGCCTCAATCAACTCGACGACGCGCCTACGAACGAGGTGCTGATCGTCAGCAGTGGTCTGGCCCATCAATATGTCGTGCAGGCCCTGCATGACGTCGGCCTCGCCGGTGAGGTGCCGGTCTTCAAACTCGCGCTGACCTACCCGCTCGACCGCCGGCAGATCGAACCGCTGCTGGCCCGATTCGAGCACGTGCTGATCGTCGAGGAACGCCGCTCGTTCATCGAGGATCAGATCGCGGAGATTGCCATCCGCTATGCGCAGGCGAATGGGAGACGGGTGAGCAAGATCTGGGGCAAGCAGTTTCCCGGTGGCGGCAGCGGATTCCCTTCGGTTTTGGGGCTTAATGTCTCCATCGTCGCCGACAGACTGGGGCGTTTCCTGCGGGCCATCGAATCGCCGCTCGCCCGCCGCGCGGCAGCAGGCATCGAGACCGAGCTGCGCATCATCTCCGACACCGCGAAGATCGAGATGAGCATCCCCGCCCGCACGCCCACGTTCTGCCCCGGCTGTCCGCACCGCGATTCGTCCAACGTGCTGCTCCAGGTCAAACAGCAGTTTGCTGATGAAGCCTACATGCGCAAGCACCACAAGCGCGGGGCCATCGATCTCGTCTTCCACGGCGACACCGGCTGCTACACCATGCTGATGTTCGAGCCGAACGCCCCGCTCATGCACAACTACTCCGGCATGGGCCTCGGCGGCGGGACCGGCAGCGGTATCGACCCGTTCATCCGCAACAAGCAGGTCGTCTTCATGGGCGACTCGACGTTCTTTCACTCCGGCTCGGCCGCGATCAGCAACTCGATCGCCGGGCGGCAGGACCTCACCTACATCATTCTCGCCAACGGCACGACGGCCATGACCGGCCATCAGCCGCTGCCCGCGCTTGATGCCGACCTGCTCGACCGCCCGATCCAGTCGCAGGACATCGAGACGATCGCGCGCGCCATCACCGGCGGGAAGAGTCCGGTCGTCCGCGTGGATCCGGAAGACCGCGAGGGCTACAAAGCCCTGCTCGAAAAGACCATCCTCGCCGACGGCGTCAAGATCATCATCGCCGACAAGGAATGCGGCATCACCTATCACCGCCGCCGGATGGGCCACGAACGGGCCGAGCAGAGTCGCCGCGGGTTCGTCCGCAAAAAGGTCTACATGAACGTCACGCCCGAAGTGTGCGAGTTCTGCCTGGAGTGCACGAACAAAACCGGCTGCCCCGGCCTGACCATCGAGCAGACGAACTACGGCCCCAAGATTCAGACCGATCTGTCCTGGTGCGTCAACGACGGCGCGTGCGCGCGGCTCGATGCGTGCCCATCCTTCGAAGAAGTGATTGTCACCCGCAAACACCCGCCCACGCCTCGCGGCCACAAGATCACGCTGGAGGACATCCCCGAGCCGGTCATCGACTTCGCGGGCGACGTCTGGCGGGCCTGGATCGCCGGCGTCGGCGGTATGGGCATCGGCACGGCCACCAGCATCCTCGTTCACGCCGGCCAGCACGAGGGCTACCACGTCCAGTTCAGCGACAAGAAGGGCCTGGCCATCCGCAACGGCGGCGTCTACTCGCAACTCATCTTCAGCAAGAGCCCCTCGCCCCCTCGCCCCCTCGCCCACTCGCCCTCTCTCCCCGTCAGTATGACCGTCCCCTACGGTAAAGCCGACCTCCTGCTGGGCATCGACCTTCTCGAGGCCGCACGCGCCGTAGATCCAGATGCTGGCTTCCGGATCTCATCCGCCGATCGCACCGCCGCGGTCATCAACACCGATCGCACGCCGACCATCCGCACGCTGATGGGCCTCGACGAATTCAAAGTCGATGAACTCGAGCGGGCCCTCCGCCAGGCGACGCGCAGCGACCGCTATTTCTCCGCCCGCATCACCTCGCTGTGCGAGCGGATCTTCGGCACCAAGCTCTATGCCAACATCACCATGCTCGGCGTCGCCTTTCAACGCGGTTTGATCCCCGTCTCACTGGAGGCGATGAAGGAGGGCATCCGCAACACCATCCGCGCCGATTTCAAGAAGAACCTGCGGGCGTTCGACATCGGTCGCAAGCTGGTCAGCCATCCGCACCTGTTCGCCGAGCACGAGCCGGAGCCGTCGCTGGCCCGTACCGTTCGCGAGAAAGCCGCTTACCTCAACATGCGCCTGCTCGGCAAGCGCCGCGCCCTGCGCCACGAGGGCACGCGCCCGGCCGGCAAGCGCCGCCTGCCCGACACCAAGCTCGCGCGATCGTACAAGCACATGGTCTACACCACGCTCCGCGCCTGCCGCGAACTCGACCGTCAGACCATGCAGGACATCGCCGTCCGCATCTACGACCTGGTCCAGTGGGGCGGCGTCCGTTACGCCCAGCGGTACGTCCAGCGCGTGCGCCGGATGTTCCTGGCCGACCACGAGCGATACGAGTTCGCCGCCACGCGGGCGGTGGTCTGGAACCTGGCCAAGCTCATGCTCATTAAGGACGAGTTCTTCGTCGCCCATCTGCTCACCAGCTACGAGAAGATGCGCCGCGACCGGCACCGCTACAACATCAACCCCTCCAACGGCGACCGCATCCGCTATCGACGGACGTTTCACCCGCGCTTCTTCGGCCAGCAGATCGACATCAGCCCGCCGCACTGGATGCTCTACTGCCTCCGCAGTTTGCGCTTCCTGCGCAAAGCCATGCCGTGGTGGCATCGGGAGGATCGCGAGCTGCTCATGTGGTATGAGGGCGTGGTGGATGGCTTCTCTTTCGACAACGAGGTGACTTACCGGCAATACGTCGACGTGCTCAAGAGCGTGGAAACGATCACCGGCTACGCGGAGATCCGCCTGCCGAAGATCGAAGCCACCCGCGCCAAGGCCGAACAACTGCTGGCCGCGCTGAATTCTCCGCAGAGACGCCGAGCCGCGGAGAAGAAAGCTTCGTCCTGAACAACCGTTTCAACCGGCGACCGTTCGATCATCGCCATACGTCCTTGCGCCGGTCGCGAAAAGTCCGACAAGTGTTCCGTTCGGGTGCGCCGGCAAAGCAGTGCGCGAACGGGTAATCCACGGCTTCGTTTCGCTGTTTTTATTTTTCGACGGCACCACGCCCGGTCTCTCCAGTGACACTGCACACGAGTACCGCCTTGGCCCCATTCTTTGACAGAACACGTTGCGCGTTCCGTGGGGAGCAATCCGCAGATGGCGCAGATGATTCGCAGATGCAAGGAATTCCTCAAATCTTGGGCGGCGACCCGCTTTACTTCGCATTTTGAGAAGGCTTGCTCTTGACAGGGGCCAGAATACTTCGCATAATGTGAAGGCGTGAACGTGATCAGCCGAAGGAAATTGAGAGACTTTTATGCGGCCAAACCGGAGCGCAGTCCACACGCGGCGGCGTTCGAGAATTGGTTCAAACTGGCCCGGAAGGCTCATTGGCAGAATTTCCAGGAGACGAAGGCGACGTTCGGCCAGACCGACGTGGCCACCGGCGACACGGGGAGGACTGCGACCGTATTCGACATTGGCGGGAACAAGTACCGCATCCTTGCCCATGTCGATTACAAGCGGCAGACGGTGAAAATCGAGGCGGTGATGGACCACAAGGAATACGACAAGAAGTTGTGGAAGAAGTTGTTTTAGCGGAGTTCTTATGCCCACCCGGACGAGGTCTAAAAACAAGCGGCAGGAGCGCGACACCTACATGGAGTTGGTGCAACGTTTCCCGCTCAAGACGATCAAGAACGACGACGAGCACGAAGCCGGAGCGGCGATCATCTCGGAGTTGATGGGCCGCGATCTGGACAGCGGCGCGGGCGATTACCTTGACGCCCTGATCGTCCTGGTGAACAAGTACGAGGAGGAGCATCACGCCATCGACGAGGCCATGACGCCGCGGGAAGCGCTCCGGGCGTTGATGGAGGCGAACAAGCTGAGTCAGGCCGCGATCGGCCGCATCATCGGCAGCGAATCGGCCGTGTCGATGTTCCTGAAGGGCGATCGCGCCTTGTCGAAATCGCAGATCAAGAAGCTGGCCGCGCGGTTCAAGCTCGATGCGTCTGTTTTCATCGAGTGATCAAAACGCCAAGACGAGTTTGGGGCTGCGTATACTCTTTTCGCCTATCAAGAATCGAACCTGTCCCGCTTTCCTACTCTTTCCTACTCGACGCAAGCGTTGCTCCGCCCGGGAAGGACAAAGGAGACGCAACTCGGACCGGAAAACGAACGGGACAGGTTCGATCGTTCACAACGCAACGCGCGTATCGCCGCGATCTTCACCTGTTCGCTCTGCGTGCCCTGCCTTCGAGCTCGGTCGCAAACCCGATTCGGCGGCGTGGCGGATCGGGCGGGGGCTGCATCAACTGCCGGATGGCCTCCACGAGGGCGATTAACTGGCCGTCGTGTTTTTCCAATCGGCGTTCCAACTCTGCGAGCTTGGCGGCCAGCTCCTTGTGCGATGCGAACATCTGCCGAAGATTTACGAACGCGCGCACGACGTAGATGCTGGCTTTGACCGCTCTTGCGGAGTTGAGCACATTGGCGGCCATTATGGCGCCGTGCTCTGTAAACACATAGGGTGGATACTTGCGATGTTTACCCCGGCCGGAAGGGTTCTCGTTTAAGATCACAATTTGTGATCTTAAAGCTTCCGCTTCGTCCCACGTCAGTCGAAACATGAAGTCGGACGGAAACCGACCGAGGTTGCGTTTGACCGCCTGATTCAACACGCGCGTTTCTACGCCGTAAAGTGCGGCGAGATCGGCGTCGAGCATGACCCTCTGACCGCGCACGAGCAGAATGCTTCGTTCGATTCGCCCCAGCGGAATCTGCGACCGCCTGTCAGCCGCCATCGTTTCACCTATTTCTCGGTTGATCTACGTGCCCAGATATACACTGAGGCAAGGACGGGTTCAAGCGGAAAGCGAGTTTCGTAGTGTGGGTCTTGACCCACCAGCAATGGGTGATTTGTCGAAGGTGGGTCAAGACCCACCCTACACGACTGGCCGGAATCAAAATGAGGTGGGCGAGGCGTTCACCAATTTTATCGGGTCATTCACAATTCAGGCGGGTCCGGGGAGCTCCCTATCCACAGGACCGCGGCAATTTATCGCCGCTCTGGCGTTGCGGACGCGGGTTGGCGGCAATAAAACGCCGCGGTCCTATCGAAAAGGCAACCCGCCCAAGTGTCATACATTCCGCCAGCATTATCCTGACATTTTTCTGTTTATAAACCTGCTCCAATCTGCTATACTATTCTCCAGTCAGCACGGCTGAAAACACTCCCTTCAGGATGAGCCGTTCAGCGGCGGTTCCAAAGCATCGGTATCAGTGGAAACAGGTGTCCGGAGGACCTACGGAGGGAGTATCAGGATGTGTGTTGCGAAGACACGATGCGGGTGGGGATGGATGCCGGGCATCTGCGTGTTCCTTCTGCTGTTGTCGGCCGGCGTGAGTCGGGCGGGAATCCCTCTCACCGCTGACCAGATTGTCGCTCCGGCGGAACCGGCGATCCGCCCCACCATTCCCGCCGTCCTCGAAACGGACTCGAATTCAGACCAGATCGACGACGGGCTTGAAACGAAAGTCCTGCAATTTGAAAACAACCGCGCGAATCCGGCCACGGCGCCGCTGGCGGTGGATGAAAGCGTTTCCGTCGAGTTCGTTTTTTCCGCGCAGATCCGGCAGCAGCAGCTCGATCAGTTCGCCAAGCTCGGCGGCCGGATTACACACATCTACAAGAGCGTCAGCTACGGATGGAACGGCACGCTCCCTTTGAGCACGATTCGCGGCGCCGTGCAGGGAGCCGGACCCTCGCTCTTGGGCGTGATCGAGTCACAGCCGATCCAGTTGCACCTGGACAAGGCCTGCCGCAACGGGCGCGTGCGGCCGTATCTTTGGAATAACGGATATGACGGCGACACCAGCATCACGATTGCGATCGTGGACACCGGTGTGGATGACAGCCACACAGACCTTGCGGGCCGCATGGAGTATTGGCACGACTACACCAGCGATGCGTCAGCGACTCCAATTGGTTTCCAGTCGCACGGCACTCACGTAGCGGGTATCGCTCTGGGCACCGGGGCGGCTTCCGGGGTCAATCCCACGACGATCCGCTGGACGGACCAGGGCACATTCCCCAGCATGGCAGGATCCTTCTATCCCTCGCCGCACGAGCTGCCGGCGGCCGTCACGCAGTTTGACTGGGTCAGCAACATGATCTGGGCGACCGGCGGTGGACGCAGCGCTCAGCACGGCCAAGCTTATGTAAACAGCTCCTTTGGTTACGTTGCGATCGGATCGATCTTGTCCAGTTCTAGCTCTCCGATTTCGGTAACCAACAACAATCTGGCAAACCCTCAGGCGAGCGGGGCACCGCGCCTCTACTCCTCATACAACAGTGCTAACACCGGCAACACGGGTGGCAAGGCTTACTCCGCCGCAAACACCGTTTCGGCGGATGTGTCCAATTTCGGCGTCGGTGACAGCTTCAACCTGTTTCGCGGTGTGGCTCCGGCCTGCCGCTGGGCGGGGGGCAAGGTATTCACCAATGCCGGCTCGGGCAGCACCACTGATATCGGCGCAGCGCTGGACGACATGGTGACGCAGCGGGTGGCTCACAACATCAAGGTGCTCAACATGAGCATCGGTTTGATCACGCCCGGTGCGGAGGACACCACGCTTCGGGCCAAAGCCAACACCGCCGTGGACAACGGCATCGTGGTCTGCAATTCCATGGGTAACGATGGGCCTACGGGAGAGACCACAGACCCGGGCCGGGCGGGCAAAGTCATCACGGTGGGCGCGGCGAATGACATCAACCAGCTCACCGACTACACATCGATCTGGACCGACGTGCCCGACGCCACGGAGGACTACAAGCCGGATGTGATCGCACCCGGCGGCACGGTGACCGCGAAGTACAGCAAGATCATGTCCATCGATTCCAATGATGGCGATGCCGACGGGGCCTTGTCCGATCAGGTGGCCAACGATTATCTGAACATCAGCGGGACTTCGATGGCGTCGCCGTTCGTGGCGGGCTGCGCTGCGCTGGTGATCGACGCCTGGCAGCAGGCGGGTCATACGTGGAGTTTCGCTTCGTCAGCCGATGCGCTGTTCGTGAAGATGCTGCTGTGCGCCTCGGCCACGGAAACCAATCAAACGCGCGAAGTCAGCACCAACAACCCGACGCTCGAACGGGCATCCAATAACGCCACTACCGGAAAGAACAAGGATACGTTCGAGGGCTACGGGATGATCAACGCGGATGCCGCGGTCGATGCATTGACGCTGCCGCTGATCAGCCCGCTGAGCGATTCGCTCGGTTCGCTGGTCACTGACCGGCGGGCCGCCGGAAGATACATGGACCTCACCTCGGGTACGCCTGTCGCGTTCATCCTGACCGGCATGAGCGGCGGCGACTACGATTTGTACGTTTACGACAGCGTCCCTGACACCAAAGGCAACCCGGTGATTCTCGCGTCGAGTGCCAACGTGGGCACGAACGTCAACGAATCGATCTGCTACACGCCGGTGGCGAGTCGGCGGGCGTACATCCTGGTCAAACGTGTCACGGGAACCGGCGCCTTCACGTTGACCGGCGGCAACGACACCACGCCGCCGAATATCACCTCCTGCGGGTCGAATCAATCAGCGTCGGCGAACGGCAGTTGTCAGGCGGCGGTGCCCAACATGACCGGCGACGTGACCGCGACGGACAATTGCACGGCGTCCGGCTCGCTGACCAAGACGCAGAGCCCGCTCGCGGGCACGCTGGTCAGCGCGGGTGTGACCACGGTGACCATTACCGTGAAAGATGCGGCGAACAACTCCGCCACGTGCATGAAGAGCTTCACTGTCAACGATACTACCGTCCCATCGATCACGTCCTGTGGTTCCAATCAGTCGGCGTCGGCGAACGGCAGTTGCCAGGCGGCCGTTCCCGATATGACCGGCGACGTGACCGCGACGGACAACTGCACGGCGTCCGGCTCGCTGACCAGGACGCAGAGTCCCATTGCCGGCACGCTGGTTGGGCTGGGCGTAACCAGCGTGACGATCACTGTGAAGGACGCCGCCAACAACTCCGCGATCTGCAACAAGAACTTCACCGTGAACGACACCACCGCTCCGTCGATCACCTCCTGTGGCTCGAATCAATCAGCGTCGGCGAACGGCAGTTGCCAGGCCGCGGTGCCCAACATGACCGGCGACGTGACCGCGACGGACAATTGCACGGCCTCCGGGTCGCTGACCAAGACGCAGAGCCCGACGGCGGGCACGCTGGTCGGCGCGGGTGTGACCACGGTGACCATTACCGTGAAAGATGCGGCGAACAACAGCGCGATGTGCAACAAGAGTTTCACCGTGAACGACATCACCGCTCCGTCGATCACCTCCTGTGGCTCGAATCAATCCGCGTCGGCGAACGGCAGTTGCCAGGCGGCCGTTCCCGATATGACCGGCGACGTGACCGCGACGGACAACTGCACGCCGTCCGGCTCGCTGACCAGGACGCAGAGTCCCATTGCCGGTACGCTGGTGGGCCTGGGTGCTACAACCGTGACCATCACGGTCAAGGATGTGGCCAACAACCCGGCGATGTGTACGAAAAGCTTCACAGTGAATGACGCCGCTGCTCCCACCATTACCGATTGCGGTCCGAATCAGGCCGTCAATGCCGATGCCAATTGTCAGGCCGTGGTGCCGGATTTCACGGCCGGCGTGACGGCTACGGACAACTGCACGGCCGGCGGTTCGCTGACCAGGACGCAGAGCCCGACGGCGGGCAGCACGGTCACCGGTAAGGGACCGCACACAGTGACGCTCACGGTCAAGGATGCGGCGAACAATCAGGTGATGTGCACGCGGACCTTGACGCTCAACGATGTGACCGGGCCGGTGATCACCATCACCGGCGGCACGCCCAATGCTTTTACCTGCCAAAACAATCAGCCCAATCAGTACGTGGAGCAGGGTGCGACGGCGAGCGACAGTTGCGACGGAGCGATCTCCGTCGGGCCGCCGAGCTATCCGGAAGGCTTCCCCAACACGCAGGTCGAGGGGACGTATCACGCGGTGTATACGGCCACCGATCTTTCCGGCAACCCCAGCACGGCGACACGGATGATCGTCGTGAGCGAGGACGCGCCGCTGATGATTACGAATCTGCCGAGCGACTTGATCGTCGAATGTCAGGGCTGCACGAGTCCGAGCAGCAGTGGCACGCCGAAGACGGACACCGTCGTTGCGGCGTGGCTGGCGCAACCGCAGGGGCAAGACCACTGTGATAACGATACGACGATCGGCAACGATGCTCCGGCGTGTCTGCCGCTGGGCACGACGACGGTGACGTGGACGGCATCGCATCCGGGCGGCACTCCGCCGAACGTGACCGCGTCGCGTATGCTGACCGTGCAGGATACGCTGTCGCCGAACGTGACGTGTCTGGCGGCGCCGGCGCCGATCTCCGCGGATGCCAATTGCCAGGCGGCGATCCCGGAGCTTGCGAGCGGTGCGAGTGCTTCCGACGGGTGCAATCCGAACGTGCTCACGACGCAGAATCCGCCGGCCGGCACGCCCGTCGGCCCCGGCGCGCACACGGTCACGGTCACGGCCGATGACGGGCACGGGCATACCGCCAACTGCACGGTGGACGTGACGGTGGTGGATACGACCGCGTCGGCGATCTCGTCGTGCGGACCGGCGCAGTTCGCGCCCGCTGATGGCAATTGTCAGGCGCCGGTGCCGGACTTTACGGCCGATGTCACCGCGACGGACAATTGCACGCCCGCCGGCTCGCTGACGAAAACGCAAAGCCCGTTGGTTGGGACGCTGGTCGGTCTCGGAAATACGACGGTGACGGTTACGGTCAAGGACGCGGCCGACATTGGCAGTGATTGTCCGAACACGTTCACCGTGAGCAGTCCCGATGACGACAACGACGGTACGCCCAACTGCGGCGACGGCTGTCCGAACGATGTGGGGAAGATCGCTCCGGGTCAATGCGGCTGCGGCACGCCGGACACCGACACCGACAGCGACGGTACGGCCGATTGCAACGATTTGTGCCCGACGACGCCGGCGGGTGATCCGCCCGGTCTTTCCGGCTGCCCGCCGCTGCGGTTCGATTTCGATCTGAACGGCCGCGTGGACCAGGACGACTACAATCAATTCAAATTGTGCCGGACGGGTCCGACCATTTACGGCCCGCCGCCAACCGGATGCACCCCCGCGCAGTTCACCGCGTGCGACGTCGACAGCGACGGCGACGGTGACAACGACGACTACGGCTATTTCCAGCGCTGTTACAGCGGGGCAAGCAATTACAATCCGCATTGCGCGGACTGATCCGCGATTTTTTGATCCGTGACAAGGAATAGGTAATTATCCCTTGGTATTCTGGTTATTGCTGGTTACGTTGAACCCATCGGTCAACGTGACGGATTGGGCGCACAGTGCGATCCGGATTGTGATCCCCTCTCGCACCGCGGTCACGGATGCTTCTTTCGAGCCCGGCAACCGCGTCTTGACCGGAAACGCGAATGCATTCCAGGGCTACACCTTCGTACCCGGCGACACCTTCCTGGTGACAGAGGCGAAGGGTTACTATCTCGAAGATCTCAATCCAGGCCTGCTCAGGGCGTATAGAATCGAAGAGAGACTCTCTGATAGTTCCATCAGGTTGGAATCCATCATCAGGAGTCCCGATGCGATTCCCGGCGGGGCGGGTATCTACATCTATCACCTCAAGGGCAAGCTACAGCGAGAAGCCACCGCCGAGATGCTTAAGACGTACCTGTCCGAGAGCCTGCCGAACGCGACCGTGGACATCGATACGAGTTGCCTGGCCTCAGGGATCAACGTTCATCTGGGCCAGTCGCAGTGCGGCATGACCGCCATCAGCCTCATCGATCTCGATGATGAAGGGTACGTTCTGAAGGGTCTCGATGACGCGAACCACGTGATCGCCGGGCCGACAGAGGAAGGGACGGAAAACGGAACGTATGAGTTCCTGGAGCGCCACCTGGGCGTCAGGTGGGTGATGCCCGATTCACATTTCACGTCCGCGGAACTGGCGCAGATCGAGCCGGCGCCGGTTGATGCTCCGGCGGATGGCGCGGGGAAGTATCTCGTCCGCGGCGATCATGTCCCGGTACATACCATTTTGACGATCCCGCAGACGGAGGTGCGCGAGAGCCCGGCGTATCTGACCCGCGCCGGGAGCGGCTACGGGTTTTCGAGCAACGGGGTGATCTCCACCCAACGACAGTGGACGCGGAAGTTGCGCGGAAACTCGCGGGTCGATCCGTCGCACAATACACACCGTCTGTTCCCGCCGAGCATTTACGGCGGTTCGCATCCTGAGTTCTACCCCGATCAATTGATCCCCGTCTACGATTACCAGACGGACTGGTTTCCCAACTTCTCCGCGAGTGCACTGGCTGCTGCTGCGGCGGATCGCCTGAAGATGTATTTCGACGATAATCAAGAAGCCGCCAGCTTCCCGATCGGACTTGAGGATACCGGGCCGGCGACAAAGCGCGACACCAGCGTCGCGTCTTTCGCCCGCGAACCGGTGGCTGAAGGTTGCACGACCAATCCGCCGGCTGATTGTACGACCCGGGTCGCCTTCAACAGCATCGGCCTTCGAGACATGTCCTGGAGTTACTTCCAATGGGCCAATGAAGCCGTCGCGCTGCTGCGCGGCCCTTCCTATTCCGGATATGGCAATAACAAGTATCTGGGGGCTTTGGCCTATGACGAGACATTCGATCCGCCGGACCGTGACACACGAGACGGGAGAGCGGGGTTCGGGCCACTCGGTCCCATGGTGGATGACCACGTGATCCCATTCTTCGCGTTCGAGCGTCTCAAGCTGGTGGATGATCGCGCGGGTGTCGGTCAGCGCGCCCGATACGAAGCGCTGCTTGGGCGCTGGGCGAACGTGACCTCGGGCGACCTCGGAGCGTATGACTATCTCGCCAGCGCTCTGGCGCCGGTGCCGCACCTGTCGGAGATTTCGCGTTATCTCCAGTCGGACTACAACGCCGGCGTGCGGCATAGTCGATCCGAGCACTACCCCAACTGGGGCGAGGCGTTCAAGTTCTATGCCTACTTCAAACTGCTCTGGAAGCCGGACCTGAAGATCTTCGACGACCAGAACGGTCCCGGCCTCCTGACCGATTGGTGCACGGCCGCCGTCGGGCCTGAGGCGGCCTCCCACCTGGTCGAATTCTACACGGATTGGGACGATTTCTGGTCCGGGGTTGATGGCGCCGGCGCCAGGAGTTTGAATTATCTCAGATACGCCAGAGGTTCATTCGTAAGTGTGATTGCGACCGAGTACCTCGACCACCCGACTGTTGCGCAGCTACTGGAGCACAGCGCTCAAACGCTCGACGATTGCGTGGCGGCAGCGACGGCCCCCGGCAGTTCAGCTACGACACACCAGAAGAACCGGGCCTGGTTGATGCGCGCGCAATACGGCTACTGGGCCATCACCGGACAGGCGCGTCGCGCAGCGACCCTGGCGCATACGGAAGCGTTGGCCGGCCAGGTCGTGGAAGCCGCCGGCGTGTTGCAAGACAGCATCGTTGCCGAGCAGGATCGGATGGATTGGGTCAAACCGTGGCCGTTGGACAATACACACGGAAACGATCACATCATGGGCGTCGCGGGCGGAATTCCCAAGCACTACCTGTTCGACCTCATGGGCAAATGGTGGGACCGTGATCTGATGTTCCGGCTGCTGGCGATGAAGGACGATGCGGCCGTGACCAGCACGATAAACAGTATTGATCCGGCCGCTTATCCGGATCTGGTGACGGAATTGAGCATCTCCAAAAGCGTGTGGAATCATCTATGCCAGGCGCCGGCCATGACTCCGCTCAACGCGGACCCTGGCTTCAGCAATACCAGCCTGAACGATCACTGGCGCACAAGCGTCGCCGACGGCGTATCGAATCCCTTCTCGGTCGTGGACGACCCGGCTTCCGGCTCGAACCAGGGGAAAGTGGTCAAGATCGCCGGTGCGAGCGGATCGGAATCGTACATTTATCAAAGCGTCTCGAACTTATCGTATGCCACGACAGCCGATTACATTCTGTTCGTTCGGGTCTATGCCGACACGCCGCCCACCCGGGGCACGGTTTACATCCAGGCGCCGGCCAGAACAAACATCTCGCTGGCGGGCGTCTTTGTCGTTGGACGCGGGCTGGTGGAGATTCACCCGATCAGCGGTGAATGGATAACCGTCGCCTGCCCGGTGCGACTACCGCCGACGACACAGGACATCGGGATGTTTCTCGTGATGCGGGATATGCCGGACGATGAGCCCGATTACGCCATCTATGTTGACGATTTTCAGCTTCAGCGCGTCGATGTGGCCGCGCCGCTGCTGGGTCCGCTCTCCGCGGGGGCGACATCGGTCACCGTCTCCGGCGTGGACGCTGATGCGGCCAACGTGACGTTGTACAAGAACGGGGCACAGCTCGGGCCGCCGGTGGTTCCGAACGGGAATAACTCGGTGATCTTTAACAACCTCGCACTGAGTCCCGGCGACGTCGTTTACGCGGTCATGCAATCAACAGAAGGTGTGCCTTATCAGACGAGGGAAATGATTGTTCCGTGTCCTGATGACGCGGACGGTGACGGCATAGCCGACTGCATTGATCTCTGCCCTACTACGCCGGCGGGTAATCCGCCCGGTCTTTCCGGCTGTCCGCCGCTGCGGTTCGATTTCGATCTGAACGGCCGCGTGGATGAGGACGATTACGATCAATTCAAACTATGTGTGACGGGCCCGACGATCTTCGGCCCGCCGGCCACGGGATGCACAGCCGCGCAGTTCGCCGCGTGCGACGTGGACAACGACGGCGACGGCGACCTTGATGATTACGGCGCGTTTCAGCGCTGCTACAGCGGTGCGGGCAACTACGATCCCCACTGCGCAGACTGAATCGCGCACGCGCTGTGAACCGCGCTTCGCCTCACTGACTCCAGACCACACGGGCCTTGGGGGAGGCCCGTCGGATGCGGTGGAAAAAAGACACAGAAGCCGCCGGAATGCGTGTCAGGAAGCGTCATCCACTGGCGAAGAGGAAGTGGGGGGTTGACAGAACGCTGCGGAGACCGGCGGGATACCGGTCCCACCACGGAGTTATGTCAGACGGTATGAGTACGGAATCGATTGCATGGTCCACTGGAAACGAAGGAGAGATCGAATGTCGCGGTCATTGGCAGGGCTTTTTATCGGGACGATGTCGTTGACCTGTACGTTGGCAGCGCGGGGGGAGCCCGTAGTTCTTGAAGCGGGTTTCGTATTAACGCAGGAGGCCACCGGCCTGCCGTGGCCCACGCAGATCACCTTCGGGCCTGATGGCCGGCTGTACGTGGCCACCCGAACCGGAACCATTTTCGCGTTCGACTACGGGCCCGATGGTGTGCAGGGATCGGGCACGGTCGTGGCCTCAAACGTGGGGGGCAACCTGCTCGGAATCGCCTTCGACGAGAACGGTGATTTCTATGCCTCTTCCAACGAGTCCGCGTACGATACCGGCTTCCTGGCGCGGCTGCTCGATTCTGACCACGACGGCATCTACGAAACGCAGCAGCGATTTGTCACCCAGCTTCCCAACGCCGGCCACCACAACGATCAGCTTGCGATCGACGGCCACATTCTCTACGTCGGCCAGGGCTCGCGCACCGACGACGGTGAGGCGGACAACACGCAGCCGATTCCGGCCGCGACCGTGCTGCGGGTCGATCTGCTCCAGGTCGATTTCAACGCCTCGAACAACCTGCCGAGCGTATACGCATACGGATTCCGCAATCCCTTCGGGATCGGTGTGGATGCGCAGCACCGCGTGTGGGTCGGGGACAACGGGCAGGATACGCCGCTCCGGCCGGAGAAGTTGCACCGGGTGGTCCCGGGAGGGCACCACGGGTTTCCACAGGAAAGCGCGCCTCCCGATGCCGTTCCGCCCGTGCTGGAGCTCGGGCTGGGGACCTCGGCCGATGGACTGGACTTCTATCCGGCGGGCGGGTGCTGGGGCAGCGGCTACGAAGGCAACCTGTTCATCGCCCGGTTCGATTATGAACTCGATGACCCGAACGGCGTCGGCATGGACGTGGTCCGCGTGGTCCCGGATCTCAGTGATGCCGATCAACCGACCGGCCAGGCGACGGTCTTCGCCCGCGGATTCCTCAACCCGCTCGACGTTGAGGTCGATCCCTACGGCCACCTCGTGGTCATGACCTTCGGCCCGTTCACGCAGGCGGACGGCCGGCTCTTTCGCATCTCGCGTTTGAACACGCGATCGATTGTCGCCCGGCACATCTTTTACAACAATTCGTTCTACGACTCAGACTCGAAGGCCTGCACCACGCTGACCGGGGCGAACCCCTGCAACGACAACACCGCGCTCGCGACCGACAAGTCCGCGCTAGATCCCGGTCAGACCGCGGAGACGAGTCATTACATCAGTTACAGCCGGGGCATCAACGGGTTGATGATCGATGTGATGTCGGGGGCGTGCGGACCGCTGCCGGGGGGCGCGCTTTCGGCGTCCAACTTCGATTTCAAGGTCGGCAACAGCGCGAACCTTGGATCGTATGCCGCGGCGGCGGCCCCGCTCAGCATCGACGTGACGCCCGGCGGCGGGAGCGGCGGGTCGGATCGTGTCAGGATCATCTGGGCGGATAACGCCATTCCGAACACGCGATGGCTGCGGGTGGTGGTCAAATCGAATGCCAGCGGGGGCCAGCTCGACCTGACGGACGATAGCGTCTTTTACTTCGGGCTGGCGATCGGTGAGGGCCTGACACCGAACGGGACGCAGGCGATCGTCACCGTAACCGATGAGACCGACGCCCGCAATCACCCGCACAACAGTTTGAGGCGGGTGCCGGTGGCGACGAACTCCACGTATGCCGCGGCGAATGCGCCGGATGCCAGATACGACTATGACAAGAGCAGCACGGTCAGTTCGACGGACGAGATCATCGCCCGCAACAACCCGGCGAACTCGGTGAATGGTCTGCTGCTGCTGAACCCGGCGCCGTGACGGGGTTGAGGGTTCAGGGTTTAGGGGTCAGGGTTCAGTGCGTAGGGTCCGCTGTGCGGGCCTGGAGATCAAATCAAATCTGAAGGTCCGCGGAGCGGACCCTACAGAACTCCCGATGCTGCTGATTATATAACCAGGCATGGACCTGTTCCGCAGCGCGTCATTTGCCAAGACCGCTGAGCCATTTCCCTGCCTCTGCTGCTTCAGACCATCGAAAACCGCGTTTTGCAGCGATGCTGAACAGCCGGACGCCGACTCCATCATCAAATTCCTTAATGTTCGCGGATTTTTTCGCTTGCATGCACGGCAAGATGCGGTAGACTTATCCTCCGAAAGAAGCTCCTTCCTCGGTCCGACCTTCCACAGGGGTAAATCATTGGGATCACCGAGAAAGACTTGTCTTGATGCAGCCAGCGCACATCGGGCGCTGCGGATCGCATGCCTCGTGGCGCTCGCATCGGTGAGTCTGTCCCTCGTCGTTGGCGGACAGAATGCCGCCTTCGCCGAGAACCAGCCCCCCGTCGGAATCGAGCGGAGCGTCGATATACCGGTCAACAAGGCTGCCGGCTTTACGCTCACGGGCACCGACGCTGACGGCGACCCGTTGACGTATATCATTGTGACGCTCCCCACCCACGGGACGCTCGCCGAGGGGCTGCACGTCATCCAGAATTCAGAGCTGCCGTACAGCCTGTCAAACGGCGGAAACTACGTCATCTATAAGCCCACCACCGGGTACGAGGGCTCCGACACCTTCTTCTTCGTCGTCAATGACGGGCAGGCCAGCAGCGCGCCCGCCGGTTACTACATCAAGACGGTGGGCTGGCTCACCGAAATACCCGCAATAACACCTGATCGCTGGCTGAATCCGCCGCCCCTGCCGGCGCCGCGGGCCATCACCCGCGACGACTATTACGACTTTATCCGGCAGTACTATCTGAACCGGGCGGCCTCCAACTACGCGGTCGCCGGCGACCCCAACGCACCGTATCAGCAGGAGTACGCCATGTACGAGGCGTTCTTCTATCACGTGCTTCACCAGGAGGCGTACGCCCAGATGGCCATGCAGTTCCTGCGGGGCAGCAACGCGTACCTGACAGTCGGGCCGGGCCAGGGGCAGGCGGTCCGTTTCGATGCCGCGATCGCGCCGACCCAGGCTTACCTGTGGATCAAGGATAGTCCCACTCTGACCGTCGACGATCACGCCTTCGTCCGGCAGTATCTGCTCATGCTCGAATCGAGGCAGTCGCCATTTGAATACGGCGCCGTCACCCTGGCCATGGCCCCGGCAACGAGCCGCCGGATGCTGTCTTTGCTGTATCCCGGCGATGCCGGGGAGGCGGCGCGCCACGCATACTGGCAGACCGTCTGGAATGACTGGTGGACCTTGCGCGATGCCTTCGAGAACAGCATCAACTACAACTCTCAATGGTGGTCGCTGGTGGATGCCTGGCTGACCGCCACCGGTGAGGATCAAGTCTATCTCGACGCCCAGATGCAGGCCCTGGTCGAGCGGTTTTTTGCGCAGGCTTCGCCGATCGGTATGCTTCCCGAGTACGGCGAGACGTCCGGGCAGAATACCGGGCCCGGCAAGTGGATTTCATTGATGGAGAAATGGGCGACGGTCTACCGCGACGGGCGCTTCAAGTGGACGGCGCATCGGCTGTTCGAATGGACGACCGACCGGATCGCGAACATGGATGAATGGGGCAACATCCGGCTCACGATGATGTCGGATCTGATGGCCGGCTATCTGGCCGCCGACGATACCGTTGCCGAGGTCCAGCCGGCATCCAGCAGCGCACTCACCTCGCGGCATGCCGTTCGCTGGTGCGACGACGCGGAGCGCGCCGCCACCGGCTATGCGGCCGTCCTGCTGCCCCAGACAATTCCCGACAAACTCGTCCTCCGCAGCGGATGGAACGCGGCGGACATGTACGCGATCGTTGAGCTGGCTCCCCCGCTGGGGCACGGTCATATCGACACTGCGGCCATCAACTGCATGACATCGAACGGCAGTCTGCTGTTGTCGAATGAGCCGTATTTCGTTTCCGACCATGGCTATCACAACAGTTTCCAGCTTCAAGAAGTGGGGATACTGGGGGGGCCGTGGCCGAATATGGAAACGTCGGTACCGGTCATGGCTGATGGGCAACTGGCCACTTACGCGCAGGTACGCGTCAATCAATACATGTATGCCCCCGCGACACTCGATCGCCGCATCTTTTTCGTGAAGAACAAGTTCATGTGGGTGCACGACACGCTGACCGCGAATGATTCGTTCACGGCCGACGTGGGCCCAGCCTGGCAGACGGTGAGCACCTATGGTCCCTCGGGCGCCAACTGGATGAATACCTGCCTGACCACGCTGCCGGTGGCCCCGGTGTGGGGCTGGTACTATCTCATGCAGTGGGAAAATCACCCGTGGGACCTGCTGGTGACCTTCCTGCCGGATGCCCAGGCGTATTTCCAATTTGACGACGTGACCTACGCGATTGGGGTGGCGGGGGTGTATCCGGTGACCGTGCTCAACACCATGAAACAGCGGATCTGGTACAAGAAGAGCCTTCTGATGGCGGCGAACACGTCGCTGCACTTTAGCAGCCTTCTCGTCCCGCACGCACCCGAGCCGGACAGCACCGCTCGGGCCGCCTCGTTCACCCCCGTGATCGATACACCCGACGTGACCGTCATGCGGTTCAGGGAATCGATCACGTCAAACTATTACCTGGGCATCAATGAGAGCGGCGCACCCGTCGACATCGGCTTGTTCACGACCGATGCCCGCCGGTTCCTGGTCAAACGCTACTCAAACGCGATCACGGAATACTGGCTCCTCGACGCGACGACGCTGACCTCCGGTAGCACGTTGGTCTTCCACAGCCCGCAGCGGCGCACGGTTGAACTCGCGGCCGGCAACACGTGCCAGATCGCCGGCGGAAGCACCGCGGATTGCAACCTCAACAGCGTGCCCGATGAATGCGAACCGGACACCGACGCGGACGGCGTGATCGACGCCTGCGATTTGTGCCCGACGACACCCGCGGGCAACCCGCCGGGCCTCCAGGGCTGCCCGCCTGCGCCGATCATCACGAAATGGGAGATCGCGGTAACACACGGCAGCGGTGTCGGCAAAGTGTACAGCCAGATCAACAACGGCTACGTGGAGCCGCGGACGAGCGGCGTCAAGGAATTGCGGGTCACATTTGATCGCGCGCTCGACCCGGCGACGGTCCCCGTTGGGCAGATCGCCGTGACCGGCGTCACCCACGGCAATGTCTCCGCACAAGTCAGCGCAACAACGCTGAACGCCGGCAGCACCAGTGTGACCATTAACTTCTCACCCGCGCTGCCAAACGCGGACACGTATAACGTGACGATCGGGACCGCGGTGAAATCGACCGCCGGCGTGGTCCTGAGCGGGGATCGCAGTCGATGTCTGTCGGCCCTGGCCGGCGATGCCAACGGGGATAAAACTGTGACTACTGGTGATTTGCTCGCCGTCAAAGCACGCATCGGCCAGGCCGTGGTCACGCCAACGGCGCGCTACGATGTAAATATGGACGGGGGCATCAGCACCGGCGATCTGCTGGCCGTGAATGCCAGAAACGGGCAGAACGCCCCGAATTGTCCCTAGCAGTCCGTGGCAGAAATCGTGGCACGGCCTTCCAGGCCGTGTTTTCACGGGCAAGATGCCCGTGCCACGGCGCTCCGCCGCACTTCTGCCACAGGCTGCTAG
>CAYLLT010000019.1:0-67640 GCA_964384465.1 uncultured Planctomycetales bacterium | reverse complement strand
TCAGCACCAGCGGATTGATCTCCGCCAGTGAAGCATCGTATTTCATGAACGTGTCCGCCAATCCGCGGAACACCTTCTCCGCTGTCGTCGCGTGCTCCTTCTCGGTAAGGCCCAGTTCCCGGCTCAGCCGTCGAACCTGGTAAGTTTGAAGGCCCATGTGCGGGTGGATCCATTCCTTGATGATGGCGTCAGGGTGCCGCGCCGCGACTTCCTCGATCTCCACGCCGCCCTCGCGACTGGCCATGATGACCGGGCATCGGCGAGTCCGATCGATGACCATGCCGATGTAGTATTCCTTCGCGATATCGACGGCGGCCGCCACCAGAAGTGTCTTGACCGCAATCCCCTCCGGACCCGTCTGCGGGCTGACCATCCGGTGCGTCAGCATGAACTGCGCCGCCCGCCAAACTTCTTCCGGCGTCGCGCACAACTTGACGAAACCGGCCTTTCCCCGACCGCCGGCGAACACCTGCGCTTTGACGACTACTGCTCCGCCGATCTGCTTGGCGGTCGCCACCGCCTCGTCCACCGTCTCCGCCTCTTCCGCCGGCGGCACTGGCACCCCCGCCTGGGCGAGTAACTCACGCGACTGATATTCGTGAATCTTCATGACAACGTCTTCCTCATGAACAACAGTTCTGTGCTGGCATTGTCGCCGTTGCCCTGCGGCATGGCAACTGGCCCGCGCTCCGAACATCCACTAAAATAAAGGAGAACGAGGTGAATAACCATGTCCGCTCATCAGCTTGCCTTCGTGGATATCGATACCCAGTTTGATTTCATGGATCCGAACGGCAGGCTTTACGTCCCCGGCTCGGAGGAGATCGTCGGGAATCTCGAGCGGCTGTTCACGTTCGCGGCCCGCTCGAAGGTCCCGGTGCTCAGCTCGGTTGACGATCATGCGCTGGACGATCCGGAATTCCGCGACTGGCCGCCGCACTGCGTCCGGGGCACGCCGGGCCAGCGGAAGCTGCCCGTGACATTGATGGTCCGCTCGTTGACGTTCGAACCGGATGCGCCGTTGCCGGGTTCACCCCTGTCGCTACTGAAGCAGTACCATCAACTCATCTTTCCAAAGCCGACGCTGAGCGCGTTCGACAACCCGCACTTTGAAGAGATCACGCATGCACTGGCCGGCGCGGAGTTCGTCGTTTTCGGCGTGGCCACCGATTATTGTGTCCAGTTGGCGGCACAGGGCCTGCTCGAACGAGGCCAGCGCGTCACGATCGTCCGCGATGCCGTTCGCGCCGTCTCGACGGATACCGGTGCCGCCGCCGAACGCAAACTCTCATCGCTTGGCGCTAAATGGGTGACTACGATGTACGTAGTGGGACGGGTCAAGATCAAGATCATGGGTAATATCCTTTCGACCGGATTGCGCTGGGATGCTCAATCTTGACACGCACATCACAAGATATGCGAATTGCCCTGGCTCAAATCAACCCGCTCGTCGGCGACATTGTCGGCAACACCGAGAAGATCATCGCCCGCATCGCCGTCGCCCGCGACCAGGGGGCCACGCTGGTCGCCTTTCCCGAACTGTCGGTGATCGGCTATCCGCCGCGCGACCTGGTGCTCAAGCCGCGCTTCGTGCAGGCCGGCGCCGACGCGGTTCATCGCATCGCCGAGCATTGCCGTGACATCGCCGCCATCGTCGGCTTCGTCGAGCCGAACATCGAGCCGGTCGGCCGGCACCTCCGCAATGCCGCCGCCTACTGCGCCGACGGCAAAGTGCGGCAGGTCCGGCACAAATCGCTCCTGCCCACCTACGACGTGTTCGACGAGTCGCGCTATTTCGAGCCCGGCCCCGAAATCGCCATCATCGAACATGAGCAGGTGCCCATCGGCCTGAGCATCTGCGAAGACCTCTGGAACGACGAGCAGTTCGGCCGCCAGCTTTACCGCCGCGACCCCATCGGCCAGCTCGCCGCCGCCGGTGCCCGCGTCATGCTCAACATCAGCGCCTCGCCCTTCACCGCCGACAAGCACGCTTTCCGCGTTCAGCTTTTCAGCAACCAGGCCCGCCGCCACCAGCTCCCGCTGCTGGTCATCAATCAGGTCGGCGGCAACGACGAGCTGGTCTTCGACGGCGCGTCGGTCGCGTTCGACGCGCAGGGCAATCTCATCGCACAGGCGAAAGCGTTCGAGGAAGATATGCTGATCGTTGACCTTGGCTCTTCGCGTTCGGGTGCAATCGAGCCTTACCCACAGGGCGTCGCGCAGGTTTACGAAGCGCTCGTGCTGGGCACGCGCGACTACGTCGTCAAATGCGGCTTCAAGCACGTCGTGCTGGGCCTGTCCGGCGGGATCGACTCGGCCGTTACCGCCGCCATCGCCGCCGCCGCCATCGGCCCGCAGGCGGTCACCGGCGTGGCCATGCCCTCGCGCTACAGCAGCGAGCACAGCCGCACCGACGCCGAAGCCGTCGCCCGCAACCTCGGCATCGACTTCAAGCTTGTCCCCATCACGCGGATTCACGAGGCATTCGAGGCCCATCTCCAGCCGCACTTCGCCGGCCGCCCGCCCGACGTGACCGAGGAGAACCTCCAGGCCCGCATCCGCGGCAGCACGCTCATGGCCCTCTCCAACAAGTTCGGCTGGCTGGTGCTCACCACCGGCAACAAGAGTGAATTAGCGGTTGGATACTCCACCCTCTACGGCGACATGTGCGGCGGGCTGGCCGTCATCAGCGACGTGCCCAAGACGCTCATCTACCCGCTCGCGCGTTACATCAACGAGCGCGCGGGTCGCGAGATCATCCCCCCCGGCACGCTCACCAAGCCCCCGTCGGCGGAACTCCGCCCGGACCAGACCGACCAGGACACCCTGCCGCCATACGATGTCCTCGATCCTATCCTGCAACTCTACATCAATGAAGAAAAGAGCACGGAGGAAATCATCGCCGCCGGCTTCGATCCCGAGATCGTTCGCCGCGTCGTCCGCATGGTGGATACGAACGAATACAAGCGCAAGCAGATGCCCCCCGGTCTGAAAGTGACCAGCCGAGCATTCGGCGCCGGCCGCCGCATGCCCATCGCCGCCCGGTTTCGGTATTGAAACCGCCGATTAACGCCGATGCACGCAGATGCTGATGCCAGGTTTATCTGCGTTTATTGGCGTGAATCGGCGGTTCCACAAGTTCCCGCTGAGTCGACGATTTTCACGAACGCGACTTGGGCGGCCGGCATTTATCGCAGGCCACGCCTTTGGGTGCACAGTGGGCGCACTTGATCATCGGCTTGCCATCCTCGGTGTAGATCGTCACCTCCGACTTGCAATCGTCGCAATGATGCTTCTTGATGATCTGGTGTTTGTCCCACTGGGAGCCTTTGGCGGACGCCTGCGTGATGACGACGGAATCGTCGTAGCACGCCTGGCACCCCATCGCGCTCCCGGACGATGACGCCATCTCGTGCTTTTCCGTTTTTTCCGTCGACTCGCACCCCGCCACCAGGGGTATCAGCCCCAACGACATCGCGGCCGCGTACCGGGCGAACATCATTGTCCTCATGAGCATCTCCTTCATGTGATGTGACGACTTCGGAGGGCACGCTGCCCTCGATGACTACTGATTTTG
The DNA here is from genome assembly GCA_964384465.1 of uncultured Planctomycetales bacterium. Lineage (GTDB taxonomy): Bacteria > Planctomycetota > Phycisphaerae > UBA1845 > PWPN01 > CAYLLT01. Next base: position 64,063 of record CAYLLT010000019.1, on the reverse strand, counting down.
ATGCGTGGGCCGGTTCACTTCTTCACCAACCCACGCCGAATTGTAATTTGTCGCCGGTCAGGATACAACCGCTGAACGGTATCTCGACCATGGATTCCCCGTCGGTATGCGATCACGCGGCCCAAGGCTGGGGCTGGTCCCAAGAGCGGATTCGAGATTTTAACACCGTAGACAGGCAGACATGGAGATCACGGAGTAAAGCAGATGGAGAGACAGAGAGAGGGAGAGATCACGCTGATCCGACTTTCTCTCCATCTCTCCGTCTCTCCCTCTTGTACCGAGTTCGCCGCGTCAGGTCTCTGTGGCGGATAATCCGGGCCAACCGTCACGGCGCTGGGTTCAGCAGTAGCAAACCGCTCACCGAGTTCGCCGGGTTGTTGCGGGAGATGATCTCGTCGGTCGAGCTGACCGTGCTGCTCTTGTCATAGTCGTATTTGGCGTCCGGCGCATTGGCCACCGCGTACGTGGAGTTTGTGGCCACCGGCACGCGGCTCAGACTGTTGTGCGGATGATTGCGCGCGTCGATCTCATCCGTCGAGCTGACCACCACGCGCGTGACGCCCGGTGTCAGACTGTCGCCGATGGCCAGACCGTAATAGAACACGTTGTCGGACGCGAGGTCCAACGCACCGCCATTGGCGTTCGATTTCACCACCGTCCGCAGCCAGCGGGTATTGGGAATGGCGTTGTTCGCCCAGATGATTTTGATGCGGTCCGCCCCGCCGGTGCCGCCGCCGGGCGTGACGTCGATGCTGGTGGGCGCCGCCGCGGCGACATAGCTGCCCAGGTTGGCGCTGTTGGCGATTTTGAAATCAAAATTCGACGCGGCCAGCGGCCCGGCCGGCAGCGCGCTGCAACCCGCGCCCGCCGACACGTCGATCATCAAGCCGTTGATGCCCCTGCTGAAACTGATGTAGTTGCTGGTGCCCGCGGTCGCGCCGGGGTTGAGCGCCGTCTTGTCGGTGGCGATCGCCGTATTGTCGCTGCAAGTCTGGCCCACGAGTGTGTTGCACGCCGCTGCCGCCGAGTCGTAGAAGGAATTGTTGTAAAATACCTGTCTGCCAGCGACCGTCCGCGCGCAGGCCGATGATATCCCGCCCCAGAACCCGCCGGTGAGCGAGTAGCTTCCGCCGATCATCGCATCGGCCGCACTCGCATCCGGCTGGCCGATCGTGCCGGAGACTTCATATCCACCGCCGGTGCTGGTCCCGCCGCCGCCATCGAACGTATTCCACGTCAGATCATATCCCCCGCCGATTAAGGCGAAAGCCGCCGTCGCGGCATAGAGGATAGCGAACGTGATAACCGTGATTCGTTTCGCGCGTCTCATTGTGTACCTCCCAAGTCAGTTTGCGAATGACGCCTTGGGTGGCACCGACAAGTTCTTTTTTGTCGGTACATTCCGCCCTGATCGCACGCACAAAAATCCCGATGTACATCGGGATGCGTGCCACCCGGCGGCGGGCGTCAGCTTTTCACCAGTGCAATCTCCACGTGGGCCTCGAAACCCAGATCGCGCAGCAAGCGCTGGCAATCTTCCCAGGTCAGACCAAAGGCCCGCACATCCGCCACGCCCAGCCGTGCGACCGCATCGCGAACGGCGGGCGACTCGAACTCGCCGTCATGATCTCTCGCTCCGCCCAATCCACCAGTTGCGGGAGCGACCCGCGGCCGTGAAGGTAGCTGACGATCTGATCGGCCACCATTTGCCGGGTGACTTGCATGTGCCCATCCTACACCTTTCGATGACCCTCATCAATTGGAAACTTCCGATGGACCTCGACGAGCCGGCCGGTTTCGTCGTGGATTTCCTGCCGGAAACGAACCGTTACGCGAGCGCTCGTCAACTTCCTTTGAATAGCGGGCCCGCCAGCCGTGGTGCCCTTGAACATCCAGCCGGTAGCACCGTCCGCCGCCGGGCGGATCGCGCCATGGGTCGAATTTGCGCTCGTTCTGTTCGCGAGTGGGCACACAACCATCGTATCGAAGTTACCTGGTGACGCCATCTCCCATCATCGCGACCCCACCCTTTGCTGGCGCAAAGAATGGGCCACCCGACCGGTCTGGGCCGGTAGGTGGTGGTAAAATAGAGGTATTATCCAACAATAGCCACAGCGTTGAAAGGTCCGCTTCACGGTAAGTCTCCTTATCCTGCCTTACGGCTTGTAGGTGATGAATTGGAATGGCCTCTGCAAACCGGTGGTTCCCGACGGCGGGCTCATGATACGAACGCGGAGCTGTCCAGACCCGCTGCTGGTGACCGCGAACAGGGCTTCCGGCGCGGCGCCGGCGATCGGCGTGACCGTGGTGATGTAGCCGGTGGAGGAGTAGGCTTCCCCGGCGATGGTGATCACATAGCGCAGGTTCGCGCTGTCCCACACACTGCTCACGTTGGGTGTGCCCGCGGTCACCATGCCGGTCGGGCCATCGATGCTCGCGTAGGCGATCGGCGCGGCCCGGCTGGAGGTGCCGGTGGTATAGGCCTTGGTCAGGTTGCCGGTGAGGTGCACGTTGCCCTCGAAATAGCCCGCCGAGCCGGCGGTGCTGATGCCGTGGATGGCGTTGCCGCTGGTGGCCGAGGCGTACACGCCCGGTCCGCCGCCCGTGTTCGTCGCCCGCATGGTCGCGGCGCTGTCCGCGCTGGCCGCCTCGACGGCCATGCCCAGGCCGTTGTTGGTGGCGCGGATGACCGGCGCTGACGGCGGGCCGACGTTGTTCCGAACCGCCTCGAGGGCCGGTCCGCTGCCGGTGTTCGTGGCCCGCATCGTCGCGGCGCTGTCCGCGCTGGCCGCCTCGACGGCCATGCCCAGGCCGGTGTTGGTGGCGCGGATGACCGGCGCTGACGGCGGGCCGACGTTGATCCGAACCGCATCGAGGGCCGGCCCGCCGCCAAGATTGGTGGCTTGAATCGTGGGGGCACTGATCGGGTCTGGGATAGCCTGAGATACGGCTTCAATCGCCGAACCGCTGCCGTTGTTGGTGGCGCGGATGACCGGCGCATCCGGCGGGCCGACGATAGTCCGAACCGCGTCGATGGCCGGCCCAGCACCAAGATTGGTGGCTTGAATCGTGGGGGCTTCGATCGGGTCTGGGACACCCTGGGATACGGCTTCAATCGCCGAACCGCCCACCTTGTTGGTCGCGTCGATGGTCGGACAGAAACCCGGGTCGATGCCCCCGATCTTCTCGAAAAGCGCCGCGGAGCCCAGGTGCGTATTCGTAGCCCGGATCGCCGGCGCCGGGGTAAGCTCCGGATCGATGATGAACACCGCCGCCGGGCCGTCGCCGTTGTTGGTGGCCTCGATCGTCGCGGCACTGCCGTTATTCGTCGCCTGAATGCCCTGGCCGCCTCCGTCGTTGGTCGCGCGGATGACCGGCGCTTCCGGCGGACCGACGTGGCCCCGGACCGCATCGAGGGCCGGGCCGTCGCCCAGATTGGTGGCTTGAATAGTGGGGGCATCGACCGGGTCTGGGACACCCTGAGATACGGCTTCAAGCGCCGAACCGCTGCCGTTGTTGGTGGCGCGGATGACCGGCGCTATCGGCGGGCCGACGATGGTCCGAACCGCATCGAGGGCCGATCCGCCGCCCGTGTTCGTGGCCTTGATCGCCGGCGCGCTGATTGCGCTGATCGCCTCGATGGCCGGCATGGGCATGGGCGGCTCGGGCTGCGGTTGGACCTTGAAAAGGGCGGCCGGCCCGTCGCCGGTCTGGGTAATGGCAAACAGCGCGGTCGAGCTGGCAGCGCTGGCGCTGAACGGCAGCACCAGTCCGCCCACATCGTCGATGCCGTCGGCGAAGCCGGCGGGAACGCCCAACAGGCCGCTCCACGGCGCGGTGCGGGCAAACAGCGCATACGGCGCGGCCAGAACCTGTTGGCGCGGTCCGAGCGTGGTGAAAGGCCCGCCCGACGGGCAGGCCACGCCGACTTGCAGCCAGCGGGCGTCGCCGGTGAAAGCCGCAGCGCCGAAATCGAGCTGGACGGTGAACAGGCCGTTGCTGATGCTGACCGCGTTGCCCCCGCTGAAGGTCAGCGTGCCGCCGATCTGGTTGGCCGGATTGGTGCTGGTCGGATCGTCCCACAAACTGAATTGCAGATCACACGTGCTGCTGACCGGGCTGCCGCTCTGTTTGAGCTGGCCCTGGTAAGTGACGGCGGTGCTGAGCGGCGTAGGCTGGGCCAGCGCGCCGCCGTTCAGCACTGTAATCGTTGCGATCCACAGCAATGTTCTGAGAGCGTTCATGGGTACCATCCTTTCTTGAAAGCAAGCACTGGCAACATCAGGGCGGGCTCGCGAATGTCAGTTATGCCGCGCTCACCACGGCGAGGCTCGCGACAACGATGGGACTTTTCATCAGCGATTTCCTTGGTTGTGGATATCCTCAGCCAACGCCTGCACGGTCGCTTGGAGGCGCTGGACCTGCTCGCGGAGCAAGTCGATTGCCGCACGCTGGACTTCGATCTCACGTTGTTGCGACCGTATCTGTGAATCCTTCTCCGTCCGAAGTTGCCGCAGGGCTTCGACGGCCAGACCCTCGAAGCCGATGACGGTCAAGTGCTTGTAGCCGTCCTTGTCTTCGCTGATCCATTCGGGAAATACTTTCTCCACATCCTGCGCGATCATGCCGGTGTAGGTTCCGGCCATGTCGCCTTGATCCTCAGGATGAATCCATTGATAGGTCACGCCGTGCAATTGCAGAAGTTGATCCAGCGCGCCGTCGATGGGCGTGATGTTCTTCTTGAGGCGGCGGTCCGACGAGATGGTCCACGTGTTGCTGGTGGGCTTGGCGGCGGAGTTCTGACTGAGGTGAAGCCGGAATAACGGGTTGCTGACGCCAATGCCGACATCGCCGCCCAAGTAGATCAGTCCGTTGAGGAAATAGCCGGAGTAGCCGTCCGGGCTGTTGGTTTGGCCGTACACGCCGTAGTTGGCGCCGCTGAGGCCGGTGGCATACCCGAGTACGGCGGTGCCGGAAGTGCTGGCACTGAGGAACCGGCCGCCGTAGGTGGTGCCGCTGAGGGCGCTGGCGATGCCGTTGACGCCGATGCCGGACGTGCTTGAACTCTGGAATATGCCGCCGACAGTGGAGCCGGTGGCGGCGTTGGCGGTGCCGTTGACGCCGCGACCGGAGGTGCTGTCGGACCAAAAGAAACCGCCGTAGTTGGTGCCGCTGGTGGCCGTGGCGATGCCGTACACGCCGGCGTTGTCGGCGCTCTCGCCATACACGCCATATCCCTGGGGGCTGTCGCTCCTGCCGTACACGCCGTAGTTCGTCCCGCTGGCGGCGGTGGCTTCCCCGAAAACGCCGCGGCCATCCGTGCTGTTGTTTTGGCCGTGGACGCCGTAGGTTGTCCCGCTGGCGGCGGTGGCGAAGCCGTACACGCCGCGGCCATTCGTGCTGGCTGTCTGGCCGTACACACCATAATTCGTGCCGGTGTTGGCCAGCGCGAGGCCGTAGACGCCGGTGCCATTGACACTGCTGGTCTGGCCGTACACACCATAATTCTGTCCGGTGGTGTCTTTGGCCCAGCCGCGCACGCCGGTGCCGATGGCGCTCTGACTTTCGCCGACCACGCCGTAGGTCGCGCCCGAAGCCGCACCCACCGTGCCCAGCACGCCGCGTCCGCTGGTGCTGGCGCTGCTGCCGATCACGCCGAAGTTGGTTCCCGCGCCACCGGTAGTCTCGGCGAACACCGCCGGTGTTCCGGCCGTGGTCACGTGCAGAGGTGACATCGGCGCGCTGGTGCCGATACCGACGTTGCCGGTGTTGGTGTTCGAAATGTTGGCCCCGCTGGTGGCCCAGGGAGCGGTGGAGAAGAGGGCATAGGGCACGCCGGTCAACTTCTGACGCGGCACCAGCGGCGTATAGGCTCCGGCGCCGCAGTTTCCCGCCGTCGCGTCCGCCCGCACGCCGATGTCCAGCCAGCGGGCGTCGCCATTGAAGGCCGCCGCTCCGAAATCCAACGGCACGGTGAACAGGCCATCCGCGACGTTCACGTTGTCGGCGCAGACCGGCCCGGCGACGATGCTGCCGACCGTTTCCACATCGTAGAGCGTGAACTGCAGGTCGTAGCTGTCGTTGGCCGGGCTGCCGCCGCTCTTGAGCCGGCCCTGGTAGGTGAAAGCCGTGCCCAGCGGCAGGGCAGCGGCAGGGGCCACGAGCAGCCAGGAGATCGAGAGGGCAGAGACGGCGGCGGTGCGCAAAATAAGCGAGTGCATGATTGAACTCCCAAAGAGAAGTGATGTGCGGACGGTCCTGGTTGGAGTCGGAAGCGCCCGCGGGCATGAATGGCGGGAAATGAACTGCTTCTTAGGCTCCGGCCTCGTGGTCCGTCACAGGTTGAATCTACGGGTGAAACCGATATCGGGTGCCACGCACAAGTCTGTTTTTGTGCGTGCTTTTTTGTCGTACCGCACCGACATAAAAACGTATCGGCGCGACCTACCCGTCATTTCAGGTGTGTCGGAACACTGGTTATTATCTTGACGAATCGAAGTCCGAAAATCAAATGTAGGGTGGGACCGGTTCCACCCATTCGATCCGATCGGGCGTGGGTTACTGCCCGCCCTGCGTTATTTCTATACCCTGCCGCCACGTGCCACTGCCCCGTAGGCGGCGGCGTTTTCACTGTTCACCGAGTAGGGGCACGCATCGTCTGCAAGCCCCCGGAAACTTTTCAAGCTATTGCTCCGTATAACCTTATGTGTCCAAGTGTTGTTTTTTTGCAACATCGTGGAGGAGATCTCCTAAAGCGGCATAATACATGTAAACAATTGATATTAAATGACTTAAGTTGAACATCGTATTGCGGAAGCTGTGTGGCATAGGCTTTGCATGGGCTTCGGCGTTAGATCAGTGGTATTGCTCCGGCACAGGGTCGCTGATCTGGCGGGTTCACGCGGCGCGGATCGTGGCTTGGGCGTTCAAGAATCCGACGACGTGAAGCGGAGCGGACCTCAATAATTCGGCATTTGAAATGGATTCGATTTCTCACGGAGAGGTGCCTAGAATTTATTGATCGGCAAGCAAAAACGTGCGTGATCTTGCCGAATCTGATTGATATAATGTAAAGGTGTCGGCGGCTTACCTCGATAAAGTGATTAGCTTGACGGGGTGGTTGCCGAACTTTTAAAAACCAGTCTTCCACTCGCTGCGGCACCCTTGACCGCGCCAAATTTGTACAGGGTGCCGCACGCCTTTTTTACTGACCGTATCATCTTGTGAAAACCTCCCGACCGTCTCCAGCAATGATCGAAGTTGCCATCCGTATCCTCATGTAAAAAAGAAAGATACCTCAGTCGGCTCTGCCGAAGTTCATCCATTTCACAGCGTGTGGCACGGGCGTCTCGCCCGTGGTTGTGTTTTGTGGCAAGGGCGTCTCGCCCGTGCAGGTCGGTCTGCAAATGGAAAGCCAATCGGCGCGCAGGTAAGCTGATGCGCCGTACAAACCACATCGACGACCCTTGGAGGGAAGTTATGTCCAGCAGAATCACGCGAATCACGCGACGCAACTTCTCGGCCGGCGTGCTCGCAGCGGGAGCCGCAGCGGCCAGCAGACGATCAGCATTGTCTGCGTTCCCGGCCAACGAGCGCGTGCAGCTCGGCATCATCGGCGTGGGCAATCGCGGCGACCAGTTGATCGATGGGTTTCAACCGCATCAAGACGTCGTATTCACCGCGGTGTGCGATGTGTATTCGCCGTACGTCGAGTTCGCGAAGCAGAAGGTCGGCGGCGACCCCTTCACCACCAAAGACTACCGAAAGGTTCTTGACCGCAAAGATGTTGACGCCGTGGTGATCGCCACGCCCGACCACTGGCACGCGCTTCAGTTCGTGGACGCCTGCGCCGCCGGCAAGGACGTCTACGTCGAGAAGCCGCTCTCGCTGATGATCGCCGAAGGGCGAAAGATGATCCACGCGGCCAAGGAGCACAGCCGCGTGACGCAGATGGGCGTGCAGCGGCGGTCGAGCCCGATCTGCCGGCGAATCGTCGAGCTGATCCAGTCCGGTGCAATCGGCAAGGTGACCGTCTGCCGCTGCTTTCATCTCTCCAACGAATCGCCGATGGGTAACGGCAAGCCGGCCGACAGCTCCCCGCCGGCCGAACTCGATTGGGATCTTTGGCTCGGACCGGCGCGGAAGGTGCCCTACAACGAGAACCGCTGTTTCTACAAGTTCCGCTGGTTCCGCGAATACTCGGGCGGGCAGTTAACGAATATGGGCACGCACTACCTGGACCTGATCCACTGGGCGCTGGGGCAGGACGCGCCGCGAGGCGTGTTCGCGGCCGGCGGTCGTTATGCCGTCGATGACAACCGCGAGGTGCCGGACACGATGGAAGTGATCTGGGATTATCCCGGCGACACTTTAGTGACGTTCTCACAGTTCAACGCCAACGACGCCCCCGCGGACGCCAAGGGTGCCGAGGTCGAATTCCGAGGCACCGAAGGCACGCTGTACTATCGCGGCGGCCGGATCGAGATCGTGCCGCAAGATGTCCGCACCGAGGTCAAGCCCGCGCTCAGCCCGCTGCGCCGGAAGGAAGTCAGCGCCCAGCTCCGCGCGACGCGCCCCGCCGGCAAAGCCCTGGTCGAAACCGGCAAGAACGACGATGTCGTCCTCCACACCCGCAACTTTCTGGATTGCGTGAAGACCCGCAAACCATGCAACTGCCCCGTCGAAACCGGCCACCGCTCCACCACCGCCACCCTCCTCGGCAACCTCGCCCTGGACCGCAAACGCTACCTCGCCTGGGACGCCGAAAAGGAACAAGTCACCAACGACCCCGACGCCAACAAGTTGCTCACGTACGAGTACCGTTCGCCGTGGAAGCTGGCGTGACGCTGGTGCGCAATTCATGGGCCCGGTAGGTTGACTGCCGACATTCTTGCTGCGATGAGTTATGATCTGAAGATTGCAAGGATGGACTCGAGCGGAGCACGCATGGCCAAGCGCAAAGCCCGAGCACGGGACGGACCCAGCCTCTACGAGCACCAAGAGCAAGTTCTCGCACGGCGGATTCGCCGGCAGCGAGCGCTGTTCATCCCCAAGTACCTCAGAGAGGCGGCGAAAAGCCAGCAACTTGCCGGCGCCGCCCAGGATCGTGCGTACGATATCGCCGTCCGCTGGGCGGACCTTGAATCCTCCGGGGAGCTCGTCAAGCACAAAGAAACCTCCATCGACACGCAGTTCCTCGATCAACTGTTCGGGAAGGGACTCGGTTACGAACTGAAGACGACCAGCCCTGCGGCGTGGCAACTGGAGCACAAGTACACGGTCTCGGGCGTGGGTACGGCGGACGCAGCGCTGGGCGAATTCCCCACCGCGCGCGTACCGACCGTGGTCGTCGAGCTCAAAGACGCCCAGACCGATTTGGACCGGGACCGCTCCAACGGCCGCACCGCCGTTCGGCAGTGCTGGGAGTATCTCAACGCACTCCCCGGCTGCCCGTGGGGCATCGTGTCGAACTTCTCGACCATCCGCCTCTACAACAAGGACAAGGGCTCGCTGGCCTACGAGGAGTTCACGCTCCAGGAACTCCGCGACCGCGACCGCTTCAACGAGTTCTACCTGCTCTTCGAGCGCGGCGGGCTGCTGCCGTCCAAACTCGGGCAGAGGCCCCGTGCTCTTGAACTGCTGCACAACACCGAGATACGCCAGAAGGATGTCGGCGACGACTTGTACAAGTCGTACCAGTTCCAGCGGCTCCGCCTCATCGAGCATTTACACAAAGAACGGGGCAAGTCGCTGGACGCCGCCATCCGTATCGCACAAAGACTCCTGGACCGCATCATCTTCATCGCCTTCTGCGAAGACCGCGAGCTGATCCGCGAGAACTGTCTCGAACGCGCGGGGTCCGTCATCAACCCGTTCCAGAGGGCCACCAATCCACGCTGGCAGAATTTCCTCGCGCTCTTCTTCGAAGTGGACCGGGGCGGTAAGAACGTCGGCCTCGAAGTGGGCTACAACGGCAACCTCTTCAAGCATGACGACGAGATCGACAACCTTGAGCTGGAGGACGATCCCTGGACGGCGGGCTTCATGGGCTTCGGTAAGTATGACTTCTCCGAAGAAGTCAACGTCGAAGTCCTGGGGCACCTGTTCGAGCGCTCCATCACCGAATTGGAAAAGCTCCGCGTCGGCGGCCTCTTCGCCCTCAAAAGCGGCGTGGAGAACGGCGACCCTGTGCCCAACGATGCGACGACCACCCAGCGCGGCAAGGTCAAGGTCGCCAAGGGCGAGCAAGCCAACGGGGACGCCGCCCTGTCGAAGATGCCCAAGAGCGCCCAGCGCAAGCGCTTCGGCATCTACTACACCCCGCCCGCCTTCACCGGGCTGATCGTCGAACGCACCGTTGACGTGATCGTCGCCGAACGCTTTAAGGCTCTCCAAGGGAAGCACAAGGTCGATCCCGAAGCCCGCAAGGACCAGGACCCCAAGCGACTCCTGGCCTATTGGTCCGCGTGCCTGGAATGCCTCAAGGCTATCACCGTCTGCGATCTGGCGTGCGGGAGCGGCGCGTTCCTCATCCGCGCCTACGACGCCCTCGACGCCCACTACAAGAGCGTGGTCCACGGCCTGGCGGGCGCCGGGATGCCCGCCGCCGATATTGCCAAGCTCGAAGACGCCATCCCCGATTTCATCCTGAACCACAACCTCTACGGCGTGGACCTCTCGGCGGAGGCGGTGGAGATCACGCAGCTTGCCCTCTGGATACGCTCGGCCCGTCGAGGCAAGACGCTCGCGGACCTTTCCAGGCACATCGTGTGCGGCAACAGCCTGGTGACCGATCCCGCCGTGGACCCCAAGGCCCTAGTTTGGGCCGAGGCTTTTCCGGACATCTTCGCCAAAGGTGGGCCGGGCGGGTTCACCTGCGTCATCGGCAACCCGCCGTGGGAGCGGGTCAAGGTCCAGGAGCGCGAGTTCTTCTCTCTCCTAGCCCCCGAGACCGCGCAGGCCGTCAGCGCAGCCGACCGCCGCAAACGCATCGCCGTATTGCCCAAGAACAACCCGGAACTTTTCGCGGCGTACGAGACGGCTTTGGCGAACGCCGACCGCATGCTCACCCACGCCCGCAAAAGCGGCGACTACCCGCTCACCGGCAAGGGGGACGTGAACCTCTACATGCTCTTTGCCGAACTGGCCCGCTCCATCGTCGCCCCCGACGGGTTGGTGGGCCTCCTGGTCCCCTCAGGCATCGCCACCGACGACACGACCAAGGAGTTCTTCAATACGTTGATGGACGACAAGGCTCTTGTCTCGCTCTACGACTTCGAGAACAAGAAGCCTTACTTCGAGGACGTTCACCGCTCGTTCAAGTTCACAGCGCTGGTGTTCGGCGGGAAAGACCGCAAAACCAATCAGGCGGACTTCGTGTTCTTCGCCCACGAGATCGAGGACGTAGCGGACACGAACAAGAAACGCCACATCCCCCTCACCGCGGCGGACATGAAGCTGCTCAACCCCAACACGAAGACCTGCCCCATCTTCCGCACCCGCCGCGACGCGGCTTTGACCCGAGCCATCTACAAGCGCGTACCGATCCTGATCGACGAGCACCGCAGGCAAGGCGGCAACCCGTGGGGGATCAAGTTCTTTACGATGTTTCACCAAACCAACGACGCTGAGCACTTCACCGAGGCCAAGGTCTGGGAACGCAAGAAGTACACGCTCAGCGGCAACGGCAACATCTACACCCGCGGCAAGAAGCGGGCGTTACCGCTCTACGAGGCCAAGATGGTCCAGGCCTTCGACCACCGGGCCGCAAGCGTGATCGTGGAGGATGACAACTGGGTCCGACAGGGACAGAAGACCAAGACCTACGACACGCAACACGCCAACCCCGAGTACGCCGTACTGCCGCGGTGGTGGGTCGAGGAAGCGGCGGTCGAGAAGGCGATGGAAGCACAGCCCGGCAACAAGCTGTGGTTCATGGGCTTCAAGGACATCACCAGCCCGACCAACGAGCGGACCATGATCGCGTCGTTCGTGCCCCGATCCGCCGTGACCAACAAGCTCGTGCTCATGCTCACCGACGTAGAGCCGCGCCGCGCGAGCTGCTTTCTCGGCAACGTCAACTCGTTCATCTTCGACTACGTGACGCGGCAGAAGATCGGCGGCATCACGCTCAACTTCTTCATCGTCGAGCAGCTCCCCACGCTCCCGCCTGATACCTATGCCGACAAGTGCCCGTGGTCCAAGCGTGAAACCCTCGAACACTGGATCAGCGAGCGCGTGCTGAAACTCTCCTGCACCGCCGAGGACATGATCCCGCTGGCCAAGGCCTGCGAATTCAAAGGCTCGCGGGGCGACGGCGTGCATATCTGGAAGGAAGCCGAGCGCGCCCGACTCCGGGCCGAACTCGACGCCGCCTTCTTCCACCTCTATGGCATCGAACGTGACGACGCCGAGTACATGCTGACGCAGTTCACCGGCACGGGACACATGGACGACCCGCACCTCCAGAGCGGCGAATCGCCGTGGACGCCCGGCGAGGCCGGGGACCTGGTCCTCAAGGTCTATGACGATCTGTCGATGAGCTGAGCATCGCTCGCCGTGGAAGCTGGCGTGAGACGCTGTCTACGTTTTCATCGTGAACCGGGCGCGGTATAATGCTTCCATGACCTTCTGATCCTCCAGAGGGAACCGCGTATTTCGGGAAGGGATCGATGCCATGAGCTGCGGGAAGCCGTGCGGCCTGCTGATGGGCATGGTTTGGATGCTCGTGGCCGGACCCGCGGTTTGGGCGAATTCGGCGCCGGTGGTCAGCAATGTCACCGCCAGCCAGCGCACCGATGGCACCAAGATGGTGGACATCGGCTACGACCTGGCCGACGCCGACGGCGATGCCTCCGCGATCTCTGTGCTGGTCAGCGACGACGGCGGGCAGACCTGGACGGTACCCGCACAAACCTTCACTGGGGCGATCGGCTCCGGCATCACACCGGGTACGGGCAAGCTGATCGTCTGGGACTGCCTGGCGGACCTGCCCGGTCTAACCGGCACGTTGATGGCTCGGGTCTGTGCCAACGACGGGCCTTCACCCGGCATGGCTCTGGTTCCCGCCGGTGAGTTCCAGATGGGCGACACCTTCAACGAAGCGGGCTCTTGGGAGCTGCCCGTCCACGCGGTCTACGTCAGCGCCTTCTTTTTGGACCAGAAACTGGTGACCAACCAGCAGTACGTGGACGCGCTGAACTGGGCCAAGGCTCAGGGCAACCAGATCACGGTGATCGACGGCGTGGTCTACAATGCCGCAGGCACGTACGCCTATTGCGCCACAACGACCGGTGATGGCGGAGTCCAGAGCCGAATCACCTGGAACGGCAGCACGTTCGCCGTCCTTTTCGGCCGGGAAAACTACCCGATGTACCTGGTGAGTTTTTACGGGTCGGCAGCCTACGCCAACTGGCGCAGCGCCATGCAGGGCAAGCCGCTGTGCTACAACACTTCCACCTGGAGTTGCAACTACGCGGTCAGCGGCTACCGATTGCCAAGCGAAGCGGAATGGGAGAAGGCGGCCCGGGGCGGCGCGGCCGGGCATCGGTTCCCGTGGTCGGATACGGACACTATCCAGCACGCACGGGCCAACTACAGCAGCAACGCCAATATTGCGTATGACACCAGCCCGACGCGGGGCTATCACCCGGCATTCTCCGACGATTACCCCTATGTCAATCCGGTCGGGTATTTCGCACCCAACGGCTACGGCCTGTACGACATGGCCGGCAACGTGTGGGAGCGGGTCAACGACTTTTTCAGCGACACCTATTACAGCACCAGCCCGTACAACAACCCCACCGGCCCGGCGACCGGGACGACCATTGTTCTTCGCGGCGGCTCGTGGCACGCCAGCGCCACCGCCGCGCGTTGCGCGAGCCGCAGCGACGGCATCGGCCCGAACTACCGCGCCATCAACCTCGGGTTCCGCTGTGCCCTGGCAAGCGTAACCGGCGGTTCGAGCGAGGGCTGTGCGGACTCGGAGATGTTCAGTGTCGCCAACTACAGTGCTGACATAGATCTGGATGGCGACGTGGACCTGGGTGACTTCGGCATCGTACAGGCATGTTTCACGCCCATTGGTCAAACCGTTGCCGCCGGATGTGAGGACGCCGACCTGAACAATAGCGGCATCGTCGATCAAGCCGACTTCGCTCTGTTTCTACGTTGCCTGAGCGGCGCCAACCAACCCCCCGGTTGCAGTTGAATAGAAATCCCGATACCGTGCATTTGAGATGCCGACCACTTTACGCATCGGGCCATATCGTCTATACTTCTATTTATTCGTACGACTGCGGTGAGCCGCGCCATACGCACGTTGACCGAGAGAACATGAGCGCCAAGTTTTGGCTTGACCCGAACGTATCCTTGGCCGAGAACCATGGTTTCAGTCGTAAAGAACTGCGAGACATCGAGCGGACGATTCGGGACAATGTGGAGACGTTGAGAAATGAATGGGATCGTTTCTGTCACCCCAACCCCGGCGCTCACTAGAATCATGCGTGTTACGGTTACGGATGACATGCTGTCGGTTGACCTCGAAGATGGGCGCACGATAGCCGTTCCCATCGGATGGTATCCGCGTCTGGCTTATGGCACACCCGCGGAGCGCGCGAACTTTCAAATCAGCGGCGCCGGCTACGGTATTCACTGGCCCGACCTCGATGAGGACATTGGCGTTGAAGGCTTGTTGCTCGGCAGAAAATCCAGCGAAAGCCAGGCGTCCTTTGAGCGCTGGCTTCAGGCCAGGCAAACAGGAAGTGGAGTAAAGGCATAACGCCGCCCGGAAACCGGGGACAATCATGACCGCCATCGACGAATTCGACCAGGAGATCGCCCGCACGCGTGCGAACGCGAAGCTCATGGCGCTGCTCGACGAACGAGCTCGACAGACCGAGACTGTGCCGCTGGAGGAGCTTAAGCAACAACTCGGCCTCAAGTGAAAGCAAGACCGAGTCGTGAGCCGCTAACCAATCGAACCTGCCCCGTTTTCTTTTCCCAAGCGATATCAGGGAGCGTGGCGGATTCCCAGTTGGTTGCTTGCTGTTTGAAACTCGCCCGTTCACGACGTTGTGGAACAAAGGTGTCTGGATGCGAACTTGCCGACGGCGACGGGCGTTTACCTTGATCGAGATTCTGGTGGTGGTGGCGATCATCGCCTTGCTGATCGCCATCTTGTTGCCTTCTTTGGCGCGAGCCCGGGCCCAGGCCCGGATGACCCAGTGCCAGATTAACGCTCGGACACTCACGACGGCCTTCTTGCTCTACACCCACGACAACCAAGGACGCTTGCCCGGCGGCTGTTACGATAATAACGCCGACTGGCTCGGCGGCGATAACGATGATCCAAATCATTTGGATACGCGCCATTATGGCAAGTCCGGAATAAGAGGCAAACAGCCCGAGTGGGGTGTGATTTATCGAAAATACATGATGAAACAGAAGCTGGCTTATACTTGCCCGGACGACAAAACCTACCGTCCGCGAATGGACAGGGGCGAGTCTTACCACAGTTTCACCGCCAATCACTTACTGTCCGGCGCCAAGCCGGAAGACCTCGCGAGCGCGCATTATGCGAACCGACTCACGGCGAGCACTCCGAGCTATACGCGCGACGATCACCGGCAGAAGATGACCGCGCTCAGCGGTGTTCCTTTGATCATCGAGGAGGACCCGGAGGTCGCTCTCGAAAGCACGGCCAACGATGAAGGCGGCTGGGCCAACTCCGATTCGATCGCCAACCGACACCTCAAGCAGGGCCTCTGGGGCTATGGCGACATGAGCTTCACCGATGGCCACGTGGGCCGGATTCTGGTGCCCGAGGTTTCCAGAACCGCCGCCGGCGCCATCACGCCGGCAGAGACCAACTACATCTCGGCGAATGCTTTCTGCATCCATACCGCCGGCCAGAAATGGATCAGCGGTCGGCAGCATGGTGCGGTTCCAAATCCGAACAATCCCGGGATGTACAAGTTCGTGGATTCGGCCAAGCCGGCCAGCAGCGTTAATATTATTCACTGATTTGCAGAATGCGCCGGACCCCTGCCGCGATCAACCCATGGAGGACTTATGGCCCAAGTCAAGCACGTGGTTCTGCTGAAGCTGAAGAACACGACGACGGAGCGGAAGATCCGCGAGATATTCGCCGCGCTGGACGGTCTGCGGGGCAAGATCCCCGGACTGCTCGATTTCTCCGGCGGGCCGTACTCGAGCGGGGAAGGTCTGCACAAAGGGTTCACGCATGGGTTCGTGATGACCTTCGCCGATCCGCAGAGCCGTGACGCGTATCTGCCCCACCCCGACCACGAGAAGGTCAAGCAGATCATCGTCCCCGAGCTGGACGGGGGGCTGAACGGCGTGGTCGCGTTCGACTGGGTGCATTCGCCGCAGGCGGGATGACATGAGTCGCGCGCGAAAGACCGCTCGCTTGCGCTCGCGGCTCGGATCAGGGACCTCTCACTGGGGTGCGGGGTTCGGACAGACCTCAGCGCCACACCACTGGCGGGACGCCCGTGCCACAATGGGGAGGTTACTTGGCCATGCTGTCGAGGAAGGCCTGGTTGCTGGGGTACTTGGAGAGGGATTCGAGGAGGGTTTCCATGGCCTTGTTGATGGGCATGGGGCTGATCTGGCGGCGGAGGCGGTAGATCTTTTCGACAATCTCCTTGCCGAGGAGCAGCTCCTCCTTGCGGGTGCCGGACTGGTTCAGGTCCATCGACGGCCAGATCCGCAGGTTGGCCAGCTCGCGGGTGAGCATGATCTCCATGTTGCCGGTGCCCTTGAACTCGTTGAAGATCACCTCGTCCATGCGGCTGCCGGTCTCGATGAGGGCGGAGGCCATGATGGTGAGCGATCCGCCGTGCTCGATGTTGCGGGCGGCGCCGAAGATGGCCTTGGGCTCGGTCAGCGCGCGGATGTCCATTCCGCCGCTCATGGTTCGGCCCGAAGAGCGCGTGCCGGCGTTGAACGCCCGGCCGAGCCGCGTGAGCGAATCGAGCAGGATGAGGATGTGCTGGCCGGCCTCGACCATGCGCTTGCCCTTTTCGATCATGAGGCGGGCAATGCGGAGGTGGCTGGTGATGTCCTGATCGTTGCTGGAGGCGACGACTTCTCCGTGCACCGTCCGCCGCATCTCGGTGACTTCTTCGGGCCGCTCGTCGATGAGCAGCACCATCATGTAGATGTCGGGGTGATTGGCGGCGATGCCGGCGGCCATCTGCTGGAGCAGGATGGTCTTGCCGGTCCGCGGCGGGGCGGCGATGAGGCCGCGCTGGCCCCGGCCGATGGGCGTCATCAGATCGACGACACGCATGGTGAGCGGCCCGCCGGGGATCTCGAACCGCAGTCGCTGCCGCGGATCGACGACCGTCAGCTCGCCGAAGGGTTTGAGTTCGCCGTAGACGTCAGGGACCAGGCCGTTGATGGTCTCGACGGATGCCAGTGAGAATTGGGACTGCGGGCCGCCCTGCCGGCCATTGGAACGCTGGGCGGGGCCGATGACGTTCTCGCCGCCGCGCAGGGCGAGCCGCCGGACCATGTCGCCCGACACCAGCGGGTCGGTCGGATGGACCGCGTAATTGCGCTTGGCCGAGCGGAGGAACCCCCAGCCCTTATCGTGTAGTTCGAGCGTGCCTTCTGCGAGCGCTGCCGTCATGCCTGAATCCAACCCCGTCGAAAGGTAAGAATGCGGATCGGCCCGCCGTGGAGAAACACGACGCCCGATGAGCACAAACCTGAAAATGACGTTGAAGACCCAATCGGAGGCTGCCTTGTTTTAGCCCATCCACCGGCCGGAGTCAAGGAGGATTGAACCGGACAGCTAAAAGAGTCTAATGAGGGGGTGAATTCCGGCATGAACAATGCGTCCACCAGTGGGGCCGGTCCGATACGGCCCGACATGCGCGATCTGCCCGGCGGAGCGTTCCTCATGGGCGATAAGAGCGGCCGGGCTGACGAGCAACCGGTGCATGAGGTGCGGGTCGATCCGTTCGCCATGGCCGTGTGCCCCGTCACCAACGCCGAATACGCGGTTTTCCTATGTGAGACACACCACGCGGCGCCGGCGGGCTGGCAACAGCCGCGATTCGAGCATCCGAATCTTCCCGTCTGCGGCGTAAGCTGGAACGATGCCGTCGCGTATGCGGACTGGCTTTCATCGATGACCGGGCGGCGGTATCACCTGCCCACGGAAGCTCAGCGTGAATATGCCTGCCGCGGCGGACGCGAGCAGTTGGCGTATCCGTGGGGCGATGAGCCGCTGCCGCTGGCCGGCCCGTACGAGCGCGGTCTCGCCGGCCCGGTCATCGGCGGGCCGATGGTGATCCGCTGCCCCGAAGCCGCCGGGCCGAATGACTTTGGACTTTACCACATGGCCGACAACGTGCACGAATGGTGCGCCGACTACTATGATCCGCACTACTACTATCATAGCCCACGCGATAATCCGCTCGGCCCTGCGAGCAGCGATCGCCGCGCCGCCCGCGGCGGCTCCTGGCGGCACGACATCAAGTACGCCCGCTGCGCCGCCCGCAGCAGCCTCGCGCCGGACAAGCGGTTCGAGGATTTCGGCTTCCGGCTGGCGATGAGCGAGTGTTTGAACCGAAGAACTGGGTAGAGGAACACTGAGGTAGCGATGCAGAGATTCATCCTGATTGCAATCGGCGGCGGCGGCGGATCTGTGCTGCGCTACCTGGTGTCCGGCTGGGGCCAGAAGCTGATGAACGGTTCGTTTCCGCTGGGCACGCTCCTGGTCAATGTCACCGGTTGCTTCGCTATCGGCTTCCTCAACTTTCTGTTCAGCGGACCGATTCTGATCCGCCCGGAGTACCGCATCGGGCTGATCGTCGGCGTGCTCGGCGGGTTCACCACGTTCTCGGCGTTCGGCTGGGAGACGTTTTCCCTGGCCAACGACGGCCAAAACATGCGTGCCGTCGTGAACGTACTGCTGAGTGTGGCGCTCGGGCTGGCCGCCGTTATGCTGGGCTATCGGCTGGGGGAAAAATGGTTCGGCGTCTAATTCAGTTACCAAGTCAGTGGACGATACCAGCACGAAGCGCAAGCGAGTGTCTTCTGCCACAAACACTCGCTTGCGCTTCGTGCTGGTACAAGGGATCCCCGTCCAGTGACCTATGAATTACTCTAATATCGACCATGCGGACAACGGAGCATACGGTCCAACTGGTGCTCGAAACGGCGAGGCAGGTATGAAACTCGAAGGCGAAGCACAACTGCTGCGTGTTTTCATCGGCGAGAGCGATCGCTTCCAGGGATTGCCGCTCTATGAAGCCATCGTGAAAAAGGCGCGGGAACTGCATCTGGCCGGCGCGACCGTGCTGCGCGGACCGATGGGCTTTGGCGCTCACAGCCGGATGCATACCACCAAAATCCTGCGACTGTCCGAGGACCTGCCCATCATCATCGAAATCGTCGATTCGGAAGAGAAAATTCAGACCTTGCTGCCCCACATCGACCGGATGGTGGAAGAGGGCCTGGTGACGCTGGAGAAGGTGCACGTTATCAAGTATCGGGCCAACAAAGGCGCGGGCGGCTGATCGGCGGCCATCCTCCGGTGAGAGTCATGAAGCTCCGTCAGAGCCACATGCCCGATGAAACGCTCTGGGAAAGCCTGTTCGACATCCCTCTCATTCTGGATCGTCTCGGTATCGATGCAACGCTGGGCAACGTAGTCGAGCTGGGCTGTGGCTACGGGACATTTACTTTGCCGATCGCCCAGCGTATCAGCGGAAAGTTGTACGCCCTCGATATCGAACCTCAGATGGTCGAGAGAACGCGCGAGCGGGCGATCGCTGCCGGTATTACGAACGTGATCTGCGAGCAGCGGGATGTGGTTGATACCGGTTACGGAATGAGGAATGAATCGGTCGATGCCTGCCTGCTTTTCAATATTCTGCACGGCGAGCAGCCGCTGCGGATGCTGAATTTTTCCGCGGATGTCGTCCGGCTGGGAGGTTTTATTCTGGTGATTCACTGGCGACATGATCCCGCGACGCCGCGCGGACCATCGATGGACATCCGCCCCCAGCCGCAACAGATCGCCGACTGGTCCGAACAGACCGGCCGGTTGGAGCCGGTCGGTAACGTGATCGACCTGCCGCCGTGGCACTACGGTTGGCGCTTCAGAAAGATGATAGCAGGCTGAGCTTGAATCAAAAGAGTGTCGCACACAGAGTACGGATGAAGTCGGGGCTGGTGCCGCAGCAGCCGCCGATGATGTTGGCGCCCGCTTTGACGAGGCCCTTTGATTTGGTCGCGTACTCCTGCGGCGTCATTTTGTAGACGACCTGGCCGCCTTCGATTTCCGGGAGGCCGGCGTTGGCTTTGACCCAGATCGGCTTGTCCGTCGCCGCCCGCAGCATCTCGGTGACCAAGATATAGTTTTCGATGCCGATGCCGCAGTTGCAGCCGATGATATCCGCGCCGGCCTCAGTTAGAGCGGCCACCGCCTGCTGCGGCGTCACGCCCATCATGGTGTCCGTCCGCGTCTTACCGCTGTCGAAGGTCATGCTGCCCACGACCGGCAGACCGGTCGTCCTGGCCGCACGCACCGCCACCACCGCCTCCGCCAGCTCGGTCATCGTCTCCACCACCAGCCCGTCGGCGCCGCTCTCCGCCAATGCCTCCGCCTGCTGCTTGAAGGCGGCAAAAAGATCCTCCTCCTCGACCTCGCCCATCATCACGATCTTGCCGCTCGGCCCGATACAACCGAACACGCGGGCCTTTTTACCGGCGGAACGCTTGCTGATCTCGGCACCCGCGCGGTTGAACGGCACGACCTGCTCGGCCCGCTCGTGCCGGCCGAGGACGTATTTGTTGGCCCCAAAAGTGTTGGTCAGGATGATTTTCGCGCCGGCGGCGACGTAACCGTCGGCCACTTGTTGAACGAGATCAGGCCGCGTGACGTTCCATTCCTCACGGCAGAAGCCGGGCGGGCAGCCGAGCTTGTCCAGCTCCGTACCCCATGCGCCATCGGCGATGGTGACGCCCTTTGCATATTCGGCAACACTAATGCCCATGAACTCCCCTGCCGGTCAGCTGCGGACATGGGCGCATTATATCCACGTGCGCGGCGCGTGCACGCGCGCGGGAACGGTCGCTTCCCGGCATCGGGCCAAACGTGGATGCGCCGGGACCGGACCTGAAGGATCCGTCCCCCCAGGGGCGCGCAACTTAGAGTTTCCCACCGGAAAGCACGTCAGAGCAAGACGAGTTGATTCGGATGCCGAACTCGAAGCAAATGAACGGAATACTCCGCAACTGACATTCAGTATACCCGCGCCGACCGAACGATTCAACAGGTGCAAGGATCCGCGAAGGAATTGCCACCGCGATCCTTGAGGCATGACGCAATAGCCCCGAGTGGAAAGTTCCGCGAGCGTGAAAAACTCAAGCTGTCCACCATAACGTATGCAGCACAAGAAGCCTCCGGCGCCTCTGTGAAATCCCTCACACACTAGCGTCCGACATCTTGCCCGTTCGTCATTGCAAACGCGCCCTCATACGATAGATTGACGATTTCGCCGGGGTGCAACACCACGGCAGGCGTGAAAGGAGTCCCCTGCGGTGAAAATCATACGCGACCCGAAAGTGTATCTCGTGGGCCGGCAGATGCTCGATCAATCCGAGCTGGACCGCTTGCTGGCCGATCATGGCGCGACGCAGTGGACGACCGATACCGAAGTCGCTGCGGAAAAACTCTGCGAAGTCGCCGGCCGCCTCTGCTACATGAGCTTCGCCAAGCCCCGGCCCGGCGGGAACAGCGCCTACATCGGCCATTTGCTCCAGGTCGGCCACGGCAGCGTGCTGGAGCACGCGGTGTTCAACTTCGTCATCGCCGGGGTTTCCCGCAGCTTCACGCACGAGCTGGTGCGCCACCGCGCCGGCTTCGGCTATTCCCAACTGTCGCAGCGCTACGTCGATGAGTCCACTGCCGACTTCGTGGAGCCCGACTGCATCGCCGACGACCCCAAACTCCACGCGACCTGGCTCGAGGCGGTCGAGAAATGCCACGAGGCCTACTGCATTCTCGTCGAAGGCCTGATGAGTAAATACGCGGATTTGGAGGATAAGACGCTTCGACGCAAAATGGCCCGGCAGGCGGCCCGTTCGATTCTGCCCAACGCCACCGAGACGAAGATCTTTGTCACCGCCAACGTCCGCGCCCTGCGGCATTTTATCGAGCTACGCTGTAGCGAGCACGCGGAGGTCGAGATCCGCAAAGTTGCTGGCGAGGTGCTGCGCGTCCTCAAACGCGAGGCGGCAAACCTTTTCGGCGACTACGAATTCGTGGACCTCCCCGACGGCACGCAGGCCGCCCGCACCTCATTCAGCAAAGTTTAATTCAGGGCGGCCGTTCACATCCCGCCCTCATTCAGTTACAATGTATCCGCGTCGCGGCAGCACGAAGATAATCAGCGGGAGATAACCTTGGACACCACCGCTCGCCGTTTCCGCGCTTGCTGGCCGATTGTCGCCGCTCTCGTGCTGTCCGTTATTCCCGCGGATGCCGACGCGGCCATCAAAGCCGTACTGGTGACCGGCGGTCTGTCCCGGCCGGATTTTGTGACCTCGCCACCCGGCGATTACCAGCGCCTGTTCGTCCTCGAGCAGCACGTCGGCCGCATTCGCATCATCAAGAACAGCGCAATCACGGGCACGTTTCTCACCATCAGCGGCCTGACCACCGGCAACGAACAGGGCCTGCTCGGTCTCGCCTTCCACCCGAACTACGCCACGAATCGGAAGCTCTATGTTTATTACACCACAACCGGCGGCGGTGCGGCCGGTCACTCGGTCGTCGCTGAGTACCTGGCCTCAGCCATCGATCCGGATGTCGCCGACACGACGCCTGGCAGTTTCAAAAACATCATCACCATCAACCAGCCGCAGGAGAATCATAACGCCGGATGGATCGGCTTCGGGCCGAACGACGGCTACCTCTACATCGCGTTAGGCGACGGCGGGAACGGCGGGGACAGCGGCGCCGGTCACACCGAGCCCGGCGGCAACGCGCAGGACATCACCGACAACCTGCTGGGCAAAATGCTTCGCGTCGATGTGAACGGCGACGATTTTCCGGGTGATGCCGACAAAAACTACACGATCCCACCCACGAATCCGTTTGTGGGCATCACGGGAGACGACGAGATCTGGGCCTATGGTCTGCGCAACCCGTGGCGGCCCTCGTTCGACCGCGGCAACGGCGATCTGTATATCGCCGACGTCGGCCAGGACCTGTGGGAAGAGGTCAACTTTGCGGCCGCCCCGCTAGTCGGCGGACGAAACTACGGCTGGAGGCGAAAAGAGGCAACCCACTGCTACAATCCCAGCACCAATTGCGGACTCGCCGGTCTGGTGGACCCGATCTACGAGTACGGCCACAGCAGTAACACCGGCAACGCTTTCTCCTGCGGCACGCCGCCGACCGGATGTTCGGTAACCGGCGGCTACGTCTATCGCGGGCCGGCGATTCCCGAAATTGTCGGCCGCTACTTTTTCGCCGACTACTGCTCGAACACCATCGTCAGTTTCATCGTGACCGGCGGCGCCGCGACGAACTGCACCAACCACACGGCCGAACTGGCCCCGGGCGGCGGACTCAGCGTAACCAGCATCAGCAGCTTCGGTCAGGACGCCCTCGGCGAGCTTTATATCTGCGACCTGAACGGCGGTGAAGTGTTCAAGATCACACGCAATCCGCCGTTGCCTGACGCCGATGCCGATGGCGTACCCGACGCCTCCGACAATTGCCCATCGACCGCGAACCCCGATCAGCTCAACAACGACGGCGATTCGCAGGGTGATGTCTGCGACAGCGATGATGACAACGACGGCGTGCCGGATACCTCGGACAATTGCCGGCTGGTGGCCAACGGCGGACAGGCCGATTCAGACGGCGACGGCGTCGGCGATGCCTGCGACATCTGCCCCGGCACCGCGCCGGGAACAGTCGTCAACAGCTCCGGCTGCCCGGCGCCCATGAGAGGCGACTTCGATGGCGACGGCGATGTCGATGTGGCCGATTTCGGTTTCCTACAGAAATGCTATGGTGGCCCCCCGCCGTTAACCGGTTGTACGCCCGCCGACCTCGATACCAACAATCAGGTGGATCAATCCGATTTTACCCTCTTCTTGCCGTGCCTGAGCGGGCCCAATCTCCCCCCGCCGGTCAGTTGCCAACAGTAGACTATTTCCAATTTCCGATTTGTAGACACCATGAGCGGCTGGTTTTCAATCGGAAATCGGAAATCAGAAATCGACAATGATGTGGTGAGCTTTGCGTCAGGGCAGAATAACGTCCAGACCGATCTGGAACCCGCCGGGCACCGTCGAATCCACCTCAAACGTGTACACCAGAAGTGAGTCGCATTGGTACTCCGCACCCTGTAGCGTCACGATGCCGATCGCGCGACCGGCCGTCGGTTGGTCGGCGTCCGGGTCGTCGAGCGGTTTGTCGGAGAACGCGATACCCGGCTGAAGGGCCGCCTGGTTCGCGGCGCCCCCAAGCTCCTTTTCGTCGATGATCGTAATCAGCCGGTCGCCGCCGACGCTCAGCGCGCGCCCGCAGGTGAACGTGATGACCTGGCTGGTGCTGTTGCCCTCCAATCGGTTACTGGGATCCGCATCCACGAAGAATTGAAGGAACTGCGGCTGAAAATCCGGATTCTGCGGATCGTAAGTTCCGAACGTGAAGATCGCGCGGAAGGGCGTCTTGTTGATGAATTGCACGTTGATGTTGCTGCGGCCGCCGGGCACGTCGCCGCCCAGCGATGTCGTATTGTTAAAGAAAGCGGCCGGCGTGCAGGACAGCATCAGCCCAGCGCAAACCGCGAGCAGCCGGCATACACCGACTCCAACTCGCCGGGATGAAACCTTCCAAACCAGCCTGCTGCTCATGCGTTCGCTCTTTTAGGTGTATCCCCGTCCCCGTGAACTCACTTCCGCATTAAACTGTTCCGCAAACTGTCGTGTCAATACGGGCAATTCCTGAGTGCATCCGAAGCCCCTCCATCCTTCGGCGGGCCGGAAGCCGTTTCTTGAGCCGCTTTGACCGCAAACCCGGTTGCAGCCGCCCGGCCGGGGGGCTATCGTCCGCCGCCATGCCCGCAAGAACTCGCGTAATCCTCAACGACCGTGCCCTCCGCAGCCCGCGGACCGGCGTCGGACACTATATCATCGAGTTGCTCGCCGCCCTCGCCCGGCAGACCCCGGACATCGACTTGCTGCCATTTTACAGCCGGTGTTTCTCACTGCGGCGGCATCAAAAAACCGCGACATCCGATCCATCGGCGAGCGGCGCTTCCGTCTACCGCCCCGCCCGCCGGCCGCCCGCGTGGCTCCGCCGAATCGCGCAGGATACGTACTTCGCCGCATTCGAGGCTTACGCCGTGCTGAGAGGGTATAGCCTCTACCACGAACCGAATCATATCCCCGCCCCCTGGCACGGGCCGATCCTGACCACGATGCACGATGTCTCCGTCATCCGCCATCCGCAGTGGCACCCGCCCGATCGCGTCACGTGGTACGACCGCGATTTCGCCGCCGGTCTGGCCCGCACGCATCACTTCATCGCCGTGTCCGAATTTACTCGACGCGAGATGGTCGATCTGCTCGGCGTGGACGCGCGGCGAATCACGGTGATTCCGCTCGGTGCGCGGACCATTTTTCATCCCCGCCCGCCCGACGAGGTCCGCGCCCGGCTGCACGAGCGCAACCTGCCCAACGCATGCGTTCTCTATGTGGGCACCATCGAGCCGCGAAAAAATGTACCCGGCGTGCTCGCAGCCTACGCCCGCCTGCCGGCGTCGCTTCGCGCGCAGCATCCACTCGTACTCGCGGGCGTCTCAGGATGGGGCCAGGAGAACGTCGAAGCGCTCATCCGCGAGAACCTTCTGGATGGCGTGCGCGTCCTCGGCTACGTTTCGGATGAGGACCTGGCCTATCTCTACAACGCCGCGCGGGTCCTGGTGTGGCCGACATTTTACGAGGGTTTTGGCCTGCCGCCGCTGGAAGCGATGGCCAGCGGCACGCCGGTCATCAGCAGTTCGATCAGCTCGATCCCCGAGGTCGTCGGCGACGCCGGCATCCTCATCGAACCGCGCGACGTGGACGCGCTCACCGAGTCGCTCCGCCGCGTCCTCGAAGATGACGCTCTCGCCGAATCGCTCATCATCCGCGGTCTGGCCCGCAGCCGATTGTTCTCATGGTCGCGATGTGCGGCCGAACATGCAACGCTCTACCGCCGGTTTGCGACGGAATGATACCGATCCCATTTTGACTCCACGCGTCTTGCATTCCGAGCCGCGACCGTAAGGGAGCGGAATGCAGTGAAAACCGCTCCCTTACGGTCGCGGCTCGGATCAGGTCGCGGCTCGGATCAGACCCCACGCGCGGATTCAAAACGAAAACCGTATGAGACCGTTCAAGACTTGGGCAGCCACTTTTCCCAGTTCTTCCCATATTCATCCGCTTGCGCTTTGGTGATCGGCTCCAGCTTGGAGATGTCTCGCTTGCCGGGCGGCTCTTTCCCGTTCGCCGCCTTGTCGTACAGGATCTCCACCGCGCGGTAACCCCACTGGTAGACACCTTGTGCCAGCAGAACCTGGGCGACATCTTCCTTCAGATATTTCAGGGCCTCGGGCAGCGCGTCGACGGACACGATCTTGACTTTGCCGCCGGCGAACGCGGGGTTCTTGCGGATCGCATCGCTGAACAGCGGCCAGCCGCCGACCATCGCCCAGCCTTGAATGTCCGGATTGGCGGTTTGGACGCTTTCCACTTTCGCGGAGGCACTCTGCGGATCTTCGGCGTGATAGTAAACCTCCTTGATCGTGATACCGGGGAATTGCTTGGCCGTATCGCGGACGCCGCGGACGCGCTCCTGAAGGTTCGTCGCGGTCTGATTGCCGGCCAGCACCGCGACCACGCCTTTGCCGCCCATCACCTTGCCCAACTCGGTCATTACCTGGGCGCCGCACTCATGATTATCGACGCCGTGGAACGCAAACCGCTTGCTGTTCGGGGCGTCCGAATCCCAGCACATGACCGGAATGCCTGAATCGATGGCACTGTCGATGGCCTTGGTCACCAGGCTGGCGTCAGAGCAACTGATCCCGATGCCGTCCACGCGGGCCAGCGTGAGCTGCTCGATGTTGTTGGCCTGCTTCTGGCCGTCCTCCTGGTCGGGCGTACGCCACTCCACGCGGACCTTGACGCCGTTTTTTTCGCTCAGGTCGTGGGCCGCGTCTTCCGCGCCCTTGCGCGCCGCCTGGAAAACGATGTTGTTGTTGCTCTTGGCGATGATGCCGAAGACGTATTCGCTCTTTTTCGTCCCCGCCGCCGGGGCCGAAACCTCTTGCTTACATCCCGACAACAAGAGAACACCGATCAATCCGCCGAAAAGAAACTTTCTCATCCTCACATCTCCAATTCTCAATTCTCAACTCTCAGTTTCGTGAACGTCTTCCGCCGCACCCATCCACTCACCTGGTCCAACAGTACGGCCAGTATGATGACGCACCCCATGATGATCTTGTTATAGTTCTGGTCAATACCCAGGATGATGACGCCGTTGTCGATCAGCCGGATGACCAGCGCCCCGAGCATGGCTCCGAGCGCGGTCCCTTTGCCGCCGGACAAGCTGGCCCCGCCCACCACCGCGGCGGCGATGACCTCCAGCTCGTACCCTTCTCCCACCTGCGAGGTCGCCGAGCCGTAATAACCGAGAAAGATCAGGCTGGCGATGCCGGCCGTCAACCCGCCCGACAAGTAGACGAACAACTTGACGCGATTAACACGCAGTCCGCTGAACCGGCCGGCCTCCTCGTTGCCGCCGATCGCATAAACCTTGCGCCCGATCCCCATGCGGTGCAGCATCAAACCGGCGGCCAGCGTGACCACCAGCATCACCGTCATCGGGATCGGATAGAATCGTGTCCCGAAGGTTTGACGAATCAGGTCGTCGGTGAACGCGGGCGAGAAGCTGCCGATCGACTGGCCCTTGGTGTTGACGAACGCGATGCCGCGAAACACCGCCATCGTGCCCAGTGTGATGATGAAGGGATGCACGCGCAGGTAAACGATCATCGATCCGTTCGCCAGGCCGCAAGCGGCCCCGACGCCGAGGCAGATCAGAATCGCTCCCGCGACAATAAGCCCGTTTGACATCCCCGCTCCGGCGCCGGTCGGTCCGCAGTAACGCAGAAAGAACGCGCCGCAGATCGCCGAAAGACAGTAGACCGCCCCCACCGACAGATCGATCCCGCCGGAGATGATGACGAACGTGGCTCCCACCGCCATGATCGCGAAGAACGACGTATTCTTCATCAGATTGTCGAGGTTGCCGGGCTGTAGAAAACGATTCACGCGAAGATGTTTCTTCGTCTGCGCATCATAATAGACCACCGGCTTGCTGAAGCCAGCGAGTAGGGCGCCCAGCATGAGGATCACCAGGATCAGCCCGGTTTCCTGTGCCGGCAACTTTCGTATCGCCCTGATCATCCGTAAGCCCGTCGCCTGAAACGCTCCGCCACCTGAACTGTTCACGTGCGCGTGGCCGTATGATGGCGGAAAGCGTTGCCGCCGCCAAGGGCAGCGTACGCTCACCTTCGATCGCAACTGAACGAATGAGTTATCGGAAGAGGGTTTCGGCCGGACTGTGCACGGCAACATCGTACACTCGATGAGGATCACACCAACGTTCGAGGGTGGATATGACGATCTGGAGAGATCGGAGCGTACGTTTGCGAACCGGTCCAAGCTACCGGTTATCGGGCAGTATCGGGGAGATCAGTCATGTCGTGCAATCAATTGGGGCGGATCGTTGCGTGCATTTTCCTGGCGGGATTGCTGAGCGGTCAGGGCTGTCCGACGGCCGCGGACTCAGGCCAGCCGGCGGACACCGCGGGCACAACGACCGGCGACGGTCAGACCGCGACCGGCGGGACTTCATCGACCGGCAATACGGGCACAACCGAGAGCACCGGTAATACCTCTTCGACCACCAGTAACCCCCCTACCAGCATCGTGGAGGTGGAAATCAACGAGTTCGTCTTCACACCCAAATCGGTCACCATCCAGGCGGGCCAGGCGGTGCGCTGGATCAACCGGGATTTCCCGACGCACAGCGTGTGGTCCGGCGATCCCGAGGATGAAGATAAGGGATCGTTGTTTTCCGCCACGCTCGGGATACACGGGACGTTCGAATACACATTCCACACGCCCGGGACCTACCGGTACTACGACAAGTATTACTACACGATGGACGGCATGCGCGACGCGACGGTGATTGTAACGGGAACGACAGGCGACTGATATCAAGCTCGAACGTGTGTATTTCCCGTCAAGCAGGCAAACATCATGTAGCGAACAGACGCTTGCCCAAGCCGCCCCACTACCCACCGGATTTGAGAAAGTATTCCATCAGCTCGTGGCCGGGGTCGATGTGCAGGCCGGTTTCGGCGGCTTCGGCTTCATTGAATGCGGTAGCGCGGTCAGCGATGACGCTGGTGCCGGCCATGCAGAACGGCGGCGGGACGGCGGTGTGCGTACGCCTGGCGACTGGCGTGGGGTGGTCGGGCAGACAGAGGATTCGCCACTCGTCGAATGTGCGGAGCTTTTCGAGGAGCGGGCCGACGATGTGCTCGTCAATCTGTTCGATGGCTTTCACCTTGTTTTTTGCGTCGCCGTTGTGGCCCATCTCGTCGGGGGCTTCGATGTGCACGGCGATCAGATCGACGTCGTCGAGAGCGTCGATGGCGTAGCGGCCCTTGGCGGCGTAGTCGGTGTCGATGTAGCCGGTCGCGCCGGGGACCTCGATCAGCTTCCATCCGACACTGAGGGCCACGCCGCGGATCAGATCGACGGCGGTGATGGCCGCTCCGCGCAGGCCGAAGCGCTCCTTGAAGCTGGGCATATGCGGGATCGCCCCCTGACCCCACAACCAGATCGACGTGGCCGGGCTCTCGCCGAGATCGCGGCGAATCTGATTCACCTCGTGAAACGCCAGCAACGGCTGCGAGCGCTCCATCAGATCGCGGATGATCTCGCTGCCGCTACCGGTGGGCAGATAGCCTTTGATCGCCTCACCGGGGATGTCGTGCGGCGGCGTGCACTGTACTTTGATCGAGGACGCCTGCTTGATGGTCATCAGATGGCGGTAGCTGACGCCGGTGTGAAACCGGATGCGGTCATCGCCGAGCGCGGTCTGAAGATCGGCGACGATCTTTTCGGCTTCCGGCTGCGAGATGTGGCCGGCGGAAAAATCCTCCATGCGGCCGTCAACGATGGTCACGAGATTGCAGCGGAAGACGAGTTCGTCCGGTTCCAGCGAGAGGCCGCGGGCGACGGCCTCCAGCGGCGCCCGGCCGGTGTAGTAGGTTTTCGGGTCGTATCCGACGACGCTGAGCGTGGCGACGTCGCTGCCGGGAATGAAGCCATCGGGCACCGTCTTGACCGTTCCCGACCGTCCGCTGGCGGCGATTCCATCCATATTGGGAATCCGCGCCGCCTGAAGCGCGGTCCTGCCGCCGAGTTCCTCAATCGGTTCGTCGGCGGCGCCATCGGGGAGGATCAGAGCATATTTCATTGAACAGCTCTCGTGAGGACCGCGGCAGTTTACTGCCGCACTTACGGCAACAAGTTGCCGCGGTCCTGACGTTTTATGTTTCGTACTCTTCGTGCTCTTCGACCACGCGGATCATCACCGGCGGCTCGCGGATGAAATCCATCTCGCCGATCTCCTTCAGGGCCGCGCGCATGTGGCCTTCCTCGGCGATGTGCGTGAGTACGACCACGGGCACCGCGTTAGTCGAACCGTCAGTCGGCGGTTCATGTTGAGTCACCGCCCGCAGGCTGATGTGACGATCGCCGAAACAGCGAGAGACCTGGGCCATCACACCGGGTTGATCCGCCACCATGAGCCGAACGTAGAATCGTGTACGCAGCGCCTCCATCGGCGCGTACGTCGGTTCGGTCGTGGTATCGTTGAGCACGCGGAATTTCTCGAACGTCCGGCGGGCGTTGCCCACGGCGATGTCGATCAGATCGGCGACGACGGCGCTGGCGGTGGGTTTGCTCCCGGCGCCGCGGCCGTAATAGAGCGTGTGGCCGACCCAGTTGCCGTAGATGCTGATGGCGTTGAACGAGCCGCTCGTACTGGCCAGCGGATGCCGCTCGTGCACGAATGACGGATGCACGCGGAGGCTCAGGCCGCCGTCGGTGCGACGGGCGATGCCGAGCAGCTTGCAGACGTAGCCGAGTTCGCGGCCGGCGGCCAGATCGCGTGCGTCCAGTTTGTCGATGCCCTCCACGTACAACTTCTTCAAGTCGGTGTCGCAGCCGAAGGCGATGGATGACAGGATCGCGAGCTTGTGCGCGGTATCGCCGCCGTTCACGTCAAGCGTCGGATCAAGCTCGGCATAGCCGGCGTCCTGGGCTTCCTTCAGCGCGGTAGCGTACGATTTACCCTTCTGGCCCATCTCGCTGAGGATGTAATTGCAGGTGCCGTTGAGGATGCCGTAGATGGCGGTGATGCGGTTGGCGATGAGGCCGCTTCGCAGCGGCAGGATCAGCGGAATGCCGCCGCCGCAGCTCGCCTCGAACGCGATGCAGCGGCCGGCTTCGCGAGCGGCGCGGTAAATCTCTTTGCCGTGCTTGGCGAGCAGGGCTTTGTTGGCGGTCACCACGTCCTTGCCGCTGAGCAGCGCCTCGAGCACGAACTCCCTGGCCACGCCCGTCCCGCCGACAAGCTCGATGACGGCCGAGATGCTCTTGTCGTTCAGCACGTCGGCGGCGTTGCCGGTCATGCGATCGGCCGGAACATCGACCTTCATCGGTTGCGAGAGATCTTTGTCCGCGACGCGGGCCAGCTCCAGACGTACGCCGGTTTTCTTCTCGATCTCCTCGCCTTCGGCCTGAAGCAGTCGGACGACGCCCTGCCCCACCGTGCCGCAGCCGATCAAACCGACCCGGAATGTCTCACTCATCGCGTCCTGCTCCCGCAAACACGACTACTGTAAAGAGCGCGCGGGAGGGATGCAAGATCGTTTGACGTGAGAAGTGAGACGTGAGAAGTGAGAAAGCGTGAAGGTGAGAAAGTGAGAGAGCATCGCGGATTCTCTCCGTCTCATCATCTCTCATTCTCTCAATCTGGGCTTCTCCCCCTCTCCCCGTCTCCCACTCTCTCCCTCTCCGCCTTTCAGTTTCCTGAGCTGCGACAGCGTGGCGCGGAAATCTTTCGGTAGCGAGGCCTCGACGTACACCGGCTGCGCGGTGGCGGGATGCGAGAACGAGATCGCTTCCGCGTGGAGAGTCAGGCGTGCGATCAGCGGGCGTTCATCGTGCCTGGTGCTTGTGCGGTAATCGCTCTTGATCTGAGAGAGATAGAACGCGTCCGATGTGCCGTACAGCGGATCGACCAGCAGCGGCATAGCCATCAGCTTCAGATGGACGCGAATCTGATGCTGCCGGCCGGTGAGCGGCCAACAGCGCACGACGCTGATGCCGCCGAATCGCTCGACGACCCGCCAGCGCGTCTGCGACGGCTTGCCCCTAGCGGCAATCGTCATCCGGCCGGCGATCCGCGGGTGTGGCGCGATTGCGGCATGAATGAGACCGCTGTCGTCCTCCGGTGAGCCGGCCACGATGGCCAGGTATTGCTTGGAAACTTTGTGGTGGAAGAACTGGTCGGAAAGAGATCGCTGAGCATCCACGGTCTTCGCGAGCACGAGCACGCCGCTGGTCTGGCGGTCGAGGCGGTGCACGAGGCGAAAATCCTGCGGCCGGCCGGTCTGCCGCTCGAGCACTTCGCGGATCGATTCGCCGCCCTGCCGCCCCGGCACCGTCAGCACGCCGGCGGGCTTGTTGACCACCAGGAGATCGTCGTCCTCACGGAGTATTTCTATTCGGTCAGGCACGGATACATCTATTGCAGATCTTTGGCCATCACGAGGTCCGTGGGCACCGGGATTTCCGCCGGGATATTCTCGCCACTGATGGCTTTGAGCGCGAACTCGACGCCGAGTTCGCCCATTTTGTCGGGGTGTTGCTCGATGGTGGCGTAGAGACTGCCGGCTTTGATGGCCTGGCGGGCGGCGTCGAGGTTGTCGTAGCTGGCGACGATGATCTTGCCGGTCTTGCCGGCGGAGGCGACGGCCTGAATGACGCCCAGCGCCATCATGTCATTGGCGCAGAACACGCCCTTGAGGTCCGGGTGGGCGTTCAGAATGCTCTCCATCTTTTTCTGGGCCGGCTCGGTCATCCATTCGCCGGTGTCCATAGCCACGATCTGCACCCGGCCGCGGGTAGCGTCCACCGCCTCCTGAAAACCCTTTTTGCGGGCTTCGGCATTGTCCACGCCGCGGATGCCCTCCAGCATGGCCACTTGACGGGAGGCGCTAGAGACGGCAACGGAGGGATCCTTTTCGATCTTCTCAATCATGGCGGCGGCGCTCTTGTGCGCGCCGGCCACGTTGTTCGGGCCGATGAACGCCTCGATCTTCAGTCCGGCCTTCTTCGCCTCGTCGGCGTTGATGCGGTTATCCAGGTTAATGATCTTGATCCCGCGCTGCTGGGCCTGAAGCAGTGGAGCGATGATGGCCTTTGAATCCGCCGGCGCGATGAGAATCGCCTGCACGCCTTTGGACGTGACCGTCTCGACCTGGGCGGCTTGCTTCTCGCTGTCGGTTTCCTTGTCGATGGCGAGCACTTCGAGATTGACGTGCAATTCCTTCGCCTTGCGCTCCGCCCCGGCCGCCATCTTGTCGAAGAACGGGTTGGTGCGGGCCTTCATGAGCAACGCGATGCGGGGGCCATCGGCAGGTGCTGTCTCTGTGGAATTCGACGTTGCCTGGTTCTTCGAATCGCAGCCAACGAACAGGCCAACGAGTATCAACAGGAGATCGCAACGGATTCGCATGAATGGCTCCCTTTCAACGCAGATTCAGTATGCAGAACGTGTCGTGGCTGATCGATTGGGCTGCGTCGTTGGCACGCTAACCGTGACGACAATATCCGAATCAATGCCAATTCCGCCGATCGATTTGTCGGCACCAAGCGACGATACGCTGGCCGTTCCATCCGAGGATACCCGATAGCGTATCCTCTGTCCCCAAGGGTCAATGAGAGCCGAGGAAGACTCAACGTACGGGCCATTCGGATCATTCAGCAGGGCATCCAGCCCTTCATCTTCAGATGGCCACCTTCCATGGTCGTTCCTGAACACTTGCAGCGCTATCCCAAGCACGTGGCATTGAGCTTGGGATTTTGTCACTGTGGCGCCAACTCGCGCTGTCATGAGGGGTCCTCGCATCACAGTTACAGTCAGGGCGATCAGGCCCAAGCATGCGATTGCGGCGACAAGTACGACCCGATTTCGCTTGCTCATGATGGGTTTCCTACAGCGGAGCGGCAGAACCATCCCGCCGGCAATGTACGCGGTTCTGTTGAGAACGCAACTGGATTGCTGAAACGTGTGATGGTCGGCCCGGTGCTCAGGTCGGCGGCGTCGAGGCCGGCTCGGACTGCCGATTCGCAGCCTTGATCCGCTTCCAGAACTCGGCCAGCGGACCGGTCTCTGCCTTGCGGCGATAGTAGGCGATCTGCTCTTCGACCGACAGATCCTTGATCTCTTCGTAGATCTCTTCCTGAATGCGATCCTTCATGGCCAGGCAATCGATTAGGTCGTACATGGCACTCACCCAGTCGAGTTGTAGCCCGAAACCTCAGGGCTGGGGCTTCGGCTGAACTGTCGGAGCGTCCTTAAGCCGACGCCACATCTCGGCGAATGGGCCGGACTCGACCTTGCGCCGAAAGTACGCAATCTCCTCCTCGGGCGTAAGGTCCTTGATCTCTTCGTAGATCTTCTGCTGGATGCGATCCTTCATGGCCAGGCAGTCGATCGATTGGGCCAGCTTCTCACTCATCGCGCATCACCTCCCTCGGAGAAAGGATGGTCAGAGGCGGATATCCGTGCCTCGCGTTCACTTGATTATAAGCTTTGATCTTGTCCAATTGAACATGTCCTCAGGTGACGACGCCGGCAACGCGGCCGCCGCGCCGGCTGTCAATGTACGCGGCGAGGATGAGAACACAACCGACAATGATTTTTTGCGTGAGTTCGTGGACGCCGGCGGTGTTGAGGCCGTTGGCCAGGACGGCCATGATGAGGGCGCCGATGAGCGTGCCGACGATGGTGCCCTCACCGCCGGCCAGGCGCGTGCCGCCGAGGACGACAGCGGCGATGGCGTAGAGTTCGGCGCCTTCGCCGGCGGTGTAACTGCCGGTCGAGGTGCGCGACCAGTAAATGATTCCAGCCAGGCCCGCGCACAGGCCGCTGAAGGCGAAGCACAGCACGCGCACGCGCTGCGTCCGCACGCCGGCATACTCCGAGGCCAGCAGGTTGCCGCCGACCGCGTAGACTCGCCGCCCGCCGGCCGTCGCCGCGAGGAATATCCCCGACACCACGACCGACAGCAGCGAAACGCCGATGGGGATCGCGACCGTCAGCGTGCCGGGACACGAGAGCAGTTTGGTTTCGCCGCCGCTGACCCAGTAGGCGAGGCCGCGTATGACCAGAAGCGTGCCCAGCGTCACGATGAATGAAGGGATCCGCAGCGCGACCGCGAGCCAGCCGTTGGCGGCGCCGCAGAGGAGCCCCGCGAAGAGGCAAGCCAGCACCGCGGCTCCGAAACCATTCAACGTCAATGACCCATCACTGCCATATCGTTGGAGCGCCAGGACGAAGATGACATTACACAGCGCCAGCAGCGAACCGACGGACAGGTCGATGCCGCCGGTGAGAATGACGAAAGTCATGCCGGCGCCGAGCGTGAGGTTGATCGCCGCCTGCTCCAGAATCTTTCGCTGGTTGTAACTGTTGAACGCCCAGCCGCCGCCCGGCCGCTCCTGTACGACGAAGCGCGGCACATCGAACCGCCAGAGCCGCGGGTTCAGCGGCTCGCGCTGCGTGTCCAGACCGGACAGCATCGCCATGGCCGCGTATACAGCGAGCAAGGTCAACAACAATCGTCGGTAAGCGGCGTAACCCCCGGCATGCCGGAGGCTGGATGACGTGGCCGAGACTGGCGGCGTGGAATCATAATCCATTGCCGGGCCTGCCCGCACGATGAATGGCCGACCGGACCCGCTCGTGCACTTCGAGCGGGTTGTTGACGTTGCTCCACGACGCCTCGATGCCGCCGGTGCCCGCCGTGGCGAACGAAATGGTGCCGACGCCGGTCAGCCGCTCGTACCACGCCAGCGTCAGGTACGTATTCTGAATCTTGGTCAGCGGGCACTCGAAAAGATCGACGTTAAAGATTCCGGTCAGCCGCAGGATCCGGCGGTTGGTCAGCACGTACAGCCGCGAGACCCACTGCAATAAAGCGAAGCCGACCCGTCCCGCGCCCAGCACCGAAGCCGCCTGCACGATCATCACGGTGTTCAGGAACGCGAACCGCTGCCCGGCCCAGCCTGCCAGCAGGATCACGAACACCATAGCGGCCAGCCACCGGAAGGACATGAAAATGACAAACCATAACGACGGTTTGATGGCCAGGATGACGATCTCGCCGCCGTCCAGTAGATGCGCGGGCAGCAGTTCCTCAGCGGCGATGGCTTCGGGCTGGGCGCCGCCGGCTTCGGTGAACAGCGGGCGGGGATATTGATTGCGGATTGCGGATTGCGAATTGCGGATTGAAGAATGCGCGTTCGATGCTCGTAATCTCAATTCGCAATCCGCAATTTGCGATTCGCAACGCATTCTCCGTGTCTCCGTGTCTTCGTGGTGAATCATCCGGTTCAGGATTGATATAGCTCCCTGCGGAGGACACCAATATCCGGCAGATTACGATAGAGATCATTGTAATCCAACCCGTACCCGACGACGAAAACGTCCTCGATATCGAAGCCCACGAAATCGGCCGTCACGTCCGGCGGCGCCTTGTCGGGCTTGCGCAACAGCACGCAGGTGCGGATCGACTTGGGGCCGAACCACTCCAGCCGCTGCCGCACCATGCGCAGTGTGCCGCCGGTATCGAGAATGTCGTCGATTACCAGAACGTGCCGCCCGGCGATCTCCACGTTCAGGTCCTTCAGCATCATCGCCCCGCGCGATTCGGTCGTGGCTCCGCGATAGCTCGACACGGTGACCAGGCCGATCTTCATGCGCAGCGGCATCTGCCGGATGAGGTCCGCCAGAAAGATGAGCGAGCCGGACAGGATGGTCACCAGCGTCAAACCGGCCTCGGGGTCATCGGCGTACATTCGCGCGATCTCGCCGGCCATCTCGCGGATCCGCTCCGCGATCCGCTCGCGTGGAATCAGAATTCGGTCGATGTCGTCCTGCATGGCAGGGGATTATACTGGCGGCGGTGCAACATGCCTTGACGTGCCCGCACAAAGCCCTAGAATTGAACGCACGCAGAATCGGTGAGGCTTAGGTCGTTATTCTCCGGGAAGCTTGGATATGCATAACCTATTGCTATTACTAAGCTTGTACGCAACAACGTCTGTGGGCATACCGGTCTCGTCCGGCGTGCCCGAGCCGTCGATCGCCCCCACGTCGTGGGAGCTGAATTTCCGCTACCACGATCCGCAGCGCGTCTCGGTCGTGCTGCCGGGCGAGAAGACGCCTGTCGTTTACTGGTTCATGCTTTACACCGTCGAGAATTCGAGCGATCGCGAGGTGGACTTCTACCCTCGGTTCGAGTTGGTGACGGACACGCTTCAGGTAGTGCCCAGCGAGATCAAGGTCAGCCCGGAGGCGTTCAAGGCGATCCAGCGGCGGGCCGGCGATCGGATGCTGGTCCCGCCGGAGCAGGCGATCGGGCGATTGCTCCGGGGCGAAGATCGCAAACGTCACAGCGTCGCGATCTGGCGGAACCTCGATCCCAAGGCCCGCTCGTTCACGGTTTATGTGGCCGGGCTTTCCGGTGAGATGGCGCGGATGAAGAACCCGGTCTTTGACGCCGGGAAGCCAGAGAGCGATACAAATAAGAGGTATTTTATTCTTCGCAAAACACTGTCGATCCCATACAAGCTGCCCGGCGGACAGAGCGTACGCGAGATGGCCGTCCCGGAGCGGATGCTCGGCGACGAGAAGTGGATCATGCGGTAGAGGGAGTTGACAGAGCCGCGACCGCAAGGGAGCGGTTGTCTCTGTATTGCGCTCCCTTACGGTCGCGGCTCGGATCAATTGGAGGCAGGTGCAATGGCTCATAAAAAAGGACAAGGCTCCACCCGAAACGGGCGGGACAGCAACGCGCAGTATCGCGGCGTCAAGCTGTTCGGTGGCGAGCGGGCGCGGATCGGATCGATCATCGTGCGGCAGTGCGGCACGCCTTTCCTGCCCGGTCGCTTCGTCGGCCGCGGGAAAGACGACACGCTCTATGCCCTGGCGGACGGTACCGTGGTGTTCAAAGGCCGCCGCGTGGAGATCGTGCCCGGCGCGCTGAACTGACCGGCCTACGATTGAACAGTGATTCATCGGCATGAAGCCCACGGATCGCACTCCGTGGGCTTTTGTCATAGCTGCCGCAGGTAGTTTCCATGTTCATCGACCTCGCGGAGATCTTCGTACGAGGGGGCAGCGGCGGCGCGGGTTGCGTTAGTTTCCGTCGAGAGAAATACATCCCCAAGGGCGGGCCAGACGGCGGCGAAGGCGGCCACGGTGGCAGCGTCTATCTCGATGCCGACCCGTCCGTGACGACGCTCCTGGACTTCACCGGCCGGCATCACTGGGTCGCTGACAGCGGGCGGCCCGGACAAGGCAGGAACATGAGCGGCCGCAGCGGCAAAGACCTCATCATCCGCGTCCCGCCGGGCACGCTGGTTTACGATCGCGACAGCGGGCGGCTGCTCAAGGACCTGGACAAACCGGGCATGAAAGTGCGCATCGCCCGCGGCGGCCGGGGCGGCAAAGGCAACGCCCATTTTGCCAGCTCGCGCTATCAGGCGCCGCGGTTCGCTCAGCCGGGCGAGGAGCCGGAGGAGCGCTGGTTGCGGCTCGAACTGAAGCTGATCGCCGACGTCGGCCTGGTCGGCCTGCCCAACGCCGGAAAGAGCACGCTGCTGTCGCGGCTGAGCCGGGCGCACCCCAAGATCGCCGACTACCCGTTCACTACGCTGTCGCCGCAACTGGGCATCGTCGAGCTGCCGGGATACCGGCGTTTCGTCATGGCCGATATCCCCGGGCTCATCGAAGGGGCGCACGAGGGTTCCGGCCTGGGCGACGACTTCCTTCGGCACATCGAGCGAACGCGCGTGATCGTACACCTCGTGGATGTGCATCCGATCGAGGGACAGCCGCGGCCGGCCGAAGCGTATCGTATCATCCGCAATGAGCTCCAAAAGTACTCACAGAAGCTGGCCGACAAGCCGGAAATCATCGCGGCGAATAAAATAGATCTGTCGGATACGCTGGCTGCCGTCGACGACCTGCGCGAGGAGCTGGGGCAGGAGGTCCTCCCAATCAGCGGCGTCACCGGAGCGGGCCTGGAGCCGCTGGGCGAACGGCTGTGGGTCATGATCGAAGCGGAACGTGAGAAAGCACCGGCCAGTCCGCCGCAGACATCTGATATCGAGGCGTTCCCCGACGAGAATGATGCGATGGAAAACATGGAAGTAGAAGAAACCTCCGAAGAATCGGCTCCTCAAACCTCTGCCGGAGATGATGCGTGATCGCGTCCCGCTCGAACAGCTCACGGCCGAACCTGGTGCTGGTGAACATCGGCAACACGCGCGTCTCGATCGCGACATGGACGGGCGGTCCACGCAGCCCGGCCCGGCACGCCGTCGCCGACAGCACGCCGCCGATTGTGGAAATGCTGCGCAGTGCGTGGGACGAGCTGCCGAGTTCCGTGCTGCGCGCGGTGGTGATCGGTTCGGTGTGCCCGCCGGTGCTGTCGCGTCTGCGGGCAGCGTGTGAAGAACATCAGATCGACCCGCTGCTTGTAGTCGGCGAGGAGTTGCCGCAGCCGATTGATGCGGAGGTGGCCGAGCCGCGAAAAGTGGGCACAGATCGTTTGTGTGCCGCCGCGGCTGCGTTTGCACATTTCAAGCAGGCGTGCGTGGTGGCGGATTTCGGTACCGCGCTGACCGTCGATCTTGTGGCGGACAACGGCGTGTTCCTGGGCGGCACGATCCTGCCGGGCCTTGCACTGTCGGCCCGCGCGCTTCACGAGCATACGGCCCTGCTGCCGCTGGTCGATATGGCGACTGCGCCGGCCGAGACACTCGGCAAAGACACACAGAGCGCCATCCGCGGCGGCATCTATGCCATGATGATCGGTGCGCTGCGTGAGATCACCGAGCGTTATGCGACGCAGCTCGGCAAATGGCCGCCGCTGGTGCTGACCGGCGGCGACGCGCAAATTGTCGCCAGTCAATGTGACTTCGTCGATCGCGTGCTGCCCGACCTGTGTCTCGACGGCCTGTTGATCGCATATCAGCGGCATCGCAACGACGATGACGAGTGACCTGCTCCGAGCGGCCTGCGTGACGGCACCCGCCGCCGGCGGCGTGGCGGTCGTGCAGATCGTCGGCCCGTCGGCCGCATCCGTCCTCGCTCCATTGCTCAAATCCAGGCGCCCGCTCGATCTCGAAAAGATGGACGCTGGGGAGCTGCGCCTTTGTCGATTCATGGATGGTCAGGAAGTGATCGATGACGCGCTGGTTTCGATACGCCGGTTGCCCAACGGCGAGTACGTCGTCGATCTCAGTCTGCACGGCGGGCCTAGAATCGTCCAGCGTGTCCTGCTGCGGTTGAAGCAGAGTGGCGTAAAAATCGTAGAGGGGAGCGAATTGCTCGCGGAGAGCTGGCCGGAAGCCAACCGGATCGAGCAGGAAGCGCTGGCGATCCTGCTGAAGGTCAAAACGCGGGCCGTGGCGGCGTGGGTGCTCGAAATGAAGGAGCATCTGTCGCATGAAATCGAGCGCATCCGTGACGCGATCACCGCGGGAAATCTGGCGCCCGCACGCAGCGCACTCGACGAGCTGTGCAGCGGCGCAGAAAGAGTGCAGTATCTGCTGGATGGCGTGCGCGTCGTGCTGCTTGGCCGGCCGAATGTCGGCAAGTCGACGCTGGCGAACGCTCTGGCCGAGCGCGAAAGCGCGATCGTCAGCGAGGCGCCGGGCACCACGCGCGACTTCGTCGAGCATCCGGCGGCCATCGACGGCGTGCCCTTCACCATCGTCGATACCG
Source organism: uncultured Planctomycetales bacterium (assembly GCA_964384465.1). GTDB lineage: Bacteria > Planctomycetota > Phycisphaerae > UBA1845 > PWPN01 > CAYLLT01. The sequence goes on along the minus strand of CAYLLT010000019.1, from coordinate 22,845 downwards.
CCGGCGTGCGCGAATCCGATGATCCCATCGAGCAGGAGGCCATCCGGCGGACACGTCAGCAACTGGAGACCGGCGATCTGGTCGTGCAGTTGTTCGATGCCTCCGCGGCTCCCATTCCAGACGAACGCGCCGATGCCCCGGATCTGCTGGTGTGGAACAAATGCGATCAAGCGATCCATCCCGAACAGATGGACCTTATTCGCCGGGCTGGTGATCGTGCGGTACGGGTCAGCGCCCTCACGCGGGAAGGGATCGATCTGTTTCGCGAGCGTATCCTTGAGTGTGCCGGCCTGACCGGCTGGCGAACATGGCGATCGCCGTTCACGCAACGACAGGTCACAATGTGTCAACAAGCCCTATCGGCCCTCGATGCCCAGCCGCCCGGCGTCGTCGACGCTTTGAATTTCCTCGAATCCATTCTCGTAAATGCCTGATCGGAGACGATGATCCGTCAACGGGGTATAATTCGTTGAACGATCTGCGGAAAAGCACTATCCCGAGCGGCTCGAATATTGAACCTGACGCTCATCGCCCGTAAAGTGACAGACCGTTCACATCTGACGGGCCGGGCTTACCGGTCCCGATGCCACGATGGCACCGGAGTACGCTGAATGGCGGATATGGGCGAAACGCAAGTCGGCCGCTTGGCCGTTGAACGGAAGCTGCTGACACCGGAAGAACTCCACGACTGCCTGGAGGATCAGAAAAAACTCGCGAAAGAGGGAAAACGGCTGCCCTTGACCGAGGTCATGCTCAAGTGCGGCTACGTCACGCGCTCGCAGTTAGGCCGCCTGATGGGCGCGGACATGGAAGACTCCATCGCCCGCAAGGCCCAGCAGATACCCGGTTTTCAAATCCTGGGCAAACTCGGGGCGGGAGCGATGGCCACCGTGTTCAAGGCCCGCCAGCTCAGCCTCGATCGCACGGTCGCCGTCAAAGTCCTGCCCAAGAAACTCGGCGACAACCCGGAGTTCGTCGAACGCTTCTACCGGGAGGGGCGAGCGGCGGCCCGCCTCAACCATAACAACATCGTGCAGGCCATCGATGTTGGTGAGGCTGGCGGCTACCACTACTTCGTCATGGAATACATCGACGGCAAGACCGTCTATGACGATCTGGCCGCCAACAAGGTGTATCCCGAAAAAGAAGCCATCAACATCGTCCTGCAAATGGCGCGGGCACTGGAACACGCCGCCGAGCGCGGATTCGTGCATCGCGATGTCAAACCCAAAAACATCATGCTGACCAAGCAGGGCGTGGGCAAGCTGGCGGACATGGGTCTGGCCCGCGAGACCTCGGACGTCAAGGTCGCCATGGCCGAAGCGGGCCGAGCGTACGGCACGCCTTACTACATCAGCCCGGAGCAGATCCGCGGCGAGCTGAACATCGACTTCCGCGCGGATGTTTATTCGCTCGGAGCCACGTTCTATCACATGGTCACGGGCAAGCTGCCGTTCGAGGGTTCGACGCCGGCCGCCGTCATGCACAAGCACCTGAAGGAACCGCTGATTCCGCCGGACCACATCGTGCCGACGCTCTCGACGGGGGTGGGCGAGGTCATCGAGCGGATGATGGCCAAGAAACCGGAAGAACGTTACACGACGATGCACGACCTCATCGTGGACCTGGAAGCGGTGGCGCGCGGCGAGCCGCCGCTTCAGGCGCGCAAGGCTTACGACGCCCAACTGCTCGCGGGTCTGGAAGAGAGCGGCGAAACCGTCGAAATGGAATCGCCGGTTAAAGAAGAACACAATAACGGCAATCGCGTCCCGCTCGTCTGGGTATTCGTGCTGGGCGCACTGTTCTGTCTGTCGTTGCTAATCAATTTCATTCTGCTGGCCACCCGCTCCTGAAACCATCCGGTGCAAGCGCACCATTCATGCCAGCGCCTGGCCGCGAGCAAATCACACCCCTGAACGCTCAATCGTCAAGGCATTTCGCCGGCGGGGGTGACAAAAAATGACGCACCTTAAGGTGCTGAAGGGGCGATCAGCGGAGTCAGTGAGCCATGGCCCACGCAAGGGAGAACAGGAGGATGCCCACCACCATGTGCCCGATAATGATGGCGCCGAGCGTGATGAGGCCGGTCTGCTCGCTGCCTTCGTGATAGTGTTCGTCCAGATCGGTTGACATAAGCGTTCCCCGGTTCGTCGTCTCAACCCAGTTTCAGCTTGAGATGTAACGCAAAACAGCGATCAAAGCAAGGCCACGTCTGGAGTTAAGATTATTCAGATGCGGCACGGCTGCCCGGCGGACTCATGTGCGTGGAATGGGCGGATGGCGGATGGACGATTTTTCGTCCGCAGGTGAGCAGGCGCGGCGGGCACAGCGTTCCACAGCGATTTTTCATGACCTTTACGGCGAGATAACTTACATCGCCGCAATCGTTTAAACATCTTCGCCAGTCCTCCGGCGGCGTTGTCGATAACTTGATTCAACGAACCGGGTGCATTAAATTAGGTGGGGTTTCCGCCGGTGGCGGGACGAGACGCTCATTCCTGACGGGAAACGCACATGACGCGATGCCGCTTGTTGATCTCTGTCGCACAGATGCGGGCACGTTTTTGCTGGTGTTCAGTGGGCGTGGTGCTGGTCAGCGCGGGATCCGTCTGTGCTCAAGTCAGCGTCGGCAGTCAATCCGGCCGTCCTTCTGAAAGAATCACGGGTACCCTGTCCGGCACACTTGGCGGGTTGAGCGGTTTGGCCAGCCCGCTCCCGCAGCGGAACGCGAACTCTGTGGCGACGCTGCCCGATCCGCCATCCCTGGGCGGATTTCGCAGCCGCGGCAGAGCGGCGCCTGGCGGTTTTCAGGGGGGCGGCGGTTTACGCAGTACCGGCACGTCGCTGCTGGGCCGGCGCTATCCGAATCTGTTGCAGAATGGATTCGGCGGCCGAGGACCCCGCGGGCCCAGCTTGCCCCCATTCTCGGTCGATAAGCCGATGATGCTCCTGCGGCAAACGGAAGCGTCGGATGCAGCGGCGCCGCAGTCGGGCTCAAATGTTGTGGTGAATCCCTTGCTGGCGTCGTCAACCACCCGCCCGACCGCCGAAGCGGAAATGGGCGTTGATAAGAGCCAGGTGCATCGCGACGACCTGGCCCGGGATTACATCGCCGGACGGCGGAACAGCTATATCAAGGAGGGATGGGCTCGGTTCCACGCGGGTGAATATCGGCAGGCATGTGACATCTTCGCGCTCGCCGAAGCGGTGACGCTGGGCGATCCGAAAGCGCGGACGGAGGTTGAACTGGCTGTCCTCCATGCATCTCTCGCATCGGGGCAGTATTCGCTGGCGGTTAATGCGCTGAAATATCTTCTCCGTAACGACCGGGGCACCGGGGATATCCGTGATGCCGATTTCCTCAGTCAGATGGGTGATGTGGAATCCTTCTACGGCACGAAGACCGATTACGCGGAACACGTTCGCCGTGTGGAGCAACTCTCGATCGTGAATCCGAATGACTCCGCTTCCAAAGCACTTCGCGCGTTTGTGTTGTGGGGCAAGAAGGACTACGTCAATGCCATGTTTTATGCCAAGCAACTGGTCGGTCCCACAATAGTAGAGCCCTGGCCGAAACTGTTGACCGTGATGGAAAGGGCCCGTGCCAGGGTCTCCGGGTCGAATTCGGCCGGGAGCACGTCGAGACCGGCGCCGATTTCGGTATCTCCGATCCCGTCGCGAGTGATGATCGAATAGAGCGTCATATCTCGGAGACACGGTTTCGCCAGGGTGCGGCCCCGCCGTGGCGGGTGCGGAGCCGTGAGACGCGGAGGGAGAAAAACGGTCCTGTCATGCACGCAGACCATTCTCAGGAAGGATCCTGACCGGTGAGGGCGGACACGAGCGGAGATTCAGGTGCCGAGAGCGGCGGCAACGGCGCGGGCCCGATTCCGGCGGACGTTCCCGTGAACTGGCGCGTGCGCTACCGCATGGTCCTCTCGGTGACCGCCCACGCGGTCCTTTTTGCCTTCAGTCTTCTGATCGCTTTCGCGCTGGCTTACAACTTCAAGCTCGAGACGCCCTGGTTCCGCCAGCAGTACCTGGTTTACCTGCCGCTGACGCTGGCGGTGAAGCTGGCGATCTTCGCATGGCAGCGGTTGTATCGCGATTCCTGGCGGTACGTCGGGTTGCGCGACCTGTTCGCGATCGTGCGGGCGTCGCACTGGAGCATATTCCTCTGCGTTACCCTCTATTACCTCTACGCGTGGCTGCCGGTGCGCATTCTGCACCTGCCGCCGCCATGGACGTTTTTCGTGCCCAACTCGGTTTTTCTGCTGGACTGGGTGTTCACCATCGCGCTGGTGTCCGCGGCACGCGTGGGCTACCGCTTCTACTACGAGGAGCTGCGCCCCTTGGCCGCGGCGTCACAGACCCGCCTGTTGATCGTGGGGGCGGGCGACGCGGGTGACTCCATCCTTCGCGAGATCATCCGCACGTCGGAAGACCGTTACGTGGTGGTGGGTTTCGTCGACGACGACAGCGCCAAGCAGCGGGCCCGCATCCGCGGCATCGAAGTGTTGGGAAAAACCAGCGATATGCGCGAGATCTGCCTGGAGCAGGCGGTTGACGAAGTGCTCATCGCGATCCCCTCGGCGACGCAGCGGCAGATCCGCAGCCTCATCGAACGTTGTCAGGGCATGAACCTGCGGTTCCGCACGGTGCCGGCGGTGAGCGATCTGATCGAAGGCAAGGTGCAGGTCAGCCAGATCCGGCCGGTGGACATCGAGGATTTGCTGGGCCGCGATCCGGTCACGCTGGATACGAAGGCGATCGGCGAGTATATCCGCGGCAAAGTGGTGATGGTCACGGGTGCGGGCGGCTCGATCGGCTCGGAGATGTGCCGGCAGATCGCGCGGTTCAAGCCGCAGCGGCTGCTGCTGGTCGAACGGATGGAGAATGCCCTGTTCGAGATCGACCGCGAGCTGGGGATGAACTGCCCGGAGATCAGCCGCGTGCCGATGGTGGCGGACATTTCGGACAGCCGCCGCATCCGCGAGATCCTCCGCGTGCATCGGCCGACGGCGGTGTTTCATGCCGCCGCCCACAAGCACGTGCCGATGATGGAGTGGAACCCGGGCGAAGCCATCAAGAACAACATCGCCGGGACGCGCTGCCTGGCCGATGCCGCTTCGGACGCCGGCGTGGACAAGCTCGTCATGATCTCCACCGACAAGGCGGTGAACCCCACCAGCATCATGGGCTGTAGCAAGCGCGTCGCGGAGATGTACGTCCAGCAGCTCAGCAGCCACACGCAGAGCCGCACGGAGTTCGTCACCGTTCGTTTCGGCAACGTCCTCGGCAGCAACGGCAGCGTGGTGCCGATCTTCAAAGAGCAGATCGCCCGCGGCGGGCCGGTGACGGTGACGCATCCGGAGATGACGCGCTACTTCATGACCATCCCCGAGGCCGCGCAGCTCGTGCTCCAGGCGGGGGCGATGGGCCGGGGCGGCGAAATCTTCCTGTTGGACATGGGCGAGCCGGTCAAGATCATCGACCTGGCGGTGGACCTCATCACGCTCAGCGGGCTGCGTCCGCACGACGATATCGAAATCCGCTTCACCGGCATCCGGCCCGGCGAGAAGCTTTTTGAAGAGCTTTCCATCAACGGCGAAAACGTCAGCCGCACGCCGCACCCCAAGATCGGCATCATCAACAAGCGCCCGGAGGACTTCAACCGCGTGTGCGACGGCATCTCGCGGATGATGTCGATCATGGATACCGGAACGGCCGAGGAAGTCCGCGCCCAGTTGCAGCGCCTGGTTCCCGAGTACACGCCATCGATCCTTCCGGAAACGGGTAAATCCTCTGAACTGCCGGTTGAGATCGACGAGTCGATTTCCAGCATGCGGGCAGTCACAGCCGGCCCAGAGCTTGATATCCGCCACGGGTAAACGGTTGGGCAGATCAGCTTGCCCCGTGCCGCGCCAGAACGGTCATGGGCAGCGGCAACCGCCTCGGGTCATCTACTCGGCTTCCGGCGAAGCTCCGCCGGCTTCTTCGTCCGCGGGCTGTGTTTCCGCCGATGCGCGATCGTTCAGCGGGACGTGCAGAGGGACGATCCATTTGGCCGGCCACAGGCTGCGCTTCACCTCGGCGAGATTGACCTGCGGATCGATGAGGAGCTGCGGCCGGCGGCCGTTCAACGATGTTTCCACCTCGGCGCGCACTTCGATCCGCGGATAACCGTCCCGCCGCAACTCTTCGGCGATGATGTGGCTGAACTGAAGGATCATGTCCGGCTGCGTGCCGAGGCGGTGGATCTGCTTGGGCGTCAGGCCGAAGTCGAGCGGCTCGACGATCCAGGTCTGATTGCTGACCGGGTCATGGGCCAGGAATTCCGACCAGCCGTCCTTGCTGCGCAGCTTCATGTGCCACGAGAAGCGGTGGCCTTCCTCCGTCCAGTGGACCACCCCCGGATACAGGAAGTGCCGCAGCGGGAACAGAAGTTGAAACGCGGCCCACGCGCCGAGGAGAGCGAGGGTGAGGGCGCGGTGCCGCGCGGGAGGCGCTTCATCAGAGCCGCGAGCGCCAGCGAGCGGGCTTGCAGTCCCTTCCACCGTTCCCTCACGGTCGCGGCTCAGAAATGACTGTATTCGATGCCACCACGGGATGGGCAGGTACAGCATGGTGGCGGCGATCATGAACCAGGGGAAGATCCCGATCCGAAACATGAATGCGTTGGACAGGTGGAATGCGATCATGGCCGCCATGGCCGGCAGGCGGGTGCGCCGCCACAGCAGCATCGGCACAACCAGCAGATCGAGCAGCAGCCCGCCGTAGCAGATGACCATCACGACGAACTCCTTGCCCAGCAGCGGCGTGATCACGGGAATGTACAGCCGGTCGCCGAGCCACGAACGGATCGGCTCGCCGCGCAGCCAGTCGAGATTGAGCTTGGCGATGCCGCCGTAGAAGTAGGGGATCGCGACCTGGAGACGCAGCAGCCAGAGCGCCCAGAGCGGAGCGGTTGCCGAGCGCAGAGCGGGGTTGCGCCAGGCGTCGAATGATAACGCGCGGTGGGCGGGGATGAAGATCATGAGGAAGCTGACCAGGCAGACGAGATAAAGATGGTTGAGGTACTGGGCCTCATCAAGAAGAAAGACATAGGTGAAGCCGAGAAAGAACAGGGCCGCGGCCCAGCGGTACCACAGGCCGATCGCGACGCATAGGGCGAGGATACCGATAACCAGTAAATGCAGGTACATGCCATCGCCCGGCCAGGGGCGGACCCACTCGAAGCCGAAATATTTGAAGTGGACCGGCGGATCGATGTAGATGCGCTGGATCCAGCCATATTTGAAGTACCGCCAGACCTCCCAGAACATGATCGCCCCGAAGGCGATGCGGAAGTACACGAGCGGGGTGATGGGGATTGGCTGGAAAAGTTGCCTCACCCACGAAACCCGACCCGTCCTCGACTCCGGCCGATGTGCGACGGTCGTGTTCGTCTCAAGGGCGGCGGCTGTCGAGTGCTCTCTCTCCATTTCAGATTCTCGTTCGCGGCGGATCAGAGTATCCCAATATTGTATCTCACTGCGCCAGTTGTTTGGTCGGGTACTCACCGGTGGACCAGTACGTCCAGTCGCGCATAAAGTCATCGAGGTTGGCGGCCCAGACGGTGCGCAGAGGGGCGTGGAAGCGGCTGCCGAACATGGATGGGCCGCGGATGGCGGTCTCGCAGAACTGCACGGCCTTGGGTCCGAGCTCGTTGTAACAGGCGGTCACGACGGCGGGGCATCGCCCGCTGCGGATCAGCGGCCAGTGGGCCGGTCCGCCGCCGAAGGTGATCAGCTTGCAGCTTGGCGGCATGAAATCATCGCTCAGCCCCACGTCGCGGATCGGCCAATCGTCCAGCGCGACCCATGCCGACAGTCGCGGGTAGCGCTCCATCCGATCGCGCATGATCTTGCGGGCTTCAAGCCCATCCATATGGCAGTCGATGCCGGCGAAGATCTCGACCTCCGGTGAGAGCGCGATCCGTTTCTCGAACGCCGTGAGCCGCTGGGCGTAGAGCGGATGTTCGTGACCGGCGTGCAGGACCATGATCGAACCTGGTGACACTGCGCGGACGGTGGTGTCGGCCAGCATGATGCCGATCGCTTCCTCATCCCAACCGACGTGGCCGCTGCGGGCCCGCTCCGCCGCGGGCTGCACCATGGAGACGACCGGTATCCCGCGGGCCACCATCTGTTCCAGCAGCGTGTTGACCGTTTGGGGGTCGATGATCTGAATGCACAGCCCGCGCATCTCAGGATCGTTCAGCGACTGGAGGAGTTTCAACTGGGCCTGAGGCGATTGAGCGCGTGCGGAGAAGTAGCGGATTTCGACGGTGCCGGCCGTGTCGGCGTAGGCGGCGGCGCTGGTTTTGAGAATAGGCCAGAGGGGGTCGTTTTCGCCGGCGCCGACGAACGCGATAAAGCCGGGCTCTTTGCGGACGGTGCGCGGGGCCGGTTTCTCTACCTTGGGCAGCGGCGGCGGCGGCGCGGGGGAGGTCTCATCCTCACAGCTCGCGACGAGCAGCAGGCTGGCCAGGACCAGACATCCGCCGCGTCGACGGATACGTGCGGTCCAATAGCGAGTGAGCGAGAGCGGGGAATGATGGTTAAAAGACCAGTTCATGAACAATCGCCGGTCATTCTATTCGGACGCTCCGGCGACTGAAAGTATGCGGACCCATTTAGCGGCGCCGGCGAGCGGCACCCACCCCCGTAGCACGCGACGGGGCCAACCAAACCTGTTTTTCCTCGTTTTCAGTATCGCATTCGCATCTCATTGCCGGTCACGACGTGACCGATAGAGCTGACAGGTCTCCCGCATGAGGTGACTGTGGAGCCGGGCGGTCGAACCCCAGCCGCGAGGGTGGTCATGAACATACAACAGCAATACTGCCTGGGCATGTCGGCGTATAACGCTAGGCGTTATGCGGATGCGGTGCGGCATCTCACGCCGCTCATGTTCGAGTCGCGCGGACCGACAGCGCTGCTCAGCCGGTACTACGCCGGGCAGGCGCATTATCACCTGGCGGTCGAGTTGTTTGGTCAGCGCAAGTTCGATGAGGCCACGCATCATTTTCGCGCCGCCTCGCAGGTGAATCCGCAGGGCGGCGGCTTCGGTCGATACCTGGCGGCATGCCATCTCGGCAGCGGGCGGCTCGATCTGGCGGCGGGCGAACTGGAGACGCTGCTGGAACGCGAGCCGAATAATTCGGAAATCCGGATTCGCCTGGCGCTGACGCAATGGAAGCAGGGCGGGCACATCGAAGCGCTGTGTACGCTTCGCGACGGGGTCCGTCGCCAGCCGGACCATGCGGAACTGCACTATCAGCTCGGCATCATGCTGGCATCGGAATACGAACTGGCGGAGGCCGAGTCGTTGTTCGAGCGCGTGATCGCGCTCGATCCGTCGCACGCCGGGGCACATGAACGACTCGCACAATGTTCGAGTCTGGCCGGACGGAACGAGCGGGCGCTGGGATTTCTCGAGCGGGCCCATCAGTTGGACCCGGCCAACGCGCGTATCGCCTGGCAGCTCAACCTGCTCGCGCAGTCGTTGATGGAGAGCGCTTCCGCGCCGGCGGTTCAATGGCAGGTACCCACCGGCGCCTGCAAATTCGATCAGGCGACGCTCGATCGGCTTGCGGAAGCGGTCCTTGCCGAACCCGATTTCGTGCAGGCGTTCTTATCGCTCCCCGCCAGCGACGTGGATCAGGAAGTGTTTTCCGCGCTCGCGGACACGCTCGAAAACGCCCTTCAGAAGCATCCGGAATTCGCAGACCTGCACTTTCACTGCGGGGCCGTCTATGACCGCCTCGGCCGCAGCGCGGATGCGATTCAGCACGCCGAGCAGGCCGTCGAACTCAACCCTCGTTACGTCAGCGCGCTGGTGATGCTCGCTCAACTGTATGGACAGACGGACCGGTGGTCGGCGGGCGTGGAGCGGCTCGAACAGGCCATCCGCGCGGGCGGCGATTATCCCGACGTGCATTATCTCATCGGCGAGTTGTGCCGGCGCGGCGGTGAGCCGGGTCGAGCCCGCCGGGCGTTCGAGCGGGCCGTGGAACTGAATGGAGATTATCAGGCGGCGCGGGAAGCGCTCTCGGCTCTGCCCGCTTGAAGGGATATAGATGTCTTACCTGCTTGAGACACTTGGAAGAGGCCTCATCGGCCGGCTGTCGGACGCCTTTCAGCAGAGGCTCCGCGATGTGGCGGTCAGCGAGCGGCCGGTGCTGCTCGAACGGCTCAAGCGCGAGCCGCAGCGGTGCGAGCTTCACGCGGAACTCGGTTTTTCGTATCTGCGGGCCGGGCAGGTCTCGCAGGCGCGCGATGCGTTTCTGTCGGCGGTCAAGATGGATGGAACCTCACCGCTCAATTACATTGCGGCGGCGTGCTGCCTGGATGAGCTGGGACTGACCGACGAAGCGCGGCAGCAGCTCAGCGCGGCCGCCGATCTGGACCCGCGCGATGCGGCCGTGCAGTTCGGGCTGGCGTACTGTTATGAACGGCAGGGCCACGTCAGCGAAGCGATCGCTCATTATGACGGCGCGCTGCGGAGCTGCCCCACGCTGCGCAACGCCCGCGAGCGGCTGGCGGCGATTTACGTCCGGCGGAACCAGCTCGATCACGCCGTCTCGCAGTATCTGGCCATGATCGGCGACGAGCCGGGGGACGTGGAGCTGCATCTCACGCTGGCCGGATTGCACCTGCGCAACGGTTCGCCCGAATCGGCGATTCACAGCTTCGAGCGGGCCCTGACGATGGAGCCGGACAATTGGGAAGCGCGCAACGATCTGGTGGATACGCTGGAACAATCGGGCCTGCTGCGCGAAGCTATCGAGCAGCTTCATCTGCTGGCCGAGAAGCAACCGGAGTTCGCGGATACTTTTCTGCGGCTGGGCGATCTGTACTCCCGCGTCGGAAATGATGAGGCCGCGCTCCAGTCGTACCTTCAGGCGATCGAGAAGCATCCGGCGTATCTCGAAGCCAACGTCAAGGCCGGCACGCAATACATGCGTTGCGGAAAACACCATGACGCGGCCACGCGGTTCGCGCGGGCCATCGAGATCAACGACCGGCTGCTGACGTCGTATGTCGGCCTGGGCGTCGCGCAACACGAAGCGGGGCGGGCGGCGGACGCCTCATCGAGTTTTGAGCTGGCGGCCAGCCTCGAACCGAACAGCACGCTCCTCTATTCGGAGGTGGCACGACTTCAGCTCAAGTGCGCCGTCCAGCAGGAGGCGGAATTCTATCTCCAACTGGCGCCGTCGCCGTCACCCGACACCGCCGCCGACCCGCTCGATAACCTGATCGAACAGCAGATCGAGCGTCATCGCGCGGCGGCACAGGAACGGCCCAATCATCCGGACGTGCACTACCGGCTCGGGCTGCTCTTGCGGCAGCAGGGCAAGCTGGAAGCCGCCATCGAGGCCTACCGTCAGGCGGTGCGGATCAACCCCGGCTATACCAAGGCGCTGATCAAGCTCGGGCTGGCGCTGTACGAAGCGGGCCGGGCGGAGGAGGCGATCCACACGTTGCAGCAGGCGCTGGCGCTCAATCCCGAATATGTGGATCTGCACTACCGGCTCGGCGTGATGTTTTCCGACCGGCAACAGTTCGAGATGGCGGTCGAGCATCTGGAACGAGCGGTGGCGCTCCGTCCGGGGAACCTCGATTACCGTGAGAACCTCGCGGTCGCGCTGGAGAACATGGGCCTGATCGACCGGGCCAAGGCGATGTGGCAGCGCATCTGCGAGATGTCGCCGGTGAGCCCGAAGTCGCAGCGAACGAAGCAGGCCGTTACGCGGCACTGATTACTACCGGGCCGGACGGCTGGCGGGCAGTTCGATCTTCAGCACGCGCGGTTCCTTCTTTTCAACATCGACCGCCACGATGCGATGGTGGTTCGTATCCGCGATATAGAGGGTATTCCCGGCAATGGACAACCCGCCGGGCTCGAAGAAGCCGATCGCTGGCGCGGTGCCGGGATCCGTTTTTCCCGTGCCCAGCCAGGTGGTCACCCCTTTCGATTTCAAATCGATGCGGCGGATCAGGTGATTGAACGTGTCGGCGACGAAGAGGCTGCCTTTGTGCAGGGCGACGCCGAGCGGATGCTGAAAGCGGGCTTCATCGCCGGCGCCATCGCGCGTGCCGAAATCGAACAGGCCACCGCTGCCGGCGACGGTCGTCGTTTGACCTTTGGGCCGGGTCTCGACCGCACGAATGGTGGATATCTCGGAGTCGGCGACATAGAGGTGTTCGCCATCGCTGGCCAGGCCCGATGGTTGGGCGAACGCGGCGCGGGCATTCGGTCCGTCGATGCGGGTTTCGCGGCCGGTGCCGGCGAATACGCCCACGCGACGGGCATCGAGATCGAGGACCCAGATCTGATGCGTGCCGGCCATGGCGATGAAGAGTTGCGGGCCGACCAGCGCCAGGTCCCACGGCGAGCTGAGGGCGGTCTGGTCAGCGGGGCCGCTGGCGGAGTAATCGTTCGTTTGCTTACCTGTGCCGGCAAGCGTCGAAACGGTTTTTGCTGCCAGATCGACCGCGCGGATCGCGTGGTTCTCCGTGTCGGCGACGTAGAGCGTCTTGCCGTCGGCGGACAGGGCCAGCCCCTGCGGCTGATGAAACTGCACCCTCTCAAAACTTCCATCGGTCAAGCCGATCGTGCCCTGGCCGACGACGTGTTGAACCTTGCCGTCCAGATCCGATACCAGCACGCGGTGGTGATTAGTGTCGCTGATGAAGAGCCGCTTGCCGGCCGCATCGGCCAGCACCTTGCCCGGATATTCCAGCACACCGGACTTGAAGCCCTCGCGTTCGAGACGAAACTTCATGGGCTTTCCGAGCGTGCCCTTGGCTTTGTGCTGTTTCAGCAGCTTGTCGATGGCTCCATCCAGCGTCTCGCGATGGCCTTCGCCGGTGATCGTTCCGACCACATACCCTTCCGGGTCGATCAGCGCCAGCGTCGGCCAGGAATGCACGCCGAAGGCATTCCAGACCTGGTAATCGCTATCCACCGCGACGGGGTGGGCGATGTTGTGCCGCAGGACCGCCTGGCGGATGTTCTGCGCGTCCTTCTCCTGGCTGAACTTTCCCGAGTGGACGCCGATGACGACGAACGGTTGATCGTGGTACTTCTTTTCAAGGTAATGGAGATCCGGGAAAATGTGCATGCAGTTGATGCAGCAGTACGTCCAGAAATCGAGCAGAACGACCTGCCCCCGAAGCTCCTTGATGGTGAGCGGGTGGTCGGTGTTGAGCCATTCCTTGACGCCTTCAAATTCCGGCGCGCGGACGCGTCCGCCGCCGATCTCATCCGGTCCCGCGTGGGCCATGCGGTATCCTCCGGTCATCCATAGTAGCGCCGCGAGTAGTGAAAGGGTACTGACCGTGATTAGTGCCGTAACAGACCGTGTCGTCATTGGCTTCTTCTCGAAAAAGTTCATGCTCCTCAGTCCCATTCAGGATTACAGAAAGGTCATGATGAATTCTGAGCGTCACGTGGTTGAGGCTTATGCAATCGGATCGGGAGAACCTTCGCATACCGGGTGAAATCGGCGTCGGTGGTAAAGATGGGTATGTTCAGCCGTTCGGCCACCGCGCAGACAAGGAGGTCGACGGAAGTAGCGGCAATTCCGCGGGATCGGCAGATGTTAAAGAACGCCGCGGCTTGAACGTAATCGGCCGGCAGGATCTCGGGTTGTGGAAATGCGGAAAGACGCTGTTGGAGGGCGACAAAATCCGTTTGGTGGCGAACTCCGGAGAGTATCTCCTGCTGAATCGGACCCACCAGCACGGCACGACCGCTTTTGACCAGCGCGGTCCATTCTTCGAGCAGGCGGCGTTCTTCGAGGTTGAGGTCGTGGCGGCGTCGGCGGAGGGCGAGCGACCAGATGGTGGTATCGATCAGGACGCTCACCGGTCTTTCCTCTGACGGAGCGTTTTATGATCGTAATCATCCCAGTACTCAACCTTACCTACCATGTCCAGAATGCGGACCCGTCTCCGCCGCTGAACGTACTCTTTCAAGGCTGCGGTAACAGCGTCTTTTTTTGTTTTATGTTTGCCGATCCTGCGGGCTTGTTCGATCAGTTTATCGTCAAGAGCAAGATTCGTTGCCAAGACAGACCTCCTTTCATGCTGACTTATAGCTTACACACTGCAATGTGTAAAGGCAACAGGTTAATTAATTCATTACCTTCAGATAGGGCTGGTCGAGCGTATCACCGTTGGGTTGGAAGCCGTTGCCGTCGATGTCGATGAAAATGGGATTGTGATAAGCGGCCGGCCGCCAACGGGCCTGATGGCCGCGGCCGTAGCCGGTCTCCAGCGTAGACCGCTCGCCAACGGCGGCCACGATCAGATGAGCATCGCCCGTCAAGTCCACGGTCAGGTCCTTTTCAAAACGAACGACGCCGGAGCGAAACAACTCGGGGTGTACGGCCTTCCTGAAGTCCAGCTTCGGATCGATCCGGCCGTTCACCAGCACGGCCACGCGGTCGATGTCCACCCACGTGTTGCACTGCACGCGGACGTGAAGCGTGACGGAGGACGGGCGGGACGCCCGTGCCACAATGGTCTCGCCGGGGCCGTGGCCGTCAGAGGTTAAAACCTCCAGAAAGGGTCCGCTGGTGACGAACGAGTGCCCGGCCTTGGCGTTCGTGATGATCTCTTTGGGATCGATGGCGGCCGGTTCGTCGGTGCGGCTCGGCACATACATCCGCCAGCCGCCCACGCCGCCGCCGCCGTTGGGAGTGCCGGTCACCTGATGGGCGTCGCTGGTGGCTACGGTCCAGATGCGACGGCCCGCGTTGAGCATCTGCATCCAGGCGAACGGCTGGTTCAGGTAGCGGTATGTTTTTCCCTGATATTCGGTCGTAGCCACCGCTTCGGGACTGAGGATCGTCTGCCCATACATCTCGCTGGCGTCGATGAACCCCTCCAGATGCTGGTATCCGCCATCGGGTTTGCCGTCGCGGTCCAGATCGTTGAAGTATTGGGCGATGTCAGGGTGGTTGAGCTGCACCCAGCGCGAGGCCAGGTCGCCCGGATGCCGCCGCAGGGCCAGGGCATTGATCCGCGGGTCGGGGTCCCACTGCGGCGCGCCGTTGTCCTGCCGGAAGGGGATGGGCTGGAGCGGGAACGAGTTGAGATGCGGGCCGTTCCCGGTCAGCTCGATCCCGACGGTGGTGGCCACAAAGGGCGCGAGGCCCAATCGATCGATGTGCGGCTTCCAGTCATAGAGACGATTGTGCTCGGTGGTGGGGGCGAACTCGACGTTCTCCGCCGCCAGGTTGATCACGCGGTCGTCCGTGCCGCAGTAGTTATCGCCGCTGGGCGTCGAGTGATTGTGGAAATCGGTGCTGACCCATCCGCGCGTGTCCACCACGCGTTTGAGCGTGGCTTCGATCGGTACGATTTTGCCGGGCGGCACATCGATCGTCTTCTCGACATGGTCGTATTCGATGCCGCGGGTGATCACGGCGCGATATCGACCGGGGGGGATGGGCTGCTTGAAGCGGCCGTTTTCAGAGTGATACTGATTGTCGCAGCCGTGGGCACGAATGATGGGGCCAAGGTCCGGCATTTTGGTTTCATCGATGCCGATGAACTGCACTTTGCAGGGCAGCGGGCCGCCGGCATCGTCCGTCACGGTAACGCTGACGCCGGCCGCATTAGGCAGCGAGAACTCCTGCTCTTTGTCCGCGGTGAGCTCGACGGACGAGTCCGCCCGGCCCAGATCTTTGAGCGAGGCGGTGTACGTTTGCTGAGGGAGCGTCAGATCGTAGCGGCCATCATCGTTCAGATACGCAATCAGCGTTTTTCCACTTTGCGGAATGTGCAGCGCGGCGCTCGCCACCGGTTTGTTGTCGGGATCGCGGACCCGTCCGCGGAACCGATGGCCCGGTTGATTCACCGCGGCGACGATGCCGAACGCGTCGGCCGAACCCTTCCCCACCGCGATGGCCACCGCGAAAGCAGCGGCATGATTCGGCTGGAGATCGATCTCGCCGGTCGCCGGCTGAGCCTCATCCAGCTTGATGGGCTTGAACGCGTACCCGATGCGGTCGGCGGGATCCTGACACAGTCCCGTGGTGATGCCGTCGAACTCTTCGACGGATACCAGCCCTTTCCAGTCGGCGGCCGGTTTGATCTTGACCGCGGCATCGGTCTCATTGTGATAAGTCGAGATGACCAGCAGATGCCGCCAATTTGCATGGAGGACATAGTCGTGCGTCTTGCCGAGTCCGTCGCCGCCCGCCGCCGTGAGTTCCGCCCGAACCACGGCTTCACCGTCATCGCCGGTCTTAAGGATGTAGACGCTGGAGAGCTGGCCCTGCTGGTTGCCGGGACCGAACCAGGTGAGCTGGTCGTTGTGCGTTCCGCGCGGCGTCAGGTCGTACAGGCAGCCGGCCGTGGGGGCGTTCCAGAAAATCGCCATGTTCGCCTTGCGGTTGTGCTGATTGCCGGAGATGACGGCTTCGAGGTGATCGTTGCGGAGGACGAAGTCGCCGATGATGCCGTCGGCTTCGCGGCCGCCGGGCAGATCGGCGACGTTCTTCGAGCCGATCTCGATGGCTTCGGGCGCGGCGGCAAAGCCGGTGGAGGCAACTGCAACGGATAGACATGAAATAAATCGCACCATGCGGCACATGATAAAGGTGAGGAAGGGGTTGGGCAACGCGGCGGGTGCATAGGGCCGCGTCAACTTGTTGACGCACTGCGGCAATAAATTGCCGCGGTCCTGGTTCGTTCAGGTAACCGGCCCGGTGGACTCGCGAACCACGAGCGAAGTCGGGAGAAACTCGACGCGCGGCGAAGGGGTCTCGCCGTTGATGAGTTGAACCACCCGCTGATACGCCCGGGCGCCCATTTCTTCCAGGGGCTGATGGACGGTGGTGAGCGGGGGGTTGAGCAGGCTGGCGGATTTGGGATCGTCAAAGCCGACCAGCGAGACATCCGCGGGAATCTTGAGGTTCATTCGCCGCAGGAGGACCATCACATCGAGAGCCAGGTAGTATTCGCAGGCGACAATCGCGGATGGCCGCTCGGGGCTGCGCAGCAGCTTCGTGAGCTGCCCCATGATCGTACCGGCGGACTTGGGCGAGGCGCTGGTGAAGACGTATTCCGGGCGAACCGGCAGGCCGTGGGCCTCCAACTCCGCGCGGTATCCCTCGTAGCGGTCGAGGTAACTGGTAGCTTCGGATGGGCCATTGATGAGGGCGATCCGCTCGTGACCCAGTTCGACCAGGTGCCGCACCGCCTGCCGGGCGGCGTTGACATTCTGGGAATCGACGCAATAGAGCGACGTGTCCTTCGTCGAGCAGCCGAGTGCCACCAGCGGCTTGCGGCGGGCGACTTCCTCTAACTGCTGGAGACTGTCCACGAACGGATGGAAACACAAAAAGCCGTCGGCTTCGATCCGGTCGAGATCTTCCGGGCTGTTGCAACGCTGAATCACCAACTCGCCGATGGTGTCGGCCGACTCGGCCGCATGCCGGAGGCTGGCCAGCAGCACACCGTGGTAGTGATCCAGCATCACGGTCGCCGGCCGCAGCACGAGGGCGACGCGGAACTTCGGCTTGGCGGCGACGGACTGGAGGAAGTCGTCGCGTACGAAGGTGCCCCGGCCGCGCTCGCGACGCAGCCAGCCCTCCTCGACCAGACACTGTATGGCTTTGTGAGCCGTGATCAGGCTCACGTTGAGACGAGCGCCGACCTCGTTCGTGTTCGGCAGCTTGGATCCCGCGGGGAAAGCGCCGGTACGAATGGCTTCGGCCAAAATCGTCTTCGCCTGGATGTAACGCAGGGTGGACGAACGGGTGTCGATCTGCGGTAAGTTTTGTGTTCGCATAGGACTCAGATTATATAATGATCTCGCGGATTTCAAGCCCAAAAAATGAAATATCGGACAAACTCGACAGAAAAAAGGAACGATGTTCCCTGACAATGTCATATCTAACGCATGCGCTGATCTTTTTAAAGTACAAATCCACGATTGATTGGCATCAGAATACACTTAAAACCGGGGATTCATCGGTCTTCGATTTGCCCCACACAATCAATCCGCCGGAACTGGATGAAAAAGCGGCCGGTAGTACAATTCTACCCATGAACATGGCTGATCTTACGGGAAAACGGGCGGTTATTATGGGCCTCGGCCACTTCGGCGGGGGTATCGGGGCCGCCCGGTGGCTGGTGCAGCAGAGGGCTGAGGTTACGGTGACGGATCAAGCCTCAGCGGATGAGCTTGCACACGGCCTGGCGGAGTTGGAAGGGCTGCCGATCCGGTTTCACCTCGGCGGACACGATCCGGCGGATCTGGATCATTGCGATCTTTTGGTGGTAAGCCCCGCCATACCGAAGGATCGGAGCGATTTCGTGGCTGCGGCGGTGGCCCGCGGCATCCCGCTCAGCAGCGAAATGAACCTCTTCATTGTGCGGTGCCCCGCTCAGCGCGTCGTGGGCATTACCGGGTCCGCCGGCAAAAGTACGACGACGGCCATGCTCGGGGCCATTCTGCAAAACGCGTTTCCCTCGACCGGGCGGCCGAGAGCCTGGGTCGGCGGCAACATCGGGCGATCCTTGCTCGGCGATCTTCAGGCCATGTCGCCGGAGGACATAGTTGTCCTGGAGCTGTCGAGCTTCCAATTGGAGGACCTGGCCCGCCTGCGGTGGAGCCCGCGGATGGCGGTGATCACGAATATTCAGCCGAATCATCTGGACCGGCACGGGACATTTGAATCGTACGTTGACGCGAAGATGAACATCGTCCGGCACCAATCGCCGCAGGATATGGTATTCGTTCATGGCGAGGATGAAGCGCTGGCCGAGCAGGTGAAGCGCGTGGGGGCGGCGTCTCGCATGATGAGGTTCGCATTCGATCCCGTCTTCGGTGATTGCCTGCGGTTGCCGGGCCGGCACAATCGCGACAATGCCGCGGCAGCGATTGCGGCTGCACGGGCGCTGGGCATCGCGGATGAGACGATCGCCCGCGGTTTAAGCGGGTTTAACGGCCTCCCGCATCGGCTGGAGTTTGTCGGCGAGCACAAGGGCGTGCGCTATTTCAACGACAGCAAGTCGACCACGCCCGAATCGACGTGCATCGCGCTGCGGGCGTTCGACGAACCGGTGATCATGCTGGTGGGCGGCCAGGGCAAGGGGATGCCGTTCGATCAACTCGGGCGCGAGCTGGCGGCGCGGGCCAAGGCCGTGATCTGTTACGGCAAAACCCGTTATGAACTCTATAAAGAAGTATCGTCGCCGGATGGCGGCGGGGGCGGACGCCGGGCGGCAGCGCATATCGCGGAAAGCTTCGAGGCGGCCGTCGCGACGGCCGGCGAGCTGGCGGCGGCCGGCGATGTGGTGATCCTTTCCCCCGCCTGCGCCAGCTACGACATGTTCACGAATTACGAACACCGCGGCGATGCGTTCCGGCAGATCGTCCGCCGGATGAGCGGCTCCGTTTGAGACCCCTCGAACCACGGTTAGCCCCGACCCGAGAGGAAGCCGTGGATGCGGCGGTAAAAGCGCGTTTTCGGGGGCGAAAACGGGGATCGACGGGTTCGTTTGGTTGTGGCGCTTTTCTCGTATGTCCGTACTCCGGTTCCGCGGCTCCTCTCCGCCCCAATCGCTTGATAACACGCGAGCTGTTCCGGGCGGGTGACCCACTCAAGTCCCCGGCTCGTCGCGCTAATCGCTAACCCCCTCGGCCAATGGATATCACGGATAGCCGAAAGCTGACGGCTGACAGCTTGCGGATTTCGACTTTTCGACGTTTTCTGAGTTCCCTGACCCCTGTCCACCGCCCCTGTTTCGACTTTCGACTGTCGACTTTCGACTTTTCCATCCGCTTTCCAAACAATTAAGTTGCACTGACGAAAGTTTCGGGTATGATGACTGCCGAGCCAGCGGGGTGCGGGCTCGGGCGCGAAGGATTCACGCGCCAGCCAAAGGGAACGACATGAGCATGATGAGCATGTTCTTGCGTGATCGATGGACGAGGCGGGCGCGGATCGTCATTCTTGCTTCACTCGTCATCGTGTTTTTCTCTCCCCGCATTGCCCACGCGGCATGCGGGCTCTCAGTAGGCAATAAGGTGAAGGTCATCAATACCGGCGCGGGTCTGAACGTCAGAAACTGTGCGGATACATCGTGCACGATCATCGGGGGCAAATTCAATGGCGCGACGGGAACAATCCAATCAGGTCCTCAGTCAGCCAATGGCTTCACCTGGTGGCGGATTCTGTGGGACGGCGACAACCTCCTCGGGTGGTCGGCTGAGGGAGATGGAACCACCTGCTGGCTGACAGTAGTGACTCCGCCCGCATCGCCGACGAATCTTAACGCGGTTGGGAGCTCAAACAGCATCCTCATGAACTGGAACGACAATTCTAACAACGAGGATGGTTTTGTCATACAACGGAAGATCGGTACCGGTGGAACCTGGGCCTATCTTACGACAGTCGGAGCCGGAGTGAATGCTTACCAAGACTCTGGCTTGACGTTCGGGCAGACATACTGCTATTACGTTTATGCCTATAATGTCGCGGGCAATTCCTCTCTTGGCACCAACGAGGACTGCGGAACGGCCCTGGCGGCACCATCTCTGACCGCACCCAGCAACGGGTCTGTTATCCCCACAAACTCTGTGACGCTTCAGTGGAACAGCGTCGCTGGTGCGAATGATTACGGCATTTACATGGGGAGCAATTGCGATGTTTGGAATGTTATGAACGACGTCGAAACCACTTCGCTCAGTTATACGAAATCGAACCTTGCGAATGGGACGTATTACTGGACGGTGCGGGCCGCGAATCTTACCTATCCGGGCGTATCAGATGCCGCGCCGTGTCGAAACTTCACCATCAACCAGACCTCCAGCACGGGAACAGTTTCGGTGAACGCCACGCTGGATGGGTCATCGTGGTCCGGTTCGGTCAGCTACAGTTTATCGGGGACGGCAAGTTTCAGCGGGAGCAGCGTGCCGCTGAGTTTCCAGAATGAACCTGCGGGAAGCTACACCCTGACGTACAACTCCGGCGGGCCGGGCAACGCCTCGCTTTCCAGCATAACGCCTTCGAGCACCCAGACCTTGACCGCGGGATCGTCGATCACATTCACATTGAACTTTCAGTCTCAGTCTCCGGGCACGGGAACCATCACCGTCAACGCCACGCTGGACGGATCACCGTGGCCCGGCTCGGCCAACTACACTTTATCTGGGGCGGCAAGTTTCGGCGGCAGCAGCGTGCCGCTCAGCTTTACGAACAAACCGGTTGGGGGCTACACGCTAACCTACAACTCCGGTGGTCCGGGTAACACCTCGCTCTCCAGCATCACGCCTTCGAGCAGCCAAACCCTAACAGCAGGATCAACGATCACCTTTACGTTGAATTTCACATCTAACGGTCCGCCCTTGCAGAAGGTCGTTCTGGCTTTTGGCGCCACCGCACCATTTCGTGTCGAGCAGATATGCATTCCATTTACTCAGGTGTGTAAGGGCTATTGGGTCGATCGCACGCAAACCACACCACCAGCGTCATTCTTCGCGCCCGGCGGCGTGGATGAACGCGATGTTATCACCAACTATGTGCGACAACTCTTCGCTACAGCGGGACTTTCTAACCTTGAGATTACAGCCGGCCCTGTAATCCCTAACGCGACCATAGTCTACTTCGCCGATGGCGGCTCTTTACCTATCGTGGGATATCACACTCGACTCTGGGGCGCGGATCGATTCAACGCGAATCCGGTCGATGAAGTGATTGTCTATAGGATAGAACAGTTCCAGGATGCAGAGACAGCAGCTCACGAGCTCGGGCACGCTTTTGGCCTGAGGCACGTCGATCCGGGACTCTACACGGATCAGTCTACAGGGCAAACGTATGCGGAACTGATGCTCTGGGATACCGCGATTCCGCAAGACGCGCCGCCGGGTACCAAATTCGCGTTCATTAACGCTGTCTCACGTATTATTCTTGTCGCTGACGGACCTGGTGGCTACGATATCCCTTCCCCATACAAGCACAACCCCCTATACCACCTAAAACGATATGTGGACGGCGTTTCACATGAAGCATTGATTGGTTCAACACCAGCAATTCAACCAGGATCGTGGGACACTGGGCTTCCGACCACTATGCAGACGGGATTCGGTTTTAATGACTCCGCCCGCATGCTCTACAACGTTCACATATTGGCGGGCGTTGGAAACGGTGACTCTGCACGAACCATCGCCACCTTCGAGGAGATCAGCCTCGCCGATCTTGAGACGCGATTCTTCGATTTGGAGGAAGGTGAAGCTGTAAGCCTATTCGCCTCCTCGACACAAGGGGATGTGCCTCTCGATGTTGTCCTTGCGGTGGGCGATCCGTACGTTGAACAGAATCTAACGATCGAGCCGACAGGGACGGGTACGGCCGCGCAGCTCCAACTCCATGAGGACTCCGGGAGTGGCTATTCTACTATTACTGACGCTGTGGTCACGGCAACATGCGCCACATTCGACTGGAGGCCGGGCGAGGGACTGCCGGGATTGAATGGCGCTGTTTATGCCATGACTGTTTGGGACGACGGGGGCGGCCCGGCGCTGTACGTAGGTGGCTCCTTCACCGTCGCTGGCAACGTGCTGGCAAACAACATCGCTAAATGGAACGGCAGCAGTTGGTCCGCGATGGGCAGCGGGATGAGTGGAGGAAGCTTCACGTCCGTGTATGCCCTGACCGTGTACAACGGCGCGCTGATCGCGGGGGGCAATTTCACCACCGCCGGGGGCAACAGCGCCAACCGCATCGCCCAATGGAACGGCAGCAGTTGGTCCGCGCTGGGCAGCGGGATGAACGAC
>CAYLLT010000018.1:37551-68927 GCA_964384465.1 uncultured Planctomycetales bacterium | reverse complement strand
TCACGCAGGCCATGATCGCCGCGCCCAGCAAGCCGGCCAGCGCCGCCGGCGCGAAAATATCCAGTAACCGCAACATCACGCCGTCGGAATTGCTGCCGGCCAGTCGACGCAGTTCGGGCTTCAGTGCCGGGTCCTTGATCTCCAGCAATCGGGGACCGAGCGATTCCCTGGTCATCTTGCCGCTGCGCACATCAGCGAACAGGGCCTGGGCCTTCGGATCCTTGCTGCTCGTCAGAATCGTCGCCAGCTTGAACGAAGCGGGTTTTGCAGGCGTCACAGCCGCACCTTGCTGCTCCAGCCAGCGTGAACATTCATCGGAACGCGCCGCAAGGTCCGCCACAATCCTGGGTTGTCCACCCGCCACCGCGCCCAGGAACACCGCCGGAAACCATACCGCCATGATGCACAACGGATACAGGATCACCGTCTTCTTGAAGCTGGCAAGCTTCCTGGCGGTCAGGCAGAAAATGGCGATGTGCGGGAACATAATCGAAGACAACGGGATGAACATGTATGAGAGATACTGCCACGGCTCCATCCGTGCACGGGTCAGCAGCGCGCCGTCCGCGGCCTTGATCCCGGCGGGCGGCGGTGCCTTGAGTGTCGCGGCCATTTTTTGCACGGTGTCCCGAATACCGCCCATGCCGCGGGCCACCAGGACGAAGGCGATGGTGCCGAACGTCAGGAACATAAGCGTCTGCAACGTGTTGACCCACGCCGTGCCGCGCATCCCTCCGAAGAACACATAACCCATGACCACCAACGCGACGATCAGTCCGCCGAACCAGTAGGGCACCGCGCCGCCGCTCACGCCATCGAGCGTCTCGCCGCCGCCCATGACCCCGATGATGATATAGGGGACCAGCATCGCCGCCTCCAGGGCGAAGACGAGCGTGCCGATGTGGGCCATCTCGAACCGGTCTCGGAGGATTTGCACCTGGGTAATGTGGCCGAAGCGCTTACCGATGGCCCATAGCCGGGTACCGATCAGAAACAGCGACATCGGAATCACGATGCCGGAGATCGACGCCATCAGTCCGTACACGCCGATGCCGGAACGAAACGCCAGACCGCTGGAGCCGAGTATGGCGAAACTGGTCATGTTCGAGCCAAACAGGCTCAGCAGAAAGACGAAGGTGCCCAGACTGCGGCTGGCGACGAAAAATTCTTCCGCGCCTTCTCTCTTTTTGCGGAAGGCGAAAATGCCCACGTAGAGCACGACAGCCAGGTAGACAAAGACCACGGTTGCGGCGATCAAAAGGATGCTCCGGTCCAGAAACGAGAGACTCGAAACGAGAGAAGGGAAGGGGCGGTCGACTCGCTGGGGTCTGCTGCGGTGGGGTGGGCCGGCTTCAGCCGGACAGTCTTTGCCACCGGCTTTAGCCGGTGGTTGAAAGTCGCCGCGCTTGGTCTTTGAGCCGGCTTCAGCCGGCTTGAAAGCACAGCCAAGCCGGCTGAAGCCGGCTCAAAAGCACATGGGGTGGCCGCCTTCCACCCGCTGAAGCGGGTGGCAACTGCTGGTCGGCTGAAGCCGACCCTCGAACCGCGGCCGCGAAACAACCGTGAATGGATCATTCTGCGTGTCCACTTAGTCTTGAGTCTCGTGTCGATCCGCGAGGCGCTCCAGTTCGTGCGGCCAGGCCAGCCGGACCATCAGCCACATCATCACCGCGGCCAAAATCGACACCAGGCCCTGCCACCACAGCCCCACCGGCAGGAAGCCGAACAACAATGGATCGGGCGTGTTCCAATTCCATAAATCGTTTCTGAGGATCAAAACCACCAGGAACAACAGGGACAGCCCAAGCACCACCATGCCCGAAAGCTTGCCGCTCCGCCGCGGTCGGCTGGTCTGATCGTCTCTTGCGGTCGGATCGTTGATGATCACGTTCACTCCTTCAAGCCTTGGGAATACGCTGACCTACTTGGCTCCCGCCTGAATCGCGTAGAGCTGACTCTGTGTGGCCACGTACAAGACGCCGTTGGCCACCACGGGTGTGCTGTAAACGGGCCCACCCATGTTGATCTTGTTGATGATCTTCATCTCTTTGCCGGCGGCGAGAATGACCAGGTCGCCCGCTTCATTCCCGATGTATACCTTGCCGTCCGCCACCAGCGTCGAACCCCAGATGTGGCTTCCGGTTTTGTGCATCCAATACACCTTGCCGGTCTCGGGGTCCAGACAGTGAAGCGTACCGGCGTAGTCGGCGACGTAGAGCAGATCATCGGCGATCGAGACGGTCGAGATGGTGTGATTGAGTTTGTCATAGGACCACACCCGGCCGGCGGTGGTGATATCCCCGGTCTTCGTCGCGTCGATGCAGCTCAGGTTTCCAACGCCCTCGCCATGTTCGGGATCCTGCCCGATGGCCACGTAGACTCGGCCCTTGTAAAAGACCGGCGTGGCGATGAGTTCGCTGGGACCGTCATGGGTGGCATATTTGATCGGTTTGCCTTCCTTCATGCGATAGTGCGGAGGATTGCAGTCGAAGCGCCAGATCTCCTTCAGGATGCCGTCTAAGCCCTTATCTTTCACCGGCACCGGATCGAATCCGTGGCAGAATCCGTCGCCGCCGCCGAAAATCAGCAGACCGCTTCGCCCGATGGGAGCGAACGCCGGCGAGGACCGGTTGGAGTGCATCGTATTCTTGCTGATTCCCGATGCCTCTTCCCCCAGCAGCTCGCCGGTCATCTTGTTGAGCGCGATCAGCGCCGGCGCCCTGGGCGCGGGCAGGTTGAGGTGCGACCAATCCACACCGTTGGAAGTCGCGGTGTACACCCTGTCTCCCTGCACGAGCGGCGAGCAACTGGTGATGTTGTGCGGGAAGACCCCCAGTTCCTCACTCATGTCGAACCGCCAGATGATGTCGCCGTCCTGCGGTCCGATGGTGACGGGCGGCTTGTCCTGTGCGGTGCAGTATTTGGCCTCATCTTTGAAGGGGCCGTCGTTACCGTTGGCCATTCCCTCGGCATCCAGGCAGACCACCTCGCAACGGTTGGTCACCAGGTAGACGCGGTTGCCTTCGACGGCTGGCGACGAGCAGATGCCCAGGTATTCCCAGTCGCTGACCTTGCCGGCGCCCAGCTTGGGCACGGCCAGTTGCCACAGGAACTTGCCGGTGGCCTCGTCGAAACACATGACCATGCTGTAGTCGCCCTCATATTTCTTATCTCGGGGAGACTCATTGTTGGTGCCCACGAACACCTTGCCGCCGGCCACCGTCGGGTTGCCGTAGAATTGGGAGCCTACCTTGGCCACCCACTTGATGTTCCTGGTGGTGGCCATATCGGTCTCCTCGGTGTTCGGCCCGTGCTTGCCGGGATCGAACGTGTCGGGCAACCCCTTCTCTGTCGAGACCATGTTGCGTGAAGCATCTCCGCCCCACATGGGCCAGTCGCGGCCGGCCGCGATGGCTTGCTGCGCAGACCACAGCGTCACCGCCACGATGAAGATTGGGAGGAGAGATGCGAGACGTGAGACATGCGACGTGAGACGTGGCGATGTTGAACGTCTCACGTCTAACGTCTCACGTCGATCGCTTGATGTCATCCGCACCGCTGTATTGTCTGTTTTTCTCACTTCTAACTGCTCACATCACTTATTGTCGGTAGCCGAGACGTTGTCGATATACACGCGCACCTTGCTCTGCGGGGCGAAGCCGTACAGGCCCGGCGAACCGTGTTCGTGGGCGTGTGCGTGGGAAACTTCGATCGTCCACTTGTCAGGTTCGGCATCGCCGCGCTTCCAGGCTTTGGCCCGTATGACGCCGGTTCCGTCCGCGGCAACGTCCACCCGCGTCTTGAGGTGATACCAGATGTTCGGCTCCCACTCGAACGGCACGTTCACTTTCAGTCGCTCGTAGTTGGAGAACACCTCGAGCTGCTGCGAAGTGCCCTTCAGGACGATGAAGTATCGCTGGTTGATCAGCCCGACCTCGGACATCCATCTCCGGTTGCCGTCGCTCATCACATCGGCCTCGACGGTGTAGTTGCGCAGGTCCGGTTTGCCGATGAAGGTGATGCTGCGCTGGAAGAGCGGGCGGTCGAGGGTCTTGGCCAGCACCTTGCTCCCGTCGCGCTCGCGCACCTCCCACTTGAAGCGGGCGCCGATCCACGGCAGCGGGGGATACGCGAATTTGACGCCTTTCTCGATCGGGTGATCTTCCTTAAGCTCAAACCGATCAAAGTTTTCGGTCAGCGGCGGGCCGGGCAGGATCCGCCCGCGGAAGTAGCCCTTAAGGTTCTTCGCCGTGCCCTCAAACGCGCCGGCAGAGAGCTTCGCCGCCGGACCGGCGACGAGTTCGCCATCCGCGTTGAACTCCGCGTCCATTTCGGAACGGACTTTCGCAGTGGGAGGGATGAACTTCTTCCACTGCGCTCCGGTGATTTGATCGCTGATGAAGCCGCTGGCGTCCATCGCATGGATGGAGAAGGGTTGCTTCTCGCCCGGTCCCAGGAGCACTTCCGCGGGCACGACGCGCAGTCGGCTGGCCTCACCGGGAGCGGGACTCGGCTCCTGCGCGGGCTGGGGAGGAATTCCGGGGTTGTCGCCTTTGGAGCCGAAGCAATACAGCTTTTGTGTCGTATGCACGTAGATTCTGCCGTTCCAGACGCTCGGCGCCCCCAGACAGTTGCCCTCCAATTGCACGCGGCTGAGCACTTCCGCTCCAGTATCGGAAGTCCGCAGGACGTGGAACCCGCCGTCCTGCATGGGCACGTACAGCTTGCCATCGGCATAGAGCGGCGAGGCATGAATCTGGTCGGGCCCGAGTTTGTGCTTCCACAGGATCTGGCCCGTGTCCGCGTTCACGCAGCAGAGATCGCCGGTGGTCACGACCTGGAAAACCCGGTTACCAACCAGCACAGGCGAGCTGGTGAACATCGACAGCGGGTTGCGCCAGATTTCCGCGCTCTTGTCCAACACCGCCGGCTGAGTACTGGGTGGTCCGTGCTGAGCGGCAGGTGCGGCGTGCGGAGCGCGGATGGCGATCATCCGGCCGATTCCGGAGGTGTCGATGTTTTCGTCGGCGTGGATGGCGATGATCTTGTCGTTGTCGTACAGCAAAAGCGAGGAATTAATCCCGCCGCGGGACATCTGGAACCGCCACAACGGCTCGCCGGTGCGGGCGTTGATGCAGACAATATGGCCGCAGCCCGTACCGCAGTACAAAACGCGTTTACCCTTGTCCCAGGCCAGCACGGGCGTGCAGAAGGAGCTGTCTTTGGGCGGAATGCCCGGCGTGCAAGCCCACACCAGCTTGCCGCTCGTTTTCTCGAAAGCGTAGAAACGGTCGCTGCCCGGCCCGTCCGCCCCCCAATTGCTGGTAATGCCGTGCACGATCACCAGGTCTCCGTCAACCACCGGCGCGCCGGTCCGCCCGTTGGGGAAGGTCAGCCGGCCGTATTCTTCCATCAGCGAGTGTTCCCACAGCGGCTTGCCCTCCGGAGAGAATGAGAGCAGCAGACCCGGTGATGTCAGCAGGAAGACGTTGCCCGTCTCGGCATCGACGGCTGGGCTGCCGATGCTGTACCGGCTGTAGACCGTATCGCTGAGAAAGTCGTTGAAGGTGTGTTCCCACTGGAGTTTTCCGGTTTCGGCGTCGAGGCAGGCGAGCACTTCCTGCAAATCAGGCCCCTCGCCCCGATAGCCCCAGGTGTACAGACGCTTTCCCGCGATGACCGGCGATCCACGCCCCGGCGTGTCATGGGTCCACAGGAGACTCTCCGGGCCGAGGGATACTTTGTCCGGTAAATGGGTTTCCTGCGACGTGCCGTTCTGCTGCGGACCGCGCCAGTTCAGCCACCCCTGTACCCGTGGACCCGCCGCCTGAACGGCCACTACCGGACACCCAACCACCGCCATGCCAAGCAAGAAGAGTCTCTTCACGAAAGGTCGCACCTTTCATAGTGGCGATCGCCTGTTCTCGCCGCTCGGGCGATTAAAAAACCCGGCACGCCTGTTTTTCTTGACTTTCCCGATCCGGCTCGGGAGATTATACCTACACGTACTATTGTTGCAGCACCCTAATCTCGTGCATGACAAACGAAAAGGCAAGTTCACGAAACCCCCGCCTGCGCGGCGGCAGCCGCCTCGGCATGGCGAAGGCCCGCCTGTCCATCGATGCCCCCGGCCGGCGGCGGCTGCCCTCGATGATGCGACGGGCATGGTTCGGCCTCAATCAGGCCTTCCGTCGGCGTATCACCCACCTGGGAATCACGCCTGACCAGTTCACCATCCTGCGCTGGCTGATCGAGAGCGACCCTCGCGGCGTGACCCAACGCGAGCTGGCAGGGATGATGCTGAGCGATCCGAACACCATCACTTCGATATTGAAACGGATGCAGTCGTCCGGACTGATCAAACGGAGCACCGATGAGGCCGACCGCCGGGCCAATCGAATTCAGCTCAAGCCCCGCGGCCGGGCAAAGTATCATGCCGCCCGCAAGTTCGCTGTGGACCTGCAACATGAAGTCTTGGAGAGCTTGCCGCCCAGCCGGCGCGAGCCGTTCCTGGCCCAGTTCGAATGCGTCGCCGACGCCTGCAGCGCGGCAGCGCGAGAGACGAGAGACGCCAAGTAGGAACGCAGAATAAATCGTTAGAAGCCCGCGCCGATGCACCGGGGCCGGCTTCAGCCGGCCCGTGATTGCCACCGCCTTCAGGCGGTGGTGGCGCCTGCTGGATGCTCCCTCAGCCGGGCTTCAGCCGGCTTGCGCGTGTGAAAGCCGGCTGAAGGCCGGCTCGAGAAACCGGTGTCGCTGTCGGAACCCACCCGCTAAAGCGGGTGGCAAGAACTGGTCGGCTGAAGCCGACCGCAAACGAGTCATTCTGCGGGGTTACTTAGACGTTAGACGTTCAACACCTTCACGTCTCACGTCTGACGTCGATCGCTTGATGGCACCGCCGCTATCCGCCACGGACGCTCAGACAGGCCAGATCGCCCTGCGCGTTCCGGCAGTAGATCTTTCCATCGAAAAGAACCGGGACCGTCCAGCACTTGCCTCCCAGAACGTGGGCACTGGATATCTCTTTGAACGCCGATGGATCGGGTTCGGCCGTGACCAGCTCGCCCTTCTCGCTCAGGATGATCAACTTGCCGTCCGCCAGCGTGAGCGAACCCTTGCCCAGGCCGGTCTTGGACCACATGACTTTGCCCGTCTTGTATTCCAGGCACGACAACTGGCTGTCGTCGAAGCCATACAGATGGCCCTTCCACAGGACGGAGGTGTTGAAGTGGTTCCTCATGTTCTTGTTTTCCCAGATGACTTCGGGCTTGCCGCCTGCAAGGCGCAGCAGCGCGGCTCCCCTGTCGTACCCGGAGGAGATGAACACCTCGTCGCCGTTGATCAGCGGCGTAGCGGCGTTGACCTTGTAATCCGTAGCCCAGGGAAAGCGATACATCTCTTTGCCATCGGCCATGCTGACGACCACCAGCCCGAGAGCATTGAAGACGGCCACGCAGCGCTTGCCCTTCAAATCGAAACCCACCGGCGAGGAATATCCGGCGCCGTAGTCCTCGGCTGACTTCCAAACCAGCTTGCCGGTCTTCTTCTCAAACGCAGCGACAGATCCGGCATCCGTGATGAGCAAGTCGCCCTCGACCAGCGGTGAACCGGCGAACCCCCAGGTCGGCATTTTGGCGCCGAGCACCTCGCGCAGGTCCTTCTGCCAGACTATCTCGCCTTTCTTCTCGTCGTCCAGACAAACGAGTTGCCCCTCCTTGCCATGCGTGAACACCAGCTTGCCGTCCAATGTGGGCGTGGCGCACGGACCACCTTCGTGGTTCTTGGGCATGAGTTTGGCCGGATAGGAGTGTTTCCAGATCACCGCGCCGGTGTCACCGTTGAGGCACCAGGTGGTGTCGTTGTCCTTGACGTAGCCCATCGTGTAGACGCGGTTTCCGCTCACCGTCACGGTCGCGAAGCCCGTACCCACACTGATCTTCCAAAGTTGCTTGGGCCCGTCCTTGGGCCACTTGGCGTTCCAGCCGGTCTCCGTGGAGATGTTGTTGCGGTTGGGCCCCAGGTATTGATTCCACGCTGCCGGGCGGGCGCCGGCTGCGTCCTTTGAGTCCGATCCCGCGTACAACGGCGACGCCGGCCCCAGAACGGCCGTTATCAACAGCATCCGCACAAGACGCGAATCACAACGTGAGTATTGAACCGACATCATGGTAGCCTCCGGATTTTCCATCTGACCACACTCTCCTAACCACATGCTGCGTAGTATAGTCGGCGTTCTGGACTTAAGACAAAGTCATGTGGGACAAGGGTGGACCCCATATTCCACCTATGGAGACGCGATCAAGGACGCCGCATGGTATGATGTGGCGGTCCGGGATCTCCGCAGCGGGAAGAAAGCATGAAAAGCGTGTTCCATCTTCTGACGGCGGGCATCATCGCCCTTTGCTGCCGCCCATTCTTCTGCGCGGCCGGGCCGCTGACCCAGAACGCACCCGGAGCCGAGCAGCGGAACGCCGGCGTCCGCCCAGCGGCGACAAGCACGGGAGGGCCCGACATCCTGGTGAGCATCGTCATGCACGTCGAGGAGGATCCAGATTTCTACAACAACTCCTCTCTCTTCTTCACCCACCGTGCCTCCCTCCTGAGCTTCGCCAACACGCTCCACAGCAAGGGGGTCATGTTCAATTACCAATCGGATTGGAACTTCTACAAGGCGGTCAAACGCTGGGACACCGGCGCCCCCGGCACCAGCGGTAAGAACATCGTCCGTTACATGAAGGAGAATCTCGGGTTCGAGATCGACCCCCACGCCCACGAGTCGACCTACAACTACGCCGATGTGGCGTTCCTCATATCCGACCTGGGCGTGCCGCCCTCCCACACCGCCGGCGGCATGATCGTTTCACCGGCGGAGGACTCGATCCTCGAGCAGTTCTGGTCCCCGATCGTCGGCTGGATCTATCCCAGCTATAGCTGGCAAGCCGAGATTCTCTGGGGCGGTGGAACGCGCGGGCACGTCAACGAAGAAGCGCTCTGGGGTTCCGGCGTGTGGCGCCCCCAGGACAAGGAGCATTTCACGCAGCATGATGACAGCGCGCCGCTGCCGAACGTCGGGAAATATGAATCCACCTGGAGCGGACTGGATCGCCTCGTCCAACTCCGGGACAATTGTCAACTCAGTCCGGGGATATACACCTGCACGGTTTTTCTCGAGCAGATGGATCTCAGAACTCCCGGCTTCGTCGCCGCCTTTCAGGCGCAGCTCGACTCCCACAAGCTCCTTCCCGGTCTGCGGTGGGTCGGGCTCAAACAGGTCATCGACATCTGGAACAGCGAGTACGGCCACGTGGCCAATCAGTGGTTCTGGTTGCAGGGTGATGGGCAGGTCGCACCCGACCTCGATGGAGATGGGGATGTCGATATGAGCGACGTGGAACGCTTCCAGGCCTGCCGCACCGGCCCGAATATCCCTTATGCGGGCTCGTTGCCGGCCGAGTGCACGCTCGTGCCGAACTGTGCCGGGATCTTGCCCGCCGATCTGGACGCTGACGGCGACACCGACCTCAGCGACTTCGGCATCGTGCAGCGTTGCCTGAGCGACCCGGGCGTGGCGTATGATCCGACGTGCGTCGAATGAACTCCTTCTTGAACGTGTCGCTCAATTGTTCGAAACGTGGAGACATCCATCGCCATGCCCGCTATCTGTGCCCCGGTCTCCGCTGTGGCGGCTTGGGGTGCGAGGGCGGCGGTCCCTTCGGAAACTGAGCAGGCGGTTTGTTGGACGGTTTCGGTCGCGGCATGGTCGCGTTCTCCTCTTGGGTTCCATCTTACCACTTTCTTGCGTGATCTGTGAAGGAGATTTGCGACGATGATGAAACAAGCAAATCACCCGCCAAGTCCGCACGGCGAACGCGGCAGGCGAATCCGTGTGCTGGCCGCGTTGCTGCTCATTGTCGCCGGGACTCGCCCCGCGTTGGGCCTGGTTCACGAGCGCGGTTACGGTGAGCCGGTCGGTCTCTTGGGAAAACGCCTGGTCTTCACCACTTGGGCCATGGTGCGCCCGGGCCAGCCGGATTGGCAGGACGATCAAGGCAAGAGCGTTTACGCGAACAAGAAGGTGAAGGCCGGCCCCTTCGAGGCCCACTGGAAGAACATCGATGCACCCTGGGGCATCCGTCTCGTCGCCGAACCCGCCCTCAGGGTCCATCCCGTCATCACCATGGACATGCCCTGGGAAAAGGGCGGTGACGGCATGGATGTTCGAACCCTCCTCTTTGAAGGCGGGAAATACCGGCTGTGGGGTAATTGCAGAGCCGGTGCCTGTTACTGGGAATCGACGGACGGCAAGACCTGGAGCAGGCCCCACCTGGGCCTGGTCGAATTCGAGGGGAGCAAGGAGAACAACCTGATACCCGCCCTGCCGGGCGTCGTGTGGATCGATCCGGTTGCTCCTCCCGAAGAGCGCTACAAGGAGGTTACCAACGACAACTACGATCCTAAGCTTTTCGAGGCCTTCAAGAAACGCAGGCCGTTCTCGCGGATGGCTCTGGAGTCCTGGAACGACCACGTGTTCGCCCTGTTCGGTTGGACCTCCCCCGACGGTTTCCGTTGGAAACGGATCGAGGAGCCGCTGAGCGTCGAGATGAGCGATACCTCGATAACCGGCTACTATGACGTCACACTCAAGAAGTATGTGATTTACACCCGGACCTACATGGTGCCGCCCCGTGCTGAAGGCTACCCGCCGCCCCAGAAAACCTGGCATCAGTTCGCCACGCGACGAGCCATCGGACGAAGCGAAAGTGAGAACTTCCGCGAGTTCCCTCTGTCCCAGCCCGTGGTCGAGAGCGGTCCGGAGCTGGCCCCCACCGACACCTGGTACAGCCCATGCTATACGACCATCCCCCAGATGCCCGAAGGGCACCTGATGTTTCCCTGGCGCTATACTCAGGCCAACGACGGCGCGGAGATCGATCTGCTGACCAGCGTGGAGGGCAAAGTGTGGCATCGCATGCCCGGGTCGCCGGTCTTTCAGACCGCGCCCTTCGGGCAATTCGACAGCGGGTCCCTGGCGGCTTTTCCGAACCTGGTCGAATTGCCCGATGGGGATTGGGCCATTCTGTACAACGGGTACGCTTACCCGCACAAGTATCCCCGCGGAGCGTGGAGTTACGACATCGGTATGATGCGCTGGCCCCATGGACGCCTGATTGCGCTGGAGGCCCCCGAGGAAGGCGGCTTCACCACGCTGGCGTTCCTGGCGCCCGGTTCGAAGCTCCGGATCAATGCCGTGACCCGGCGCACCGGGCAGATCCTGGTGGAAGCGGCTGACTTCAACGGCGTGCCCATAGGCGGGCGGACGTTCGAAGACGCCATCCCGATCATCGGTGATCAGCATTTCACGCAGGTGGTTTGGAAGAAGCAGGATGCGATGGGTATCAAGACTGGCGAACCGGTCATCCTCCGATTTCGGCTGAAGTGCGCGAAGCTCTTCGGCCTGCAGTTTGAATAGTCCTGGTTCAAGGTTTCCAGTGAGCCGAGCGAGTTCGCCATCCTCGCTGGGTGCGCTTATCGTGGAGGCCCAGGACGGTAGTCCAGGGCTCAGGACGGTTGACCGGATCATGGTGTTACCAGGAGCGAAGAGTATGAACTTTGCAGTGTACCCGATCATGATCATGGCTCTATCTCTCCCATCCGGCGAATCGTCCGATGCCAAGGCCCACATCGCCAGAAGCAAGTCGAACCCCAAGCTGCTGTCGTTCAGGGGGAATGACAACTTCAAGCTCGCCGGTTACGACTACTACGATCTCCTGAACACGGACCACATCGCGGAGAGCTTGGACTGGCGCACTGAAGCCGATAAGAAGCGCCCGACATACGAGTCGTTCTTCGACGTGCTGGCGCGCAACCGAGTGAACTTCACCCGGTGCTTCGTATGGGCCGGCTGGGGCAACGATCTTTTCTGCTGGAAACGGGTGAGCACCCCGGACGACCCCATCAAACAGGGCCAGCGCTATGCCTTGGTGGACCTCTCGCAGTTCGACGAGCGATTCTGGAAACACGCGATCGAGGCGATCGAATATGCGTCAAAGAAGGGCGTCATCGTAGAAGTAACGCTGTACGACCGCTGCTGCGTCGACTCAGATAGCATCAGCCCTCGCCGATGGAGCTTCCACCCGTGGAACTCGGAGAACAGTCTGCCCGGCACGATCGGATATGATTTGTTCCCTAAGGGCAAGGAGCGCGGTATCCAGTACGTCTTCGATCTGGACAATCCGAAGATCAAGTCCCTGCACGAGGCTTACCTAAAAAAGTGGGTCGATTCGACCAAACACCTCGACAATGTGATCTTCGAAATCGAGAACGAGGGGTATACCGGTTACAAATTCAACAACTGGGTGGCCAAGTACCTGAGGCACACACTGAAATGCCCGTTCGTGATCGCGGTAAACACGTTTGAAGAGAAAGACAAGTGCCACGCGATTCCCGAGGTGGACATGATTGCCGACCACGGCGAGAAAAGCCCCAAAGAAGTGGATCAATTGCTGGCCGAGTGGTCGCACTTCGGCAAGGTCATCATGGTGGACACCGATGGATGGCGGACTTCCGAGCAGAACTATGAAAAATCGCTGCAGGTGGCCCAGCGGGCCCTGGACCTCGACCTGCACTTCAATCACAAGGCCCGTTCCAACAAGCCGTGCGGCGACACGGGCAAGCGCTACATCGAGCTGATGGCCGACATTCAGAGTGAACGCACCGGGCATGCACCGTATCGGCTTCATCCCCTCAAAGCCAACCAGGCGGCCGCAGACGTCATCCTGGGCGGCAAGAACGTGGAGAACGGTCTGAGGCTCGATCTCCCCTGGGACGGCTCAGCGGACGGCTGGACTCTCGTCGTCGAGCGCCAGGGCAAGACCGGCCGGATGAATACCAGTGGGCCGCGTGGCCGAAAAGGCCGCACGATCTTCTTCGATGTGGATGACGGGTTCATCTTCAAGGGCAAGCAGCCCAGAGTGCACATCGAAGTGGAGTACTACGACGCACAGCCTGGCGACCTCACGCTCGAGTACGATGCGGGCGGCGACGCGGATGCTCAGCGCAAGACGGTCGTTGTCAAATGCCTCGGCACGACCGACTGGCAGCACGCGACCTTCAACCTGGACGACGCCTATTTCGGGAACCGCTGCGGCGAACACGCCGACTTCGGCTTCCGGCGGAGCTCCGACGACGGCGAGATCGTCATCCGCCAGGTGTGGATAAAAAAGGCGGGCGGATAGATTAAGGTATACGAAGAAACTGTAGCTATCCAAACCGCACACTTTACGGACGCAATAGGAGGTTGTTCCAGAATGAAATGGTTACTTTGTAGAGTCCTGATCGTGGTTTTCTCGTTCACGCTTGTCGCCGCGTCTGCCGCAACGACATTCACACTGGTCAAAGACGGCACACCGGCGTGCAGTATCGTCATCGCCGAAAAGCCGAGCGAAGGGGCGAAGATCGCGGCCAGGGAATTGCAGACCTACGTCGAGAAAATCAGCGGGGCGAAGCTGCCCGTCTACTCCGACGCCGACCAGAAGGCCCACGAGGGTCGAAAGATACTTGTCGGCCGCAGCAGGCTGACCGACGGGATCCCCGGAGTGAAGATCCCGGAGGGCATTACGCCGGCCTTGCGTGAAGAGGGCTACGCCATTCTCTGCACACGCGACACGCTCGTTCTGCTTGGAAACGACGCCACAGTACCGAAGAACGTGGTGGATTCGCCTTCGCCGCACGCGTGGGACACCATAGGAACGTCGATGTATTTCGGTACGCGCTACGCCGTCTATGATCTCCTCAATCGTCTGGGCGTGCGCTGGTTCACGCCGGGCGAATACGGAGAGGTCGTGCCGAAATCATCCACGCTGGAAATCGGGGAGATGTCGGTGAATGAAAAGCCCGATCTGCCGGTGCGCTACCACGGCGCCGGGGGTACGGACGACATGACCGTGGAGCGCGAAATATGGTTGATCCGCAACCGGATGAATCCGCGCAGTGCCGAATGGTTCGGGATTCCCGCCGATAGCTCGCTGTTCCGCTATCTTCCGAAACCCATGATCAAGGACCACCCCGAATGGTTCGCGTTGCTGCCCGACGGCACGCGCAGCCCCGGCTTGAACTGCATGGCCGACGAACTGCGACGCAGCGATCCGAAGTTCGCCGGGCAACCGCGAATCCTCGATGAAATGATGAAACAGGTGGACGCCAACGTGAAGAGCGGCTTCCGCACGTCGTCCTTTTCGCCGGACGACGGCATGCCCACGTGCGAGTGCGATTTGTGCCGCAAAGTGTCGGTCCGTTTCACAGTCGGCATGCGTCCCGATGACCACGGCAGCTATCTGCCGGAGTATCTGACCGGAAACGAATGGTTCTTTTTCGTGAATGGGATGCTCGACGCCACCGCGAAGAAGCATCCCGGCCATATCATTGCCACGAACGGATATGCGAACCGTTACGTTCCGCCGGAGGACATCCCCGGCTTCAACCGGTTTAACAACCTGACCATCATGTTCGCGGACATCAACAGTTGCACCATTCACCGCTATGACGATCCGAAATGCTGGCAGAACCGCCAGCAGTATGATTTGCTCAAGCGGTGGTACAAGCTCACGGACAAGGTGTGGATATACGGCTATAACTACACGATGCTGGTGTCGAAAGGCACCGTGACCCCGATGGTCAAGCGAATACGGGCGAACATACCGATGGTCAAAGACGCCGGCGGCCTCGGCTTCAGTGATCTCGAATTCACGGACATCGCGCAACTGGGCATTCCCACATACGTCGCGCGCGCGGCCCTTGAGTGGAACACCAAGGTGAACGTTGACGAAGTCCTTGATGACTTCTACAGCAAATGGTTCGGTCCCGCCGCTCCGCCTCTGCACGAGTTTTACGACCCTCGGGAAACCGCTTTCGATTCCGCGCCCTACCTCGGTCACGAGGACGTGAGTCTATGAGGCAGCTATACGCCGCAGGTCATGACCCGACTGGCCGACGATATCGCCAAGGCGGAGACCGCGGCCAAAACAGACACGGAGAAGACCCACGTTCGCATGGAGCGGCTTGTTTTCGATCACCTGCGCCTCTACGTGGACTCGCTAAAGGCGAAGCAGGAACTACGTTTCGCCGACGCCGCCAATCTCATGCGGCAGATGCTGGCCGTAAAGGATAAGATGAAGAAGATCAACCGGTTCTTCGGATGGTTGCCGGGGCCCTACAGCATGGACTGGGAGGCCGAACGGATGACCCGATATGCCAAGAACACCAATGGCACAGAGGGTGAAATGCTTGCTCCATTGTCGCCGGAAGCCAAATTCCGAACCGACAAGCACGATGTCGGCCGCTCGGAGCGTTGGATGGAGCAGGACTACAGCGACGCCGACTGGCAGCTTTGCAGCACGGCCACCGGTTGGCAGAACCAGAATCTGACGGACCAGGATGGCCTTAAGTTGATGAGCCGGGACGGGCACGCCTACAAGGGCCTTGGTTGGTATCGCTTTGCGGTCGAGACACCCACAATATCGCAAGGCAGACAAGCCAGACTACTCTGTCCCGCGGTGGTGGATCAGGTCTGGGTGTGGGTCAACGGCAAGTATGCCGGACGCAGCGACTATGTGTCCTGCTTCTCACGGCCGCATGAGGTTGACGTGGATATCACACCATACTTGCAGCATGGGAAGAGCGTGATAGCGCTGCGGGTACTGTGCAACGACGAGTATTTCGGGGCCAACGGCTTTTACGAGCGGCCGTTTCTGTATACGAAGAAGCAGTAGCCGCGACATTCACGAACTATAAGGAGGTTGTTCGCATGAAATGGTTGTTCTGCATTGCTCTGCTATCGCTCAATATGACAGCCGTGGCCGAACCAGAATTCACTCTGGTCAAAGACGGCAAAGCGGCGTGCAGCATTATCGTCGCCCAGAAGCCAAGCTACAACGCGGATTTTGCCGCCAGGGAACTGCAGAGCTATATTCAGAAGATCAGCGGTGCCAAGCTGGAGATACACACCGACGCCGAGAAGATTGGCGATGGCAGCAAGATACTGGTGGGCCGAAGCAAGCTGACGGACGCAATCACCGAACTGAAGATTCCGACCGGCCTCACCATAAATTTGCGCGAAGAGGGCTACGTAGTCTACTGTAAGGGTGACACCCTTGTTCTCGCCGGCAATGACACGATCGTGGGGGATGCGCATGAGGACAAGATTCGATGTCCCATTACCGAAGGGTCTACCATGGGGGAGTCCATGTACCTGGGCACCCGCTATGCGGTGTACGATCTACTCGGTCGCCTGGGCGTGCGCTGGTTCATGCCCGGTGAGTATGGAGAGGTCATCCCGAAATCAACAACCCTGCAGATCCCCGCATTATCGACAGAGGAACGTCCGGATTTTCCGGTCCGGGCTTACGGCATAGCTACCGATGGGGAGCAGATGGCGCACGACCTGTTCCTGTGGCTGCTTCACAACCGGATGAACCCTCGCAGCGTGGGCTGGTTTGGCATGGTTTCCGATGGATCGCTTGGGAATCTTCTGCCAAAGGACCAAGTGAAGGTCCATCCTGAATGGTTCGCCCTTCAACCGGATGGGTCACGCCTCGCCAACGAACCATGCACCACCGACGAACTGCGCCGTAATGATCCCAAATACGCTGGCAAGCCGCGCCTGCTCGACGAGATCATGAAAAAAATCGCGGCACCAGCGAATGGAGGCCAGCACGTATCCGAGTTCGCGCCCGAAGACGGCGCACCTGCGTGCGCGTGCGAACTGTGCCGGAAGATGTCGTGTAGATTCCCGGACGGCATGACCTATGGGCCGTCGACTGAATATGCGACATCGCAGGAGTATTTTTACTTCGTGAATGGGCTTCTGGATGCAGTTGCCGAAAAGTATCCCGGCTACCTCCTCGCGACTAACGGATACTTTAATAGATTTCCGCCGCCTGAGGTCGGCCCGGAATTCAACAAGCATCGTAATCTGACCGTGATGTTTGCGGACATTCTTGCATGCTCGATGCATGGGTACGATGACCCCCGGTGCTGGCAAAACCGCCAGCAGTACAATTATCTGAAGCAGTGGTGCAAACTGAGTGACAAGGTGTGGATATACGGCTATAACTATTCTCTGACTAATACCACAGGCACAGTCACACCGATGACCCGGCGCGCCATCAGGACGATTCCGTTGATGAAAGAGGCCGGCGCAATAGGCTTTCACGACCTCGACACATCGGACTTGATGCACAACGGTATTGCGTCCTATGTGGCGCGCTTTGCGCTGGAATGGAACACCAAGGCTGATATGGAAGCGATCCTTGGTGACTTCTACCGCAAATGGTTTGGTCCCGCTGCCGTGCCGATGCAGGACTACTATAGTAAGCTGGAATCAGCTTTCGATAACGGCCCGTATCACAGCTCGAACGTCAGCATTCTGTCATCCGTCTATAAACCCGGGCCAATCGCCCAGTTGTCCGACGATATGGCCCGCGCGGAGGCCGCCGCAGTCTCTGATGCGGACAAGCTGCACGTGCGAATGGAACGGTTGCAGTTCGATCATTTGCGGATGTATGTGGATTTCGTGCAGGCTCAACGTGAACTTCGATTTGCGGACGCCGCGAGGCTGATGCGGCAGATGCAAACGCCGAAGAAAGAGATGCGGACGATAAGCAGGTTCGCCGGCGCTTGGGGTTTTGATTATGCCGGCATGCCCACTCAGGTTGAACGTATGGAACGCTTTGCGTCAATGGAGCTGTTCGCTCCGCTGCCTGAGATGGCTCGGTTCAGCACGGACAAACATGATGTGGGCCGTTCCGACCGCTGGATGGAACCCGACTACAACGATTCCAAATGGCCGCTGTGTAGCACGAGCGCCGGCTGGCAGAACCAGGAACTAAAAGACGAAGACGGCCTGCCCACGATGAGCCGTGACGGGCACCCCTATACGGGTTTCGGATGGTACCGGTTCACAGTCGACTTGCCGGCAGTACCGGAAGGCAAGCAGGCCAGGTTGTTCCTGCCGGGGTTTGTGAGTCAGGCGTGGGTATGGGGCAACGGTCGGTACGCCGGACGCAGCGAGTACGCGGTGCCGTGGTTGCTGCCTCAGGAAATGGACATCGTGATCAGTCCACATTTGAAACCTGGTAAGAATGTGATAGCCGT
This sequence comes from uncultured Planctomycetales bacterium, assembly GCA_964384465.1. Lineage (GTDB taxonomy): Bacteria > Planctomycetota > Phycisphaerae > UBA1845 > PWPN01 > CAYLLT01. The sequence goes on along the minus strand of CAYLLT010000018.1, from coordinate 50,774 downwards.
GCGTGTGCTTGAGGCGAACGCATATGTAGGCGCCGACGGCATCTACGAGCGACCGTTCCTCTATGCGAAAAAGCAATAGCGGGAGTGTTGTTGTCAAAGACGTAGCGAGGTTCTCCGAACTGGTAAACCACCTCAAACACACCGTTGAAGAACGAGAACAAGTGGCAGCAGCGTGGAAGATGCGTGTCGAAGGGCCATCCACCTTCGGCGAGGTTTGGTGGGAGAAGCCTTCGGACATCATCAGGCTTTGAGCCGAACGCTCGGCGCGTACGTCCGGCCCGTGGGAGCTGGCCCGGACCGCTGGGCCGCGCTCGCTCCGCGCCAGGGAGAAGACCAGGAACGTGCCGAGGAGGCCAATAAGAGAACGTTTCACGCACAAGATGCTCGATCGAAACCGCATCGAGGTGCTCCCGAAAGCATGCACCCGTCTATCTCAGCATCCCGGCGTATGATCCGCACCCGCCAAGCAAGGCAGGAATGAGTTGAAATCAGCGCCGTCCACGTCGCCGTCGCCGTCCAGGTCGGTATCGGAGCAGTCAGCGCCGTAGGGTAACGTGTTGCCGGTAAAGCAAGCCTGCATGTGCGCGAAGTCGGCCATGTCCACGTCGCCGTCGTTATCGAAGTCGGCGGGGATTGAGGAGCGGATTTTGAAGGTCCACACCGCGCCCGTCGTGGTGCCGGCGGCGTTCTTTTCGTCGATCCGCCAGTAGTAGGTTATACCAGCGGTTAGAGTTTCGGGGTTGTAGGTGGTGCCGGGTTGGTTGGCGCGGAAGGTGCCCGGGCTGGTGGTGCCGAAGTAGACGTCGTGAGAAGTGGCGTTGTTGCCTGCGATCCAACTCAGAGTGGCGCTAATGGTGACGCCGGTGGCGCTGTTGGCGGGGGTGGGGTTGGTGGCGGGGCCAGCGGCGGGGGCGGTGGTGAAGGACCAGACGGTACCGGTGGTGGTGGCGATGGCGTTCTTTTCGTCGATGCGCCAGAAATAGGCGGTGCCGGGAGTCAAAGCGCCGGGATTATAGGTGGTACCGGGCTGGTTGCCGCGGAACGTGCCGGGGCTGATGGTGCCGAAGTAAACGTCGTGCGAGGTGGCGTTGGCGCCCGCGGTCCAGCTGAGTGTGGCGTTGTTGGCGATGTCGGTGGCGGCGTTGGCGGGGTTGGGGTTGGTGGCTTGGCGGGGCGGGGCGGTGGTGGTGAAGCTCCAGACGGCGCCGGTGGTGGTGCCGCCGGCGTTGTTTTCGTCGATTCGCCAGTAATAGGTGGTGCCGGCGGTGAGCGCGCCGGGGTTGTAGGTGGTGGCGGTTTGATTGCCGCGGAAGGTGCCGGGGCTGGTGGTGCCGAAGTAGACGTCGTGGTTGAGGGCGTTGCCGCCGGCGGTCCAACTGAGCGTTGCCGTCGTGCTCACGTTGCTGGCGGTGTCGGCGGGGTTGGGACTTGTCGCCTGGCCGGGCGGCGGTAATGCGGCGGCGTCCACCTGGATGACATCGAGATAGAACGTTGTGCTGCCGAGGGAGAGACGGAAGTCGGCGCCGTTGTTCTGGCGGTTGCCGAAGTAGGCGTTGGTGAGGTTGAAGGTAAATTGCTTCCAGGTGTTTTTGTTGGTCAGGGCGATGGAGCCGCCGTTCTTGTAAAATTCTCCGGTGTTGGCGTCGTATTCGAGGGTGAGTGAGCCGGTGCCGCCGTCGTAGTAATCGACGTTGACGGCCACCGCGGGGCGGTTGCCCTGAAACGCGAAGGTGTCGTTCACATTGAAATACATGTAGAAGTCGCTGGCGGCGTTGGTGTTGCGGCGGCAACTGCGGCTGGCGATGGTGGCGGGCGTGGTGTTGCCGTCACCCACCGTGACCAGGGTGATGCCGTTGACGATGTCGGTGGTGCTGAGGTTGACGGAGACCATCTGCGGGGCGGGATGGGCGACGGTGTAATCGCGATAGGCATACCAATCGAGTTTGGGGGTTTCGTCCTGATGGAGCAGACCTGCGCGGCCGGTGGGGCCTTCCCAGATTTGGTACCAGTAGAACTTTTTCCACCACGGGCGCGAGGGCATGCCGGCGAGCATGGCGACGAGGTCATTGGCCTGGGCCTGTTCGCCGATACTGTCCGATTCCCAGCCGCATTCGGTGATCCAGATGGGTTTGTTGGCATAGCCGGCGCTGACGATGGTATTGTGCATGCTGTCGATGGCGTTCAGGCGGCCGGCAGGGGTGTCGCCGCCGTCGTATTGGTGATGGCAAATGATGTCGATCTTGTCGCCGGCCTGCGCTAGTGAGTCGGTCATCCAGATGGTTCCGCACCCGCCGCAGGTTGAAATCTCCGGGGCGACGACCATGCAATCGGGGTCGGCGGCGTGGGCGGAGTTGGAGCCGACGATGAGGATGTTGGTGATCCACTGGCTGCGCGTGCCGGCCCAGAAGCCGGAGAGATTCGGCTCGTTCCAGATTTCCCAGTAATGGATGGAGCCTTTGTAGCGGCTCACGCAGGCAAAGACGAAGTCGTACCAGTCCTGAGAATTTGTTGGTGGATCCTGCGGGCGATGCTGGGCGTTGCTGGAGGCCCAGACGGGGGTGTAGCCGAGTCCGGCGTAGATTTTCAGGCCGCGGGTGTTGGCTTGATTCACGGCGTCGTCGGTGGTGCCCCAGTTGAAATTGCCTTTGCTGGTTTCGATGTCCCGCCAGGAGAAGCCGCAGCGGTTCCAGATGATGTTGGCGTTCTGCATCGCGTCCCACCGCGTGGGCGATGGGATAAATGCCACGACGCCGTAGGGCGAATCGGTGTCGAATGCCTGGACCGACGGCACAAGGGCCAAAACAATGAGCAGGCTGATCCACACGTCGTTTTTTCTTCGAATCTGATTCACCTTCTTCGTCATTTCGCGACGAACAATCCGACATTTCCCAGAGAGCCTTGCCCGACTACGCCGCCGGGCCATGTTCCGTTATTGTACAGCCCGATGCTGCTGCGGTAACTGCATCCGATCTGCTCTCAAGGCTCATTTCGGTTGAGAATTCGGGACGACGCTGCGTGGGGGACGACCCGCGAGGCATCGGCGACGGGGTTCCCAGCATGCCCCGGAACTTCCTTCGCGCCAACGCCATCACCTCCCACAGTTCGGATCGACGGTGTTGACCGCGACCCCTCTGCCTCGTTGTGTCACGTAACAGTTCTCGAAATCGACATTATGGGTGATCATGGTCCTGGTATGTGCAGTGTCGGAAGAATTGCTCATCGCCCCGATCCCCGTTAACCCTCGCGCTCAATTCTGCTCGATGGCCATCCTTTTCAAAACAGCAGCGACATCTTCGACGTTGACTCCAACAAACGAAAAATCAGGTGGTGCCCTTTCTTTTGCGATCCTGGCGATCTCCAAATATTTCGGATCAACTTCTTTGTCCAGCCCCTTCAGCATGGCAGGATAGTTGACCGCCCAGTGCTGTGGATAACGTCATCAACCTTCCGTCCGCGGCGTGATGATAATCGTCGTCCCCGGTACCCAGGCTTTGAACTCGTCTGTGTAATACAGATAGGCACGGCTGGCTGGGCCCGTGTATGTCCCCGGGACAGCGGCGACCAAACTCACAGAAAACTTCACCTGTTGCTCCGGTTTGAGTTGCCGCCAGTAGAAAACCAGCTCACGTCCAATGACCTCGTACGCGTCGATCCGGCCGGACTTCACCAGCTCCTTGAGTTGATCGTGCCGCGGCTCGAGCCCGCCCGGCAGGCCCACGATGGCCACCGGCGTCGGCAGGGCGTCGTTGCTCTGATTGCTGACGACTACGTTCGCTTCGGTGGCCGTTCCTTCGGCAGCTTTCTGATCGCTCATCGCGACGGTCAGTCCGACTTTGCACTCTTTGGATGATGCCGGCTGCGTATCGTAGTAATTCACCACCAGTGCGTAAGGCATGCTCGATCCATCCGCCATCTTCAGTTCCACGGTGTGGCGGCCGGGCTTGAGTTGCGTGCTGATGTCCGGCAACGCGATCGCTCCCTGCGTCTGCGCATCGAACTGGACGGCCTCACCTACCGGCTGACCGTCTACGGATACCCGCACGCTGCCCGGCGCCTTGGGTTTAGCCCGCGACTGGTCGTAGGCCACGATGGCCCGCAGCGCCAGGACTGTGGATTGAGTCGAACCAAAGCGTCCAGCCTTACAACTCTCGGCCAGATACCGAATCCCATTCTCCACCGCTTCCGCATATGCGGTGTCACGCAGCCACGCCAGCACCGCCAGCGATGTGGTTTCAATCTTCAGCGCGTCGCCGCCGCTGCGGGTGATGCTAGTGACCGCGCCGTCCACCCAGCCGTCCTTGGTCTGCTTTTTCACCAGCGCGTCCATGAGCCTCTTCGCGCCTGCATTGTCGCCGCCGAGCGCAACAACATTCGCGGCCAATGCGACAATGTAGCTGTCCTCCGCTGATGCGGCGACCTTCTTCAGAGCGGCTATTTCTGGTTCTATCGCCTTCTCGCCGGCGCTAGTCAACGCCCAGGCGATATACGCATTCGTGGTCGCCTCGGGCGCTCCGCCGAAGCTGTCGAGGGCCTTCTGATCGCGCGCGAAGCCACCCTTGCCATCGCGCCGCTTCAGCAGCCACGCCCGCGTGCGCCCGGCCATCTCGCGGTCGACCTCGCGGACCTGCCCCATGTCGGCGAACTCCAGCAGGCCGTAAGCGGTCAGCGCCTCATGACCCGGATCCGAGCCAAACCATTCGTAGCCCTTCTGTTTGCACTCGAAGCTGGCCAGCTTGACGTAACCTTTGTCGAGCATCGCTCGGCTCCGCTCGATCAGCGATGGCTCCACGCCGGTATGCGACTGAAAATACTGCTGGGCCATGACCAGCGGATACACGGTCGAGCTGGTCTGCTCGAAACATCCGTTGGGCTCCTGGATCAAACGTTCCAATGCGGCCGTCATGTTCGCCAGCGGCGTCGGGTAGACCGTGATTCTGGTCGTCGCGCTGTTGGCCACGACGTTCTCCGGGATAAGCACGTCGTGGCTCACCGCCGCATCCGGGCCGAGCATACCGCCCAGGGCCACCTCGACGGGGAAGCCCAGCGGTTTGACGGTCAACTTGCGCGTGACGTTGTCCGCGAACGCGCCGGCCCGCCCATGCACGACCAGGTCCAGAGCCCCCGCGCCCTTGCCGATCTTCAAATCGAGCAGACGGCGTGTGCGTTCCTTGCCTTCCAGAACGAAGGGTGGCATGCCCGAGATTTCGATGTCCCCGCGCGTCTCGGCCGAAAGCAAGACGCTGCCCAAAGGATGACTCATGCCATTGACGACACCAACCGGCAATTGAATCTGATCACCCGTGGTCACTTCGAGCGGAAGCTTTGGCTCGATATAGAACGGCTGCACCGACTCGACCGTCGCCGTGGCTTCGCCGAGTGCTCCGGCGCCATCGAAGCCGTCGGCGAACACACGGAACGTCGTGACGGCGTCATTGATCGCGAACGAAACGGTCGCCTTGCCGGTCTTATCATCCGTCCGTATGCCGGCGTTCCAATAGAGCGTTTCAATGAAGTCGACGCGCTCGCCCGGCTGGCGGTTCGGCCGTGCCTCGTGCGCGTACACGCGAACAGGCACCTGATGAATCAATCTCCCCATCGCCGGTTGCGTTGCCGCCGGGAGGTCCTTCAATGCGAAAGCCACCTCATCCGCCTGTTTCTGCTCGGCCTGGGCGGGACGCTCCCCTGCCGCCTGCTTTGCTTCAAGGGGCATATTGATCCGCAGATCCTCATTCCGGCGCGCAGGATGCGCGTTTTGCGCCGCAAGGGCATCTGCTGGTGCTAACGGTGCGCCCGCGGGTGGAGCCGCGGCGAACTCAAAATCTGCCATCCCGTCTCCGTTGACGTCGCCGAATTCTTCCAAGTCGCCCCTGACTCTCATTCCGAAACGTCCTTCACCACCGAAATATCGAGCTGCCTTTGGCAGCGACGGCACCCGCAAAGCCAGGACGCGCCGGGCAGCATCGCCATGCTGCTTGATGAACGTTTCCGCATCGACGAATGCAAACCGGCGCCAGCCCTGCGTGCCCAGCAGCAGGTCCACGGCTCGCGGCGCCTTGGGATTCTGCTCATCCAGATAAACATGCGCATCGGCCAGCTCGCGGACGTCGTTCTCCAGCAGCACCATCACCGGCAGGCGCGGCGCCTGCTCGCGCTTCTCGATCATCTCCAGCATACTGTCGTCGGTGACGGTGACGCCCACCACGGCCCCTACCGGCTCGCCCTTCTCATCTGTCGTTTGAACCGTCAGGTTAACTTTGTCGCCGGGGACATAGGTGGGGTTCTCCAGAGTGGCTGAGATGCGAAGCGTTTGGGCTGGCTCGCGATACACCAATCGCTCCGCCAGCGGCTGACCGGTTTCATCCCACACGGTGGCGATCAGAACGCCGTCCGCACTTTCCGGGGGCGTGAGCGAAATGTCAGTTATCGCATGCGCCCGCATATCCAACTTCAGTGAGGCGACCTCTGTTTCCCGCTTGCTTAACGTGATCGTCAGTTTTCTCGCCTCTGTGCTGGCCACTTTCAGTTTGACCGGCTCTCCCTTCCGCGCGCGATCGTTGACGCCCAGAACGATCGCCCCGGCTTGCTTCACTTGCGGCAGCGAGTAAGTCGTCTTGATTCCCGCTGGCTCGATGATCTTCAGCCGATAGTCCTTCTTCATCTCCGGTGTGAAACCGAATCGGCCTCGCCCCTCGTGTTCGGTACGAAACGTTGCGATCTCGTGGCCTTCACCATCCACAACGAAACCGGCAACGTCCGCCGGCTTCTGCGCGGGCGTCTTCGCTTCGAGGTACACCCGCGCCGGCAACCCTGCGACCAGCTCGCCGCCTTCCGGATACATCGCCAGGTCCACGGTCTGCAGGAGGATCGGAATGGTCTTGACCGCTGTCTCGACCGCGCCGCCATCTTCGATCACGAACACGAGTGTGCCCTCGCCGCGCGCGATCTGGGCTGGCAATTTGAAGCGAACGCTTGCATTGCCCTGGCCATCGAGTGCGGCGGATCCCGTGTATGCCTCCGCAGAATCCACACGGGCGATCACGCTGATCTTGGCGCCATCGGGAATACCACCCTCGGCCCGCTCAGTGTGGATCGTCGCGCCGACCTCATCGCCGGGGCCATAGCCGTCGCGCAGGAAGACGATCTGACTCCGCAGCCGCGGCGGCCGATACGCCCGGATGTCGAACTTCCGCTCGGCGGGTGGATAACCGTCGGCGGGATAACTGACCTTGACCGTATATTGCCCCCCAGCCTGTTCGGCCGGGATCTCCCATGCATACCCCAACACGCTGTCCTGACCGGGCGCCCAACCGGAAGCCACCACGTCCCCTTTCGGCCCCCGAATCTCAACCATCGTCTGAGGCTGCCTTCCGCCTTTGAGAGGGGTGTGGTCATTGGCTTGCAGGATGACTCCCCGTATGTAGACCTTCTCCTTCCCGCGATAGATCGGTTTATCGGTGCTGAGCACCGTGAGGTAACGCTCAGTGCCGCCCAGGGTAGTGGTTGTCGCTTTCTTCGCCCAGGTTGGGTCGCCCACCAGCAGCGTCAGAACGGCGCCCGACATCACGACGATGACAACACGGCATGCTCGCGCAGCAGACATGGAACATCCTCCTTCTTGGTCCAACTGTCCACACAGGCCGACGGCTTAATGTTAGACGCCGTGGACGAAGGGGTGTTCCCAACGGTTTAAGAAAACTTCGAGGGGATCCGGATCGCCGACTTAATTCTGTCCCACAGTCATCCGTTTCAAAGCCGCCGCGACCTCCTCGACGTTTAGCCGAACGATGCGTAGCCGGGGAGTGCCATCTCCTCGGCGATCTTGACAATCCCGGTTATGGATGTCCTGGGCGTGGAGTTCCAGGAAGGTGACAAGTGGAGGAGCCTGCGAGCCAAGCGAAGACGCGACCGAGCGGCGGCGGAGAAGAGACTGGCCGAAATCGCTGAACGCCATGCCCGCTTGCAGCGCAAGGGCATCCACCCGTTGTCCGAGTTGGACATCCGACCGAGAGAGCATTCCCCGCCACCAGCGACCTTCCGCCTGCACGAGCCCAAGGTTGGCCGCAACGACTCGTGCCCCTGCGGGAGCGGAAAGAAGTACAAGAAGTGCTGCGGAAGGGGATAACCGGCATGCTCCTCACCGGATCAGAATGCGTTGCATGGTTCGTGGGCGGCGCTCCATAAAGCGTGAGAATTTTGAGAGCGCCGTTCTTAACTGGTTGATGCTGCTGCGGTTGCTGCGGCTGATTGGGTCTCAAGGCTCATTTCGGTTGAGAACTCGGGACGGCTTTCGCCGCGAGGCCCGACTCACTGGCCGGTGACGGGTATCATTGCGGCATGAGACGCGCCGGGCGTGAATACGCCGAAGACGTGAAGCGGCGGATTGTCGCGGCCTGCGAGGAAGCCGGGCTGAGGATCAAATCCCCCAGGATGCATCTCTGCGATGACGAAGATGTCCGCATCGTCTTCGTCTACGCCTTCACCCAACGATTCAGATCATGACGATTGATGGCGTCCACGAGGTGCGAATACGCGATCTCTGCCATCGATCCACCTTACCCTCTCTGACAAGATTCAAAAGGGTCGCACCCTCAACTGCTTATAGTAGCCCTCTTCGGCAAGTTTATCGTGGTGAGCAGTGGCTTCTTCTTTGGTTCGATAGCAGCCCAAAGTAACCATTTCGCCATGGGGATTCTTGCCACGGATGCAGAATCGCCAGGGTATAGGTTCGCTCTTTCCCCAATCAGGATTCCCTCTTGGCATCCAGGCATTATACATGATTCAAGCGCAGGGAGGCAAGTGGATGCGGAGGCTTACCTCGGAATGGATAAGGATATCGCTTTGAAGATGCGTGGTGGGAAAAACCAGGAAATCCATTCAGGCTCACGTAAACCAACGCCTCCATTCGCTTCTTACTCTCGGCCGTATTGAAATGCGTGTACAGCCTTGTCGTCTTCTGACCTCCCCCCCGAAGAGGCGTGTGCCTCAGTGAGCTTCTCGACATCAATCGAGAATTCGGTCAGCATCGTGAAATACCTCTCGAAGGTGAGGTTCCCCAAAAGGGAGCGCAGCTTCTCTTCATCCGCGCTACGGTTATCTGGCTGCCAGTGAGGTAACGACGGAGGTGGCGGCGCTGATCGACACAAGTCTGATCGATCAAACGATCGTTGCCGCTACCCTGGTCTCGATTGCCTGTTGGTGGGGCTTTGCTGTATACGTCTACCTCCGCAGGGACTACTTTCAACGACGCATCGGATAGGGACAGGAAGGACATCGAAGCATCTACATCATCAACGTTTCCGTTGGCCAGCCGGCTCGTGATCGCCGACTTCCAGCAACACCATCTCGATGGTCAGACCCGGCCCGAAGGCCATAGCGACCGTTAGCCCCCTCCCATCCGTTGCCAACAGCTCCTTCAGGATAAAAAAGATCGTCGGCGAGGACATATTCCCATAGTTGCGGAACACCGACCACGACAGCGCCAGCGCATCCTTCGGCAGGGCCAGGCACTTCTGCACTGCTTCGAGGATCTGCGGCCCGCCCGGGTGCACCAGCCAATGGGCCACTTCTTCCATAGACAAACCGTGCTCGCTCAGGAAGTCGTCGATCACACCCGGCAGATGTGCGGCCAGCGTGTCCGGCAGGTCTTGCGAGAGCTCCAACTGCAGCCCGTGGTCCCCGGCGAACCACACCATCTGTCCGGCCACCTCCGGCAAACTAATGCACCGGCAACCCACGACGCGCACGGCCGCGCGCTCCGGCGACAGGATCATGGCCGAGGCGCCGTCCGCGAACAGCAAGTTCGCCGTCATCTGGTCGATCTTATCCGTGTACTGAAAGTGCAGGCTGGACAACTCGCAAGCCACGATGAGTGCGCGTCGGCCTCCGCCCGCCGAGCGATGGACCAGCCGCATTGCCGCCAGCGCTGCCGAGCAGCCCATGAAACCCAGGTTCCAGCGGTCGGCCCTGGCCAATCCCGGCGCGGACATGAGGACCGGCAATTCCAACCCGGGCGAACTGGCGTGTGTGCAACTGACCGTCACCAACGTGTCCGTTTTGGCGACGGCCTCGGCCGGCAACGCGGCCAGCGCGCGGCGTACGAGTGGCCCCGAGGATTTCTGGAACGCCGCCGTGCGTTCCCCCATTCCCGGCCCGTGCGGCTGCTGGCTCGGATAGCGATACAACGCCTCGCCCGCCGGACCATCGAACTTGTAGTCCAGCGCCGCCAGGTACCTGCGTTCAATCCCCGTCAACTTCGCCACCCGCTGTAGCAGTTTGGCGTCCCGAGGATTGGTACAGCTCAGTTTGAGCAGGTCCGCGCCGTGCTCCTTGTCCAGCCATTTCTCCGGCACAGCCACCCCGATGTGCTGTACGTAACAGGGAGCCTGTGACGAACCGCTCATAGCGTGCCCTCCAGATGCGTGTGGGTCATCAATTGCACGAGCAAGCCCCTCGGCACCATCGGCCGCAGTCGTGCAGCATAACCAACCAGCGGCGCGTTGAGCAGCCGGCTGAGCACCCGCGTGCGCCGCATGACGGCGCGATGCCGACGCATGAGGGCCGTGTAGCGTTTGAGTCTGCTTTTGGCGGAATTGCTCTCCAGGATCGCCCGCGCCGCGCAGGACGCACTCCGCATCGCCTGACCGATCCCCTCTCCGGAATACGGCTCCTCGAACCCCGCCGCATCGCCGATCAACAGCACGTTCTCCGCCCCCAAGTGCCGTGGCATCCACGGAAAGCCCGCTATGCCTTGCGCGTGGTATCGCTGCGGCGCATCGTCAGGAAGCATCTCCCACACCGCCGCTCGCGGGTTCCGGCGTCGTAACCCTTCGAACACGCCGCCCGCGCCGCACCGCCGCGCATCCGCGGCCAAAGCCACGACGCAGCGTCCCGGCTCCGGTGTCGCCAGCCCCACATATCCGCCGTTCATCCAGTGCAACTCCACATGCCCGACCCCCGGTGCGCTTTTGGCGAATTCTTCTGCCGGCTGAAACCACATCTGGCCGACCAGCCGCTCGGCCACTGGCCAAACGCGCCGCTCGATCTCCAACTTGCGTGGCAAGCTTCCCAAACCGCTCGCGACCAGAATGATTCCCGCGCGAATCCGCTCATTCCCAACCGCGATCTCCCAACTCGCCGCGCCGCGGACCAGCGCTGCCGTCTGACCAAAGCAGACCTGCGCCCCGGCCGCAGCCGCCGCTTCCGCCAGGCACGCATCCAGTTTCGACCGCGTCACCATCCGCGTCAGCCCATTCCGCTCACACGTCACGTGATAAGACCCGAACACGAACGTGATCCGCTTCACGGCGACACCGGGCAACTCCACTTCCCCGCCGATCAGTTGCTTCAATCGCTCCGTCGCCGGCCGCGACAGGCACCCGCCACACACTTTCTCTCGCGGAAAACGGCTTTTCTCGATAACCATCACGCGACGCCCAGCCCGGGCCAGCTCGATAGCCGCGGACGAACCCGCTGGCCCGGCGCCAATGATCGCGACGTCCACATCAGATCGCGTCATCATCGCCTCCCGGCTTGCGCCAGATCAGCATCAACCTGAAGGGGAATCGTCTCTCCACACGCGCCCCCGCCAGCCCTGCCTGTGCCGCGAAATCCGCCAACTCCCCGGCTCGAAACGCAGCGCACACCGATCGCGGCCCGTCCACATGGAACACGCGCGATCGGCTCGTCAGCCGTGTGGTGATCCAGGTCAGCACCCAGGCCAGGCGCGACCGCGACAAATCACTCACGACGATCCCTCGCCGTGCCACCCGCGCCGCCTCCCGCAATATCCGCACCACGTCCGTCTCGACGAAGTGATGCAGGAACAACGAACAGGTCAGCACATCCACGCTCCGGTCAGCCAGCGGAATCCGCCGGGCATCGCCCGCCACCGCTGTGATGGCCTTAAACCACACGCGGGCCTGCCGCAGCGCGAACGCGGAGCGGTCCAAGCCGATCAGAAGTGTATCGCGGCCGATCGGCTGCCGCTTTCCCACGTAGGCCAGAAATCCTCCGCCTCCCGCGCCGAGGTCCAGCACAGAGAACCGCTCCATCCTGCCGAGTTGCCGCGTGGCCGACCACAGCCTCCGGTCCGCGCCCACCCACCGGTTGACCCGGTTCAGCGCCCGCAAAGCCTGGGCGTGAGCCGTCGCTTCGAGCGCCGGGTGATCCATCAGCTCCGCAACCCGTCGGCGGTTCATCAATCGCCCCAAGAGGACATCATCCACGCGTTACCCCCCCCAAGCACGCCCCAGCGTCTGCGATGCACTCCACCCCGATCTCTGACAACATCGCATCTCCCGAAGCCGCCGCCAAGATAGTGCGTCGCCCGCACGAGCAGTTTCGGATCGATATTTTTCGGATCGAATTTGTGCATTCGCTTCCTCGATAAGGTCAAGGCGAGGATGGCATGCGCGACACAGAACAGCGTCAAATGCCTGGTGTGGCCGGGCAAACACAGCCGAGCCCTTCCCATGTGAGCCGGACAAGGTCGTCTGCGTGGGAATCAGTTTTTCCAGCCCAGAGGTGATTCAAAAGCGTACGCAGGGATTCCTCGGTCAGATCAGACAGGCTCATCGGCAGTGGGATGCCCGATGGAATGGCCGAATCGCGCCGCCGGATCAACGACACAACCGCCGCCGCGGCGCCTTTCGCGAGATTGACCGGTTGAATCCCGTGTCGTAACGCAAGCCGCATTGTGCCGTAGAGGCGATCATCGTACCCGAGCTTGCGGGCCGGATCGCGAATCACGCGCGACACCAGATCATTCAGATTGGGGCGGACCATCCTATCGAGCAGGTCGTCGGCATACGCGCGGAATCCATCGGTCGTGAAAAGCGGATCATTCAGCCCGGAATATTGGGCGATGAGGGCGCGCCCGGATTCGTCCAAAAACGCCTTGCGGGCAATGGCCATGATATCGGCGTGATGTGCTGCGTCGGCCATGGTGGGAAGGCCGCGCAGGTCCGCGAGATATCCGATTAACGCGTGGATCGCGTTGTGGCCGTACAGCTTGGCTTCCTCAAAGGGGAGAAGGTCGTCCTTCTCACTCAGGACCTCAATTCCGCGCCGAAAGCCGGGCAAGGTGATGCGTGAAATCAGGATGCGGTTGAATTCCTCGACCAGAATCGCGCGCGGCGTGACCGGCGTCATGGTGACCAGCCCCAGCGAGCGGATCGATGCGGCATCGGTGATGACGCAGCTCATCTTGCCGATCACCGTGTTGA
>CAYLLT010000018.1:27591-37451 GCA_964384465.1 uncultured Planctomycetales bacterium | reverse complement strand
CGGCGAGCTTTTCGGTGAGGATTTCGGCGGCGTGATTGTGATTTTCCGCGGCGTAAATAACGGCGGGCTGGTTGCCGGTTCTCGCGGTGATTCCGTCTCCCAGCACCGCGGCCGCGCTGGCTGCGCCTCCGGAATCGTAGAAGTTCACACTGGGAAGTGCCGTGGCCATCTCATCGGCTTCGGCTATTGCCGAAACAATCTTTTGCCGGTCGGCCGGATCACGTGGGTTGTACAGTTCCACCCCCTTGAGCGTCACGGCCTCAATCCGGTCGGGGCGGGCGATATTGACCGAGTAGGTCATCCCGCCGCCGCGTACGGCGCTGACCAGATCGTTGTCCACCTCCGCCACCACATAGCGCGAGAAATTCCCCGACATGTAGGCTTCGTACAGAAACAGCCCGCTCTGGATCGGCCCGAATCCAATGCCGACAAATGTCCGTTTGTCGTGGGCCATGTTTAAGATTCCAGGTGTTCGGCCAGGAATTGTTCTTCAAGCTTCTTATCCCAGTAATCCACCAGCTTGAGCTTATCCACCTTCGCATGCGGATAGAGGATGACTTTGCCCTCGACTTGGTTCTCTTTGATCATCCTGAGCGCTTCAGGCCCATGTTCAAGTCCACCGATCGCAAAGACGTAATTCCCCGGATCGATTTCGTTGCGGGCAATCGCATCCAGTGTGGCGGCCAGGTCGGAAGGATGGCCGCCACTGGAACCGACCAATTTGATCTCATCGTAGTGAATCGCCAATCCACTGACGCTCAGCATATGCTGCCCCTTGGGCAATCCGCCGAACAGATTGGCCACGCCCCCTTTACCGAGCAGTTCAATGGCTTGCTGCTGGACCGGCTGAATGCCGACGGCCAGCACGATGTCGTCGGCCATCGCGCCGCCGCTGACCTCGTGCAACGTGGTTTTCAGTTGATCGGGATCGACGGTGATCAGGCGGACTCCGGCTTTCCCGGCTTTTTCGCCCAGAGTTCTCTGCGCCCGTTCCAGACGGTCGGCGATCTTGTCGCATACCAGGAGATTTTTCGGTTTAAACCGCAGCGCCATCTCCGCATTCATCAGTCCCATCGGCCCGGCGCCGATGACCACGGTGGTTCCGCCGGCGAGCATTCCCAGCTTGGGCACGCGCGGTGAAAACGGCGACGACTTGAGAATATGAATCTGTCTCTCCTGCGCGGAGTAAACGCAGGAGATCGGCTCGGCCATCGAAACGGCAAAGTACGGCAGGTTTTCGTCCGGCAGCGGCAGCAGGCACTGTCCCTTCAGGACCTCTTCGCCGACCACCATGTACTGCGACATGTTCCCCCAAAGGGTGTATCCCACAGCGCATTTGGTCATCCCTTGCGCGTTGTTGGTGTACCTTTCGCGATGATTGATCGGGCTCACATCAACGGCCGGTTGAATGCCAAACCGCTGTCCGGGTTGGTATTTTGCGGCCAGGTTCGCGCCGGCTTTGACCAGAGTGAGAGAGCCTTCGTCGCCAACCACGATGGGGAACCTGGCCGGATCCCACCCGTTGAGAAAGGTGTGGGCCGGTCCCTGGTCGATGAGTTTCAGGACCGACGTGCAGACGCCCGCGGCATCCACCCGGCAGAGCAATTGATCGGGCCCAATTTCCGGAAGCGGGATTTCCCGGCAGGCGAGATGGTCAAATCCCACGCCCGACAGCGTCACGGCGCGAACCGTCCGGGGAACGCGCAGTTGCCTGGCGTCACGGTAGCCGGCTAATTTCGACATGAATCAATCCTTTACCGTTCGACGTTTCGTCCTGCGATTCTCAGGTAGTCGTTCGTTTGAATAGTGCGTCCCGTTTTGTCCGAGCCGCGCCCGTAAGGAAGCGGGCTACGGCAAAACCGCTCCCTTACGGTCGCGGCTCGGATCGAAAAAGAATACTTACCGTTTCTCAGCAGGACCGGAATCATATTATGCCACCGCACCAGCAAGGCGAAGCACTTTTCGCGGCGCAAGATGCAGGCCAACGGACAGCGCGTCTTCCGCGGCCTCCTTCAGGGATTCGGAAATAGTCGGATGGGCGAAGATCGTCTCGGCCACATCCCGCACGCTGGCTTTCTTGTGCATCAGTGCCGTCACCGACATGATGCACTCGGTCGCATTGTGGCCGATCATGTGCGCGCCGAGCAACAGTCCGGTCTGGCGATCGCGGATGATCTTGGCAAAACCCTCGGTGTCCGCGGCGGCCATGGCCTTGCCCAGGTGCGCCAGGGGGAAGAACCCGATCGATATGGGCCGGCCGTTGGCCCGGGCTTCCTCGGCGGTGAGCCCGACCGAGGCGATTTCCGGAAAAGTGTAAACGGCGTTGGGAACCGGCGCGTCGGCGGCGTGGCCGTGGCCCAGGGCGTTTTCCACCGCCACCACGCCCTGCGCCGAAGCCGCGTGCGCGAGCAAACAGCGGCCGTTGGCGTCGCCGATGCAGTAATAGCCTCTGACGGAAGTTTCCATGCGGTCATTGACGCGGACAAACCCGCGATCAGCGGTCAACCCGACACCGGTCAGTCCAACGTCGGCGGTATTGGGCCGCCGCCCGGTCGCCACAAGCACACGGTCCGCCTCCAGCACGACGCCGCCGTTCAGTTTCGCCTGCGCTGTCTGGCCGATGATCGTCAGATTCTCGATCTTCGTCGCCACGTGGATTTGTATGCCACGCCGCTTGAAGATCTTGGTCAGCAGCTCGGCGATCTGCCCATCCATGTTCGGCAGCAACTGCGGCAGCATCTCAACGATCGTCACCTCAACGCCGAGCGGCTGCATCATGCAGGCGAATTCGCACCCGATCACGCCACCGCCCACGATCAACAGCTTTTTGGGAAGCGTTTTCCAGTGCAGCGCCTCGTCGCTGGTACAGACGACATTGGGATCGGTCGGCCATCCCGGAATGCGCGAAGGCGCGGAGCCGACGGCAAGAATCGTCTTGCCGGCGGTGATGGTCTGGGTCGCGCCGTTCTGATCGACAGCGACCTGGCCGGTTCCCGCCAGCATCGCGGTGCCCTGAAAGAGCGTTACTCTGCGGGCCGACAGCAGTCCCTTGATACCGCCGCGCAGGGTTTGAACGATCGTGTCCTTGCGGGATTGGATGCTGGCCCAATTGGCGTTGACTTGGCCGGCAACTTCGATCCCCAGATCGGCGGCATGCTGGACATGGTGCATCAATTCCGCCGACGCCAACAGGGCCTTGGAGGGGATGCAGCCGTTATTCAGGCAGGCTCCACCGAGATGGCTTTTCTCGACGATGGCGACGTTAGCGCCCAACTGGCCTGCCTTCAGGGCAGCCACGTAACCACCGGGACCGCCACCGATGACGACAATGTCAAAATGCTTACTCATATCGTGCTGCCCTGTTTCGATCAGGATGAACAATCATCAGACCAGCGCCGCCGGGGCTTCCAAAATTTCCTTCAGTCTGGCCAGGAATCGGGCGGCCATCGCACCGTCGATCAGACGGTGATCGGCGCTGAGCGTCATGGTCATCACGCGACCGGCGCGCATCGCGCCGTCTTTGACGACGACGGCTTCGCGCGCGGTTCCCACGGCGAGAATCGCGGACTCCGGGGGATTGATGATCGGCGCGAATTCCTCGACGCCGAACATGCCCATGTTGGTGATCGTGAATACACCGGTGCCCATCCCCTCGATTTTCCCGGACCGCGCCGCGGCGGCGATGCGCTTGATTTCGCTGGAGACCGTTTGCAGGTTCATGCGTTCCGCGGACGCGAGCACGGGCACAACCAGTCCGTCGTCCATCGCGACGGCAACGCCGATGTTGGCCGTCGAAAACTCAATCACTTCGTCGCCATCAAGCCGGCTGCGAAACGCGGGAAACTCCATGACCAGCTTGGCGCAGGCCAGCACGACCACGTCGTTAAGGCCGACGGGATATTTTTTCTTTTCGTCCTGATAAAACGCAAAGAGCGGTTCGACGTTGACCGTAAGTCGCACGTAGAAGTGCGGAATGGTCTGTTTGGAAAGCGACAGATTCCTGGCGATGGCCTTGCGCATCTGGCTCATCCGCCGGCGGACACCGCCCGGCGCGGCCGAAGGAAGTGCGCCCGCGGCAGGAGCGGTCAGGGGCACGTCCGTCGAGATGATCCGGCCACCAGGGCCGCTGCCAGCCGGCAGGCCGGTCAGATCGATTTGGCGATCGCGGGCAATTTTGCGGGCGGCCGGCGAGGCCTTGGCACGGCCGTCCTCCACAACCACCGGGCGAGCGGGCACAGTCGGCTGCGTGCCACTGCTCTCAAGCAGTGCAAGTTGAGCGGCCACAGCCGCAGGGGCTGTCGCGGCAACAACACCCTGCGACGCGATGAACGCATCGACATCCGCGTCGTTATCAGCCAGATAAGCGACGGGTTGCAGCACCGGCAGCGTGCCTCCTTCAGGCAGCACGATGCGCGACAGCCTTCCACCATCTGTCGCTTCGACTTCCATCGCGGCCTTGTCGGTCTCGATCTCGAAGATCACGTCCCCCTTTTTGATCAGGGCGCCCGGCGCGACGTGCCACTTGACCAGCATGCCTTCTTCCATCGACTGCCCGGCCTTGGGCATGACGATGGGAATCACATTCCCGGCCGGAGCGGATGCCGCAGGCGCCGGGTGGTTTGTAGAAGGCGGCGCTGGGGCAGACGCGGGCTGGGCAACCGGCGACGGGGCCGGGTTATTTCCATCTGAATTCACAATTGCCAGCGGCCCATTCGTTGACACGGTCTGACCCTCCGCGGCCAATATCTCCACCAGCGTTCCACTCACCGCCGACTCGATCTCGATCAGCGCGGTTTCACCTTCAATTTCAACGATGACCTCGCCGGCGATGATCGATTGGCCGGGTTTTTTTCGCCACCTCCGGATCGTTCCCGTCGGCATATCCCTGGTCTGGGGAAGCGTGATCGTCGGCATGTCTCACCTGAAGTGTTTCCAGTATCTTTTAGGACTAACATGCTGTCGTTAAAGAATGTCGCAAGTCAAGCATAGTTTTACACTAAATGTTTGAAATTATCGACAACTTGTGCGATATTCGCGTGGGAATAGTAGGGGTAACCCATGAGCAGGCAGGAATTTCTTTCGCGTCACAACATCGAGATTCTGCATCCCGGCAGCGAGTCGGTGGAAAGCGATCGGCTGCCTGCCGTCAAAGCCAATCCATAGGAAGAGTAACCGACATGCCCAAGAACCAGATCATCAGCCCGACCGAATCGCGCACCCGGACGACCATTCCGTTTCAACCGATCCCGGTCAACCAGTACAGCCGGACCATCCAGGACGAATTGATTCACTATTCGCGCAAGGACCTGGTCCGCATTCAGCGGGATATGGAGCTGATCCGCGCGTTTGAGAACATGCTCAATGAGATCAAGCTGCGCGGGAACTTCAAAGGCGTGGAATACAACCATCGCGGCCCGGCGCACCTGTCGATTGGCCAGGAAGCGACGGCGGTCGGCCAGGCGTTCCTGCTGGACGTGGACGACCACATCTACGGAAGCCATCGCAGCCACGGTGAAATCCTCGCCAAGGGCTTGTCCGCCATCGACAAGCTCGACGACGCGGCGCTGATGAAAATGATGCGCGAATACTTCGGCGGCGACTGCCTCCGGGTCGTTGAAAAAGATGCCAACGGCGGAGCCCACGATCTGGCCATTGATTACCTGGTCTACGGCGCGCTGGCGGAAATTTTCGGCCGCGAGACGGGCATGAACAAAGGCATGGGCGGATCGATGCACGCCTTTTTCCCACCGCTGGGGATCTACCCCAATAACGCGATCGTGGGGGGTTCGGCGGATATCGCCGTCGGGGCGGCGCTGTTCAAGCACGTCAACAAGAAAAAGGGGATCGTCATCGCCAACATCGGTGACGCCTCGGCCGGTTGCGGGCCGGTCTGGGAGGCCCTCTGTTTTGCCACTATGGACCAGTTCAAGCTTCTTTGGGACCAGGCGCATCGCGGCGGGTTGCCGCTGATCATGAACTTCGTCAACAACTTCTACGGCATGGGCGGCCAGCCCGTCGGCGAGACCATGGGGTTTGGAATCCTGGCCCGGATGGGCGCGGGTCTGAATCCCCAGCAGATGCACGCCGAGCGCGTCGATGGATACAACCCGCTCGCGGTGGTGGACGCGATCGCCCGTAAGAAGAAGATTCTGGAAACCGGCGACGGTCCCGTGCTGCTGGACACGGTGACCTACCGTTTCAGCGGTCACTCCCCGTCCGATGCCAGCAGCTATCGCGAAAAGACCGAAGTCGAAGCCTGGCAGAACGTCGATCCACTGTCCACTTTCGCCCGCGATCTGGTGGCCGCCAATGTCTGCACGCAAGGCGAGATTGATGAGATCAAGGCCAGGTGCGAAGAGATTGTTTTCCGCGCCTTCAGGAGGGCGATCGACGAGACGATCTCCCCGCGGGCCGATCTGAAAAAGGCCGGGTCGCTGTTGGAGAAGACGATGTTCTCCAACCAGAAGATCGACTCGATGGAGAACGGCCGCACGCCCGAGACGCTGATCAGCCGCGAGGAAAACCCCCGCGTCAAGCAACTGGCCACGCGTAGCCGAAGCGCTTTTGACGAGAAAGGCGCGCGCCTGTCCAAGGCCAAGTGCGTCGGTATTCGCGACGCGATCTTCGAGGCGATTCTGGATCGCTTCTATGTCGACCCCACGCTGGTCGCGTACGGCGAGGAGAATCGCGACTGGGGTGGGGCGTTCGCAGTGTACCGCGGATTGACCGAGGCGCTGCCTTATCATCGCCTGTTCAATTCGCCCATCAGCGAAGGCGCGATCGTCGGTACGGCGGTTGGATACGCCCTGGAAGGCGGCCGGCCGCTGGTCGAGCTGATGTACTGCGATTTCATGGGCCGGGCGGGTGATGAAATCTTTAACCAGTTGGCCAAATGGCAATCCATGTCCGGTGGATTGCTCAAGATGCCCGTCGTTCTGCGCGTTTCCGTCGGTTCAAAATACGGCGCTCAGCACAGCCAGGACTGGTCGTCGATGTGCGCTCACATCCCCGGCCTGAAGGTTGTCTTCCCCGCCACTCCGTACGACGCCAAGGGGCTGATGTATTCCGCCCTGACCGGCACCGATCCGGTCGTCTTCTTCGAAAGCCAGCGCATCTACGATCAGGCCGAGGAATTCGTCCCCGGCGGTGTGCCCGTCGGCCGATATGAGATTCCCATCGGCGATCCGGACGTAAAGAAAAACGGCCAGGACCTGACCATCCTGACCATCGGAGCGACGCTCTACCGCGCCCTCGAAGCCGCCAAAACCCTTGAGGAAAAGCACGGTGTTTCCTGCGAGGTGATCGACGCCCGCTCGATCGTACCGTTCAATTTCGAGAAGGTCATCGCATCGGTGAAGAAGACGCGCAGGATTCTCCTGGCGTCCGACGCCTGTGAGCGCGGCAGCGCCTTGCAGACCTTCGCGGCCAAGATCACGCAGTTTGCCTTCGACGAGCTGGACGCTCCGCCGACGGTGGTTGGCGCTCGCAACTGGATCACCCCGCCCGACGAGGTGGAAGACGCGTTCTTCCCGTTTCCGTCCGACCTGATCGACGCGGTGCACGAGCACTTGATTCCGCTGAAGGGTTACGCGCCGGCGCGTCCCGGCAATGTCCAGGAGCTGATGCGCCGCAGCGCCGAAGGCATCTGATCCATCCATGGCGGGCACTGGTCCGTGGCCGGGTAGGCCAAGTCCACCAGACTGCCCCGCTCGGGGATAGTCTGGAGCATCCCGCCGGGACCAGGATGGTTCAGCTCCAATATGGAGCCAGTCTGCTGGTCCAAGGTGATTTTCAGGCCGCATAGTGTGGCCTCCACCATCTCGTAGCCGCTTGCCCCGCCGTTCAAAGGTGCTTCTTCAGAAAGGCCAGAACCGCGTCAAAGCCATCGCGGACGACCGGATTTTTCATATCGCCGTCGAAGCCGTGCTTGCCGCCGGGAATGGTGATCAACTGGTGTTCGACGCCGAAACCAGACAAACGTGCGGCCATGGCCACCGATTGCTCGTAAGGTACGTCAGTGTCCTTATCGCCGTGCAGCAGCAGTGTCGGCGGATACTTCGCAGAGACATTGCGGAGCGGGCAGAAAGCGTCGAACGCGGCGGGCTCCTTCACCGGATCGTGCCCGGTGGCTTCCCTGGCCCAGAGGCCCTGCTGCCGGCAATAGAGGTAATACGGCCCCTTATCGCCGGGCGGTTCCGTCCTGGCCGGACCGCCGACACACCGATAGGCCGCTTCTCGCGTCACTGCCGGCTGCTGGGTATAAAACGGATCCGGCTGGTTGACCCAATCGCCGGCAATGTCACCGTAGCCGTAGAACGCAACCAGTGCCTTGGGGCGAGGAAAGATACAGAAGCCGCTCATCAGCGTGAGATATCCGCCGGCCGAATGCCCGATCACCGCGATGCGCTGCGGATCGATCGGAAAGAGGCCCGGAGCGGTTTCGCGAACCCACCGGAAGGCATCCCGCAGGTCTTCTATAATGACGGCCAGCTTGACCTCCGGAGCCAGCCGATAGTCGATCGAGATCACCGTGTACCCGGCATGCAGATACATCTTCAATTGCTCCCCGTTGATGCCCGTCCTCGAACCCATCATCAACGCCCCGCCGTGAATATAGACAATGACCGGCGTCGGCGAGGAGACGTTCGCTGGACGATAAACGTCCGCGTGAATGTCGCAGTCCGGAGTTGTTTTGTAAACATACGTGACCTTCTCGGTGGGGGCAGGTTGGGTGCTCGCGTGAGGCTCGGCGACGCGCGAATGGACCGGCGCAGATGGGGACGACGCGCAACCGGTTAAGCCCCCTGAAACCAGAACAATCCTGACCATCGTGGTCAGACAGACCTTATGCATCGCTATGCTCCGTTGCTGGGGTTTGATTCGACATGACCATAATTCAAACAGCGTCTGGCTCAAACAAGACGGTTGGGTGGTACGCACAGGTCTATTTCTGTGCGTACGTTTCGCCAATCATCGCGATCGAGAAGATCACACGTGTTCCGGAATCACCCACGGTTCGCGGTAGGTGGGCCGCTTGAGAAATGCGTTGGCTTCGGCTTCTTCGAATCGCTCGGTCGCGCCATCGAAATGGAGCTTGCGGCCGTCCAGGTGGTAGGAAATATTCCCCATCTGGCACAACACCGTCGAGAGATGTCCGTCTTCGATGTCCGCATTGGGCCTTTTGCGCGACTCGACACATTTGAAGAAGTTATCCATGTGCTGCTCGAGCGGATAATGATCGTTGAGCCGCATGATGGGCTTGTCGTCGCCGTCGAATGCATCCCAGCCGCCGCCCTGACGCATCATGAACATAAAACCCTTGGTGCCGAACAGCTCGATGCGCATGCCGTCCCACTTCCAGTCCGGGTAAGTATTGCCCGTATGCAGCTCCCAAGCCAGCTTTTTCATGTACGGAGCCCACAGAACCAATTCGAATACCACGGTGACGCCGTCGAATTCCCAGGTCACCACCTGCACGTCGGGAACCTCCTTGTCGTCGCTGAAAAAATGTCTGCCGCCGCCGGCCGTAACCGTCTTGGCATGCTGCTGGCCGATCATCCAGCGGGTGATGTCGATCTGATGTACGCCGTCGTTGATGATGTCGCCGCCGGAGTAATCCCAAATCCAGTGCCACATGCCGTGAAAGCGATTGGTATTGAACCCCCGCTTGGGCGCCGGCCCCAGCCACATATCGAAATCGACGCCCTCGGGCGGCGGGCTGTCCTCCTTGTGGCCGATGTCCAGAAGGTTCTTCATGTTGATCACGCGGACATAATGCACGTCGCCGATCTTGCCCGAGCGGATGAATTCGAGGGCCTTCGGAATGTATTCGCCGCTGCGGCTCTGCGTGCCGAGCTGCA
>CAYLLT010000018.1:26533-27581 GCA_964384465.1 uncultured Planctomycetales bacterium | reverse complement strand
TTTGTACTTGCGGGCGGCTTCGACCATCTTCCGGCCTTCAAAGATGCAGTAGGACGCCGGCTTCTCCACGTAAACGTCCTTTTCCGCCTGACACGCCATGATCGTGCCCAGCGCGTGCCAGTGGTCAGGCGTCGCGTTGACGATCGCCTGGACGCTTTTGTCGTCAAGCATCCGGCGAAAATCAGCAACCATTTTGGGCCGTTTTCCCTGGGCCTTCTCCGCACGATCCGCGCACTCCACCATGCGCGAATGATCCGCATCGCACACGTAAGCGACTTCGACGTCGCCGCGTTTGAGCATGCAGTCCATCAGAAACCCGCCCCGCCCGCCGGTGCCCATGAACCCCACGACATATTTCTTACCGCCGTCCGCACCCCGCGCCACATTCGGCCGCACCGCCGTCGCCGCCGCAACGCCAACGGCCGTACCCGCAGCCCGCTTCAAAAATCGACGCCGGTTTGTTGTTCTCGGATCCATAGCGAATCTCCAATCATGACGAAATGAAGGTCCTCGGTATCGTACCTGCCATCCGGGCTGACCTTCACACTCACCACGCCTGGCTCCTCTGCCGTGGTAATACTCGCAGCAGCCCCTCCGCCGGATACATTGAACCCGAAAATTCTCCAAAGTTCTCTCCTGGCCGATGGCCGCGTTGACGGAATTCGCGGAAAGTTTATGGACAGTTTATGGACAGAAAACGGCCTGGAGTAAAAAAGAAGAAGGGCAACGATTCTAACTCGTTGCCCATTCGAGATTTACCCCCAACGGGATTCGAACCCGTGTCTCCAGGATGAGAACCTGATATCCTAGGCCACTAGACGATGGGGGCGGCGGTTGGTTTCGTTGTCACGATAGCGGCCTTCGCGGGAAAGATCAATCGGCTGTAACCTGTGCTGCTCCTGATGATTATGTTATGAAACCGATCTGATAAATCGTGGGAGGTTCCGTGAGATTGAGGCGAGCATTTCACACTTTGCTGCTGATCGCCTGGTTGGCCGATGCGGTTGGTTGCCGAGGGCCGGCTGAAAAGACGAACACGGCTGCGGAG
>CAYLLT010000018.1:0-26523 GCA_964384465.1 uncultured Planctomycetales bacterium | reverse complement strand
TGGTGACTCTAATAAGAGGTTACAGAAATCAATCGCCGATGCGCCAGCCGCCGCTTACGCCGCGCTGCTGGCCCTGTTCCCGGAAGACAATCAGGGCCTCGGCATCGACAATTACTTTCCTACGACCGAACATCAACCCATGACGTACGGGCTGGTGCTCTCGGCCGAAGCGGTTCGCTTCAAGGCCACCGGTCACGACGAGGGTCGCCGGCGCGTTCGCAAGGCCGCCCGCTGGCTGATGGACAACAGCGATCTGGATCGGGACGGCCGGCCGGGGTGGGGCTTGCCGCAGGCATGGGATGCGTTTCAGGACGGCACCACCAACCCGCCGAACCATCCCTATACCATTACCACCGCCATCGTGCTGAACGGGCTGCTTGAATCACTGGCGATTCCCTTTTTTTGGACGCCTGCGGAACAGAAGGAGATGAAAACGCTGATCGGTCAGGTGGCGCTGCGGTGGTGTCGCGAGATGTGGTCCGAGGGTTATGAGGGTGGATTCTTCTGGTACAGCCCGGATTCATCGGACGCGAAGTTTTGCGTGAACGCGCCGTCCATGTTTCTGGGGAGTCTCGTGCGCTTCCTCGCCGAGCAAGGCGACCTGCTCGATCCCGACGAGCGGCGGCTGATTCAGGAGCGCTGCGACGCTCTTGCCCGGGCCATCGTCTCCACAGTCATCATCCGTCGGGACGCGCCCTATTGGCATGCACAGGCGGTCGCGCAACCGGGAAGTGCGCTGCGGCCCGACGACCTGGCCCATCACGTCTATACGCTGTGGGGAATCGAGTCGTATCGCGACCGCGGCGGCCGCGTCGCGCTGCCCTGGACGCGTGCCCAGGCGATAGAGTCCGTCGGCCGCTTCTGGAGGGACAATCGCATATACAATTTCCCGCAGGATGTGACGTACACCGATAAACAAGCCGCGTTCAACGATCGGCCGGCGGTGCTGTGGAGCGTCGGGATGATGCTGGCGTTTTACTCGCGGTGGGGTGATGAACGACAAGCCGCACGTTGTTTCGACGCGATCAAAAGAGATTACGGACCGTGGCCTCGCGTCCGGCTGAACCCGCCCAATGCCGGCGCGGACGACGCTTTCTATCCCCGCCATGCCGCCCACCTGTTGTGGGGGCTCGCGCTTCACGCCTTCTGACGTATGCAATCGACCCGCAAACACATAGGTTCGACTCTCAGAGGGTGTGTGAGAAGCGGTCGAATTATCCGAGCCGCGACCGTGAGGGAGCGGTCCTCTGCGGCCCGCTTCCTTACGGGCGCGGCTCTGAAAGGCCTGCTCGCACACCCTTTCATCCTCATTCTCGCGATGCCCGGCCTGGCGCGGGCACAGGGCTACTCACCCGCCGAAGCCGTCCGGCACATGACCGTCCCCGCCGGCTTCGAGGTCAAATGCTTCGCCGGCGAACCGACCGTCCGCCAGCCGGTGTGCATCGAATTCGACGATCGCGGCCGGCTGTGGGTCGTGCAGTATTTGCAGTATCCCAACCCGGCGGAATTGAAGCGGGTCAAAGTCGATCGCTATTCGCGCACGGTCTACGACCGCGTACCCGAACCGCCGCCGCGCGGGCCGAAAGGCGCGGACCGCATCACCATCCTCGAAGACACCGACGGCGATGGCCGGGCGGATCGTGCGAAAGATTTCGTCACCGGCCTCAACCTGGCGAGCGGCATCGCCTTCGGCCACGGCGGCGTATTTGTGCTCCAGGTGCCGTACCTGCTCTTCTATCCAGATCGCGACGGCAACGACGTTCCCGACGCTGACCCGCAGGTGCTGCTCAGCGGCTTCGGCATGGAAGACGCCAGCGCGGTGGCAAACTCGTTGACCTGGGGGCCGGACGGCTGGCTCTACGGCGCGCAAGGCACTACCGTCACCGCCAACATCCGCGGCATCGAATTCCAGCAGGGCGTGTGGCGGTATCATCCGCTGACCAAGCAATTCGAGCTGTTCTTTGAAGGCGGCGGCAACATGTGGGGGCTCGATTTCGACGCCCGCGGCCGACTGCTGGCCAGCACGAATCTCGGCCCGTACGTGATGCTGCACGGCGCACAGGGAGCCTACTACTGGAAGCAGTTCGGCAAGCACGGCGCCCTGCACAACCCGTACACATTCGGATACTTCGACCACGTGGACTACAGCGGCTTTCACGGCGGCCACGTCACCGCGGGCGGCATCGTCTATCAGGGCGATTCGTTCCCATCGGCTTTCCGCGGCAAATACGTGGCCGCGAACGTGCTCGGCCACGCGATATACTGGCACGATCTCGAACCGCTCGGTTCAACATTCAAAGCCGACCACGGCGGCGAACTGCTGGCGGGCAACGACACCTGGTTCGCGCCGGACGATCTGACCAGCGGGCCGGACGGCTCCGTGTTTGTCGCCGACTGGTGCGACAAGCGCACCGCGCATCCCGACCCCGACGCCGACTGGGATTTGACCAACGGGCGCATCTACAAAATTCAAGCGCAAGGGGTCAAGCCCGTCCAACCGCGCGACCTGACGCAATTAACCAGCGATGAGTTGTTGCCACTCCTCGATCACCCGAACGACTGGTACGCCCGCAAGGCCCGCAGGATTCTGGCCGACCGGCGGGATGACTCGATTTTCCCCGCATTGCGCAAACTCGTTTTGAAGCGGCAAGACGAGCATGCGTTGCAACCCTTATGGGCGCTGTACGTCAGCTGCGGGTTTGATGAAGCGTTGGCGGAGCAACTCTTGAGCCACGCTGATGCGAATGTTCGCGCGTGGACGGTCCGTTTCCTTGGCGATGAAGGACGTGTCTCGCCGGCGATCGGCCGGAGATTGACCGCGCTGGCTCGAAACGAGGCGAATGTCAGCGTGCGCGGCCAACTGGCTTGCTCCGCGAAGCGCCTGCCCGTGGCCGATGGCCTGCCGATCGTTCGCGCCATCCTTCAGCGAAATGAGGACGGCCGCGATCCGCACATTCCGCTGCTGTTGTGGTGGGCGGTGGAACAGTTCACCCGCATGGATTCCGGCCGCGTGATCGAGGAGTTCACGTCCACGGCGGCATGGAATGCTCCGATGATCCGCGATGTGATTCTCGGCCGGCTGGTCAAACGCTGTGTACTGGAGGGAGGCGACGCGGGTTATTCCGACTGCGCGCGGTTACTGACTTCGGCTCCCTCGCCGGCGGATCGCGAGTTGTTGATTGACGCCCTGGATGAAGCCACGCAGGGCCTGCGACTGGAGAAAGTCCCGCCCGCTCTGGAGAAGCCGCTGGCGGCGTTATGGGGACAGGAGCCGGCGGAGAATCTCGCGCTCCTGCGTGTTGCCGCGCGATTGGGTTCCTCGGCGGCCCACGATCGTGCGATGTCATGGGTCAAAGACGCACAATCTCCCGAAAAGATGCGGCGGGCTGCGTTAACGCTCCTGGGCGAAGTCGGCCGGCCGGAAGACGTGACCGTCCTTTTGAAATGTATCGCCGCCGCCGAGCCGCAAGCCGTGCAATCGGCCGCATTGGATGCGCTGCGGCGCTTTCCGGACGATTCGATCGCGACGGCCCTTCTGCAAAAATACTCACAGATGAACGTGGAATTGCGGTCGCAGACCCGCGACTTGTTGTTTAGCAGAAAACCGTGGGCGATCCGGTTCCTGAAAAAAGTGGATGAGCGGCAATTTGCAGCCGAGGAGGTCACCCCGGAGCAATTACGCGTTTTGGCGTCATTTGAGGATCAGAAGATCGACGCGCTGTTGCATCAACATTGGGGCACGCTGCGCGCCGGCACGCCGGAGGAAAAGCTGGCCGACATCCGGCGGTTCAACAACGATCTGCGGGCCGCTCCGGGCAAACCGGAAAATGGGCGTCTCCTTTTCAATCAACTCTGTGCCACGTGCCACCGGCTCTTCGATGAGGGCCATGTGGTCGGCCCCGACCTGACGCACGCCAACCGTCAGGACCGCGATTTTCTGCTGGTCAGCCTGGTGGATCCGAGTCTCATCGTTCGCAAGGAGTACATGAGCTATATCGTCGAAACCAACGACGGCCGGACGCTGAACGGTTTACTCGTCGAGCAGACCCCCACCGGCATCACGCTGCTGGCCGCCGACGCCGAACGCACCAGAATCGCCCGAAGCGACATCAGCGAAATCCGCGAGTCGCAGATCTCACTGATGCCGGAAGATCAGTTGAACAAGCTGACGCCGGACCAGTTGCGCGATCTGTTCGCTTATTTGCAGCGGGCGCCGTAAGTGGTTTCAATAAGGAAAAGCGGGTGCATCATGTCTTCCACTTCATCCTGTAACCACGACTTGTTGACGCTCCTGCTTGCGGGCTTGAAAGCTGAAGCCTCCGACCTTCATCTCGTAGCGGGGTACCCGCCTGCGATCCGCGTTCACGGGCAGTTACGGCCGGCCGGCGAAACGCCGCTCACCGTGGAGGGGACGCGCCGCCTGATCGTGAGCATCGTGCCGGCGGCGATGAAATCGCGGCTCGGCCAACAGTCGGACCTCGATTTCTCCTTCGCCATCGAAAATGAGGGCGGCGTGGCCAGGTTTCGCGTCAACGTCTTCTTCAGTCAGGGCGCGCTGGGCGCCTGCTTCCGCTACATTCCGGACGCCATTCCCTCGCTCGAGTGGATGGGCTTTCCGGTGGATCTGGCCGCGCGAATCTCCAGTCTGCCCGGCGGGCTGGTGCTCATCACCGGCGTCACCGGGTCCGGTAAAACCACGACGCTCGCCGGCCTCGTCGAGTTGATTAACCAGTCCGGCGACAACCGCATCGTCTCCATCGAACAGCCGATCGAATACGTCTTCAAGCCGGCTTCACACTCGGTCATCACGCAGCGCGAGGTCGGCATCGACGTGGAGAGCTTCGCCGACGGACTCAAGTACAGCCTCCGGCAGGACCCGGACGTCATCCTCTGCGGCGAGATTCGCGACATCGGCACGGCCCAGATGGCCATCAGCGCCGCTGAAACCGGTCACCTGGTGATGTCCACCCTGCACACGCAGGATGCCCGCGGCGCGATCACCCGCCTGGTCGATATCTTTCCCGTCAATCAGCAGCAGGAGGTCCGCGGGCAGCTTTCGTTCTCGCTGCGGTTCGTGATCAGCCAGCTTCTGCTGCCCAATATCAACATGACCGGCAAGCGCGTTCTGGCACTGGAAATCCTGGCGGTCAACGACGCGGTCCGCGCCGCCATCCGCCTCAACAAGATCGAAACCGTGGACAACCTGATCCAGATCGGGAAGAGGCACGGCATGCAAAGCATGGACGACCATCTGGCGGAGCTGGTGCGAACCCGCAGGATCAGGCCGGAAATCGCCCGCGGCTTTGCCAAGGACCCCGACCGGGTCTCATCAACGGTATTTACCAGCATGGCGGAGATTGTCCCGTGATCCCGCGTGTCCCGGTTCGGGAACAATACACACCCAATCACCAGCCAGAGGGTATGATATGAGCAGGAGGTCGGAGCGCGGTGCGACTGCAACGGCTCGGAGGAAGGATGCTCTTCATTGCCATGATATGTGGCAATGCGCCTGAAGTCTGCTCCGCGCAGAGCCGCTCCGGCTACGGCGACTATATGCAATGGGACGAGTGGCCCCGCTTGCGGCCGGGCGTGCAGGCCGGCCTTGCCTCCAGCTATGACCGCGACGGACTGAACCGGGATTACAATTATTACGAAGCTCCGACGGGGTTTATCACCACCGATCAGATCGTCACCGTCAGGACCATTCAGGGGCCGGGCATCATCTATCGCTTCTGGATGCCGCACCGCAATGCACGGGACGACTACATCGTGCGGATGTATTTCGACGGCGAGTCCGTCCCGCGCATCGACACCCGCAGCGAGCAACTGCTGACCGGCGCGTTCTCCTGGTTCGCCGCCCCGCTATTGACCACCTCAGCCGGCGGGCAGGTATGCTACGAGACGATCCCGTTCCAAAATTCTGTTCGCATCGAGGGCGAGAACATCGGCGTCGGGCGCAACTATTACCAGTACAGCTATCTGATCTTCCCGCCCGGCACACAGATCGAATCGTACTCCGGTTCGCTCACGCCCGCCGAGCAGGACGCCCGCACCGCGACGGTCGCACTGTTCAACAACGCCGGTCAGCACCCGGCGGGCAGCAGCTCCACCGCCGTCCTGCTGGATACACCGGCCACGTCGATCGCCGCGGGCGATTGTCTCACGCTGGCGGACGTGGCCGGGCCGGGGCTGGTTCGCCGGCTCAATGTGCGGATGGATGCCGCGACTGATGCCGAGCCGAACGGGTTGCTGCTGCGCATCACCTACGATGGCTACACACAGCCCGCCATCGATGTCGCCGTCGCTCACTTCTTCGGCGCCGGCAGTCAGCGGGCGCTTTATCGCAGCATTCCGCTGGGCACCGATTCGCCCGACGGTTTCTACAGCTATTGGCCGATGCCGTTTCATCGCTCGATACGGATCGTATTATGCAACACGACGGCCGCAGCGATCGTCATCGATTCCGCGGCCGTGGAGTACGAGAGCCAACCGATCGACCCCGACATGGGATACCTTCACGCTCACGTCGAGAGCACGACGCGTGCAACCGGCACTCAGTACCACCCAATGCTCTCGGCCACCGGTTGCGGACACTACGTCGGCAACCTGCTGTACCTCCAGCAGGCGACGAACAACTTCACGATCCTGGAAGGCGATGAGATCGTCACCATCGACGGCACGCGCATCCTCAATGGGACCGGCACCGAGGACGCCTACAACGGCGGGTACTACTACAACTGGGTCGGCATCCAGGACGACGAGCCCGAAGGCCCCATGCCGCAATCCGTCATCCGCCCGCTGCACGGCGCGCTCTACGTCCACCGCAATGCCACGCCGATCACCCGTGCCGATCAGTATCGCTGGCAGATCGCCGACCGCATCCCGTTCTCACGCTCGATCGATTTCAAGATTGAGGCCAGCTACGCCGATCCGGGGGCAACCTTTACTTCGGTCGCGTTCTGGTACCAGTTGCCTCCAGTCCCCGGCGACGACGACCACGACTGCGACGTGGACGCCGACGACGTCGCGCATTTCCTGAGCTGCGTGTCAGGCCCCACCATTCTTCAGACCGACCCCGCCTGCCTGACCTGCGACCATGACGGCGACGGCGATACGGATCAGGACGATTTTGGAACATTGCAGAGGTGCCTGAGCGGTGCCGACGTGCTCGGAAACCCCACCTGCGCCGATTGACGACAGAAATCACTGGTACAGTTGATACGGCTTCGATCTTTGCCGGAAGCTCTCCACGTCCTGGTGCAGGAACGCCTTGATGTCCTGATACGACATCCGGCGGGTGAACAGCTTGCGGACCTTGTCGCTGCCGCAGACCTTGTCGAACATCTTGATGCGGGATTCGTCGGCCAGCTTGAACGGGTCCTTCTTGGGATACAGTTGGTGGTGCGCCTCCAGCAGCAGGAACTGAACGCTCATCAGGTCGAGTTTCGCGCCATCGGCGATATAGATCTGCACGCCGCTCAGGTCTTTTTCCTTAAAGGTGAAATAATACGGTTTGAAAGCGAGCGGCCGGAACATGACGCCGTCGAGGTTCAGCGCGTTCAGCTTCTCGGCCAGCGCCCGCGGATCGATCCATTCCGCGCCGAACAGCTTGAACGGCAGCGTGTATCCGACCCCTTCCGAGATGACGGTCAGCTCGCCGAGGATACCCGTCGCGACGTAGTATGCCGCCGTATCCGCGGTCGGGATGTGCGGCGAAGTCGGCACCCACGGCAGGCCCGTCCGCTCAAACGTCATCTCCCGCGTCCAGCCCTTCATGGGCACGACGGTGAGTTTGCATCTGACGCCGCCCGCGAGCATACCTTCGCCGTTCAGCAGCGTGGCCAGCTCGCCGCACGTCAGGCCGTAGACATAAGGGATCGGATATTGGCTGACGAACGACTCGAAACCCTTCTCGACGAGATTGCCCTCGACTCTCAATCCGCCCAGCGGATTGGGCCGATCGAGCACGACGAATTCGATGCCCTGCTCCGCGGCGGCCTCCATCGCTACGCCCATCGTGCTGATATACGTGTACGAGCGGCAGCCGATGTCCTGGATGTCGTAAACGAGAACGTCGAGTCCCTTCAGCATCTGCGGTGTTGGTTTGCGCGTCTTGCCGTACAGCGAGTACATGGGAAGCCCGGTCACCGGATCGACCGACGATTCGACGTGTTCGCCTGCCGAGCTGTCGCCGCGGACGCCGTGTTCCGGGCCGAACAGCGCCGCCAGTTTCACGCCGTCCGCTTTCATGAGGATGTCCACGGTGGACTGTAGATTTGAATCCACGCCGGTGGGATTGGTGATCAAACCCACGGTCTTGCCGCGCAGGATGTCGAAGTTGTTTTGCCGGAGCACTTCGATGCCCGTCTTGACCCGCGGCGGCGAAGCGACGGCGACCGAGGTGAGCACCAGCAGTGCGGAGACAGACTTTAGCAAAAGGCTCATTTTTCCATTGCCGCCATCACCGCCGCCAGCATGCGATTGCGCACCTCATCGAGCGGCGCCGGCACGCGCGTGCCCGCCGCCCGCCGATGACCGCCGCCGCCGAACTGCCCGGCGATGGCCGCGACGTCAATATCCCGCCCGGCGATTTCCGGCGACTTGCTCCGCAGGTTCACGCGGATCTTCCCGTCCGCCATGTCCGTCAGCATCACCGTCACGATCACCTGCTCCACCGCCATCGGCTCATTGACCAGGTCCTCCGTATCCGCGATCACGGCCCCGCTGCGGTCGAACATGTCCTTCGTCAGCCACATCAATGCCACCGCTCCGCCGGCGTGGAATTGCAAGGTCGAGAGCATTTCGCACATCAGGCGGAGACGCGCCGGCGAATAGGAATCCAGCAGCCGGGCATGCATGCGGTCCGCCCGCACACCCGCATCCAACAGCGCCGCCGCCGTCCGCATCGTCCGGCCGTCCGTGTTAGAAAATCGGAACCAGCCCGTGTCCGTGGTCACGCCGGTGAACAGCGCTTCGGCCGCGGACTCGTCAAATTTCCAATTCATGGCCGCGCACCACTCGTGCAGGAGAACGCACGTCGATGCGGCGGTGGGGTCGATGAGACACAGAATGTCCGGACTCGCGCCGGTCAGATCGTCACGCGTGACGTGGTGATCGACGATCAGTTTCGGCAGCCGGGTCTGCCGCAGGAATGCAGCGGCCGGCTCGAGCTGGCCCCAACTGCACGTATCCAGGATGAGCACACCGTCGAACTGCGCATCGAGTGCGGCCAGGTCGGCGGCCGGCCATCGCGTGAACGTGCCGAGTGGCACGGGCATCCTGCTCGTGGAAACCCGCCCTGGAAGAATCGCGTCCAGAAAACGATAGCGCGGCGCCAGTTCATCATAAATGAACGCGACCGCCGAACGGCCGGCGGCCTCGAT
The DNA here is from genome assembly GCA_964384465.1 of uncultured Planctomycetales bacterium. GTDB lineage: Bacteria > Planctomycetota > Phycisphaerae > UBA1845 > PWPN01 > CAYLLT01. The sequence goes on along the minus strand of CAYLLT010000018.1, from coordinate 17,140 downwards.
GATCCGTTTCATGGCCCCGATCGAGCCCAGGGCGTCGCCGTCGGGCCGATCGTGCGAGAGGATCATCACCCGCGGCCATCCTTCGAGCCGCCGGCCCGCCTGCTGGAGCACAGCATTATCCATAATAGACTGTTATAAAGCCGCGGGCCGGGTGCGGAAAGCGGGGGCCATGATCCACGCGCAGGTCGGCTGAACTCGGTCCGGCCTGCAAAACTCGGTATAATGAGTTCGGAGCGCACTTGAGAGGCGTGTCCGAGCCGCGCCCGTCAGGAAGCGGGGCTTGCTCGTCGGTGAACCGCTTTCTCAAAGTCGCGGCTCGGAAATTGGATATGTCATTACCTTTGAACGTGCTCTTCATCTGCACGGGGAACTGTTGCCGCTCGCAAATGGCCGAGGCCCTGCTGCGGCAGATGGGTGGCCCGCGCTTCAATGTGCGCAGCGCCGGCTCGCATCCGGCGGGCTTTATCCATCCCCTGGCCGTCGAGACCATGCGCCGCATGAACGTCCCGATGGACGGGCAGCGGTCCAAGAGCTGGAATGAGTTTGCCCGCGATCCGAACGACATCATCATCACCGTCTGCGACCACGCTGCGAGCGAGCCCTGCCCGGTCTGGCTAGGCCGGCCCGCCACCGCTCACTGGAGCCTGCCCGACCCCAGCTTTCATCCGGGGACCGACGAGGATTGCCTCGCCGCCGCCGCCGCCGTCGCCAACAAGCTGAAGGGCTGGTTCGAACAGCTCCTTAAGCTGCCGGTGGACGAGCTCTCGCCGGAGCAGTTGAAACAGGAACTCCAACGCATCGGGCAAAGCTGAACATTTCCGCGAATGAGCCGAGGGCTTCGGCACGCTGTTCTTTGACCCGCAACACCCCTTTTGCATTAGTCGCCGGAGACGGTACCATGTCGCCGCTGACGGCACCCTTCCGACCCTTGAATGGAGACGCCTTTCATGCCTGCACAAGCACCGGCCCGAACGCTGGGTAATACCTCTCCCTCACCCCAGATCGAGAGCGGTAATAAGTGGCTGTTCTGGGCATGCTTCATCTCGCTCATCGCGACCGCGTTCGGCTTCATAACCCGATTTTCGTTGCTCAATGAGTGGGCCAAGCAGTTTTCTCTTAACCCCGTACAGACAGGCGAGATCGGCGGCGCGGGCGTTTGGCCCTTCGCGATCAGCATCATTCTGTTCAGCCTCGTCGTCGACAAGATCGGCTACGGAAAGGCGATGGCGTTCGCGTTTTTGGCCCACATCACCTACGGCGTCATCGTCATCTGCGCCCCGTTGATGCTGGCCGCCCCCGGCGCATCACCCGAAGCGGTTGCGGCCGGGCAAAAGAACGGCTACTGGATGCTGTACCTGGGCAGCTTCATCTTCGCCCTGGGCAACGGCACGGTTGAAGCGGTGATCAACCCGGTCGTCGCCACCATGTTCTCGCGGGCCAAGACCAAGTGGCTCAACATCCTGCACGCCGGCTGGCCCGGCGGGCTGGTCCTCGCTGGATTGATGACTATCGCGATGGGGCATATGGATTGGCGGTTCAAGGTTGCGCTCATTTTCCCGCCCGCGATCATCTATGGCTTCATGATGTTCTCCTCCAAGTTCCCGGTGAACGAGCGCGTCGCCGCCGGCGGGACCTATCGGGGGATGCTCCAGGAGTTCGGGATTCTGGCTGCCATCGTGGTCGTCGCCCTCATCGTGAGGCAGATCGGCGACGTCTTTGCATGGTCAGTCGGGCTGCAGGTGGGAGTCGGAGCGTTCCTGGTGCTCGCCTTTGCCGCTTATGTCCAGGCCCTCGGTCGAATTCTGCTGTTTTTCCTCATGCTCATCATGATCCCGCTCGCGACCACGGAAATCGGGACCGACGGCTGGATCACCAGCCTCATGGAGCCGGTCATGGCCAAGAAGGACTTGAATCCGGCCTGGGTGCTGGTTTACACCTCCTTCATCATGCTCATCCTGCGGTGTTTCGCCGGACACATCGTCCATCGCATCTCCCCGCTCGGGCTGCTGGCGGTCAGTGCGGTCCTTGCGGCGGCAGGACTCTATTCCCTTTCCGCGGCAGCCGGCATCGCGATCCTCCTCGCCGCAACGCTCTACGGATTCGGCAAGACGTTCTTCTGGCCCACCATGCTGGGTGTGGTTTCCGAGCAGTGCCCGCGGGGTGGCGCGCTGACGCTCAATGCCATGGGCGGCGTCGGCATGCTGGCGGTCGGCGTGCTCGGGTTCCCATTCATCGGCCTCTTGCAGTCCAACGCCATCTCCAAGGAACTCATGGCCCAGGCGCCGGAGCTGCAAGCACGAGTCTCCGAAGTCAAGCACGGCATCCTCGGCGAGTACCGCGCGGTCAATCCCGAGAAGCTCAAGACGATCAGCGCCGACGAGCAGAAGACAATTGCCGACATCTCCGCAAAGGCCCAGCAGGGCGCTCTGGCGACGATGGCGATCTTCCCCTGCATCATGCTGATTGGGTACCTGATACTCATCGCCTACTTCAAGAGCCGCGGCGGGTACCAGGCGCAGGTATTGACCGGCCACGCCGCACACGACGAGGAGTTCACCGGCGGTGTGGAAGGGCCGGTGGAGGCGTAATGGTGGGCGGGGGCCGCTTGTGCTGTTAGATCAAAAGATCGCTGAACGAATGCCCACGGATTGCAACCCGTGGGCGTAGAGGTAAGTATTTCTCGCATGTCCGATCCCCTCAAAGATGAACTGGACAAGTCACTCGCGGAAATGGAACGAGCAATCGCCGCTGCGAAAACAGTTGACGATCTCCGCCGCGCCGAGAGCCAGTTGACCGGCAAGACCGGCGCGCTCGGCAAGCTGCTGGCGTCGATCGGCAAACTCCCCGCCGACCAGCGCGGCCCCGCCGGCAAGGAGATCAATCTCGCCAAGAAGCGGATCGTGGAGCGGTTCGCCGCCGCACGCGCCGCCCTCGAGCAGTCCGCCGACCGCCAATCCGCCGCCACTGCCCAGGCATTCGATCCGACATTACCCGGCCCGGTCGTGCCGCGCGGCAGCATACATCCCGTGACCGCCGTTCAGTGGGAGGTCGAGGATATTCTCGCCCGCCTGGGTTTTGTCGTCGTGGGCGGGCCGGAAATGGAAACGGAATACAACAACTTCGAGGCCCTCAACATTCCGGAGATGCATCCCGCCCGCGACATGCAGGACACGTTCTGGCTCGACAACGGCTGCTTGCTCCGCACGCACACCTCGCCGTGCCAGGTGCGGGCCATGCAGAAGTTCGGCCCGCCGCTTCGCGTGATCGCGCCCGGCCGCTGCTTCCGTTACGAGACGGAGGACGCCAGCCACGCCAATACGTTCCATCAGGTCGAAGGCCTGCTGATCGACCGCAACATCTCCATCGCGAACCTGATCGCGGTGATGAAGCTGATCCTCAGCGAGATTTTTCATCGCGACGTGAAAATCCGCCTGCGGCCGGGGTTCTTTCCGTTCGTCGAACCGGGCTTCGAGCTGGACATGAGCTGCGAGATTTGCGGCGGCGCCGGCTGCGCGACGTGCAAGCGCAGCGGCTGGGTCGAGATCCTGCCCTGCGGTATGGTGCATCCGAACGTGCTTCGCTTCGGCGGCATCGACCCGCGAGAATTCACCGGCTTCGCCTTCGGCCTGGGTCTCACGCGCCTGGCCATGATGAAGTACGGCGTCCGCGACATCCGCGGCCTCAACAGCGGCGACCTCCGCGCCGTCACCCGCCCCGAAGGACGCGGCGGACCGGCGATTGTTGAAAAGGATTGATACCTGTCGCGATGTACAATAGAATAATTAGGGTGTCGTATGGTTCTCCGGTTTGATGAAGCGGATAATCAGTTGCAAAAGCTTGTTGAGCGCGCTGCTCAGGGCGAGGAAATCACCATCACGCGCAGTGGGCAGGTGATCGCAAAACTGATCCCGGTCGCCTCCCCTGAGACGCGAGAGCGGCCCATGACTCTCGAAGAGTTAAGGGAATTTCGGAAGGGACACATTCTAGGACCCGATTTGACCATCAAACAACTGATTGAGGAAGGGCGCCGCTTTTGATTCAGGTGGTCTTGGATTGTTCGACCGCGTTGACATGGTATTTCGAGGATGAAACCGATCCGGATGCCGACGATTTGTATGTCCAGGCGTGCGGGTCTGTCGCCGAGTTGATTGTCCCCGCTCACTTCTTTATGGAGGTTACGAATGGGTTGCTGGTCGGAGAACGCCGGCAACGATGTACGCCGGACGACATTCTCCGCCACCTGCGCAATCTCAAGTCGCTCTCGATTCTTATGGAGGCCGATTTGCCATTGGAAGTGCTGGGAAATGTATACGCGCTAGCAGCCCGTGGCAGAAGTCCAGAAAACCGCGTTTTTGACCCCGCCAGAAGGGGTGAAATCGACTTTTGCCACAGGCTGCTAGCCCGACAATACCATCTGACCGCCTACGACGCCGCATACCTCGAACTGGCTCGCCGCCACGAATTACCCATAGCCACCTTGGATCGGCCGCTTCGTGCAGCAGCTCAGCGGGAAGGTGTCGCCCTCTTCGAGGCCTCACATTGAGAATTCGGCTGTGCTGATTTCACTCAACTGGATTCGCGACTTCGTTGACCTGCCCGGGAATGTCGATCCGCGCGCTTTGGCCGAGCGGTTTACCGTTACCACAGCGGAGGTCGAGGGCGTCGAGCAGGTTGGCGACGACTGGATCATCGAAATCGACAACAAGTCGATCACGCACCGGCCGGATCTGTGGGGCCATTACGGCATCGCCCGCGAAATCGCCGCCATGTACGGCCTGCCGCTCAAGCCGTATCCGGTGACTCCGCTCGACGAGTTGATGGACAAGAACCTGCCGCAGGTGCCCATTGTCATCGACGATCTGGCCAAGTCCCCGCGCTACAGCGCGCTGCGCTTCAGCGGCGCCAAGGCCCGGCCGTCGCCGCCCTGGATGCAGGCGCGGCTGACGCATGTTGGGTTGCGGCCAATCGACATCCTCGTCGATCTCACCAACTACATCATGGCCGAGCTGGGCCAGCCGATGCACGCCTTCGACGCGAAAGGCATCGATCGCATCGAAGTGGCCGCTGCTCAGCCGGGCGAAAAGTTCGCCACGCTGGATGGCGTACAGCGGACCATGCCGCCGGGGGCGCTGATGATCCAGTCGAACCGCAGGTCGATCGCGATCGCCGGCGTCATGGGCGGCGCCGACACGGAAATCACATCAGCGACTATGGACCTGCTGCTCGAAAGTGCGAATTTCGAGCCGGCCACGATCCGCCGCTGTGCCGCCGCTCTCGGACTGCGCACGGATGCCAGCGCCCGTTTCGAGAAATCGCTCGATCCAAACAACACCGTGCTCGCCATCCAGCGATTCGTCCATCTCGCCCGGCCGGAGCTGCCCGACCTGCGACTCACCAGCCGCCTCTCCGATGCGTTCCCCTCGCCGCCGAGGCCGGTGTCGATCCGCATCGATCCAAAGTTCGTCTCCAGCTACGTGGGCCGCGAGGTCGCCGCCGGCCAGATCGAAAAGATCCTGACCGCGCTCGCATTCAAGGTGCGCCCGGATGGGAACAAATTAGAGGCAACCGTCCCGTCCTTCCGGGCGACCAAGGACATCGGCATCGAAGCCGACATTACCGAGGAGGTTGCCCGATTCGTCGGCTACAGCTCGATCGAACCCGCGCTGCCGATCGTAACCATTCGGTATACGAAGCCCGATGCCATGCACCGGCTGGAGCGAGAGACGCTCGAACTGCTCTGCCGCGGTATGAGCTACGCTGAAATCCACCGTTACATCTGGTTCGACGACAACTGGCTGAGCACGCTCGGCTATGACCACGGTGCGACGATCAAGTTGCGCAATCCCGCCGCCGCCGGACAGGAGCGGCTGCGCACCACGTTGATCCCCGGCCTGCTCGCCGCGATCGATCTCAATCGCCGGCACCTTGATCGCTTCGAATTGCTCGAAATTGGCAGCGTCTTCCAATCCGCAATCCGCAATTCGCAATCCGCAATTCCCGATAACGAGGAGCGCCATCTCGCACTCGCGGTCGTCGCCCCCGGCCGCAAGCCCGCTCACGAAGACGAACTCCTCCGCCGGCTGAAGACCGATCTCGAAACCTGGGCGTTTCAGTCATTCGGCCAAGGACTGAGCTACGCGGCCGCCGATGCCGCCGCCCCCTGGGAGCATGAAGCCAAGACCGCGACCGTGCAACTGAAACCCGATGGGGTGCCGCTCGGCCGGATCACGGTCGTACCCGTCGCGGCCAAGCGCCGCATCGACGAGCACCTGATCGCATGGTCGATCGCCGTAGCCGAGTTGAATCTGTCAGCCGTGGTGGATGTTGCGCCGGCGGCACGCAAGCTCGCCCCCGTGCCGCCGCACCCACGCATTGACCTGGACTTTTCAGTCATGTCGCCCGCCGACCGGCGATACATGGAGATCGAGCGCGAGCTGGCCGGTTACGACCACCCGCTGCTCCACCGGCTGGCGTTCGTCGATAGCTACGAAGGCGGGGCCGTCCCGGCCGGGATGCGCAGCTTCACCTTCCGCGCCACCATCGCCGACCCCAACCGCACGTTGACCGACGAGGATATCCAGCAGTTCCGCGCGAGCTTCATCGCATTCCTGCAAGGGCGCGGATTGACGCTACGGACATGATCTCTGTGATGAGTTCGAGCGCAATGAGGTTTAGTGGCACTCGCGGCTCGCGCCGCGCTCCGGCAGGCGGATATCGCTGGCCAGGCGGACCAGCGACATGCAGCGAACGATCAGCCAGGTCAGGTCGAACTCCCAGAACTTCAGCCCATGCCGGGCCGAGCGCGGGTACGCGTGGTGATTATTGTGCCAGCCTTCGCCAAAGGCGAGCAGTGCGACCCACCAGAGGTTGCGCGAATCGTCGCCGGTCTGGAAGTTGCGATAGCCCCAGGTGTGGGTGGCCGAATTGACCAGCCACGTGGTGTGATAGACATACACGAGTCGCACGAAGCTGCCCCACACCACGCACGACAGCCCGCCCCACACGCCGCCGCCGCCCACATAGCCCCACAGGAACAGCGCCCCGGCGAGAACGAACTGCCACAGCGGCGTCGTCCGCTCGATGAACTGGTGCACCGGGTCGCGGGCCAGGTCCATGGCGTATTTGCTGTACTTGTCGTAGTCGTCAAACTGCGGGTCGTAGGTGAAGGTCCACAGCATGTGGGACCAGAAGAAGCCGTCGTGCGGCGAATGCGGGTCGGGCTCCTGATCGGAGTGCTGATGATGCAAGCGGTGCGTGGCGACCCACTGAATGGGGCCGCCTTGCCAGCTCAGGCTGCCGAGCCAGCTCAGAAAATATTCCACGGGTTTGGGCGTCTTGAAGCTGCGGTGCGTCAGCAGCCGGTGATAGCCGAGCGTGATGCTGAGGCCGCAGATCAGTTGAAGAACCAGCGTGGTCAGCAGCGCCTTCCACGAGAAGAACGCCGGCACAAACGCGAGCAGAGCGCCGAGATGAATGACGCTGATGGCGATGGACGGCGTCCAGTAGATCTGGCGGCTGGCTTTCCGAGCCTTGACCGGCGTGATCAGTTTCTCGGGTGGCAGGATCACCACCGGTCCGCAAAGTGTAGTCATAAATGCCCTCTTTACAGTGTTATCGACAGAAGCAACGGTCCTGCTGCAAGCAAGCCGCTCGGGGGTGAAAGCAGCTTCAAGGACGATCGCGCCAAAGATGATGATAAGCCTATCCTGAGCAGAACGCAAGCGGGACACGAGAGGGGATGGCTGTGAGATACCGCGCGAGAGGCCGGCCTGGATCCGCAATTGCCGCTTGCGGCGTAGCGCAAACGTGAAATGCACGGGTTGCCGATATCGTACGGATTACCGGACGAGGGACCTGACATCGACGCGCAGTGCTTTGGCGATGCGTTTAAGTGTCCGGACCGTGGTGCGATCGGGGTTGCGCTCGATCCGCGAGATCTGCGACTGCGGCACCTTGAGCTTGGCCGCGAGCTGCTTTTGAGTCAGCCCGGCCTTCTTGCGGGCCGCGGCAATCTGCTCGCCAGCGAATTGAAGCGCGGCCTTCTCCGCATCGACCCATTTCACATTCGGGTTGTCAATATCCTTCATATTGCGAAACGCATCTTGGACCATATCCGCTTTAACGAGCTCTTCGTAATCTTCTACCGGCACGAGAATAAAGACGGGCTGCTCGTGCTGAACAACATAGGAGTAGGGTTCCAATCGAGGAATTTGGGAAACCCCAACGCTTCGTTGTTCTGAAAGGGGCGCTCCGGAGTGGCTAGACCTCACGCGATCCGGCCGGGACCGTTTTCCCCGAGGTTGTTTTCTTTTTGCGGAGGTTTGAGCGTTCTGCATTTCAATACCCAGATCAAATTCACAGCCGGCTCGAATCTGAAGATGGCCAGATTGGTGCCGAAGCGGAAAAACCTGAGGATATAATGGCTCACCTGTGGCTCGAAGGTCGGCTCCGAATTCTTGATCGGCTCTGATCGGACCGCATCGAGCTGCTGGTAGAAAACCCGCCTCTCAGCAGCATTGCAACGATGCTTGATGAACCACTGGACATCCGGATGCAGTTCCACCTTGAGGCGCATGTACACCCTCCGACGGCTTGGCCGTCAAAGAAGACTACATGGATTCAAGATGGAACACGCATTCCTTTCTGAGAACAGCCGCCCCCATGGGTGACCACCTCGTCCCGTTTGTGCTCCACGGCCGCGGGCTCGGCCTCGTATATCAAATTAAGTATATCTCAGATTTGAAATTTGTCAATTCTCAGGAGCGTGAGCATTCGACCAGCATCTTCAGTGTTTGGCGTGCGGCGCCGGCGTCGATAGCTTGCTCCGCGCGAGTGATGCCGGTGGGCAAGTCGTCCACCAGGCCGGCGATGAGCAGGGCGGCGGCGGCGTTGAGGACCGCGTGATGCCGCGGGGGGCCGGAGATGCCGTCGAGGACTTCGAGGATCACTTCGGCGCTGGCCTTCGGCGAATCGACCAGCAGGGCGTTGAGATCGTCGGTGGGCAGGCCGACGTCGTCCGGATGCAGCATGAATGTGCGCGTTCGACCATCGCGGACCTCGGTTACTTTGCTGGGGCCGGTGATGGACAGGTCGCAGAGGCCGTCGTGGCCGTGGACGACCCATGCGAGTGTGGTGCCGCGCGCGGCGAGGACCTGCGCGATGGTGTCGGTCAGCTCCGGCCGCGGTACGCCGAGCAGTTGCCGCTTCGCGCCGGCCGGATTCGTGAGCGGGCCGAGCAAGTTGAAGATCGTGCGGATGCCGAGTTTCTTGCGGACGGGGGCGGCGTACCTCATGGCCGGGTGCAGGTTCGGGGCGTACAGGAAGGCGATGCGGCATTCGCGGAGGCATCGCTCCAGAACGGGCACCGTGGCGTCCAGATTCACGCCCAGTTCGGCGATGACTTCGGCCGAGCCGCTGACGCGCGTGTTGGTGCGATTGCCGTGTTTGGCGACGATCGCTCCGGCCGCGGCGGCGATGATGGCCGCCGCGGTGGACGCGTTGAACGTGCTGATGCCGTCGCCGCCGGTGCCGCAGGTATCGATGCAGTCGCCGTCGCAGCGCACGCGCGTGACCTTCGCGTTCATCACGTCGGCGGCGCCGGCGATTTCATCGACCGTCTCGCCTTTCTTCGCGAGGGCGGCGAGGAACTCGCCCATCGGCTCCTCGGCGACGTGGCCGGACATGATCTGCTCGAACACGTAGCGGGACTGCTCGCGCGTCAGGTGCCGGCCGGTCTGAACGAGGTCGATGAAAGCAAAGATTTCGTTCGGGTCGGACAAGTCCCCGTCCTATTTCCGTAGGGTGGGTCTTGACCCACCCTACTTTTCAGAGTCGATGAAGATCGGCGCCGGCCGAAGCGCGCGTCGTGTAGAGAATCGCCGGCTTTTCAACGCAACTATTGTATCGCTCCGCGATGGCCCTGCGAAGCTGCTCTTCGGCCGCAGCCTGCACGAGGGCGATGGCACACCCGCCGAAGCCGCCGCCGGTCATGCGGGCGCCGTAGACGCCGGGCACGTCGGCGGCGATCGACACCAGTGCGTCCAGTTCCATGCACGAAACCCCGTAGTCGTCGCGCAGCGAGGCGTGCGATTCGTACATCAGGCGGCCGAACACACTCAGATTGTCATCGCGCAACGCCTCAGCGGCGAGCAGCGTCCGCCCGATCTCGGTTACGACGTGGCGACACCGTCGGAAGATCAGAGGATCGAGACGGCCGGCTTGAGCATCGAGTTGTGCAGAGCTGACGTCGCGAAGCGCGGCGATTCCGGGATATACCTGCCGCAGCTCGGCCAGGCCCTCCCGGCACTGCCGCTGCCGCACTGGATACTCGCTGGAGCCGAGCTGATGCTTGACCTGCGTATCCATCACCATGAGCGTGGTACCATCATCGGGCAGCGGCAAATGCTCGTACGTTTCGGAGCGGCAATCGAGCAGCAGCGCGTGGTTTTCCCGCCCCAGCACGCAGATGAACTGGTCCATAATGCCGCACGGCGAGCCGGCGCATTCGTGCTCGGCCCGGCGGGCGAGGTGAGCGAGCGGGATCGGGTCCATCGACTTACCGGCCAATGCCAGCATCGCGATTGCACTGGCGATCTCCAGGGCAGCCGAACTGCTGACACCGCCGCCGATGGGGATTTCGCTGTGAACCAGAAGTCGGCCGCCGCGGAGCGGAATGCCCTCGCGCCGCAGCATCTCGGCGACACCGCGGACGTAGTTCGACCATGCCGGAGCTGCGGGTGGGCCCGGTTCGGCGGCGGAAAACCTCACCGTTTCGCCGAACGCGGTCGAACGCACGATGATCTCTTCATCCTCATGCGGGCCGGCGATGACATAGAGCGACTGCGACATCGCGATCGGCAGCACGAAACCGTCGTTGTAATCGGTATGCTCCCCGATCAGATTGACCCGGCCCGGTGCGCGGGCGATGAAGAGCGGGCTGGAATCGGGGAACGCTTCTCGATATCGGCGTGCGAGATCGGCTGTATTGACCGGCATCAGGTTCTCACCGACAATCAATCCGAGCGACTCTAGCGCGTGCTTTTTGGCCTGTCAATGCATCACTTGCAGGCACAGTCCCGATGCGAACTCCGGTACTGATCGATACGGATATGGGCGTGGACGATGCGGTGGCCATCGCCCTGGCCCTGGCGCATCCGGGCATCGAGTTGACCGGTCTGGTGAGCGTCGGCGGGAATGTCCCGCTGGAACAGGCGACCCGAAATATCGGCCGGCTGCTGGCGGGGATCAAAGTCGAACGCTGGCCGGCAATCGCTCGCGGGCTCGACCAGGATGACCATCGGCTGTTGAATGCCAGTCACGTGTTCGGCGCGGACGGTTTGGGCGAGATCGACGCAGCCGCACCCGAGCCGCTGCCGGCCGAAAACTATCTTCCACTGTATCAGCAAATCATCGCCGCCCATGGCGACAAGCTGGTGATTGTCGCCATCGGACCGCTGACGAATCTCGCGGCGGTTTTGCGCGAGGATCCCGGTTTGCTCCGAAAGGCCGGCCGGATCATCATCATGGGCGGGGCCATCTGGTGTCCGGGTAACGTGACGCTGCATGCAGAGTTCAATTTTTATCGCGATCCCGCCGCCGCGTCGGGCGTCCTGGCTTCGGGACTGCCGATCACCCTGGTGACACTGGATGTGACCCGCCAGGTGGGGATGGATGCTTCGCACATCGCGCATCTGTCGCGCAGCGGCACCCGCGCCGGCGAACTGCTGGCCCGCATGATGCGTTTCCCGATGGAGCACGGGAAGGAAGCCGGCAGCGGAAAGTTTCTGATCCACGATGCGCTGGCCCTGGGGATATTGATCTGGCCGGAGCTGTTCATGCAGTGCCGCATGGGCCTCCAGATCACGCTGGAGGGCGAAGAGGCCGGCAAGTGCAAGCCGGTAATGTCCAGGGACAAGAGCCGCCAGATCGCCGCGGTGGTATCCGTGAATGTGACCGACTTTCTGGAAAACCTGCTGGAGACATTGTGCCAGGAGAGATTCGTCGTGTAATCCGAACCCCCGACGCCAGTCGGGGGCCGACCTCGATGCACGCGTTCATCCGATACCAGCGTGGGAACTGACAGGCCCCTCACTTGCGTGAGGGGTTCGGATAATCATGTTTGCGCAGCTCGATGACACAATCGTGGCGATCTCCTCTCCGGCGGGTGCGGGGGTTCGGGGCGTCATTCGGCTGAGCGGACCGGCATCGTTCGATGTGCTAGCGGCGATTCTCGGCGCCGTTGACCTGGAGCAGATCAAGCACGCCACGGGGCATCGGCGGATCATGGGCCGGGTGCGGGTGGGTGGATCGGGCACTGTGCCGGCGGAAGTGTATACCTTCCGCGCACCGTCCAGTTACACCCGGCAGGACGTGATTGAAATTCACACCATTGGTTCGCCGCCCGTGCTGGCGAGCCTGCTCGAACAGTTGACCGGGGCCGGGGCGCGTCCCGCCGAGCCGGGCGAATTCACCGCCCGCGCGTATTTCAACGGAGCGATGGACCTGACCCGTGTCGAGGGCGTGGCGGCGATCATCCAGGCCCGCAACGACTCTCAATTGCGGGCGTCGGAAGCCCTCCTGCACGGGCGCCTGAGCCGGCGATCCACCCAACTGCGCGACCAGTTGGCGGACCTGCTTGCGCTCATCGAAGCGGAAATCGACTTCGTGGAGGAGCCGATCGACTTCATCTCGCGGGAACAGGTGATGGAGATGGCCGGCGCGATCGCGGGCGAACTGGCTGCCTTGCTGGCGAGCGCACCGGCCGTCGAACGCCTCGAAACGCTGCCCGAAGTGATGCTGGTGGGCCGACCCAACGCGGGAAAGAGCACGCTGTTCAACCGGTTGACCGGCATGGATCGGGCGATTCGCTCGGCCACCGCCGGGACGACACGCGATATCCTGCGGGCCCCGCTTCACGTACCCGGCGGCGAAGTGATGTTGTCCGACTGCGCGGGCCTGACGGCGATGCGGTCCGCCGAGCAGGATCAGCCCGCTGAACTCGCCGAAGCGGCCACACGCCGAACACTCGCGTCCGCCGACCTCATCCTCATGATCGTGGACATTTCCGACGATCCCGCGCGAGCCTTGGCGGGGCTGCAATCCGAATTGCCGCGCCGTCCCACCTGCATCGTCCTGAACAAGATCGACCGATTACCGCCGCGGAGCCGTGAAAATGCCTCCGCCAATATTGGCAGCGGAGTTTCCGCCTGGCCCATCAGTGCACTGCGCGGCGATGGAGTGGATGGGCTACGGGATGAGATCGGAAGGATGTTAATCGTCGAGACCGAGGCCCACGGCGCGGAGCTGCTGGCCCTCTCCGCCCGGCAGCGCGCCGCATTGCGGGATGCGCAGGCCGCGCTGCTGCGCGCGATGGAAATCTGTCGCGACGCCGCACAAACAGCCGATCGCGCGGAACTCATTTCGATCGAAATTCGCGAGGCCATGAACGCGTTGTCGCTGCTGACCGGCGAGATCGCGACGGAGGAATTGCTCGGCCGCATCTTCTCGCGCTTCTGCGTCGGAAAATGATTTCCGTCAAGGACGACGATCCGTCCGGTCGATATACAAAGTGCGTGCCGGAGACGGCACTGAATAAAAAATGTGACGCATCGAAAAAATTCTTTTGACATTTGGCGCGATCACGTTAAGTTAATGACAGAAAGGAGGTGACGTCGATGGCCAAGAAGAAAAAAGGCGCGAAGAAAGCGCGGAAGAAGAAGTAGCCATGACATCACCGCGACCGCTGCTCGCACGGTGTTGAGCGGCGGGGTCGATCTTCATTGAGTTCCGAAGATACGACAAAACGGAAGGAAGGTGCTGACGCCACGGAAGCACCTTCCGTTTTTTATGCGCTGAGCGGTTTCCATTTCTCGATGCTTTAAGAATCGTTGCTGCTGATGCGGGGATTGGTCTAAAATCCTCGCATGAGGAGACGCAGTAATCGAGCAAAGCGGACCGGACGGCGGCGACCGAGCCGCCGGGTGTGGGCGAATTGGCCGGATGAGCGGTTGCTCGACATGCGCATCTGCGATCTGGGCCTGCGGCTCAAAGGCACCGGGCTGGCCGCCAACATTCGACAGTTGTACCGGGAGCTCGATCGCCGCAAGTTGCGGTTCCGCCCGCACTTCTGGCTGGCGGAGGATTGGTTCTCACCGGATGGCATTCCCGGGGTTGCGGTCCCATTCTATCTGGCTCATCCGCGCCTGATGCGGCTCGAACGCAAGATGATGCTGGAAGTGGAGGGCGGCACCCGAGAATCCTGCATGCGCATCTTCCGGCACGAGACCGGCCACGCGCTGGACCACGCTTACCTGCTCCACCGGCGCCGCCAGTGGCAGCAACACTTTGGGAAATCTTCCAAACCGTACCCCTCCTTCTACAAGCCGAAGCCCTACAGCAAGCATTTCGTCCTGCACCTCGATTTCTGGTACGCGCAGAGCCATCCGGACGAGGATTTCGCTGAGACCTTCGCCGTCTGGATGACCCCGCGGGCGGTCTGGCGAAAGCGCTATCAGGATTGGCCGGCCCTGCGCAAGCTCGAGTACGTGAACGGGCTGATGCAAGAGATTTCGCATCAGAAGCCGATAATTCATTCGCGGGCCATGATGGAGCCGCTGACCCGCAATCGCAAAACGCTGCGCCAGCATTACGAGGAGAAGCGCGCCCAGTATGGGACCGAATACCCCGATTTCTACGACCGCGATCTGCGGCGGCTGTTCTCCGACGCGCCGGAACACCGGAAGCGCGAGTCGGCCGCGGCGTTTATCCGTCGGATCCGCGGAGACGTCCGCTGGCTCGTATCGCGCTGGACGGGTGAGTACGAATACACGCTCGAACAGGTCCTGCGGGAGATGATTGGCCGGTGCCGCGACTTGAAGCTCCATATCGCCGGACCGGAAAAGCAGCTCAAGATCGACTTCGCCATTCTGCTCACCGTCCAGACCATGAACTATCTGCACAGCGGCCGGCATCGCGTCGGCATGTGAAGCGCATGAAGAAGTTACGCATCCTGGCCTTGATGGATAAGAGCCTGGTCCCCCCCGACAGCATCGAGGGCCTCACGCCGGACCAGATCGCCCCCTTCAAAACCGAATATGACGTGGTGTCCACGCTCCGGGCGATCGGGCACGACGTCCTGCCGCTGGGCATCAGCAACGATCTGGGCGTAATCCGGCACGCGGTCGAGGAACAGAAGCCGCAGGTCGTGTTTAACCTTTTAGAGGAATTTGCTGGCGAAGCGGTCTACGATCAGAACGTGGTGAGCTATCTGGAGCTGATCGGGCTGGCCTATACCGGCTGCTGCCCGCGCGGGCTGATGCTGGCCCGCGACAAGGCGCTGTCCAAGCAGGTGCTGGCCTATCACCGCATCCGCGTGCCGGAATGCGCCGTTTTCGTCCGCGGGCGGGCCATCCGGCGGCCGGCGCGGCTGAATTTCCCGCTGTTCGTCAAATCCTTGAACGAAGAGGCGTCGTTGGGGATATCCCAGGCGTCGCTGGTGGACGACGACGCCAAGTTCGCCGAGCGCGTGGCGTTCATTCACGAGCGCGTCAAAACGGATGCCATTGCCGAACGCTTTATCGACGGGCGCGAGCTGTACGTCGGCGTCATGGGCAACCACCGGCTGGATGTTTTCCCCATATGGGAACTGCTGTTCACCAAGATGCCGGAGGATGCCCCGCGCATCGCCACCGCCAAGGTCAAATGGGATCGCCGCTACCAGGAGAAATGGGGCATCCGCAGCGAGTCGGCCAAGGACCTGGCCGCCGGCCTGCCCGAGCGGATCCGGCGAATCGCCAAGCGGATCTACCGCTGTCTCGATCTGACCGGCTACGCTCGGATCGACTTGCGATTGTCGCCGGATGGCGATCTTTACGTGCTCGAGGCCAATCCCAATCCGCAGCTCGCCCGCGGCGAGGATTTTGCGGATTCAGCACGGGCGGCCGGGCTGTCCTACGAGGTCCTGCTCCAGCGGATCGTCATGCTCGGCCTCCGCCGGGCCGGCTCAATTCCTTGAGGATACAGGGGGCAATCCGAGCCGCGACCGTGAGGGAGCGGTACCCATGCGTTTGTCCCAACAGCTCCCTCACGGTCGCTGCTCGGTTCGCATTTCTGCAAGAATCGGTGGAGAAGCGCTGTTGACGGGGATAAAATTTAAGATGCCCCACGCGGTTCGGGGCATCGGCTCAATTCGTTCGCTGGCGAGTCTGACCATGCCACTGGAAACCTTGTTCATCAGCGGCCCTTCGATGGGCGGCAAGACGACCGTAGCCCAAATGGTGGCCAAGGATGTCCTCGACCGTCCGGTTCACTACATCCGCATGCGCCGGGCGACGGACGGGCACACCAATACCGTCGTTGCCGAATCGAACGGGCCGGTCAGCGACGGCATCGAGTGGAAATCCCGCCACCACGTGACCTACACCACGGACCGTGTTTTCGAGACGCTCCCCGATGGCCTGCGTGCCGTGCGGCGCATCGAACGCCGCGGCTTCACCATCATCGAGGCCGATGGCGATCCGGCCCTGCGGCACGCCTACCCTTACGATTATCGCATCTTCGTCATGCCGCCGCCGCCCACGGTGCATGCCGTCTTCCGCGATGCCAAAGCCGCCGCAATCGCACTCCAGCAGGTGATGCAGGATACCGCCGCCTTCGCCTCGGAGATCTTCGGATTATTCGATGCGGCCGGGCTGGATGACAGCGTCGGCGTGCAGCATGTCCGGCCCACGCCCACCCGCGGCTATGCCCGCCCGATGGAGAAGCTCCACGTCGGCGAGTCGCAGATCCGCCAGTTCCTCAGCTCCCCGCTCGGAGCGGAGATCGCTTCCCGCATTCAACTTCAACCGGAGTTCTACGCGCTGGTCGAATCGGATGTCACGGTGATTAACATCGGGGTCGGCCCGGTCACCACGGCCTTGGAGGAATCGGTGAAGCGGCTGGAGAAGCTGCTCGCCCGCGTCCGCCACGACGCCCGCCGGCACAGCGTCCTTTATTGGGGCGACATCGTCGATACCCATGACCCCGCCCGCGTAAAATTGATGAAGCGCCTGCGGGCGCTGTTCGCGATGTAAAACCGTAGCGATGTAGATGTAGGGTCCGCTGTGAGGCTGGGAATTTATCCTTGACATGCATGATAACATCG
>CAYLLT010000017.1:51316-69798 GCA_964384465.1 uncultured Planctomycetales bacterium | reverse complement strand
GGTCCCGCCTGCCGGGCGGGACGTGATGTAGGTCCCGCCTGCCGGGCGGGACGTGGGGGACCTACTGCCGCGGCGAGCGCTCAGGACCATCGCTTCCCGCTTCCACGATAAGGCCCAGGGGGGTCCAAGGGGGGTACTCCCCCCTTGAGCAGGACCAGCTCGTCGGGCAGCGCCGGTTGATGGCCATGGCCCGGTGGTTCCCAGCCGGCGGCGGAGACCACATAGAGGCGGCGCAGGCCCTTAATCCACAGATCGCGATGCAGCTTCAAGGCCGCCGCGGGCGCCGCCGGCCGATCGGAATGGACCGCGGTCATCGCCGAGAGGCCGCCGTGGTCGCGGAAGATCGGGGCCGCTCGAGCGAAGAAATCAGCCACCAGGTCGTCGAAGCGGTTCCAGTGAATGAGCAGCTCATCGGGCGTGCATTCGCCCGGCACGACGACGCCCCATTTGCGCTTGTAGATGAAGATGCCGTTGCGCAGCGCGGCGGGCGTCCCGCCGAGGCTGATGCGGCGGCAGGAGCGCTCGCGCGCGTACCGGGTCAGGAAGACATAGAGCGCCGCCAGGGCGCCGTTTTTGATATGCTCATCGCGGCCGGCTTCGACGCCGAGGGCCCCGGTTTCGATATGGCCGTTGATTTCGGAGAAGACGCCTCCGGCCACGCGTCGGCCGTTTTGCAGGATCCACAGCAGCCCGCCGCGGCGGAACATTCGCTTCAGCAGATGGAAGTTGTAGATAACACTGAATCGTCCGTGCCGCCGGTGCATGGTGGGCACGTGGAAGTGGTCATAGAACTCCCGGAAGTCTTCGTCGGAATGAGCGATCTGGTGCTCGAAGCATCCTTTCTTGACCCGCCGCAGGTCATCGGCCGTGTTTTTCCCGGCGTTGGCCAGGTCGACCGGGTCATTCGAGATGATGACGTGCATGGCCACCGAGACCAGCGCGTCGAGATAATCCCTCCCGTAGAACCGGCGTGCGGTGATGCGATCCACTCGGGCGAGGGTGATGTCCGCGGAGGTTCGGAGGCGTTTCAATGTGCGCGGCAGCGTCCAGAACGGCACGCGGTCGACGATTTGCCGCCGCGGCTCTTCCGCGAACAGGTATTGATCCAGCACGCCGGCCCCGGTCTCGTCGCCGGCTTGGATCATGGTGGCCCGGCGGCCGGCGAGGTGGGATTTGCCTTCCAATCTGAAAACGGGCACCCGCAGGTTGTGCAGCGGCAGCAGCGCCGTTTTCACGTGCCTGCGGACATCGTCCATCACCAGCGGCGAGAAGCAATAAAGCCACCAGAACCAGTCGGACCATCCGGTCCGCGGCGGGGGGTCGCTTCCGGGCGGCATTTTGTCCGGGAGGTTTTTCAACGCCACCTCCTGGGCACGTAAACTCATTTCCCCCGCAACCTTCCGGGGTTTGGGTTCATCGGTCACGACCGGCGTTTGCGTCAGCGGCATGGTCAAGTAGGGCGCTCCGGGGGTTTCAAAGGGGGGTACTCCCCCCTTTGGATCATGCGGGTTTTCTCTTCCGGCCGAATCGGAATCGCATCGACGCGCTCGATTACCAATTGAACCTCTTCCGGCAATGCCCGGCGGATTTGGGATTCGATTCGAGCGACCAGGCCGTCAGGATCGCCCGGCAGGGCCAGTTGCAGCCGGATGTGCCGCTGGTCCTCCTGTAGCAGCCGCCATTGGTTAATCTGGTCATACGCGCCGAGCACCTCGTGGAAAAACGGCCAGAACAATCGCTTCCCATCGGGCAGCAGGACGGAGTCGATCGCGCGGCCGTAAATATGCTTGAGCACCGGCAGCGTTCGGCCGCAGGGGCATGGCTGCGGATCCCATTCCGCCATGTCGCCGGTGTCGTAGCGGATGATGGGCATGGTCCACATGCCCAGATCGGTCACGATGATCGGCCCCGGCTCGGCGGGCGGAGCGGCGATTTCGACGAGGTGACTGTCCGCGCTGATATGGAATCCTTCCCGGCGCTCGCACTGCCAGGCGAAGTTGGAGAGCTCGACGAGTCCGAAGACATCGACCGGCGAGGAGCCGAGGACCCGGTGAACCAGCCGCCGCGTGGCCGGCGCGAGCGTCTCGCTGTCCGAGATGATGATCAAAGGGGGCGTACCCCCTTTGAAACCCCGGTTGAAACTTGGGGATTCAAAGGGGGTACGCCCCCTTTGCGCTTCAGCCAGCGCGTGCAGCGTGCCGGCGCCCGCGACAAGAACCTGGTATTTTCCGGAGACGAGCCGCCTGGCCCACGACTCCGGCGGATCGAGAATGGACAACCAGTCTTTCGGGGCGATGCCGAACCGCTGGAGGAGAAAGCTGGGTCCGGCCGTCTTGCGGATTTCGAGTGTGCGGTCGGTCCAGCGATAGCCGTGTTCGAAGAGTATTCGCCAGGCGGCCGCCCGCTGCCAGCGCACCTCGTGCGGGCCGAGATAAATCCGCATGGGCACGCCGGTCGATCCGCTGGTGACAACGGTCTGGCATTTTTGCGGATCCACGCCCCGGGCGACGACCTCTTCCGGCCGGGCGGCTTTGAGCCGCTCCTTGGACAGGGACGGGATGCGCTCGATATCCTGAAGCGAGCGGAAGTGGTCCGGGTGGAATCCCGCCTCAGCATAGAGTTGGCGATAGAGCGGCACCTTCTGGTAAGCGTGAACGAGAAGCGCCTTGAGCCGACGTTCATGGAATTGGCGCAAGCGGGCGGGCGGGGCATAACTGGACGCCCGAGCGGCCCGGATCATTTGGTACGTCTTGAATGCGTTAAGCAGCATCGAAGTCATTACGATCGTGATGACGAGTGTTCCAAGGTTTCGTCGGCTCCTTTCGCCGGGGTTTCAAAGGGGGTACTCCCCCTTTGGAACAGAGAGCGCACGAGCCCGAGTTCCTGGCGGCTGAATTCGCCGAGCAGGTAATAGGCGACGAGCACGGCGACGGCGATCGCGACCAGCTTGGGCAGCACGAACAGGTTGTGCACGGGCCAGAGTACGCCGAGGCCGTAGGCCATCGCGCCGATGAGAATTCCTCTGGCCAGCGTCGGAAGCGGCGGCGATATGGCCCACATGCGGCGCACGGCGAAGACCGCGCCCAGCGCGCCGATCAACGATCCGGAGCCGGTCACCAGGGCCGCGCCGATCGCGCCGAACCTGGGGATGAGCAGCAGGTGCCCGATGATCACCAGCGGTACCAGCGGGGCCGCGAGGGCCACGGTCCAGCCGGGCCTGCCGCCGGCGGTCACGATGGCGGTGACCATCCCGATCAATACCTGCCCGGTTGCCGAAAAGATCAGGATCGCGAGCCAGTGTCCGCCCGGCAGGAACTCCTGCCCGAAGACAAAAGCCACGACGCCATCGGCGGTGCCGGCGATCGCGGCGGCGAAGGGCAACAGTCCGATGGCGCCGCGCAGCGCGTGCCGGGCGATGATGCGGGCGCCGGCCAGGTCCTGTTGGTGCAGCATGCGGCTGAGCGTGGCCAGCAGGAGGGGCGAGATGGCCATGGTGAAGAGGCCGGGCGCCAGAGCGAGGTTCTGGGCGGCACTGTAGATGCCGGCCTGCTCAGCCGTTCCGCCGAGCAGCTTGAGCATGAACAGGTCGATCATGCCATAGAGCCGAATACTGAGCGAGAACAGGAACAGCGGCGCCGCGTATTCCGCCAGCCGCCGGATGGGAAAATCCGTGCGTCCGAGCAGCGGTGGCCGAACATGCCATCGCGAGACGGCCAGCTCAACGAACACGCTCCCGATGCTGCCGAGAATCGCGCCTTCGATCTTCATTCCCAGCGCGACCAGAATGACGATCAACACCAGCCTGGACAGCCACCGTGCGGCGGCGATCCGGGCCTGCTGACGGAACCCGGCCAAACCGACGAGTATGTTGCGGTGGGCCTGGGTCAAGCCGTAGAGGATGATCTCCAGCGAATAGAGCCGCAGGTAGTTCGCGAGGATGGGCTCAGCGAGCGCCGCGGCGATGCCGTCCGCCGTCAGCCACAGAACGACGGTGGCGACGATGCTGACGATCAGGTACATCCGCAGCACGGCCGTCCCGACGGGCCGCCAGTTGTCGGCCTCTCCGACGAACTTGACCGTCGCCCGGGCGAAGATCGCCGTGATCGCCCACTCGAACCACCCGATCATCAGTCCGGCCAGGGACAGCAGCCCGTAGCCGCTCGCGCCCAGATAATGCGTGAGGACCGCCGCCGTGATCAGCGCGGTCGGCATGTACAGACCTTCCGCGATGAGGACGCGAAGGCTGCCGTCCAGCATATGCCGGCCCGCCCCGCTCGGCATAACCGGGCCCGGTTGTGGAATGGAAGTGCTCACCGCTTGAAACACTTTCGCGTTTTGCCGTCAGGTTGTGGGTTGGCGGGCCGGCCTGCCGCCACGAAGTCCCCGGGTGGAGCTGGGACACGATCCGGAGCTCACCTTTTTTCGCTGTCGCAGTCTCGATTGTCCGATCGTGATTGTCCGTCTTGCGCGCAGGCTCCGTGCGGCGGCGGGCCGATGGTGGTGGGAATACGTCGGGTGCGCAGTGTGGGCATCGAGTGGGGGTGCAGTTTGATCGGCCCGCCATGCTCGTACAAAACCAGGCTGGCCCTGGACTCGCTGCCGGACGCGTACCGGAGAGGATAGCGTCCGCACTCCCGGTATGCTCCGGTTGCGAACGCCGCGTCCAGGGCGCCTGCGGCGGCCTCATCGACGGTCTCCTCCAGGGGTGGCCGCGGATCGTCGACGACGATGTATTTGACGTTCCAATGTTCGAGTGTATTGACGACCGCTCGACCGTCTGGCCACCGGGCGGGCCAATCCGCCAGCGCCTGCTCCGCCCGGATGATGTGCCCGAAGGAATAGATGTCCTGGCCGCGGGTGCGCCGCGGCTCAACGGCCACACGGTACGAGGACGCGAGCAGCCCGGGCCGCTCCGGCAGGAAGGTCAGGCAGTTAAACGGAGGCGCGCGATCGGCCAGATCTCCAGCAAGCTGTGCATAGGCCGTCGGCAATCGAGGCGCATCGAGCTGCGTCGCCCGCACGCATGAGGCCAGGACCAGGGCGGTCATCAGTGCGCCACTCGGGGTCCAGCGGCGCTGCGCGCCGGTCGAGGACCGCGGCAATGCGGGCAGGTTCCGCAGCGCAACCACCGCCAGCAGGCAGAATGGCGGCAACCAGAAACAACCGTAGCGGACATCCCTGGCAACGAAGTAAGAATGCATGACATAGAAGACGATGATCCACGCGAGGGCCGGCGCGATGAATATCTCGCGGCGCCGAAACACGCTGATCAGCCCCAGTGCGGCAAGGATCAGAATGGGCCACGTGACGATTTGCGGCAATGCGCGGAGATAGAACAGCCAGTGATCGGCCGTGAGCCGGGATGCGATAGATCCGCCTTCGGGGCCGACCGTGTGGGCCACGGCATCCCCGCCCAGCAGGATGGTAACGGCGATCAAGCTGCCGGCGGCGATGGCGATCACCGTACCGGCGACCAGCACCGGCGGCTGAAGAAGTTTGCGCCATTGGCGGGCCGCCAGCATCGACAACGCGAAAATGCCTACCACGATCAGCGACTGCTGCTTCGTCCACAGGGCGAGACTCGTCAGCAACGCCCAGAGCAGCGCGGCCCGCCAGGGGGGCCGATCGCTCCGCAACAGGCGCTCGAACGCCCAGACCGAGCCGATCATGAATGCCAGAGCGGGGATTTCAAGAAGGATGTCGCGGCCCCAATGGACCAGAATCGGCGTGGACATGAGCAGAGCGGTGGCGCCGGCCGCCCACCAGCGATCGAAGCGCAGTCGGAACCACGCGAAAGAAAAACACGTCATCACGATCGCCATCAGGAGCACGGCAAGCTGCCCCGTGGCGGCGGACGCCCCGAACAACGTCATCAATAGGCCTTCGATGACGGCGAAACCCGGCGGGTAATAGCCGATATTGACGGCGGGAAAGTGGCGGTAGTAGTCGAATGCGTATTGCAGCGGATCAGACATCGCGCGGCCCGGATCGCGAAGGGCGTCGAAAATAAAGATGCCGTTGATCAGGTGGTGGCCGGCGTCTCCGGCCACGCCGGCGCTGTGGGCGATGTCGCGGCCATAGAGGAGCAGCGTGAGCGCAATCAGCGCCAGGAGGAGTCGGCGCGCGCTTGTCCGCTCGTCTATCGCGCCGGCGGCATGCGGGCGATCAAGCCAGCGCCGCAGCCCGACGCGAATACGATCGACGTAATGCAAGGCGGTTCCGGCGGCGACACAGAAGCCGCAATAGAGGAAATACAACCAGTGGAGCGGGACGGCGCGCGCCGCAAACCACCAGCCCTTACGCGCCGCCAGATATCGATAGAAATCGTGGTTGACAGCAGTCACCACAGCCAGGAGCCCCGCCGTCGCAATCGCCGCCCTGGGCGCCCACGCTGCCACCGCGAGCATCGTCAGGGCCAGGTACATCATCGCGGCGCACGCCCGCTGGAGCGGCTTGACGTTCAAATTGTCAGCCAGCTTGCCGCTACGATGCATAAGCCGGATCCAGGGGATGCCGCGGTCGAAGATGTCGCTCTTGAGCATGCCGATGAGCGTCCATCGTTTGAGATGTTTGCACCGCACGCGCGGGTCGAGCACGATGCGATGACCGGCGGCGCTGACCCAGGTGCCCAGCTCGATGTCCTCAATGGCCGGGCGGCGATAACGGATGTCGTCGAAGCCGCCGAACTCCAGAAACACCTCGCGGCGCATGGCGCCGCATCCGCTCCAGAACGTACCGATCCGACCGGGGGAACTCTGGTGCACGTAGTGGTGGAACAGATTCTTGTACTGCGAGAAGAACCCGGTGTCGGCCGGCTCGTCGTCATACGTTCCGACAACGGCGTCTGCCGCGGGATCCGCCGCGAACGCGTCGGACATGCGGGCGATCGTGTCCTCATGAACGCAGACGTCGGAATCGACGAACAAAAGATGCGTGCCGGCGGCGTGAGCGGCGCCGTGGTTTCGCGCGCTGGCCGGACCGCTCGGGCCGTCGATGCGCATATAGCGGTAACCGTGGGCGGCGACGATGGGCTCGAGCGGCTCGGTCGAACCGTCGTCGATCACGATCACTTCAAATTCAACGCCGCGCGAAGCGGCCAATGCCGAGAGACACCGCCGCAGATGATCCGCGGCGTTATGTGCCGGGACAATCACGGATAGAGATGGGGCAGCCGTGGCGGTGGACCTCGAACGCAGAGAAGGCTGGGGTTTCGTTACATTCATGTGGCGATCAACGGGATTGCGCCGGGGCACAACGTCGACAACGGCGCAAAAATCAAAGATATATGGATCGATGGGGCGGCATCAGTCGAACAAGAACATTACTGATGGCGGACGCCGACGATGCGGTTATACACCATGCCGATAATCCAGCCGGCGATGCCGCCGCACAGCGCGCCGTAGAGCATTCCGATGAACGCCCCCTTCCAGGTGACCGAGTAGCCAATAAAATACTGGCCAAGCAGCTCCAAATGCGCCCCCACGTTTTCGCCGCCCTTCAGGAGCAGCCAGGCGGTCATGGCGAACACGCCGAACCCGGCGATCGCCGCGAAGAGCAGGGCCACGATTCCCGCCTTGAGCCGCGCCACCGCCCGGCTCACTTCGTATGTGCTGGCGTCTTTGTTCGGCATATATTTCTTCCGGCCGCGAGTATTATATCGTTATACGCGATCCAGAAGATCGCGGCGATCCTCGGCTTCGGCCCGGCGCTTGATCAACCAGGCATAGGCGGTGATCCCCCAGTTGCGCAGGCTGGCCCCGACATAGCCGAGCATGAACCCCCCGGCAGCGGCTTCGATGGCCCCAATCCACAGGCCCGTCCAAGAGACCTCAAATCCCAGTAGATAATTGGCCAGCAGGGAGAGATTCGGCCCGACCACCGGCCCCTGCTTGAGCAGCAGGATGACCGAGGCCGCAATCAGGCCGGCGCTGCTCACCAGGCCGACCGACGCGCCCATCGCCAGCGGATCGAGCCGCGCGAACGCGGCCTCCACAAATTCCTCCGGAGTCAACGGACCCGGCTGCGCGGGGGCGCGGACCGGCACCAGCCGCTCCTGTACCCCGGCCGCTATAGTCGCTTTACCGGTTTCGCTCCGCACTTCTTCATGATACTCCTGTTCGACGTTCACGCTCCACACGTCGTAGTCGGCGCCGACGATGTTGCGCGCCGCATAGACGCCGGTCAGCATCGAATGATCCTGGTTATTATAGCGGTGCTGTCCGTTGCGCCCGATGGTCTGCAAATTCTTGAAGTTGGCCAGGTACTGTTTGATCGTGCCGAGATGGTCCAGATACACATGATCGTAAACCGGATACGCCTTCTGCATGCGGACCACGGTTCCGTCCTCGACCTCGCCCGGTTCGATCAGGCCGATTTGCGCGCACTCGCGGATACCCAGCTCGATCAGCCGTTCCTGCGGCCAGTTCCACTCCTCGTCGTTGTCCCAGAGGAAGTACTCGAGGCCCAGCGATGTGCGCGAGGGATCGGGCACCATTTCAGGGCTCCAGTTCTTGTAGTTCTGGATGCGCCCCATCTTTACTTCGGGTGAGTGAATATAAATCCAATTGTCCGGAAAAACGTCCGGACGGTTCACGATGAGGACGACCGTCAGATAGTCTCGATACCGGAGCCGATTGGCCGCATGAAGCACCGCATCCGGCGGCAGCGGATCCAGCGCGTGAATCAGCTCGCGGAGCGGCATGGTGGAGACGAAGTGGTCTCCGCCGAACTCGATGGATTCGCCCGAGACGGTGCGGCCGTAAATGCAGTCCACCTTCCCGTGGCGGTGGCGGATGCTGGCGACGCGAATGCCGCGAAGCGTTTCATTGCCGTCTTCCTTCAGCAGCCGCTCGCAGCTTTCCCACATCATTCCGGGGCCGAGCCGCGGGTAATGGAACTTGTCGATCAACGTGGTGATGATCTTGCCGTCCGCGCTGGCGCCGTTCTTGCTGAAGAGCGCATTGCGGAGCGCTTCTGACAACGAGAGGTTTTTGATCCGCTGGGCGGCCCAGTCGGCGGAGATCTCGGCACAGGGGATGCCCCAGACTTTCTCCGTGTAGGTTTTGAAGAAAATCTCATACAGCCGGCGGCCGAAACGGCGCGAGACCCATTGCTCGAAATTGTTGTCGTGCCCGTGGGGGCTGAGCCTGGCCTTGGCATAACTCAGGCAGACCAATGCCGCTTCGACGGGCCCCAGGCCGGCCAGCGCGTTGCCCGCCCGCAACGGATAATCAAAGAAGTGTCCGCGATAGTGGATGCGCGAGAGTCGCGGGCGGACCAGGAAGTCTTCGCCCAGCATCTCGTTCCAGAGATCATTGACCAGGGGAACCTTTGAGAAGAACCGATGCCCGCCGATATCGAATCGATAGCCCCGATAGGCGACCGTTCGCGACAACCCTCCGACCAACTGGTCGGCCTCGAGGACGGTGGAGCGTACGCCGAGCTTTTTAAGCTCGTATCCGGCCGTCAGCCCCGCCGGGCCCGCTCCAATAATCAGTGCCTGTGCCATGTTGCTACTTGGTTGCGTTTGCTACCGCGGTCCATCCGCCCGTTGCTGCGACGTATACAGACTCCGCCCCCGTCAACCGCGCCGCCAGTTTCGCGCAATTGATTGTTGTCAATTAACTTGTGAGCGCCGCCGCCAATGGCGCACAGTTCCGGCGCGGACGAACTACAGATGAGATCGACCAAGCAGGTGCGTCGTATGTGGAACTTTTCGTCGCAATTGTCCCGCAGCCGGAATCCCGCCGGACCGCAGCCCGGAAAGGCGCGTCCGATAATATCATTGGGGGCACGTCACTTCAACCGATGACCTCGCGGCGCATCGCGGTAATTCACTATGCCCTTGTGTCGGCGAAAGTTGTAGTGTTTGAGCTTCGCGCCAAAGCGCCCCTCCAAGCCTGCGACATTATATCAATGGCCCCATAAATTAGAATGAATCTCAGCACCAATTATAAAATTGGCCATTCGTTCAGGGGACTGCCCAGTCGAGGCATGACCAAGATTATCGAATGACGTGGAGCGTTTCTGGCAGGAACAGATCGGCCGGCCTTGACACCGGCCGGGGCGCCACGGTATGTAATGTAACAGTAAGACTTTGCGTGACATAAGCTTAAGCCAGGCGCAATCAGGATCGGCGGCATGACGCGTCATCCGCGGTGCAGCAATTCAGGGAGAGCCGCAGTATCGAACCCAAGACTGACACGGCCGGATTCGTTCCCACTTCCAACGGTGCCATTATCATCCGTGGTAATCGCGTAGCCGATAATACAGCGACCGTGCGGACATCCCGGGACGGCTGGTGAATACATGAAAGAGAAGGCGTGCAATCTGTGGTTGGAGCCGGCCGAATACCGCTGCATCTTGACGACGGGCGCCGTCGCCTCCGACGGTGCGGCGATCATGGACTCCGGCATGGCCATGGAGGCGTGTAAGCGCTATCACGGGATGGACAGCGATCTGGGGCGGCTGCTGGCCTCCCGCGGCAATCACGTGCACGTCATCCGGCCCGGGCTGGTCTCGTTTCCATATAAACAGTTTCAATGGGCCGGGCCGAGCCTTCAGTTCATCACGCGGAGCGCCCACGAGCTGGTTGAAATCGTTCGCGACGCCAAGACACTACTGCCGCGGCCGGGATGCGGGCCGGGGGAGCTACCCTGGGAAGAGGTGTCGAAAGCGCTCGCATTCCTCCCCGACAACATCATCATTATCCAACATGTCTGATCTGTCTTAACGAATTCGATAGCCGAGTACGACCGGGATGCTGCCGGGCAGGATGTTTGATGGCGGCGTTACGGTGACTGCCAGTTGCAGCGTGGAGGGATCGTCTTCGAGGGGGCGACAGAGAACGGACAATTGCTCTGCCGTGGGTTCCGCTTCAATCTTCAGCCAGTGGCGGACGTGCTGCGTGACGGTTTCCACGATCTTTTCCGGCGCCAGGCCGGACAATTGCGGCTTGATCGCGAGCAGTAGGACAGATAGCCGGGCGGCAAAGAGCTGATACGGCAGGCTGATTTCGAGGAAGCCGTCGTGGGACATCTTTTCGGGACGGGCGGCGGTGAGGCCGTTCCAGAAAATGACGTCATCGTGGTCCTTGCTGCCGAGGACGGCGTTGAGGCCGGCGGCGGCGAGCTCTTCAATTTTGGGCTGCGTCATCTGCACGTCGCTGGGGCCGAACTTCTTTTCACCTTTTTTGCCCCCCTCGGCCGTCGTGAAGCCTTCGATGCGGCCGTGCACGAAGCCGGCCATAGCGGTCGGCCAGCCGGTGTCGGCCAAACTTCGCGTGATCGCACACGCGCCCGCCATCGCCCCGCTGGCCCAGACCAGGTCGTTATCCGTATTGCATTCTTCTTTGTAGACGAACTCCAGATCGCCCGCGCCACTGTGGCCCTGCGCGGTCCGCAGCAGGCCGCGGCCGAAGACGACGCCGAGCGACCGCGCGTAGAATTGGCCGCGAAGCGTCTTCCATTTGGCATACTGCCACTGATCGAACAGGTTGTTCATCGCCGGCAGGGTGGGGATCTGCCAGGCGTGCTTGACGCCGAAGAAAGCGGGCGAAACTCCCGCCAGAACAAGGGCCGGCAGGCTTCCGGCGTGCTGTGCCAGTTCGTCGAGCGTCTCGATATCGGGTGCGGTGTTGCTGAACAGCGCGTCCGCCACGATCACGTCGGGGCTGTCGGCCCCCTCATCGAAGACCGGGTCGATGAGCAGCGTTGTCAGCCGCTGGGTCAGCTCGGCGCGCGATGCGTGCATCGCCGAAACGCGGATGTTTTTGCGAAACTCGGTGTGCGCGACAAGAAAGGCCAGCGATCGCCAGGCCGACTCCAGCGACTGGATGTGGGGCGAGTGCAGCACGGCGGTGAGCCATGCGTTGACGCGCCGGTCGATCTCGGCCAGCGTTCGGCGGATGGCGGAAACTTCCTGTGCCGGAATATTCGATCCCTGACCGGCGAGCGCGGCGACCCTCTCGCCGACCGGCGTCAAGGTCGCGGGCGGCGTGGGCGCGCCGGTGTCCGGCTCCCCCAGATCGATCTGGTCGAGCACGCTGCTGACCGCTTCGGGAGTGGCGGCGGGCTGCTGCGGCGACCACTTGAGCGACTCGGTCAGCCAGGCGAGGGCGGGGTTCGCCGATGTCGCTTTGGAGGCCGCGTCCGCAAGTTGTGACGGCGATATCTTCCCGCGCAGGCGCGCGACGAGTTGCTCGCGCAGTTGCATGAGCGGCCGCGTGGCCGGTAGCTGCTGAACGATGTTGGCCGGATCCAGCGCCCGCAGTGAATCGAATTGCAGAGCGACTTCGGCCATCACGCCCCCGCCGGCGAGCGGATCGGAGGTGGTGAAATTCACCGAGGGGCGCGCGACCCGCATGATTTCATCGAAGGTGTCCGGCGTGATTTCGGTCACGCCGGCGGCCAGCGGGCCGGACACCGACCCTTTTTCGGAGCCTGCGAAGTTGCCCACCACCAGGATGCGGTAGGGCATGCGGTCGGTGGTGATGGAAAGCCCTTTCGGCATGGGGATGTCGATGTCGAGTTCTGGAATGTCGCTCTCATCGGTCATGGATGTTCTCCGTCATTGAAAGTCTCGCCACGCGCACGGGGCCGCCGCACATCCAGCGCCGGGCACTCGCCAGGGCGCAGCACGGAGCCCGACAGCTAAAGGGCACTTGCGTTCGAACGCATGGGCCGATCAGGCCACCCTCAGCACATTCATCCCCAGCCACTGATAGGTGTGCTGACGGATGGTATGCTCCGGCGTATCGGGGCTGCTGCCGCCCATGGCCCGATCGACGATGGCCGAGGCGACCCGCCCCTCCGGGCCCGAACCGAGCCCCGCTCGCGCGAATCGCTCGTCCAGGTCGTAACCCGCACTCTGGGCCAGGTGCCGAACGCACTCGAGGATGGTATTGCACTGGTAGGGATTATACCCCAGGCCATGACGGCAGTATGCCTTCACTTGCGCTTCGACGATCGAATTCATGTCACGATCTCCTTTCTTTCCTGAACGTTGAACGGTCTGCGTAGGGTCCGCTCTGCGGACCCCACCATCTCTATCTGCCGGCAACCGCCCGGTCGCCGGACAGCTTGCGTGTCTGCACAGACACGCCGCTATTGCCAGGTGCGAACGTCATCAACTCATCTTCGCCGGGCCCCTCGGCATGGATCGCCGCGATCGGGCCGAAGAACCGGGCGGCGTCTGTAGCGGAGCAAGACGGCAGAAACGCGCTCAACACGCGCGGATCATAAAAGCGGAACAGGTACGTTTCACTCTTCTGCGGCGCCATGACCACCAGCCACTCGCGCAGATGTTCGCGCACGGCGGCGTGATCTGCACGCGCGCGCAGCAGGATACCCGCATTTTCGCCCCAGTGCTCCGCCAGCCAGCGAAGGCGCTGCCCGCGCGGCTGAACCGTGAGCAGATACGGCGCGACATCGGCGAGCATGTCGCCGGAGGGGCCGGAATACAGCGACTGGCAGGGCCCCTGCTCCTGGCGGCCGAGAGCGGGGATATCGATATCCCGGGCGGCGTCAACGACCATGTAATGCGATTCGCCGCGCGCGGCGCTCTCGAGTATGGCGGCGAGCCGGTCGACGATCGGATTCGTTTGCATCGGATGCGCCTCCTTCATCCCGCGCCCTCGACCCACGCATCGTACGGCGTGATCCGCGGGCCATAAGGGTTTAGTGTTTCGGTCCAGTCGAACACCAGGCGGTCGCCGATCTTGAGCATCAGATCGACGGCGGTTCGCCGCGCGGGTTTCTCGCGGGAGATCGTCTGTGCCCCTTTGAGCCAGTTCGGCCCGGCTTTACGGATCGCGTCAACAGCCGCGCCGGCGATCCGGGCGCTGGATGACAACGCTTGAAGCGGCGGCCCACGTCGCTGAGCGGCCGCGATCTGGTGCCACGCGCCCGCCTCGGCCCGCTGCGCGCTTCTCGGATCAGAGAATGAATCGACGAGCCAATCGTCCATCGTCCGGATGCATGCGACCGACGCATCAACGATCTGCCCGACGGCGTCGCGGCACCAGCCGACGTTCGGACTTTCCACAGTACCCGCCTGCAACACGATGGGCGAGCCGATGGATTGGTCGCTCGACAACAGTTCGATGCCGGCGGCGTCGGCGGGCGGTTCCCGCGTCTGGACGTAAGGGGCCACATCGACCAGCGCCGTCTCGTAAGCTTGCAGCCATGCCGTTCGCTCGTCGCGATCGAATGCGGCGAGGCTGAGCGAGCGTCTTTTCAGGTGCCCCCTCGCCCGCCACAGGTCTTCAAACGCGGACCGGGCGGCGGAGGCACGCAGATCGGCGGGCGGGATCACGCGGCCCTTTTTCTCCATGCTCCAGACGGCGGCGGCGAAAAGCAGATCCATGCGGGCGCCGCCGCCAACACCTGTTTCATTCAGAATCGGCAAACCCCAGGGAGCCTGGTCGTTGTCGATCCATTTCCGGCCGAAGATGACATGCATTTCCGCAAGGCGGCAGGCGTCGCGCTCGCGGACGATCCGGGACGACCGCGCCTGGGCGGCGCTGGCCCGCGCGAAATCGGCGAGCTGCTGCTCGGAGAGGGATTTTGTCTCAGCCGGGAACGCCGCGCGCAGGGCGGCCGCGCAGCGGCGCACGAACTCGTTCGTCTGCCCCTCGGCCAGCGCGTCAAACTGGGTCTGAGTCAGTGCCTGCATCCATTCGCCCCCTTCTGCTCCTCAATGCCCATCGATGGACCAATGCACCAGATCGGCCACCACCTTGTTGGGATTAGGATCTGGTTTACCCATGCCAAAATGAATGACGCCGAAGAACTGCTCGCCGATGCGATGGAACTGCCGCCAGAAGTTGCCCTCCCGCATTCTCCGGTCGGTGGCGATCTGAATCGCCTGCTGCATCGCCGGCAGCGACTTCTCATCGAACTGCCGGTCGTGCTCCTCCTGTTTCTTCGCCTTGAGTTCGCGCTGGATCTGGGCCTTGGTTTCACTGTCGATCGCCTTCTTAAGCTCGGTCTCCATCGCCGGGCGGAACGCCTTGACCACATCGTCATGAATCTGCTGCTTGCGCTCGTCGGAAACGGCGGTCTTTTTCTTCTTGCCCTCGGCGGCGACGCGCTTATCTGTTTCAGCATCGACTTTCTTCTGAAAGGCCTCCTCGTGGCTGGCGGTCAGCCGCTCCTTGACCTCTTTGCCGATCTCCTCCCCCCGCCCGTCCTCGAGCTTGACGCCGCTGACATCGATGACAAACGTCGGCGCCGCGGCCCGCGAGCCGTCGCCCGATCCGACCCGCCACGTCTCCTTGTCTGTGCCCTTGCCCTTGATCAGCACAGGGTCACTCTCCTTCGGGCCGATGTCCACCCAGCCGTCCGGGCTTTCACCCGGCTCGAGCGCGAACGTTTCGGTCCTTTTCGGGGAACCGTCCCTGTTGCGATTGTCTTGCTTCACCGCCGTGATGGTGGGGTTTGATGGGCTGCCGGACAGGCTCAGCTTCCAGAAGCTGGCCGGGATATCCATAGTGCATTCCAGCTTCTTGAATATGTCGATAAAGACGTTGCAGTCCACCGCCATTCTCTGGAGGTGGCGGCCCATCGTGTTCGGGGGATTATATTCGCCCACCGTAGGGGCCAGCCCGTGGATTCCAATGAAGTCTTTCGCGCATCGCCACTCGATCTCGGACGCCTTGGGGAAGCTCTTGTCCTCCGAACCATCCAGGTTAAGGAAGTCGCGGATCCTGGAAGGGTTGAAGTTGTTCCGCGCCACACTGTGAGTCCACCAGTACAGGTACGCTTCCTGCGGGCTGCGGAACGTGGCGTTGGGATGCACGCTGCTGACGACTGTGGGCGTGATGCCCTCCAGGGCGTCGAAGAACGACTGGACGTTCTCCGCGAAGTGCGCCTCGAGGTCGGAGACCTTGTTGCTGCCCGGATAGCGGCGGACGATTTCCTCGGGATGGACCCGATTGGCCAGCTCGGCGGGCCAGGTCACCGCCTCGTCCTTGGCGATGTGCTCGATCGCGAGCTGCTCCTTGGCGACCGCGTTTTTCTTCTCGTCTTTCATGTCGCCCATTTCGATCGTGATCGTCGCTTTGATGGGATCTTTGGGCGGCGTGCCGACCTTGATCCCGCGCAGCACGACCACGCCGCTGCCGGGATCGCCGCTGAGCGGGCTGCTGCCGTTCTTGATGTCGATCGTGATGCTGGCGGCCGGCGAACTCTCCACGACTTTGCCTTTCTGCAACTGTTTGCTGACCAACCCGAAGTGTGACGCGTCATCCACCTTGAGCGTCACCTGGCCGTTGAGTTTGGCGAGGACCTCGGCGGTCTTGGCTTTTTTGCCGCTGCCGATGGTTTTTTTTGCGGTGACGAATTCCTGATCGGCCAGGAACATCCGGACGGCCAGCGCCGCCTCGGAGGCGCCGTAGCTCAGGTCGATTTTGTTGTCCGCGTTCACGCGGATCTCGACGCCGCTGTAATAGCCCTTGCCGCCCTTGAACCCGGGGACGATATGCCGGGCAAAGAGGCGAGCCACATAGAATTGAACCGGCACCTCCTTGACGGGCTTGATGCTCTTGGGCGCGGGCACGCCCTTGGCCTCCTCGGGTTTCTTTTTGCCTCCGGTCGCGGCCGGTGCGGCGGTTGTTTGTGGCCCTGCCAAGATGCTCACTCCCGTCTAGAGACCGCAGGTTTCGCCTTCGGTGCCGGTTTCGGATTCATCCGCCCATTCCGGCGGCACGTCATTGTCGGCCAGGTCTTCGTCGATGTGCGAATAACCTTCGAGCTGGAGCGACGCCAGCCTGGGCGGCACGTCCAGTTCAAGGATGAAGCCGGCGCCGTCTGTTTTGCCCTTCCGTGTCGAGTTGTCCGACAGTGTCAGCGCGTAATTGCGATCGGCGATCGGCTTGCCGCGCGGGTCGTTCACCTGGTACCGCAGATCGAACAGCAGGTCCTGATCGATGATGTTGCCGAATTCGCAGTCGCAGTCGCGGGCGATGCGGTCGTAGACGGCGCAAC
Source organism: uncultured Planctomycetales bacterium (assembly GCA_964384465.1). Taxonomy (GTDB): domain Bacteria; phylum Planctomycetota; class Phycisphaerae; order UBA1845; family PWPN01; genus CAYLLT01. The sequence goes on along the minus strand of CAYLLT010000017.1, from coordinate 52,813 downwards.
TGAACAGCTTGCCTCCGCCGCGGTCGGCGTCTTCGCGGGCGCCGTTTTGAACGCACGGGCCGATGTTGTTGTACTGGCAGGGCAGCCGGGGCGGTTTTCGGCTGTCGAAGAAGAAGACCACCACGCGGCGGTTAGGCTCGTTTTTGGCCTGGTTGACGGGGTCGTTGAAGGGCCGCTCGTTTTTCACCAGGTGGTTGTACTCGCCGCAGCCCATGAAGCCCTCGACCGCCCCGCTGTACAGAAAGCGCGATTGCGGCAGCGGATCCCTGCCCCCGCGGAGCACCTTGAAATATTCGTTGAACTCGGGCCCGCCGGGTGTGCCGGTGGAGGTCGAGCCGATGGCTTCGTGCACGCGGCGGAATTCGCGCTCGTCCCATTTCTCGGCCCGATGGTCGCGCAGCACGACCCATGCATTCGGGTTGTGCACCAGAACCGCCCACAAAGCCCATGCCCGCCGCTCGCTGAGCCGCTTGTTGTCGCTCACATCGTCGGCGGCGTCGGTGTGGCCGAACACGCACAGCGTCGCCTGGGGGAATTCGTCGGCTTTGTTCAAGATCTCGACGATAAACTCGGACGACGGGGGCCGGATGAAGGAACGGCCGAAGCGGAACGTCGCGCCGGGCAGGCCGAAGCAATCCAGCAGGCGCTCGTCGTCCTCTTTCTCAAGAACAAACATCGTGTGCACCTGTCGTGCGGGCAGGCCGGCGCGCCGGAATTTTTTCGGGATCAGGATGATGCCGGGGTCGTCCGTGTCGTCGAACATGAAGTTGCCGCCGGCCGTTCGCTTCGTGCAGCCCACGTCGTCGGCCAGATGCTCGTTGATCCGTTTGGGGCTGCTCGTGCCCCAGTTGAATTCAGCCAACCGCTGCCACGTGATCTTGGCCTGCGCGGCGAGGCTCTCCAGGGTCTCGCCCGTTTTGACCTTGTGTTCTTCAGCCAGTTCGCGTTTTTCAAACATACTCGGTTCCAATCTGTGGGGTCCGCTCTGTGGACCCTACCTCGGCGGACGCGGGCCGGATTCCATGCGGACCATCTCCAGCGTCGGCACTTCGCGGGTCTCGATTATTTCGTACGCGCCGTCGGGAACATTGGTCAACACCGCCCGGCCGTCAGAGCCGGTGGTGGGGCGGTACAGCTTGCCGTCCGGCCCGCGAACTTCGAGCGTGACGCCGGCGCGCGGCTGGCCGTCGTCATCGTTGATGACGCGGAACTCGATAGTGGCCAATTCGGTTGACGGTTTGGTGACATCGACATGGGTTGGCACCAGTGCAGCGCCGGACTCCGCCGCGCTTTGCATTCCCTCCGCCGTGTCGGCGGCGTCCGCCGGATCGGCTGCGGTGTCGCCGCCGCCGTCACCGGGATCACCTCCGCCGGCCCCCCCCCCGCCGCCGCTGGTTCCGCTACAGCCTGAGAACGCTGCTGATTTTCGTCACGCTCGCTGCGCCGACGCTGGCCTATGTCGCGTCGTATTACCGGCTGTCGCGGCGCGGAATGGCC
>CAYLLT010000017.1:0-51306 GCA_964384465.1 uncultured Planctomycetales bacterium | reverse complement strand
CGCCGCTGGTTCCGCTGCCGCCCTCGTCGCCGATCTGGACCGTCGGGTCGCCCACTGCGATGGGATCGCTGCCCCCGCATGCCTCCATCACTTTGTCGCCCTTGCGGCAGGCGGGCAGGTTGTTGATCAGGACGGTGCCGCTGCCCTTGGTGACCATTCCCGGTCCGTGCGGGATTGGCCCCGACGGGACGGGGCAGAGATGCGTATCGGCGAGTGCGGCGATGGCGGCCATCACCGCGCTGGCCGCCGCGGCCGCGGCGGCTTTGATGCCCTCGGTATACGCGACGTTGGCGGCGGGCTGACCGCCGGGCGCCGCTGAAGCCGTTGTCCACGTGGTGGTCAGCGCGGTGTTGGCGGTGGTGATCCCGGCGGCCCCGCCGCTGGCCGCGGCGGCAGCGCCCGGAGCGCCCGCGGCCGAACCCTTGCCGCCGGCCTCCGCCAGGTTCTGCGAGATCGTGGCCAGATCCGCGGCGGCGTCGGCCGGCGTCATCTGCGGCTTGTCCATGAACGACTTCATGGAGTTCGAGAGGGCGTCCACGGCCGCGGCGACCGACGCCGGCACGGCCCGCCACGCCGGCATCATGCTGATCTTCACGTCCGGGCTGCCGATCCCGGGGTTCAACGGGTTGCCGTGCCCGGTCGCATCTGAGACGCGTGCGGCGTCAGGCATCGAGGGGACTCCAATCGCCGATTGGGGATTGCGACGCGCTGATTTGGGACGGTTGCCCCGCGAGATCCGTCATCTTCAGTCTGCAATCTGAAATCAAGATGAATATCCTCGCGCATGCACCGGGTATCACGTTACACCTTCTTATATTCAACCGTGACATCCTGCCCATCCTTCGAAATCGAGGCGACCGCATATCCGGACGGAGCCGCTTCGTACACGCCGCGTGCCAGATACCGATTACCCAGCGGGCCGGCCGACGTCGTGTTCACAAACCACGGCTTCGGCTCGCCCTTGGCCTTGTCGGTGGGGACGGTCTTGACCATCAGCTCCGCGGCATAGTCCGAGATGCGCTGGTCCTTGGCGGGGACGTTGGGTTTGTTTTCCGACGTCGGGTGGACAAACACCACCATCAGGTTGTTGCGGTGGATGTGGCCCGAAAAAACCAGTTGAAACTTGTTGTCGCGGAGCGTCTTGACCAGCCACTCTCGATCGCGGTGCGAGCCGTAGTCGCCGTCCTGGCCCGCCGGATTGTCTTTCGACAGGCGGAAGGGCCGTGCCGGGTGCTCGTAGATCCTCCGCGTGCGGATCGGCTTCTGCTTCGCGTCGTAGGTCGTTTCGACCCGCACGGTCGCGCCGCGGACCGGCTTGGCCGGCTCCCACTTCACAATGCCGTTTACGAGGTTGTCGTCGGTCCAGTGAGGCCACGGGCCGACAGGCGGGGCGTGGATCCCCAGGATCCGGGCCATGCTCTGCGACTCCGCCGCATGCTCGACCAGGACGCGCTGCTGCTTGGTCAGACAGTTGTTGGCCGTAGGGCCTCCCGCGCTGTTGGCGACGAGCAACGTCTTTCCATAATCGATGCCGCCCGCGACCTCCGCATGATCGACCTCTTCGCCCACTGCCCAGTCGAGCATCAGCATCTGATAGCCGCCGGGAAAGGTGAACGAGTAATCAAAAAAGGGGTTCATCACCAGCAGATACCAGGCGACGGATTCGACCACCTTTTCGACGGGGGACCCGCCCATGGTGAGGTCGCCGTCGCGGCGGATGAGTTTGTCCCAGAAGTAGCCACCGACTGTCCCCAGGTCCATCGAGTACATGATGGCGTCGTAGCCCTCACCGTGCGCCTTCTGAAGGGCCTTCGGGTCCTTGTCCATGCCCATGCTGTCGCGATCGGGCGAGCCGAAGGTGAACGGCGGATAGGGGTTGATGCGCCAATCGTGGTTGCCGAGGTTGGTATAGACGGGTTTCGTATACTTCTGCCCGCCGGCGATCTTTTCGTAGAAGAGGAACCAGTTGCGGTCGCGCCAGTAGGATTCGTCCTTTCCGATCGGCCCGCGGTCGTTGTACCCGCGGCCATAGTCGATCAGGTCGCCGGTCAGGAGCAGCGCGTCGGACTCGGCGGCCACCGCGGCGTAGACCTTGTCGGAAGCATTGTTCCAGTTGTGGAACTTCTTGACTCCCTGCTTGAGCAGCGCGGCCTCGTAGGCGTCGGTCCGCACATCGTAGTGCGGGTCTGTCACGTGGCCGATCCGCAGCTTCGCGGGCGCGGCGATCACGAACAACGGATGCAGGACTTCGACGCGATGAGCGGGGTCGGCCGGCTGGCGGAACTCATACTCGTATTCCTGCTGAATCTTTTTGATGGTGGCGTCCCGGCTCTGGGGGGCAATGAGCGGGAGGAGGGACGGGACGGCTCCGGGATGCGAGAAGGAGATGGGCCGGTTTCCGGCCGCTTTAAGCCGCTCCAGCGTGGGAATGCCGTCATGACCGAACCGGGAGGAGGTCGCATATTTCTCCAGAAGCAGATGCATCTCGTCGGAGCGCACGTCTGGGTTTGGGCCGGTGACGTGAGCGCGGTTGGTCCAGATCAGGTTGTACGGATGGGGCGACGGTGCGATCGCAGCGCTGGCCGACTCGCTGATGCGAATCTCATACAGGTACGGCATTTTGTTATCGGTGTAAAACTTGCGCACAAAGTTGGAGAGGCCGATGACCATGCCGCCCTGGCCGCCGGGGCCGTCGTGTTCCTTCACCGGGTACCCAAGCAGAAGAAGTTGCGTCAGCGAGTCCGCAGCGAAGGGTTCGATTTTGGCGTGCTTGACGATATCAACCTCATCGAAAGCGTTCGTGCCGGGCACTGCATCGACGTAGCGTGTGTGGCGATCCGCCCAGGGGACGTAACGCAGTTTGCGGGCGATGTCCGCTTTCGACAGATACTTTTCGCCGGTGACCACCAGCAAAATGAGCTGGCGGCTCTCCATCGAGGCCCAGGAAGGACTGGCGGAGGAGATGACCGCGGGAAACCCCAGGGCCGGCCAGAGAATGCGGGCGGGGACGGGATCATCCACCGTGTTGGTCTTGCCGCGGGCGGCGCCGCCGGGTTGCGGCCGGATGCGCCGCATCATGTCAGGAGTGATTGGTGGTCCGTCCCCCATCGCGATTCTCCGGCGTTTTCTACCCGTAGGGTCCGCTCTGCGGACCGATCCGGCCCCAGATGGTCCGCATAGCGAACCCTACGAGTTGCCCTAACAGCCGTATTCTTCCTTTATCTTCTCACGCGTTGCATCATCCAGCCGCCCGGTCGCCTCGAGTTGGTGCGCAGCCTGGAACTCTCTGACCGCCTGTTCTGTGCCCGGCCCCAGATGACCCCTTTCGCCGCCGCAATCGTATCCCATGTTCTCGAGCCGGCCCTGGACGCCGCTCAGCTCGCTGATGGGGTCGATGCGGCCCAATGCGAAGGCATACGCCCTCTGATCGTCCCCTTTTCCAATGGTGAGGATCGCTCGCCGTGCATTCGGCGCGATCGGACACTGGACCCGGCCTTCGGCGTCGCTGGTGCCGGTGGTTTGCTTGCCGTCCACGGAGAGGGTGTACGGTTCGTTGGCACGGGCCGTGCCCGCGTGTAGCACGCGGATGCGCAGCATTTCCGGCTGACCCTTGCGGCGGAACTTGTGATTCTGATCGGTGTTGCCGGACTCCTCTTTCAGGCGCTTATCGGGAACGAAGACAGCATCTTCCGGCCGCAGCACGTTGTGATCGCCGCGGCGGCGTTTGAGTTCAGCGTTGGCCGCGTCGTTCCACAGCGTCTCCCAGTAGTGTCCGGTTTCCTTGGCGATGCTGGCGATGCAGTCGTTCTGCCTGGCCTTCCGCCAGGCGCCGCCGCGCGTGGGCGGGCCCTCCGGGACGGCCCCGGCGGGCGCATTCGGGGGAGCGGTTTCGGCCGGTCCTGCCGCGGCGGGCGGCTGCGAAGACGCCGGTTGCCAGCGCTCCCACGCGGCCATGTCCAGATTCGGGAACTTGATCGAGCACGCGCCGGGGTCTTTGATCCCAGTGAGGCGCGCCTGGCCTTTGCGATCGAGCCCCCCTTCCACTTCTTTTCCTTCAGGTAGTTTGACGAGAAAGCGTTCGCCGACAACGGGCTGCTCAGCCTCGTCCACCATCTCGATGCCGACCCAGTGCGTGCCCGTGCCGGCGCTCTGCGTGGACTCGCCCGGTGGAGCGTCCTGCGGCTGATCTTGCGTCGATTCGTCCGATCCTCCATCGGAGCCTTCCCCGCCGCCTTCCTCGCCGGCCCCGCCACCGCCGGCTCCACCACCTCCGGCGCCGCCCATGTCACCGATCAAGACCGTGCGCGACGAGGCCATCGCGGAGTTGCCGAGGAACACGCCGCAGCCGCCCGCATCGGGTGCGGGCGTCCATCGAGCGGCGGGCTGGCCGCAGATCATTACCGTCGCTGATCCCTTGATGATGGGGACGGGCGGAGTGGGCGGCGGTGGTGGATGAGCGATGCCGCCGCTGATGACGCCGGTGCAGGCCACGCCGCAGGTCACGTACGCGGCGGGCAAATACTCGATCATCACTGGTTTCGGCGGCGGGCCCGATGGCGGCGGAATGATCAGCCCGCACGGGACCTTCGTGTCGTGCGTGATCGGATCACCGATTCGGGCCGCGGGAAACATCACCCGGATCCCCCATCAATGACGGTTTCTACCCTTCCAGCGGCAACGGCGCGACCTTGTCCGGCGCGAGCCATTCCTTCTGTTTTTCCGTGAGCGCTCCGCCGAAGTAGGCGATCGCGCGGACGGCGGCGGCGCGCATGTCGGCGGCAGCGGCCTCATCATCCGCGGGTATTGTCTCGGCGGCGGCATGGAACGCCGTCACGAGCGCCGCGTCGCCGGATTTGATCAGCTCCTCGCGCAGCGCGTACGAGCCCCACACGCGCCACTCCACGCCGCCGGGATCATCGATGCCGATGTACGCGGAGGCCAGAGCCGTCGTTCGCAGCTTGGGGTTCGGCTCGGCGAGCATCTTGTTCTTTCGCGTCCGGGCCTCGTCAACGATCGGCAGCGTGATGGTCAGATGCATCTCGAGCGCATTTTGAGCGTCGCGGGCCGGATCGTCCTTGCGCTTCTTGAGCGCTTCGATCTGCTTTTCCAATGCTTCCTCAACCTGTTTGGCCTTCACGGACTCCGGCATGTCAAAGAAGCATTCGATCGCGCCGTCGGCGAAATCCTCCAGCGGGTTCTGTCGCAGAAGATACGCGTAGTATTGCTCGGCGTTTGCGATCTGTTCGCGCGTGCCGAGATCGGCGACGACGCGGATGGCGAACAGCGAACCAAGCACGCCATCGGTGCCGCCCTCGCGCCGCTGGAGCAGCCCGGCGAACTTCTCAACCGCCGGAGTCGTGCGATAGAACCGGGCCAGGCCGCCGGCGTTGCGGATCTCGGCGGGCTTGAGGCCCGGCTTGACCTCGTCCATCAGCACGGACTCGACCACGCTGGGCCGGATGCGCGGCGGCACGCGCGGCGGGGCCATGCCGTGCATCTGGTAATGGATCTGGCGGACCGCCTGTTCGCGGCCCTCGTCATCAGGCTCGTAATCGCTGTATTTCAGAAGTTTTTCTTCGACCATGATCAGGATCTCCATCAGTAGCGGCGGCCCCCTGTGGCCGGCGCTACAAAGCTGCGGGCGCCAGCGCACTCGGCGGTATCGGGGACGCATCCGCCGGCAAGCCGAACGGCCGCCGGCGAGCCGGCTGCGGCGGGCTGGTTGGAAGCCCCGACGCGGCCGGATCGAACGGCACCTTCCCGTTGGCCCGCACGATGCCGTAGAAGTTACCAACGCGATGAAAACGCGCGACCGGCGTGGTCCTCGCCGGCGCCGTGACGCCATCGAGAATGTGGACTTGCGGAAAGAATTCAAACAACTCGTACCTCACCCGGATGGGACGATCGGCGATGCGTCTGTTCATGTCGTGCGCATCAACGTCGTCAACACTCGGGTCCATGATCTCCACCGCACGCGCGGGAGTCAGCGTGAAGCCGGCTGGAGGCGGGGCGTCTTTCAGAGGGGTTGGCGGGCGTATGTGCCCACTGTGGAAGAGCGGATGCCCGATCTCGTGGGCCAGCACGAGCAGGCGACGGACGGAGGAATTAAAGGGTCCCACGGGCGCGGCCGCAGGCGCCGCGGTCGCCCGCATATAGACGGCGGGCCCGACCGCACCGACGTGGCCCAGGAAATTCCCGACGGGCGAGATGCCGTCGGCCGTGCCGCCGTCCTCGATCACGCGAATCACGGTCGCATTAAAGAGGTAGATATTGATGCAGTTGGGAGTGAAGTACGTGAAGCGCAGGGCCCGTTGCTGCATGGAGCCGTTGCTGCCGCCGGTGGCGGGGAATCGGTTCTGGGCGTCCACCAACGATGAAATCGACTCGAGCGTTTGTCCGCCAAGCCCGCCGGCAACGGCAGCATCGTTCGACGCGGCGTTGCGGACGTCCGCGGGCTGGCGCGGCCCGCCCCCGGCGGGCACAGCCCGCATCACGATCACATCGACCGGCGTGCTGCGGCGGTTGGGGATGGGCGTGAAATTCCCGCGCGCCGCGGGGAAAGCACTGGCGCTGAAACCAGCCAGCGCGGGCACCGCGTTGATCGCATTGATGATCGCCTGGGATGTCAGGAGCGGGGAATTGCCGCGCGGCAGCGGCACGGTGACATTGTTGCCGTCGACCGTGAACGTCATCTGCGACGGCTGCCCATTGGCCCTGCGGCCGGATGCGTGCCGGCCCGCCGTCGCCGCATTGGCGTTCGCGATCGCAAGGATGTTGGTCGTCGCCGGGCGGAATTCGACCAGTTCGAGCACGGGCCGGATTTGCATCTGGGCATAGACCCGACGCGTCCAGTGGTACACCGCCGCGCGAATCTCATTGATGTTCGTCGAGCCGTCATTGATCGCGTGAACGGCGATGTGCAGCGTTTCGCCCGCATTGATGTTGGCCACCTTGTACACGCCGCAGCGTTCGCGCCCGGTGCGTTGGCAGGCGCGGAGCAGCGCCTCGGCCTCCACCTTCTGATGCAGGATCTCGATGTAGAACCGCTCGTGGTCGGGCGCACCGGGCTCGTCGAAGTAATCGCTCACCAGCAGGAACTGCGTCCGTCTATTGGCGCTGTCCACCTCGCTTGTTACCAGCCGCAGGTAGGCCGAGCGGAAGAACGTTGTCCGGCCGATGCGCCGGCACTCGACGGTCATGCGGCGGTTCAGATTGTCGGGGCGGGTAAAGAAGGTCGGCGCGTGCTCGACGAAAAACTGTCCGGGGTTGTTCGGATCGGCCTGCCTGAAGTAATGCGGCTTGAGGGCAAACAGGTTGACCTGAACGCTGGTGACGGAGTCGGGGATGCGCGGCGCGTTCACCTGGACTTTGAAGTGATCGGGATCGTCACTGCCGACCTGGTGGAATGCGAAGCCCGCGGGGTTGTCCAGCGGGAAGTTATTGACAACGGTGTCATTACCGCCGCGGTTGCAGACGTAGTTCGAGACGTTCAACTCGTTGATGACCGGGTCGTTCTCGGGCCGGAAGTTGCCGCCGCGTAGTGTTTGCTCGGCCGCGGGCATCGGCGGGTTGTTGCGGCCGTAGCCGTGACCGTCCTCGCGGATGAAATCGATGCGGGGGAGGAACTCGAGATCGAGCTGAAACGTGTGGAGCTGCTCGGTCTGGCCGCGCTCGACGCGTTCCTGCCGCGGGGGGATGAAGACCTGATCGCCGCGAAGCAGGCGCGCCCGCCCGGTCATGTGCCGATTGGCCAGGCTCCGCAGCCGGTCACAGTTCGTAAAACCGTGCCCGATGGCCACCTCACACATCGACATGAGCTTCGGTGCTGTGAAGATCATCACATCCCTCTCGTTCCCGCATCACCCTTCCAGGGGCAGCGGCGAAACCTTGTCCTTGGCGATCCACTCCTGATGCTGCTCGTCCAACTTGCCGCCGAAATAAGCGATCGCACGTGCGGCGGCGGCCTTCATGTTGTCGATGTCGTCCTCCTCGCCATCGGCGGGGATTTTCGCACCTGCGGCCTCGAAGGCGGCGACCAGCAGGGCATCCCCCGATTTCAGGAGTTCCTCGCGCAATGCGTACGAGCCCCATATCCGCCAATCCACTCCCCCGGGATCGTCGATCCCGACGTATGCGACGGCCAATTCGGTCGCTCGCGCCTTGGCGTCAGTCTGCGCGAGCATCTTGTTCTTTTGGGCCCGGGCTTCGACTGTGATGGGCAGTGAGGCCGCCGATTGCATCGCCAGCTTGTTGCGTGCATCCTGCGAGCGCTCGTCGGTGTGAGCTTTGAGCGCCTCGATGCGCTTATTGAGCGCTTCGTCAACCAGTTTTTCATTGACCGCATCGGAGAGGTCGAAAACGGTTTCGATCGCGGCGTCGGCGAACTCTTCCAGCGGGTTTTGCCGCAGCAGGTAGCCATAGTATTGCTCGGCGGCGGCAAGCTGCGTTTTATCGCCAAGGTCGGCGGCCGCGCGCACCGCGGCCAGAGCGGCCAGAATGTCCGTCACGCCCTTCTCGTGGCGCTGCAAGAGGCTGAGGAATTTCCCGGCCACCGCATTGATACGGTAGAAGCGGGCGACATTGGCCGCGAACTGAATTCCCTCTGGCTTAAGGCCGGGCTTGACCTCGTCGTTGAGCACGGATTCGACCACGCTGGTGCGAACGCGCGGAGGCACGCGCGGAGGCCCGCCGCCATGCGGGTGAAAGTGCACGTAGCCCATAATCTGATCGCGGCCTTCCGCGTCCGGCACATAGTCGTGATAAGTTGGCAGCGTTGTCTCGGTCATAATCAAGCTCCGTCAAACGATGTCCGGCTGGTCAGGTGCCGGCGGAATGACACCCGGCGATGTCGGCGGGCGACGCGGCACATGCTGCGGCGGATTATTCGGAAGCGTGGGCGCTGCGCCATCGAAGGGCACGACCGTATCTCCACGGATGATATTGAAGCGGGAGCCCACCTGATGCAGGCGATCCACGGGCGTGCTCCGTGCCGGCGCCGTGGTCCCGTCCAGGACCGTCGTGTTGGGGAGGAGTTCCAACAGGTCGTAACCCACCTTGATCGGCCGGTCGGCGATGTGCCTGCACATATCGACCGCGTCCACGTTATCGAGGCCCGCGGGGTCCATGATTTCCACACTTCGCGCGCCGGTTGCCGCCGCCGGGGGGGCGTCCTTCAAGGGCGTCGGCGGTTTCGTGTGGACCACATGGAAGAGGGGGTGTCCGATCTCGTGCGGAAGGACCAGGGGCCGCCGAATAGAGGAGGAACCGCCGCTCGCGGCCGAGGCGCAACGCATGAAGACGCTCGGCCCCACGGCGGTGATGTTCGCCTTGATCTTGCCCCCCGGCGTGAAGCTGCCCCACGGGGACCAGCCGTCGAACGTGCCGGAGATTCCCTTGGCGGTGATGGCGTTCGCGCCCATCAGGTACACGTTAATGCAATCCGGCGTAAAGTAGGTGGATCGCAGCGCTCGCTGCTGCAAAGATCCGTTGCCGACGGGGAAGCCCGCCGGGAAGTTGTTGGAGCCGTCCACCAGGCTGGAGATGGATTCCAGCGTCTGGCCGCCGATTTTGCCGATCGGGGCGTCGTTCGAGGTGGCCCCGCGCACATTGGCCGGCTGCGGCGGCCCGCCGCCGGCCGGAGGCGGACGCATGATGATGATGTCCGTGGGTGTGCTGCGCTGATTGCGGACCGGCGTAAAATTCTCACGCTGGGCCGCGTGGGTGGCCACGGTGAACCCGGCCAGCGCGGGTACGCTGTTGATGGCGTTGGTGATGGCGATCGACGTGAGCAGCGGCGAGTTGCCGGCACGAAGCGGAACCGTGACGGCGTTTCCATCGACGGTGAAGGTCATCTGCGAATCAGCGCGCTTGCCTTTGGCGTCCGGCTTCGTCTTGCCGGATGCGTGACGTCCGGCGGTCGCAGCGTCGAGGTTGGCGATGGACAGAATGTTTGTGGGAGCGGGTCTCAACTCCGCCAGGTCGAGGACCGGCCGGCACTGCGCGGGAGCGTAGACCCGCCGCGTCCATCGAAAGACGGCCTCGCGCATCTCGGCCAGCGTCGATGACCCATCGTTGACGCCGTGGATGGCGATGTGCAGCGCCTGGCCGGGGTTGACGTCGACGATCTTGTAGACGCCGCAATGCTCCGGGCCGGTGCGTTTGCAGGCGGCGAGCAGGGCCTCGGCTTCCACCTTCTGGTGCAGGATTTCGATGTAGAACTTCTCGTGGTTGGGCGCGCCCGGTTCGTCAAAATAGTCCGAGACCAGAAGGAACTGGTTGGGGCGTGCCGTCCGGTCCGAATCGGTAGGCACGAGGCGCAGATAGGGAGATCGAAAGAAATCCGTCTTGCCGATGCGGCGGCATTTGACCGTCACTCGCCGCGGTATCCCCCCAGCCGGTGCGTCCGCGGGGCGCGTGTAGAACCGCGGGGCATGCTCCACGAAGTCCTTCCCGTTAACAGTTTTTTTGAAATAGTGCGGCTTGAGCGCGATGAGCGTGACCTCGACCTCGGTCCGCGCGGCGGGAATGCGCGGCGCGATGACCTGCACCTTGAAATGGTCGGGATCGTCGGAGCCAACCTGAACGAAGGCAAACCCGGCGGCGTCGTCCCGCGGAAAATTGTTGGTGACCGCGTTGGTTCCGCCGCGGTTGGCAACATAGTTCGTCAGATTCAGCTCGTTGATCACCGGGTCCATCTCCGGGCGGAAGTTGCCGCCGCGCTTCTGCTGCTCGGCCGCGTCCATGGGTGGATTGTTCCGGCCGTAGCCGTGCCCGTCCTCGCGGATGAACTCGATGCGGGGCAGGAATTCCTGATCGAGCTGAAAGGTGTGCAGCGTCCCGGTCGGGCCGCGCTCGACACGTTCCTGCCGAGGGGGAACAATAACCTGATCGCCGGCCGTGAGGCGGGCCCGGCCGACCATGTGCCCGTTGCCGGCGTTGATCGAGCGCAGACGGTCACAGTTGGCGAAACCGCTTCGGATCGCTATTTCGCACATCGATATGAGCTTTTGCGCTGTGAAAATCATCTCAACCCTTCCCTCGTTCACCCCATAGACGCGGAACTCGACACGATTAACCGCAGAGGCGCAGAGATCGGAGGAGGAACCAAGTTTTTTTCTCTGCGCTCTCTGCGACTCTGCGGTTGCATTTGCTGTGTCTCCTTCGTGAGCTTATCAAGCCGGGGCTCCCGCTCGCCGCCACACGGTGAGGTCCCGGCGCGGGAACCGGATTTCGCAGTCGCCCGGCGCGACCGGATCGACGTGCGCGAAGCCGTTTTCGTCCAGCGAGCCGTTGTGAGACTGCCCGGCGGAGTCCTTCACGCGGAACGGCTCGTTCGGCACCGGCTTGCCTTCCTTGTCGATCAACTTGATGTCGATGAAGGTGGTGACCGGCGGCGTGTCCGGCGGGAAGTCGTGACCGGGAACTTCCGGTATCGCCGGCAGCGGCGGAGGCGCGAGGCCCGGCCCGGTGTAGCGCGTGTCCTTGCCCGGCTCGGAACTGTCGGCGGCGCCCGGCTCTTCGGGCGCGGCGGGTCCTTCGCCGCCTTCGACCGCCGGGACAGTGGGGCCGGGGCCGCTGTTGATGAAGACCGTAGTGCCCACGATGTAAACGCCCGCCGGGCAGATCACAACGCTGTTGCCGCCGCTGCTCAACTCGATCGTGCCGGTGGCCTCGATCTTCACGTCCGTCGCTTTCAGGTGCGACGTCAGCCCGACCTCGGTTTTCTGGTTTTTACCGACCCACATGGACTCATCCCAGCCTACAGCGATTCTGTGAGACCTGCCGACGTCGATGAACTGGTTCTCAACGACCCTGAAACTGTCGTTCTCATCAATCAGGGTGCGCTGCTCGCCGCGGATGTGGACGTGCTTGGCCTTGAACACCTTCTGGCGGTATTCGCCGGAAAGCTCGCCTTTGTATTCGCCGCCGACGATCAGGTGGTAGCTGCCGCCGACGGTGTGGAAATGGCTGGCCTTCACCCGCAGGTCCATCTGCCGCTGGGCCTGGATGAAGAGCTGCTCCTTGTCCTTGAGATCTTCGAAGCGGATTTCGTTGTTTCCCTTGCCGTCTTTGCTGCTGTTGGTCTTGATCACGCTGCGGGTCTTGTGTTCGGGCAGCGGGTACGGCGGCATGTGGTCGGCGTTGAAGACGCGGCCGATGATGATCGGGTTGTCCGGGTTGCCTTCCAGGAAATCGACGACGACTTCCTGGCCGATGCGCGGGATGAACATCATGCCGTACTGCCCGCCGGCCCAGCCCTGGCAGACGCGGATGAAGCAGGACGAATCGGCGCCGTGAAGCTTCGGCTCCCCGTTCTCCGAGCCCTGCCTGTCCCAGTGGAACTGCACGCGCACGCGCCCGAACTTGTCCACCTGGATTTCTTCGCCCTCCGGCCCCACCACCCGCGCCGTCTGACAGCCGCGCATGACCGGCCACGGCGTCACCCGCGGCGGACGCAAGGTTACGGTGTCCGGGACGCACTCGAAGCGGCAGTCGTAAACCGGCGCATCAAAGTCCACCACGCTGGACTGCGCGATGTCGGAGATCAGGTTGGGGATGGTCAGCCATTCCAGCGGGTTGCCGCCGGACGCCGCGGCCGTGCTGGGCAGGTCCTTTGAGACCTGGCCGGCGTGATAGAGCCACCCGGTGAGCGCGCGATTGGAGGTGGGGTCACCGGCCTTGAAACGGCCGGCCACCTGCAGGAGACCCTCGGCCAGTTCGCGAATGACCGGGTTGTCGTTGTTGCGGGCGGCGACCAGGGCCTGATGCACGCGGCCGTCGATGATGCTCCCGCGGCCGCCCGCGCCGGTGGTGGTGCGGGCGACCGACTCTTTACCCTGGTGCAGGACGGAGGTGACGAAATACTTCTTATTGAAGCCGGGGGTGGGGTGCTCCTTCAATTCAAAGATCTTGCCCGGCCCCAGCCGCTTGCAGTTGCTTTGGCCGATGGCCACCACGCGGCTGGCTTCGAACTCCTGGAAACGGATCCCGGCGATGCTCTCCCCGACGCCTTGATACTCGTATCCGCCGGGAAAATCGATGAACGCCAGGCCGGCGTCCCGGCCCCCGTCGAATTTGGCCTCCAGGTTCAGCTTGGGATTCTTAAAGTTGAAGTCGTTGAGCGACACGGCGCCCAGCCGGACCGACTGGGCCACGCGGAAGCGGTACACGTGCTCCGCTTCGGTGTTCAGGCCGGTGGGGGGGATGTAGCGCAGGGCGGGATCGCCGGGAATGGGCACGGCGGAGCCCGGTGTCCAGGAGAACGTCAGGACGTGCTTGTCCTGCGACTGCTCGAAGAAATACCAGATGCCCTCGTCTTCGCAGAGGCGGCTGATGAAGTTGAAATCGGTCTCGCGGTACTGGACGCAGTTCTCTCGACGCATGAAGGCGATGTCCGGCAGGCCCTCGGTACTGAAACGGTCCGCGGGAATGCCGGCGTCGGTCAGAATCGCCGTGATGATCTGCTTGACGGTCTTGTCCTGAAAGATGCGCGAGTTGTAACGCTGGGTCAGCAGCCACGCCGTCGGGACCAGCTCGGCGCGGAAGTACGTCTGATCGCGCGTCTCGCCGGTCATCTCGAAGCGGGAGACGATGCCGTGGAAGAAGCGCTCGCCTTCGGCGGTGTTGATGCTGAGAGTGGCCGGCTTGCCGACGATGTCCGCCAGCGCCACCCCCTCATCGACGGCGGCCATATCGATCTCGAAGCGATAGAGCTGGTTGAGCCCCTCCTGGCCTCGGAAGCGCATGACCTGGAGCTTGCCGATGTCCAACCCCACGACTTCAAACGCCAGTTGCGCCTTGCTCATGTCTCGTACTAAAGCCATAGCACCGGCTCCTGTTCGCATTGACTATTTCCGATTTCGTGATTTCCGATTGGCAGACGCGCCGAAGCATCGTCTTTCAATCGGAAATCGGAAATTAGAAATTGGAAATATCTACTCATGTCGTCTTACTTTCCCTTTGTGTTCTTCGCATCAGCCGCCCCGCGCTCCTGGAACGTATAAGCAAACTCGCCCGCGTCATTCGCGCCCATCGTTACCGAAGCGGGCATCTCCTCGGACGCCATCTTCTCCAGCAGTTGCCGCGACAGCTCCGGCAGCACGTTCTGATCGATGATGTGGTCGATGTTGCGGGCGCCGACATCGACCTGCGTGCAGCGGCTGGCGATGAGGTCGTACACCGCGTCGTCGGCGACGAACGCCATCTTGTGCGTCGCGGTCAGGCGGCCGCCGATCTTGCCGAGCTTCATGCGGGCGATCGTCTTCATCACCTCCGGCCCGATGGTCAGGAACGGCACGATGGTCATGCGGGCCAGCAACGCCGGCTTGAAATGGTTCCGCAGGTGCGGGTAAATCGCCTCTTTGAGCGCATCGGCATCCACCGGTTCGCCCGATTCGCACATGCCCTGGATCACGTCGGTGCCGAGATTGCTGGTCAGGAAGATGACCGTGTTCTTGAAGTCGATGACGCGGCCTTCGCCGTCGGCGAGCGTGCCTTTGTCGAACACCTGGTAGAAAAGATTCAGCACGTCCGGGTGCGCTTTTTCCACCTCGTCGAGCAGCAGCACCGAATATGGATGCTGGCGGACGGCTTCGGTCAATACGCCGCCCTCGCCGTAGCCGACGTAGCCCGGCGGCGAGCCTTTGAGCTGCGAGACGGTGTGCTGCTCCATGAACTCGGACATGTTGATGGTGGTGAGGAAGCGGTCGCCGCCGAAGAGCAGATCCGCCGCGGCCAGGGCGAGTTCGGTTTTGCCCACGCCGCTGGGGCCGACCAGCAGGAACACGCCCATCGGCTGGGCCGGGTTGCCGAGTCCGGACTTGGCCGTCCGCAGCTTGTGCGCGACGGTCTTGAGCGCGTGGTCCTGGCCGACGACGCGCGTGCGCAGACGGTCTTCCATGACCAGCATGGCGGCGATCTCGTCGCGGACCATTTTGCCGACGGGGATGCCGGTCCAATCGGAGACGACAGCGGCGACGGCGGAGGCATCCACGTGCGGATGCAGCAGCGGATCGTGACCCTGGATCGCCGCGAGGTCCTTCATGGCGGCGTCGATTTGCTTGCGAATTTCGGTTTCATCGACCGAACCGCGACCATCGGGGGGCGGTGTGCCGCCGACCGCTTCCTTGCGGGCGCGGCTCTGATCGGGTGCCGGTTCGCCATCTTTGCCATCTGATTTTTTCTCACTGCTTTCTTCTTCCGGCTGAAAGGCGCGAAGCTGATCGCGCAGCTCGTGCACGCGGCGGACGGCGGCGAGTTCCTTTTGCCAGCGGGCCTCGACCTGCTCGCGCTCTTTGATGATTCGTTCGCGAGAAGTCTGTAGCTCGTTCAGCACGCCTTCTTCGGCGGTGATGCCGCCGGCCTCATCGCGCTGGATCGCGGCGATCGCGGTTTCAAGATGGCCGATCTGGCGGTCCAAGTCCTCCAGCGGGCCGGGGCGCGTGCTCAGCGCGACCGCTACGCGGGCCGATGCGGTGTCCAGCAGATCGACGGCTTTATCGGGCAGAAACCGCCCGCTGATGTAGCGTTTCGAGAGCTGGGCGGCGGCCGCAACGGCTTCGTCCAGAATGATGACCTTGTGGTGCTTTTCGTAGTGCTGCTTGAGGCCGCGGAGCATCACCACCGTGCTTTCGATCGACGGCTCGTCGCAGCGGACGAGCTGAAAGCGGCGCTCGAGGGCGGCATCCTTCTCGAAGTATTTCTTGTATTCGGCCCAGGTGGTGGCGGCGACGGTGCGCAGTTCGCCGCGGGCCAGGGCGGGCTTCAGCAGGTTGGCGGCATCGCTTCCGCCGGCGGCGCCGCCCGCGCCGATCAGCGTATGCGCTTCGTCGATGAACGTGATCACGGGCACGCTGCTGGCCTTGATCTCCTTGATGACGTTCTTGAGGCGGTTCTCGAACTCGCCCTTCACGCCGGCGCCGGCCTGCAAGAGACCTAGGTCAAGCACGATCAACTTCACGCCCTTGAGCGCGGGTGGCACGTCTCCTTTGACGATGCGCAGGGCCAACCCTTCCACGATTGCGGTCTTGCCCGTGCCCGGCTCGCCGACCAGGATGGGGTTGTTCTTTCGCCGCCGGGCGAAGATATCGATCATCTGGCGGATTTCCTGATCGCGCCCGAAGACCGGGTCGATCCCGCCGGCGTGCGCTTTGGCGGTCAGATCGATGGTGAACTGCTCCAGTGCGCCGCCCGGCCCCGACGGGCCCGCTTCCGCGGCACCGGCCGCCGCCTGCCCCGGAGTCTCGCCGATGATCTCCTGAAAATGATCGCGCAACTGGTCGGCGTCAATCCGCTCCAGCTCCGGCGTGAACTCGCCCACGCGCGTGTGCGCCGGGTTCAGCGCGAACGCGAGCACGATCAGGCCCGTGCGGATCTGATCGAAGCCGAGCTCGTCCGCCAGCACCGCCGCCGACTGGAACAGCTCGACCAGCTTGGGCGAGAGCACCGGCCGCCCGCGATGACCGGCGGGCGCCTCTTCCAGGATCTGCTGGAGCGCCCGGCGGACCGGGCCGCGATCGACCTTGAACGTATTGAATATCTTGGCGGTATCGCCGGTCGTTTCATCGAGCAGCCGCAGCAGCAGGTGCTCCGGCGCGATATCGAAATGCGTTCGCGAGACGCACAGGTTGGTCGCCCCCTGGAAATAATGTATGGCGCCGGGGTCCAGCCTGGAAATGAGCTTGCGAAGGTCTTCTGTTTTCGGGCCTGTCGCCATAGCGGTCCTCTTATTGCGGATTGCGGATTGCGAATTCAATAAGGACCGCGTCAACTTGTTGACGCCATTGGGGCAACAAGTTGCCCCGGTCCTTGTTTTGTTCATTTCGCAATTCGCAATCCGAAATTCGTCCCCCGTGTCCCGTTCACTCCGTGCCACTGCTCTCAAGCAGTGCTTCCTGCTCATCGCTCCAGACGGTCGCACTGCTTGAAAGCAGTGGCACGCCTCCGAGCGGCGAGGTCCATCCGGCCTCGAACGTCACCGAGGTTTCCGGCAGATCATCCGTGCGCGCCCAACTGGTGTAACCCAGCCGGCTCGCCTGGTCATCCGACGACAGTTTCAACTCCGGCGCTTCGCCCGCCTGCAATCGAACTTCGATGCTGAATGACAGCGGATCGGTGCCGTACAGATGTACGAGCGAGCGCGTTTCGGCGTACCGCTGACCATCCGGCAGGAACGTCAAATAGGTCTGCCAATCGACCGGCCCGACGGCGATGCGGAACGCGCCGGTGATGTCGTACACCTGCTCGCCCACGGTCAGGTCGGTGTCCAGGCGGCTGTTGAGCATGCCGATGCGGTTCAGGTCCGCCGGTTTCAAAGCGACCCACCGGCCGATGAACTGCGTGATGTTCACCGGGATGCCGTCCCAGTAATCGAGCAGCATTCCTTCGAGCGTCGCCGCGGATCGCGGATGCTGCGTGAGCAGGCCGGCGTAGCGGATCAACCGCAGCGGCGAGACGCCGAGCAGCTTGGCCGGCCAGTTCGGCCGCAGCCCGATCAGCCACAGCAGATAGAGCGTGATCACGTCGCGCTGCATGCCGAAAGTGACGTCGTACCGGTACTTCGTCCAGCTTCGATAGAAGAGCGACGTGAGCCGGTGATGCAGAATGTCGAGGAAATCCCGCGCGGGCGACGGCCCCTCGGCGGTTGCGCTGGCGGACTGGGGCGGCGCGCCTGCTTCCGTTTTCTCCCCCTCTTGCGAAGGAGGAGGTTCACCAGGCAGCGCGGGCGCCGCTTGCGGCGAAGCATTCGTCTCGACGGCACGTAGAATATCGATCGCGTAATGCAGGGGCAGCGGCGTGGCCACGCCGTACAGCCCGAGGAATGTCAGGTCGATGCGATAGACCGGATCCCGGCTTCCTGGCTCCGTCTGCGCCGTGATCCGCCGGACATCGGTAGAGGGAAACCCCAGCGAAATATTCGGACGGAAGCGGATCGACTCGGCGGCGACCGGCCCGCGCTGGCCGACAGGCGTGCGATTTTCATGCAGCCGTTCCAGCAGCCACACGGCCTGGAAGAAATCGAACTCCCAACCGCGGGCGAGCAGGCGCTCCAGCACCGGGCTGCGAGTCACTTCCGATTTTTGATTTCCGATTTCCAATTTCCACTTCCCAATTCGCGTCCAATCCCACCACAACAATCTGCGCTCATCTGTGACATCTGTGGATAATCAATCACCCCGTGTTTCGGCCGGCGTCAGTTGATCGCCCCAGCGCGGGCGGAACGCATAAACCTGGCCCGATCTCGTGAACTTCGCGTTGAGCTGCGTATAGGCGTTGAGCGTCGCGTAGAGGCCCATGAACCGATCGAGGATGCACGAGAACAAATACGCGTCACCCTCGCCCGCGAAGTGGTCCTCGTTCAACTCCAGATCGACCTGCGAGCCGCGCAGGGGCGCTCCCCGGACCATGCGTTCGGCGAATGTTGTTTCCATTGAAACGATGCCATCCATCATGCGCTGGTGTGTCAGTGCCCGCTGCGCATCATGCTCCGACTGGAAATCATACACACGGAGCAGTTCTTTAAAATGCTCGACGTTGGCCAGCGACACGTAGTTGAGCGACAAATGCGAGATCAGTCGCCAGTGCAGGCCCTTGCCCAGCGGCGGAGGGACGGTCGCGGTCGGCTTCAGGATGTTGCGGAAACCGGTATTGGGCGGCGAGCTGTCCGTCGGCCCGCTGATGTCGCCCGCCCGCAGCTCGGCCGGTAAATTCCGGTTGACGCAGAGAAGTTCGATCGAGATGGTTTCTTCTTCCTGAAGCTGGCGAGTGTCTTTGCCGGGCACGAACGAGATATAGGTATCCGTGCCGTATCGCGGATCGCCGCCGAGGACGTTCGGCCGCAGGTGGGCCTGGTAGTACGGGGCGCTCTTGTTCGATGGCGTGGTGTGACGGAACGAATAAAACGGCGCGTATTCCCGCGCCGTCATGCTCTCCGAGCGGGCCAGGCCGGTAACCGTATTGATCGAATGGATCTCGCAGTGCCGGCGATCAGCGATGCCCGACTTCGACGGTTGAATCAGGTATTGCGTGCGGTCGTGCTTGAGACGGATCGGGTCGGCCGGGTGATCGAATAGGTTGACGATGGGCACGCAGTGCAGCCGGACGTTCTCGCGCGAGACCAGCGGCAGTGTTTCCAGGCGGCGGTTGAAGGTGACGGCGACTTCGATGGTGTTGGTCAGCTTCAACTCGCGCACGGGCCGGTCCAGGCCGCGGAGGTCCACAAAGAGGAACCGTTCCTTGAACGCGAAGTACTCCTGCAAGAGCCGGTAGCCGGCGAATGAATGCGGCGGATACGGCAGCACGGCCTCGCTGCGATCCAGACCCGCCGGCCCCACGTGCTCCGGCCCCAGGATGATTTCAGGGCGGTCGTGGCGCGAAGAGCCGTCGCTGACGGTGACGCTCTGCACGTGTGCCCCCAAAAGGAGGTACAGCGAGAAGGCGGTCCGCGACTCGCCCGCCAGATGCAACCGGACGTTTTTGAGTTCGAGGCTTTCGAGCTTCGATTTGGCCGAGGTCTGGAAAACCATCACCAGCCGCACCGGCTTGGCCGCCGCCGTTTCCAGGCGAACGTCGCGCAGCACCCACGGCCGCAGCAGCGTCGGCCATGCCGCTTGATAGCGGCAGCGTGTACCGTCCACCGGAATACTCGTGAACGCGGCCCCCGCATTGACCAGCAGCGGGGCCTGCATCGCATCGATCTCGGGCAGCAGTTCCAGGATCGACATCGAGGGAATCGGTCGCAGGTAATGCGGCCACAGCAGGGCCATCATGTTTTCGGTGAGTTCCGGAAGCTCGTCATCCAGCTTCTGCCGGACGCGCCCACAGAGGAAGGCGACGCCTTCGAGGATGCGTTCGACATCGGGGTCCGAGCCGCGATCGGCCAGAAAGCGGGCGACCTGGGGGTTGGCGCGGGCGAACTCGGGACCGACTTCCCGAAGGTATTCGAGCTCGTCCTGATAGTAGGTGTTGCTGGCCATCGTTACCCCAGATCACTCACGATTGCGAAATGCGGATTTCGGATTGCGGATTTAAGAATACAAGGTCGGCGTCCTCAATTCGCAATCCACAATTCGCAATCCGCAATGCACGCTCAATCGGACAAGTCGAACTCTTCGCTGCCGGCCACGGCCGTTTCGAAGCGGATGCGATGCTCGCTGTTGCGGCCGACCATGATGCCTTCGATGGCGAACACCAGCTTCTGACTGCGCTGGGCCTCGGCCTCCGGGTCGCGCGTCACCCGCACGGCCCGGAGGCGCGGCTCATACTTCTCGATGGTGTTTCTAATCGCCTCTTGCACCCGCTGGACATAATCGCCGGTGCCCACGGTCAGATCGGCCATCGCCGGCAGGCCGTAGTCCGGCAACGCCTGGCTCATGCCATGGCGGGCGTTCAACAATCGGGTCACGTGTTGCCGGACGGATTCCATCAGCGCCACCGGATCCTCATCCGCCGACTGGGCATTGAGCCCGCCCTCGCCGGCGCTGGCGATTCGCTCCAGAAACGTTTGATGACCCTTCATGACGAGCACCCTGGAACACAGTAGGGTGGGTTTTGACCCACCCTACTGCTACTCTCAAGATTCCAGTCTCCAGATTAGTTGGCGCCCGGCGCCCGCCACTTGTCCATCTCGACGAGGTTGTCGGGCAGCCAGCTCCATTCGATCTGCTCGTACACGAAGCTCACCTGCTCCATGTGCCGATAGGACTCGTTCTGCGGAACGAAACTCATCGGCATGTACGGCCGCATATCGACGATGCGGGCGTTCGTCAGCGTGATCGTGTAATACTTCACCTCCGAGCGCGAGGCGGGATCGATCCGGTAAAAGTCGAGGGTCGCGGTGGCCAGATTCTCGCCGGTGCACAGCGCCTTGTGGAAGCCAGGGGTGGCCTTGTCCACGATCTTGACCACGCGCATCGGGCTGTGAACGCGGACGCCGGTCGCCTGACCGGTGGTCGGATCGAGCGGCTGATGGATCTGATGCTCGATCTCGAAAACATCCGACGTGTCCTCGCGACCCTCTTTTTCGGAGGAGCCGGGATATCCGCTGACTTTCAGATTGCATGGGGTTGGCATGGTCCACTTCTCCTTTATGTGGCCTCGTTTGATCCCCGCATCCGCCTGCGGCGGATCTGCGAACGAGATCAAGTTCCTGTTTCATGCTTGGCGGCGGTTCACGCGAACCTGTCTCACCAAGCATGTCGCCCATGCCCTTAAGCAAGGACCGTACCGGATCGCGCCAGCGCACGCAAACTTTTTTGCGAATCGTCGTAACTCCCGCAAATGAACAGTTTACAACGACGATCAAAATCGTGCGGGCAGGATTTTCCGCGCGGGGCTAGTGAATGACTGGGAGCGTCCGCTCAGCAGGCTGGGTGCGTTGGGGTCGTAGACCCAACGCGATTGCGGATTGCGAATTGCGGATTTCGGATTGGACGTAGGACATCGCACAATCTGTAATTCGCAGTCCGAGATTCGCGATTCCGGCTTGGCACGCAGATTGTTAGGAGTGCGATTCGGTGTGCCGCGCCATGGCGACATTTACCGGGCCGGTTTTTGCTCTATCTTATCGGGAGCGCGGGTTTGCGCCCGCTTGGGGCTGCTCGATGCAGGGTTGTGTTAATGTTGACGCGGGTTTAGTATTCCCCACAGAATCGGGTATGGCCGCGGGGAATTCCCCATTTGTACCCATGTCTGAGGTCACCATGTCCAGCGGGGATCGTCAGGTTGAAGGGCAGTCGCCGGCGGAGCTGGCCGCTTCCGCGGCATTCGAGCCGGTTCGCGCCGCCCTTTCCCGCGCGGACGAGCCCGAACGATATCATTTGCTTGCATCTCTCCTTCTGGAGTTGGAGCACCAGAGCCGCGGCCGTGCGAACGGTCAAGGCGCCTCGGCCGAGCAGTTCAAGGAAGCGACGCAGAAAGCGCAGCAGTCCGCCAAGCAGGTCGCCGATCTCGAGGATGGCCTGCGGACGGTGCGGGCCGAGCTGGCCCACCGGGAGAAGCAATTGGAGGCGGAGCAGGCCCGGGCCCGCGAGCTTCAGGCCATCGTGAACAGCCAGCGCTCCCGCCTGGAATTGATTCAGAAGCAGGTCACGGAATTTGAAACCCAGCTTGTCGCCCGCAATTCGGATCTGCACCGCGTCGAAGTGGAGAAGGATTCGCTGCTGCTCAAGCTCCAGCGGGCGGAGTTGCAGAGCGGCGACCGGCGGCAGATCGAGGGCATGGAGGAATCCAAGCGGCAGCTCGGCGGCGAGATCGAGGGACTGCGGGCCCAACTCGAGCAGCTCCGCACGGATAAAAACGCGGAAATCGATCAGCTCAAGACGGAGCTTCAGGCGGTCCACGGAAAAACCGCGCTGGGCGCCGACACCATGCTGGCCGCCCTGTGGCAGCGTATGGCGACGGCCAAACCGCCACTGGCCAAGGGTCACATCCAGCCGCAGCCGCAGGCCGGCGAGCGGCTGGTGGACTCGTTCGTCGAGCTGGCCCGCTTCGTGCACGATTTCGACAAGGACATGCGGGTGTTCCTCACCAAGTACACCAAGCACAGCCCCGCCGTCCGCAAGCCGTGGAGCGTTTATGCCGAGCGCGACGATCTGCACCAGATCATTCAGGAGATCGTCGATCCAGTGGCCGGCAAGCACGTCGGCGTACTCAGGATGAAGCTGAAGGTGTGCCACAAGTGGGCCTTTGCCGCGATGGTCGCCTCGGACAGCACGATCGAGTCGATCGCTTCGGAGCTCCGCGCGCACCTGATGGGCGAGTTCGGCGCCGGATCCGACCCGAACTGCAAGGTCAAGGACTATCTCAAAAAGGGCGGGAATGATGCGTTCATGGAGCATATGTTCAAGCTGCTGAGCGACAAGCTGGCGGAAGTGTTCGGTTACGGTGGATAAAGTCGAAAGTCGAAAGTCGAAAATCGAAAGTCGAAAACCGAAAACATTGCTGTTCGAGCTTCCCCTTTCGTTTTCTTTCGCTAAAAGGAGCCAACAATGATCAAACACCTGATGACAACCAAAGATCGAGAGTCGGAATCCAAAAACGTTTCGACTTTCGACTTTCGACTTTCGACTTTCGTACTGATCGCGGCAGTGTCGGCCGGTTGTTCCCGCAGTCTGACCATCGAGCAGGATGAATACGTCAACACGGCCATGCACCAGGCCCGCGACCCGCAGAACCAGACCGGCGAGCCGCTGGAGGTCGTCATCGTCTGCGTTGCGCCGCGCGATCTGAAGAAGCAGGGGAATGAGCGGCTCAAGCCCGGCGCGGGCATTACTTCCAGGGAGTGGTACCAGAAGCGTCCGAAGCCGGGCGATACGGTGGAAATGGAAAACAACGAAGGCCGCTTCCGCCTGCCCGGGAATCAGATCTATCTGCTGACCAACGACACCGAGAGCGCCTACGGCAAGCAGATCGGCGCGGCCCTGCGCGGCGGAAAACTGGACGGCAAGATCGTCAAGAAGCAGAACATTGATTTTAAATTCTGGTCGCTGCATGACAGCGACGCCGTCATCTACGTCTTCGGCAAATTCACCGACAAGGACGGGAACGTGCTGCCGGTCCCGCCGGCCAAATTTCATCCGCCGGGGGCCTACGAAAGTAACGTGTCGATCAAGATCGGCGTGGACAAGGGCCGCGACAATTACGGGCAGTACATCGCGAACACGACGCCGCGGAAAATGCACGGGAACGACTGAATTGCGAATTGCGGATTGTGATATGGAGTGCGGCGGCCTTGACGCCGCTTTGGCTTTGAGCGTGGCGTTTCGGCAGCGGCGTGAGTCAAAGCGTCGCCGTTGGCGACGCACTCCATAGCTCTGAAATCCGCAATCGGGCTTGGCGGAAACAGCATGAGCTTCTGGACGGAAATACACTGGTCCGAGGGGATGTTCTTGCGGCCGCACCACCTTCAGGCGGCGCAGCGGTGGATGGAGACCGTCGTCCGCACCGGGCTGGACGCCACGCGGCCGTTCGGGTGGGGGTTTCTGGATTTGCAGATCGCCAAGGAGCCGCTGGAGAATTTCGCGCTGCGGCTCGACCGTTGCGAAGTGCGCATGAAAGACGGCACGTGGGTCAGAGTCCCTGACAATACCGAGGTGCCGCCGATCGATTTCAAGAAGGCGATCGAAGCCGGCAACGGCACCGTCGAGATTCATCTCGGCATCCCGCAGATGCAGCAGGTCCGCGCCAATTCGGTGTCGCTCGAAAGCCCGGAACTGACCAGCGGCAGTCCGCGTTATGAGCCGCTGCCGGTCACCCGCCGCGACGAAAACACCGGCAGCAATCCGCAGACGCTCTACGTCCGCCGGATGCGGGGCAAACTGTTCGTCACCGGCGAGGACATGACCGGTTACGAGACGCTTCGCATCGGGCGGATCAAACGGACGGACCGGCCGGGCGCGCTGCCGGAGATCGACGGCCTGGGCGCCGGTCCGCTGCTGGCGATTCAGGCGGACCATCAACTGGCGGCGATGATCAACTCGCTGTCGGATCAGGTTGAGGCCAAGGACGAGGTGCTGGCCCGCGAGGCCCGCGAACATCACATGATGTTCACCGACGGCGTGGCCGCCAACAGCGAGCACCTGCTGAAGCTCCACGTGCTGAACGAATCGCGGGCGCATCTGAAAGCGCTGCTCCAATGTCCGGTGTTGCATCCCTACGATGTCTTCGTCGTGTTCTCGCGGATGATCGGGCACCTGTCCGTCTTCCACGACGACCTCGTGCCCGGCGTGCTGCCGGACTACGATCACGATCATCCCGGCGAATGCCTCGACGAGGCCAAGCGGCGGATTATCATTCTGCTGGAGGCCATGCGGCCGATCGCCTACATCGAGCGGCCGTTCGCCCGCAAAAAAGACGAGCGCGGCCACGAGGGGCTCGAAGTCGAGCTCGACCGCAAGTGGATCGACGAGAATCTGGAGATGTTCGTCGCGCTGCATTCCGATGAGATGGACATCAACGATCTCGAAAAGTACGTTTACGGCACGCTGGACATGAAGCTGGCCTCTCCGAAGCGGTCGCCGCGGATTCACAACATTGCCGTCCGGGGACTGCGGATGCTGATCAAATCGGTGCCCGCCGGGACCTTGCCCCGCCGGCAGGGATTGCACTACTTCAAGATCGACAAGACGATCGGGCCCGACCGCACCGATTACTGGCGTGAGTGCGAACAGGAGCGCGGCATTCGGATGAGCATCCGCGAGGGGCAGTTGGCGGCCATGGAGAAGTTCCGACCGGCACTCTATCTGGTGATGAAGGCGTCCTGATGACTACGGCGACACAGACGCGCGAACGCCCCGCTCTGCGGCTGACCGAGGCCTGCTGGCCGGTGTTCGAGTTCGTGACCAACTTCGCCCGGCAGGTCAAATACGGCACCGTGCCGGCGCCGGAGCAGGTCCGCTACGAAGCGCTGGCGGCGCTTCGCGACGCGGAGGAGCTGGCGCGGGACGACCCCGTGCTGGAGCGGGCGTGGAACGATCGCGTGAAGCCGATGATGGTTTACCTCATCGACTACAAAATGCTCAACACCGAGTGGGAGAGCCGCGATTACTGGTTCAACAACCGTTTCGAGACGGACACGGCGATCCTGGACCACGTAGAGGCTTTGGGGGGCGAAAAGTTCTTCGAGGATTGCGACGAGATGCAGCGCGAATACGAGCTGGCCGAGCGCCGCGACCGGCGGGACAAGGACGAGCTGGGCGCGATCCTGGGCCTTTTCTACATCTGTCTGCGCCTGGGCTTCAAGGGTCAGTATCACGACCGCCCGCAGGAGCTGGCCGACTACACGCGCCGCCTGTTCACGCGATTGCCGGCCTACGGCGCCACGCGGGCCAAGGAAATGTTCCCCGAGGCCTACCGGCACAACCAGGAAGTCAAGATCGACTACCGCCTGGGCATCAGCCTGGCGATGGTGGTCATCGTTTTCCTCGCGATTCTGGGGACATCGATGATTACGTTCCGCAAGGCATGGTCCAGCGCGGTCGGCGAGATCGCTCAGAAGGCCGAGGAGATCAAACAACCGATGTCGCCGATCCCCAAAGAAGACGCGAAAGGTCCAGCGCCGTGATGACATTGCGATAGTGAATCCGAACCCGGCACGCAAGTACCGGGCCCGGCCCCGCACTTGTGTGCGGGGTTCGGATCGGCGATCGACAATCCGCAATCACCGTGACGAGGAATTCGATGAAGCGATTGCTCACCGCGTTCAAGAATCTGCCACCCGAGATGCGAATGGTGCTCGCGCTCGCGGGCCTGGCCTCACCCATCGGCGCGCTCTACCTGCTCCAGAGAATCTGGAAAACGCTGTTTGGTTACACGCCGCCGACGCTCTATCTGATTCTGGGGCTCGCGGCTGTTATCGCGGTGATTTCGGTGATCGGCTTCCTGTTTTCCAGGGTGATCGGCCGCGGCAAGATCAAGCGGAGCCGGCGGATGGCCAACGAGCTGGCCAGCGGCTCCGAGAGCGGGCCGGTCTCGATGGACCTGCGGGCCGCGGTCAAATCCAACAACGAGAAGTTTTTCACCGCCATCCGCACCATGCGGAAGAATCTCGGCATCAGCGTTTACGACCTCCCGTGGTACATCGTCATCGGCGACTCCGGCTGCGGCAAGACAAAACTGATCAACGAGGGCGGCCTCACCTTCTCGACCGGCAAGCCGGAGGGCTATCAGCTTGGCACGCTGAACTACAACTGGTGGTTCACCGAGGATGCGGTGTTCATCGACATGGCCGGCCGGCTGTGCAACCCGCAGGATGACGCCGATCGCCGCGAGTGGGCCGCGATGCTCGACACGGTCGCCAAGGGTCGAAAGGGCTATCCGATCAACGGCGCCCTGGTGTGCGTGTCGGCTGAGCACTTGCTCCAGGACTCGCCGGAGAAGCACGAGCAGGATGCCAACACCGCGCTGGAGCGCCTCCGCGATTTGCAGACCAAGCTGGGCGTGACGTTCGCGACTTACCTGGTGGTCACCAAGTGCGACAAGATTCTCGGATTCATGCAATTCTTCGACCGGGCCGAGCGCGACATCACCGTCAAGAACCAGATATTCGGCTGGTCCAAACCGGGCACGTTCGACGAGTTGTACAACCCGGAGGTGTTTAACAACGATTACGACAGCATGTACGAGCGGCTGCACGAGCTGCGCCTTCGCCGGCTGAACGACGACGTGGACGAGATCGAGCTGGGGCTGGCATACAGCTTCCCCGAGGAGTTCCGCGAGCTGAACGCCCCGCTCCAGACGTACGTCCGCACGCTGTTCCCCATGATCAAGAACCCGCGGGCGGTGAAAAACCTCGTCTTTCGCGGCATCTACTTTACGAGCGCGACGCAGCAGGGCGCGGTCATCCTTAAACATCTGACCGAGCGGCTCGGCGCGCAGGCCGCCGATCAGTTCCCGCCGCTCGAAAGCCTGTACCCGCAGCCGCGGCCGCATTTCGTCAAAGACCTGCTCTTCCGCAAGGTCTTCCCCGAGCACGGCCTGGTGTTCCGCAACGAGCAGCAAGTGGTCCGCAATCGCAAGTTGAGCAAGCTGCTCAAGGTGGGCAGCGTCGCGCTGGCGCTCGTGCTCATCACCGTGTTCTCCTGGAGCCTGTGGGCGTTCAGCAATCTGATCGGCATACCGCGAGCCCACGCGAGCAACGCGCCGCAGCAGCGCGTAGCACCGCCCCAGGCGCTGGAGCGGGCGTTGAAGGTGCACGATGACCGGGACAATCTCATCGCCCGGCCGTGGCCGGCGCGCGTGCTCTCGCTGGGCATCGGAGCCGACGAGCCGATCCGGCACCTGACCACGATCGAAGTGCACCTCTTTCAGGACGGCGTGTTGAAGCCCGCACTGCGCGACGTCGATCAGGTGCTGCGCGAGGGCAAGCTCGACGACCCGCGCAAAGGCGACGATGCGATTAAAGCCGCCGGCGCGTACATGGATGCGCTCAAGCAATATGTCACGTGGTACGGCTCCGCGGCCAAGGACGAGCCGCCGGATTACATCAATCTCGACGGCTTTAAGGAGTTGTGCCGGATCGTCAAGTCCGGTCCGAACACGGATTCAGTGATCCGCCGCGACGGTTTCGACAAGCAGGCGGCCAGCTATTTCGAGACCATCCGCTCCGGCGAGGGCTGGAAGAACCCGGCGAAGATTCTGGCGGAGAGCGGCGTCAATCCGCCCGACACGATCCAGAAGGCGATCGAAACGGTGCACAATTACATGGGCGTGTTCGCCACGCTTTCCCCCACACATCCCGACATCATCATCCGCGAGTGGTCGCGCCTGCACGAGCAGTGCTCGACGATGATGAAGTCGTACGCGGCGATGCTCGCGGCGTCGCAGGCGACGATCACCACCGAGCAGGAGCTGGACGCGTTCCGTGGCACGTTCCAGAAGGAATACACGGGCTTTTCGGGCGCGTGGGACGGGTGCAACTGGAAGGCGCAGAAGACCGGCCGCTGGGTGCGGATCACCGCGCTGCGCGAAGCGCTCAAGAAACAGCGCGAATTGTGGACGAGCTACGCAGACAAACTTGGAAAGTCATACGAGTTGGGCGGGAAGAAACCGGCCGATGATGCCGTTGCGCATTCGATCAAGACGCTGACCACGGGCGATGCGCCGACGATCGTGCGCGGCCTCGATCGGGTGCTGTGCGAAAGCCTGCTCAAGAACGGCCTTGCGGACAAGGATTATTACGAGGGCTTCTTCGGTGATGACCTGCCCCAGCGCGTGACCGAGGTGGACGTGCGCTTCGGCCACATCTTCAACGTATCCAAAGTCCCCGAAACGGCCGCCGACGACGACAAGCTCCAGTTCACGCCCAACGCGGTGACGGTCAGGGAATTCCTGGCGCGGGTGAACGAGAAGCTGGCCGGCTCCGCGGCCGGCGCACCCGGTTCGCGCGAGGAGACGCCCGCCGTCTGGATTCGCGAACTCACCGATCGCTTCGCCGAGGAAGAGGCCGAAAGTCAGCCGGCGACGCTGGACTTCTCGAAGCTCGCGGCCGCGTGGGAGCCGCCGAAACTCCAGGCGTTGTACGAGAAATATGGGGAGCTGATCAAGCGCGGCGAGGCGACCGCCCTGCTCACGCGCATCGACAGGCGGCTGGCCCAGGCCGGCCCGTGGGGCTTCGGCGAGCTGGAAAGTACGTACCGCGAGCTGGCCAAGTCGACGTACAGCATAGCGCCGCCGCCGGCGCGCGAAGCCGAGCCAATCAAGTATGCGATCACGACGCGCGAAGTCAAACCCGAGAAGCCGACCCGCCGCCGCCGTACGGCCGCCTCGCCCTTTGGCGACACGGCAGCGCCAACCGTGGTGCAGCCGGTCGTGATGCCCACCGTGGCCGGCGCGAGCGGCGTGATCCCCAGGGTGACCACGCAGGAATTCCTGGCCGGCCGGGCGATCGAGTGCTTCCAGCTTCTCGATCTCCTGCGCGATTTCACGCCGGACTACTACTTCCAGGCCGCCGGCGAGGCCGTTCCGCACAACACGCGCTGCATCGAGCAGATCAAGGAAAGGTGGACCACGTATTCGAAGACGTATGTTGACGCCTGGAAGAACGCCTACAAGGCCTATGCGCTGACCGACGTCGATAAGCTCGCCAAGTGGAATCAGGGCTGGCAACCGTTCGCGGCGCAGTTCACCCGGGCGGGCGCGGCCACTGGCGTCGATGCTCGCAACGTCGCGGCACAACTGCGCAATGCGCTGGAAGAGGTGCTTCGCGTTACCCGCTGGGCGCCCTATGATGTGCAGCACGGCTACTGGGAAGGCAGCGCCCTCAACGAGATGAAGCAGGTCGCGCTCGCCGTCAGCGGCGCCCTGCGCGAGTCATGGGGCAACGGGTCCTTCGCGGCCGTGGGCCAGGTGCCCGGCGACCTGCTCGATAAGACGAAGCAGCCCTGGACGCAGCTTGCCGAACTGTTCGAGCAGAAGTTCATCGGCGTTTACACTGCCATCGGCAAGAACGCGGAGCTGCCGACCGATTTCAGCCCCGGCGCCGCGGAGGTCACGCTTCCGCCGATTCCGTGGGGGGCGATCGACAAGCTTCGAGAAGATGCACGGCTGACCGACGAGAAGTTGACCGGGCAGCTCGTTCAATTCGAGAAGAACGCGCAGGACGTGCTCAGCGCCGAGCTGAGCCAACGGCTGTTTGCGATTCAGGACGCCTCGTTCCGCGGGAAGGCGTTCTTCGACGGCTGGCCGTATCTGACCGGCGGGCCGGGGCTGGACGCACTGGAGACGGTCGATTTCGAGCAGTTCAGCAAGTTCCTGCGCGCGGTCGAAAAGGCGGAGCGCACCTTCGCGCCGCTGGAGGCCGGCCTGCGCAGCGACGATGCCCTTCAGCGGCGGCGGCGCGAGTTCTATCAGGCGTGCAAGAGCTGGCGCGAATTCATGGGGCTGGACCCGAACGGTCAACCGTCCGATCTGCGCGTGGAGGTCTGGAACTCCGATCCGCTGGTCGGCCCGCGCGGCAACGTGGCCATCGATGACACCGCTCAGAAGTATTACAAGAAAGTCGGCCTCTCGCTCGGCCTGTCCATTGATGTTGCCACGACGCCCGGCGGCAAGGTTGAGGCGATTCTGCTGAAGACCACCGAGAAAGGCGAATCACACGCCATCCCCGCGCACTGGAAGTGGACGGCGCCGCCGAACACGGCTGCTTTCTCCATGGAGTTGATCGACGGCATCACGGCCGAAGGCGCGTCGGCGCCATTCCCGGTGATCGAAAAGCTCGTGCTGGGCAAAGTGACCCCGCTGGCGTTCCCGGCGTACCTGCATCGCTATGCCTCTTCCGACGGGCAGGGCAACTGGACGACGGTGCACGTGATCAATCTGGAGGAGCAGTTCCGCAAGGCGGGGCGCGGCGACATGGTCCCCAAGGACGGCAAGAAGCTGGTGGGCGAGCGCTTCATCTTCAAGCTGGCGCGGCCGCTGCCGAAACCGATTCTGCCGTTTGAGAAGCCGGCCACCACTACCGGCAGTGGGTGATGGGATTGCGGATTTCGGATTGCGAATTGCGGATTGAAAAAGTATGCGGTTCATTCCGCAATCCGCAATTCACAATCCGCAATGGTGACGAATGAGCGGTTGGGCAGGACTATTCCGATCGAAAGCGCCGAAGGCCAAGCCGGACCCGCGCATCCGCTGGTTCGGCAAGCTGCCGACCTACGCCGATTACTACAGCTCCAAGACCGACGAAGAGTGGGTGGTCGAGTTCAACGACTGGATCATCAAAGGCTACGAGATTTTCGACAACCGCGCGCGGAGCACCAATGCCCCGAAGAAAAAGCTCCCGATGAGCGGTTGCATCATCCGGCTGCCCAAATCCGGCATGACGGTGTTCGCGTCGATTCAGGATTACGGCGGGGACATGCGCGGCCGGCCGTTTCCGATCTGTTTTTACGCGGGCTTTCCCACAGCGGAGTGGCCGGGCCCGACCAGCGATCGGTCCGCCGGAGCGCTGCGCGTGGTTCAGGACCTCATGGCGCTCAAGCGGGAAGTGATCCGATTCTTTAATGCCCCCGGGCGTTTCGACACGGTCTTCGGCGAACGCGAGATCGACCTGGACGGGATCGATCGCCGCGGCGGAGACGATTCCTGGAGCAGCAAAGCCCAAGCGCTGCCGCTGGCCGATTGGTTCGCCGGCGCGAAGAACGGTATGGCCGTGGATGATCTGGGAACATGGCTGGGTCTGGCGGCGCGCTGGGGCGACAATGTGGCCAAGCTGGAATCCGAACCGTTCGAGCCGACGTTCAGCTTTCCGCTGTCGTCAGGGCACGGGGTTGAGTTGCAGGTTGCCGGCTGGTTGCGCTGGCTGGAGTCGCGAATGGATCTGAAACGCCGGGCGCTATCGCTGGTGTTGACCGGCGAGCCGGCCGGCGAGTATCAGCGGCTCGTGGTGATCGCCCGCGAAGTGGTGAGCGAAGATTTTCTGCTGCTCACGCCGCTGGCCCGCAGTCTGGCTTATGTGGACGATCTGTCCACGGTCAAGCCGAGCGAGTCCGACGACGGGGCGGCCCCCGGAGAGGGCGGCAACAGCCCCCCGATAAGGCTCACGAACTGGGCAGAATTTGCCGAACAGGCAGTGCGGGCGACTTGACTTTGACTCCGGGGGCGATAACTTGGAGTAATCAGTAACCTCCGAAAAGGGCTTGTTTTAGGGCGAATTGCTCACCACGGAGACTCTGAGGCGATGATTGCGGATTGCGAATTGCGGATTGTGAATTGCAAATGCGCCCAGTGTGCTTCTTCAATCCGCAATCGGCAATCCGAAATTCGCAATTCTTCAGGGGGCCGCTGTGGCCAGTCTTGACGAGAACCCGATCCTCGACCTGGGCAAAAGCCCGATCCCCGGTCCGGCTCCCTGCGGCCAGGATGTCGCCGAGGACGAGGAGTACCTCTTCGTCCTGAGCGAGCTGGGCAAGATGGACCGCATCGAGGCCGCCGCCGAGCCCGACTGGTATCAGATGGGCGAGAACGGTCAGAACATCCTCCGCAACAAATCCAAGGACATTGAGATCGCTTCGGTGCTGGGTTTCGCGCTGTTCAAGCGCCATTCATACGCCGGCCTGGCGGCGTCGTTGGGTCTGCTGACCCAGATGGTGACGAACTTCTGGGACGGCATGTTTCCCGATCGCCCGCGGCGGCGCAAGTCGCGCGTCGAATCCCTGGCCGACCGCTTCACCGACGGTAAATGGTTCAGCGAGAACCCGCCGAAGTCCAACGATTTCGACGCGATCGATCTGTGCGTCGCGCGGACGGAGGAATTGCGTGCGGCACTGTTGGCGAAGATGCCGGACGATCCGCCGGATTTCACGAAATTCGTCCGCGGGCTAAAGGAGCTGGCGTTGCGCCGGCCCAAGTCCGGCGCGGACGCCGCGGCAGCAGGCTCAGCACCGGCCGGCGGCGGAGGCGCGCCGGGATTCGTGGGCGAAGCCGTCGCGGACGCGAGCGGGGCGATGAATGCGATCCTGGCGGCGGGGACCTTCCTGCGCAAAGCCGATCCGACGGATCCGATACCCTATGCCATCGCCCGCATCCTCAAATGGTCCAAGATTTCTCTGCCCGCCTCGGATGAGGGCCGAAACCAGATTCCTCCTCCGGAAAGTTCCACCGTCGAGGCGTTGACGCATCAATTCAACAACAGCCTGTGGGAGCACCTGCTCAAAAATGCCGAAGCGGCGTTTCGCGCGAACGACCCGCTGTGGCTCGATCTTCAGCGGTACGCCTGCGCGGCCATGACCGGCTTGGGGCCGACTTACGACAAAGCCCGCCAGGCGGTGATGGGCGTGACGGCGGCGCTGGTGAGCCGGCTGGGGCCGGGGCTGTACGATTTGAAATTCCGCGGCGGCGCGCCGCTGTGCAACGGTCAGACGCGCATGTGGATCGAATCGGAAGTCGCGCCCGCTCAAAGCGGCGGGGGCGGCAAGAGCATGAGCAATGGCCGGCTGGCCGAAGCGGCCGACAAGGCCCGCAAGCTTGCCGGCGCGGGCCAACTGAAGGAAGCCTTGAAAGAGCTTCAGGACGGCCTGTCCACCTGCACGCAGCAGCGCGACCGGTTCCTGTGGCGGTTTCGGCTCGCTCAGCTCTGCCTCGACGCTCAGCGGCTGCAACTGGCGGCGCCGCTGCTGGAGGAGTGCCAGCAGGAGATTCGCCGCTTCCACATCGGCGAATGGGAACCGACGCTGGCGGTCGAGGTGGCCCAGGCCCTGTACCGCTGCCGCAAGACGCTGACCGCGATGGACAAGCAGCCGCCGCTCGAGGCGCTACAGGGTGTCCGTGAATCGTTCGCCTGGTTGTGTCAACTGGATCCGTTGGCCGCGCTGGCCGCCGAGCCGCCGGCTAATTAGGTAGGAGTAAGCAATGCCATCCGAGCCGCGCCCGTCAGGAAGCGGTCTTCTGCGAAATGACGCACCACCGCTCCCTCACGGTCGCGGCTCGGCAAGGTATACCAGAACAAAAGGAGCCGACTGATGGCTAAAGGACCGTCCAAAGCCCGCGAGTCGCGGGTGAATATCATGATTTCGGATCGCCTGCGGGGCAAAGCCGAGCCGGAGCTGCCGTTCCGCATTCTGGTGATGGGCGATTACACCAGCAAGGCCGACAAGCGGCCGATCGAGCAGCGCCAGCCGATCGACATCAACAAGTCGAACTTCGACGCGGTGATGCAGAGCTTCAATCTGTCGCTCGATCAGTCGGTGCCGGACCGCATCAGCGGGCAGGGCGACATGTCGATCTCCCTGAAGTTTGGAACGCTCAAGGATTTCCGCCCGGAATCGATCGCCCGGCAGGTTCCCGCCCTGCGCAACCTGCTGGAGGCGCGCGAGGCGCTCAAGGCCCTGCGGCCGAAGATGGGCGACAAGGCCGCCCAGCAGCAGATCCTGGGAGCGATCAAGGACCCGAAAATCCGCGAGCAGATTTTGGCGATGATCACGACGGCGGAGAGCAAGCCCGCCCCGGCGGCGGCTCCACCGCCTGCCGCGGAACCGCCTCCGGCCGAGGCGCCGCCACCGGCGGGATAATTCTATCGGAACGATTTCGTTTTAGCGGTGCCGCATGCGGCACCGACCCCGTCGCAAGCGGCGGGGCTGAACGTCGGGAGTGGGAACCAGACATAGAAGTAGCAGAAACCAGCTCAAGGAATGGAGAATATCATGGCGGAACAACCGCAAGCACGCCAGGGACAGGCCACCACCACCACCGCGGTGGATGCCCTGCTCGACAGCCTGGACCTCGAAAGCGAATATCGGTCTGTTTACCAGCGGGCGGTGGTCGAAGTGACCAAGCGCCTGTCGGGGGCCGACCTGAACAAGGTCGCCATCAACAAGCAGATCGTCGATGACTTCATCAGCGAGATCGACCAGCAGATCAGCGCGCAGGTCAACGAGGTCCTGCACGACAAGGAGTTCCAGAAGCTCGAGTCGGCGTGGCGGAGCCTGTGGTACCTGGTGGACAACACCGAGTTCCGCGCCAACATCCGCGTCGAGGTCTTAAATACCACTAAAGAGAGCTTATTGGAGGACTTCGAGGACTGCAAGGACTGGCAGAAATCCGGCCTGTTCCGCACGGTCTACCGCGATCAGTACAACACCTTCGGCGGCAAGCCCTACGGCATGATGGTGGCCAACTACGAGTTCGACTACCGCACGCCGGAGGTCCAGCTCCTCAGCGAAATCGCCCGCGTGTCCGCGGTGGCCAAGTGCCCGTACATCGCTGGCGTTAACCCGAAGATGCTGGGCAAGAAAGAGGAGTCATTCACCGGCCTGCCGCGCATGGCCGAGATGTATGAGATCTTCGAGCAGCCCATGTACACCAAGTGGAACTCGTTCCGCGAATCGGACGATTCCCGCTATGTCGGCCTGGCCATGCCGCGCTTCCTGCTCCGCAAGCCCTACACCATCGAGGACCAGGACGTCAAAGACTTCCAGTTCGAGGAAGACGTGCGGATCGAGACGCACGATCGGTACATGTGGGGCAACGCGGCGTTCGCCCTCGCGGGCCGCATGACCGACAGCTTCGCGAAGTTCGGCTGGTACAGCCACGTCGTCGGGCCCAACAGCGGCGGCGCCGTCGAGAACATCCCGCTGCACATGTACGAGGCCACCGGCCAGACGCAGGTCAAGATTCCGACTGAGACGCTGATCTCCGAAGACATGGACGTGGACCTGTGCAATTTTGGCTTCATCCCACTGGTCATGCGGAAGGGCAGCGACAACGCGGCGTTCTTCGATGCCCCGTCGTGCAAGCGGGTGGCCAAGTTCCCCGACACCGCCCAGGGCAAAGAGGACGAAACCCGCTCCCGCCTGGGCATGTCCCTGCCGTACCTGATGCTCTCCTGCCGCATCGCCCACTATCTCAAGGTCATCTGGCGGGAGAACATGGGCCGCGTGATGGACGCCGAGAAGATGACCAAGGAGATCAACGACTGGCTGAAGCAGTATTGCCGCCAGGGCACGCTGGATGACGAGCTGGCCTGCAAGTATCCGCTGAAGGAGATCCAGGTCACGGCCCAACCGGTGCCCGGCAAGCCCGGCATGTTCAAGTCCGAGATCCAGATGATCCCGCACTTCAAGTTGAAAGGTGTTGAGATCGAGCTATCGATGGTCGGCCAGTTCGACCCGCCGCCGACATGATCCGAACCCCTCACGCAAGTGAGGGGCCGGGCCCACCACTTGCGTGGTGGGTTCGGATCAGATGTCATCGTCGTGAAGCATGTCCGGGACGCCGCCGTCCTCGAAGGCGGCCGAGCGGATGCGGACCGCCTCCTGCTCCTTCAGGGCCTGCCATTCGTCCGGCGTGATGAGCACTTCGCGGGCCTGGCTGCCCTTGTATTCGCCGACGATTCCCGCCGCCGCCATTTCATCGACCAGCCGGCTGGCCCGCGAGTAGCCGATGGTTAGCCGCCGCTGGAGCAGGCTGACGCTGCCGCGCTTGGTCTGGAGCACGATGTCCACCGCCTGCTCGAACAGCTCGTCGCGCGGGCCGTCGCTGGTGACTTCCTGGTTGCGGAGCTGGATCAGCTCGGGATGGAACTCCGGCTCGGACCGGTCCTTCAAAAACTCGATCAGCGCCTTGAGTTCGGAATCGTCCAGATACGTGCCCTGCGCCCGCACCAGTTTCGATGAGCCCGGCGGCAGGTACAGCATATCGCCTTGGCCCATCAGCACTTCCGCGCCGTTTTGATCCAGCACGATCCGCGAGTCCATCCGTGAGGCGACGCGGAACGCGATCCGGCAGGGCAGGTTGCTCTTGATCAGACCGGTGACGATCTTGGCTTCCGGCCGCTGCGTGGCCACGATGATGTGAATGCCGACCGCGCGGCTCTTCTGAGCAAGCCGCGATAAATGCAGCTCGACCTCCTTGGCGGACAGCATCATCATGTCCGCCAACTCGTCGATCACGATCACGATGTACGGCAGGTGAATCGGGATCTGTGCGCGTTCCTCGTCGCTGCTCGGCTGGAAACGTTCGTATTTCTCCTCGGTGGTGAGCCGGTTATAGGCGGCGATGTTGCGGACGCCGGCCTCGGACAGCAGCGCGTAGCGCTCGTCCATCTTGATGGTGGCCCATTCGAGGATTTTTTCCGCGCGGTCCATCTCGGTCACGATCGGGCACATCAGGTGCGGCACCTCGCGGAACAGGCTCATCTCGACCATCTTGGGGTCGATCAGAATCAGCTTGACCATGTCCGGCCGCTGCGTCATCAGCACGGACATGATGATGGAGTTGATGCACACGCTCTTGCCGGAGCCGGTGGTGCCGGCGATCAGCAGGTGCGGCATGCCGGTCAGATCGTTCACCAGAGCGTGACCGCTGGCGTCTTTTCCGAGGAACAGCGGCAGGGCCATCTTCTGCCACTGCGCGCCGGTCATGGTCATCAGCTCCTTGAGCCGGACCTTCTCCTTGTCGAGATTGGGCACCTCGACGCCGATGGTGTTTTTGCCGGGGATCGGGGCGACCACGCGCACGCTTGGAGCCCGCAGCGCACGGGCGATGTCATTGGACAGCGAGACGATCTGACTCACCTTGATGCCCGGCGCGACGTTCAACTCGAACATGGTGATGACCGGCCCGGTGTCGATCTCGACCACGTTGGCCTCGATGCGATATTCCTGAAGCGTGCGTTCGAGCACCTTGGCCTTCTCGCGCACGACCGTTTCCTGCTGCGTGCTGAAGCGATATTCCGGATCGTGCAGAATGGTTAGAGGAGGGAAATCCCACTCCTTCAGCTCGGCCGGATAGGGCTTCGGCGGGATCAGCGCCCCGGTGGCGGGCGGCGATTTCGGCAGCGTCGGAATATTGACCACCATCTTCGGCTGACCATCCAAGTCTTCTTCATCCGCTTCATCGCCCTTCAGGAGCGACCTGATCCGCTCCATCTCCTCGTCGTCTTTGTCCTCCCCCTCGTCGCCCAAGGTCACCTCGCCAAGATCGGGTATATCATCGTCCAGCAACGGCACGGCTACAGGCGCTTTGTCCTCCACCTCCTCCTGGAGCCTGCCCTTGGCCCGGCCCGGATTCAGCTTCAACTCGACCGGCGCCCGTATGCTGCTTCCGCCCGTATCGGCGGCCAGCTCCGGCGTCGCCCGGCGCGAAAGCTCGCCCACCGCCCGGCGGATCGGATCGGCCAGCGACGACAATTTAGCCGCGCCAGGCATCACTTCCGCGGCAATGTCCCGCAGTTGATCCTTGCGCCGGCGAATCGCCGCCGGGATCTTCATCATCACCCCCTCGGCTGTGAACAGCAGACCGACCAGCAGGCAGTACCCGAGGATCGGCGCCGTCATCCACTTGACCGACTGCCGCAGCCACGTCGCCACGACGTAGCCGAGGACCCCGCCACGCAGCTCCGGCCAGGCCGGCCCGTGCGCAGCGGTCACCAGGTGGGCCGACGCCGACACGACGATGACCAGCAGCCCGATGCCGATCACGCGCTGCCACAGCGACGGCAACCGCCCCTGCCGCATCAGCACGCCGATGGCCAGTGTCAGCCCGCCGACCGCCGCATACGCCCCCTTGCCGAAATAGAGGAACATCCGGTACGCCACCCACGCCCCCGCGCGGCCGCCGTTATTATTGGACGGCTCCGGGTGCGGCCAGGTGTGCGGGCTGGGCCAGTCAAAAGCGTCGAAGCTGAGGATCGACAGCCACAGAAATGCACAAATGATGACCGCCAGCAGGATCACACATCCGCGGATCACTTGCAGGCGCTGTTCCCAACGGCTCATGCAGTGCGTCTCCTCCGTGATACGCAGCCGGGATGATAGCGGCTCAAGTCCAAAGTTCCAGCCCCTTCCGCGCGCACTGGCCAACCGGAATCCGACCCCCATATATCGGCGGCGGAGGCGGGCAGGCTCTAACCGTTTCCGAATGCCTCGATGGCAGCGAGCAGACGTTGCCGGATTACCGACAATTGGCCGTCGTCGGTCAGCTTTTGCCCGCTGCGGCCGGTTACATAAAAGGCGTCAACCACCTGATCGAGGCGGGTCGAAATCTTGGCCGAGGATACGGACAAATCCAGCTCAAACAGCGTGCGGGTAATCACGTAAAGCAATCCTTGCCGATCGTCGGCGAAAACTTCGATGATGGTGAAACGGTTCGAGCTGTCGTTGTCGATCTCGACCTGCGTCGGGCCGGAGGAACGGGCGGCGGCGCCGAATGCCGGGTGCCGGGTGAACAGCGATTCGACCGTGCGGCTCCCGAGCAGCACCTGCTGGATCTTCCCGGCCAGATCCTGCCGGCGCTCAGGAGGCGGCTCGCCGGCATAGTCCAGATCGATCCCGCGGAAGGTATCGACCACGATGCCGTCGGAGCGGGTCACGATCTGTGCGCTGACTATTTGGATGCCCGTTGCCGCCAGCACGCCGGCGATCTTGGAAAAAATTCCCGGCGTCAGGCCGTCGTTGGTGAAAACGGTGTATGCACAAATGCCCAGCTCCCGCACGTACTCCACGTCCACGTGCACCTCGCCGAGATTGAACCGCTGGAGCACGCACAGGTGAGCGGCCACCCGCTGCGGCTCGGTGGTCAGCAGATACGAGAGCGGCATCGCTTCCAGTTGCGTCCGTGCCCAATCGGATGGGAACTCCGGAGCCAGTTGTTCCTGGAGGGTCTGGCGAATGGCGGCCGCCCGGGCCGCTTCGTCGGCGAACGGGGCTTCGCCGGTGAGTTCTTCCATCGCCCTCGCGTACAACTCCGTCAGCAGCGATTCCTTCCACGCCGTCCAGCTCCCCGGCGCCACCGCGTCGGTATCCGCCGCGGTCATGACGTACAGCATCCGCAGGACCTCCGGCGTGCCCACCTGA
The DNA here is from genome assembly GCA_964384465.1 of uncultured Planctomycetales bacterium. Taxonomy (GTDB): domain Bacteria; phylum Planctomycetota; class Phycisphaerae; order UBA1845; family PWPN01; genus CAYLLT01. The sequence continues at coordinate 11,524 of CAYLLT010000017.1, read as the reverse complement.
CGCGCAAATTGCACCAGCGTCTGTACGTCACTCACATCGCGGCGAAACGCGGTATGGGCCATGAGCAGATGTTTGTGCACCAGAAATACGAGCAGGTCGCGCCGGTGTTCATTCAGCGCGAACTGCTCCGCCGCGTCCTCCGCCAGCCGCCGGCCCACTTCGATGTGGTCTTCGCCGCGCCCCTTTCCGAGATCGTGCAGCAGCAGCGCCAAATGCAGAACATCCTGATGATGAATCTCGCGGTACGCCCGGCCGAGCGGCCCGCGATCGTCCGCGTAGCGAGTGGCGGCCTCCAGCGCCCGCAGGGAATGCTCATCCACCGTGTACTTGTGATACTGATTGAACTGAATGAGGCAGCGGACGTGCTCGAACGGCGGCAACAGCCGACCCAGCAGCCCCGCGCGATGAAGACCGCGCACCACCGTGCCCAGTCCCATCGGGTTGGCCAGGAGCCGCAGGAACGCGGCCCGCGTCTGTGCCGTGATGGAACAGCGGCCGGCGGCGGCGCGAACCTGCTCGAGCGTTTCATGAGCGACCGGCACGCCGAAACCGCGGGCCAGCTCGAACAGATGCAGCAGATGCTCGCCGCTGCCCAGAACCACCTCAGCATACTGAGCGTCGAGAGAAAGGTGCTCCGGGGTCCAGTGATAATACTGTTCCACCCGCCGACTCAGCAGATGATTTCGTACCCGCCGCAATCTTGAAAACGGCCTGGCCCGCTCCACGAATCGCATGACCGCGTCGTGAAGAGCGGTCGTCTGCCGGTAATAGTGTTGCATGAACCGTTCGACGCCCAGCACGCCATCCTGGTCCTCAAAGCCGAGCCATTGGGTCAAACGGACCTGCTCATTCAGCGTCAGCACGTCCTGGGCCGAGCCGGCATGAAAGTGAAGTTCGTTGCGGACGCGGTGAAGAAACTCGCTCGCGGCGGCGATACTCTCGGCGTCGTGCTCGCTTAACCGGCCGCTCTGCTCCAGCACCCGCGGGTCATTGGTGCCGTATCCGGCCAGGGCGACCCATCGCAACAGGTGGATATCCCGCAGACCGCCCGGACTCTTTTTGATATTCGGCTCCAGCAGGCAAACGGTGGCCGCATAGTAGTCCTCGTGCTCCTTGCCGCGTTCAGCCAGTGCTTCCAGAAGGAACCGCTTGAGAGATTGCGACGGGAACAGGTGCCGCGTTTTTTTCTGTAGCTCCGAATATAAATCAAAGCCGCCGGTCAGCAGGCGCATCTCGGCCAGCGCGGTCCGCGCGGACAGCTCCTGGCGGGCAAACGCGACACACTCGGCCGGCGTCCGCACGCTTTGGGCGACTTCCAGGCCGATGTCCCACAACTCGCGGATCAGGTCCGAGATGAATGCGCGTACGGCCGCCGCGGCCCTCGGCCTGGTGAGGAAAAGCAGATCGATATCGGAGTAGGGGGCCAAATCTCCCCGGCCATAGCCGCCGATCGCCACCACCGCCAGATCTGAAGTGACGCGCTGCCGGTCCGCGGAGGTCAGGCGTTCCGCGATGGCTTGATATGCCCCCAGGATGACGCGATCACACATCGAGGTGATCGCGAAAGCCACCTGCTCGCCCGACGCACCCTGCCGGTGAAACGCCTCAACCGTCCGGCGGCCGTCGACCAGCATTTCCTTCAGGCGGTTGCCCGAAGCGGCGTTCAGCATTTCCGGCTCTGCCGGTTTCGCGTCCATAAGCTTTACAGGCAATTTTGGCCAGCGTGCCACTGCTTTCAAGCAGTGCTTCCCGCCGGGCGCCTCCGACTGCCCCACTGCTCCAGAGCAGTGGCACACAGCCGACCCGCGCTCCGGCCGTCTTCAACGACACAAGCCCACGGCCTCTTGGTGCCGCGGGCTTGGATCGATTTGCATTGATTGTTCTAGACAGCCGTCGGTAAATCAACCGCGTAGTGTGTCATTGCTGACCGCGGTGCCCCCACCGCTCACAGAGCAGTGGCACATACCCGGCGCCCGCCGCGCGGCGATCAAATCGCCGCATCACCCTTCTCGCCGGTGCGAATCCGCATGACCTCTTGCAGGTCGGTCACGAAGATCTTGCCGTCGCCGATCTCGCCCGTGCGGGCGGACCGGACGATCACGTTCATAACGTCCTGCAACAGGTTGTCGGGCACGACCACCTCGACCTTCACCTTGGGGATGAAGTCCACGGTGTACTCGGCCCCGCGGTAGTGCTCGGTGTGGCCCTTCTGCCGGCCGAATCCGCGCACTTCGATGGCCGTGAGGCCGTGTACGCCGACCTTGGTCAGGGCGTTCTTCACATCGTCCAGTTTGAATGGCTTGATAATTGCTTCGATCTTTTTCACGTCAGGCTACTCCTCGTTTCTGCTGAACCGCAACTCTAACCGCCGCATGACTCGTGTGCTACCTGTTTCAGCGCCGGCAGGGACCCCGTACCCCTGCCGGCGCGAGTCGGCAGATGACTTTATCGTATCGCCGGTTCACCTGTCTTTCGAGGAGCACTCGGCGGAGTGTAGGCGGAAGCCGCCGACATCGAGGTGCCTTCACCGTGCGTGGCCAGGATGAAGTCGGGGTATCCCAGCGCGCCCATTTCCGGTACGTCGAGCCCGGCGATTTCGGTGTCGCGGGGTACCCGGATCGGCGTGATCAGATTACTGACCTTGAACCAGACATAGGCCATAACGAACCCGAAGACGGCAACGACGCAGCAATCCAGAAGCTGCGCCATGAACTGTGATGCATCCCCATAGAAGAACCCGCGTACGCCGTCGGAACCGAATTTCTTGACCATCTCGTCGCGGACGACGCCATTCCAGCCCGCGCCGTACTTGCCGTTGGCGAAGAGGCCGACCGACAGCACGCCCCAGAGCCCATTGGTCCCGTGCACGGAGATGGCTCCGACCACGTCATCGACGCCGTGCTTCTCAAGGAAGAAGACACTGTACACCACGAGGACGCCGGCGATCGCGCCAATTGCGACTGCCGATGGAGCGTTCACGAATGCACACGGCGCGGTGATCGCCACGAGGCCGGCCAGCATACCGTTACACATCATGGACGGATCGGGCTTGAGACCCTTGATGTACATCATGGTGACCATGGTGGCGATCGCACCGGCGATGCTGGCCAGCATCGTGTTGACTACGATCATCGCGATGCGCAGGTCGGTTCCCGCCAGCGTCGAACCGGGGTTGAATCCGAACCAGCCTAAGGCCAAGATAAATGTTCCCAGCATCACCATCGGGATATGATGGCCCGGAATCGCCCGCGGCTTGCCGTCCACGTACTTGCCGATCCGCGCCCCGATGACCAGCGCCCCAGCCAAGCCAATGATGCCTCCCATCGCGTGGACCACCCCCGATCCGGCGAAGTCCACCGCCCCGTGGCCCAGACCCCAGTTGAGGCCGGTCTGAGCGAGCCAGCCACCGCCCCACACCCAGTTGGCATAGATGCAGTAGGGCAGGGCGACCCAGAGCCCGTAGAGACAGAAATTCTTCCATGCCCATCGCTCGGCCATGGCGCCGGTCGGGATCGTCGCCGTGGTGTCGAAGAACACCATCATGAAGAAGAATAACGTCATGACGCTGACATCATCGACCACGTTCGTGAGGCAGAATCCCTTCGTTCCGAGCAGGCCCCAATGGTATGCGCCGGTGGCGTTGCCGGCCGCATCCACGGCGGCACCGAGGCCGATGCCGTGGTTCAGCACGGAGGTGCCGGGACCCAGGACCGAGGACCAGCCTGGCGCGACGGGGCCGTTAAACCAGTTGCCCCAACCGATCGCGAACCCGTAGAGCCAGAACGCAAAGCATCCAAGGCCATAGACCATGAAGTTCATGCTCATGGTGTGGGCGGCGTTCTTGGCCCGGCACAGACCAGTCTCAACAAGGGCGAAACCGGCCTGCATGAACATGACCAAAAAGCCGGTGATCAAGGCCCAGATCATGTTGATCGAATAGAAGTTGTGAGCCATCCGATCGTACAGGTTTGGAATGGTTATCGTCCCGCGGTCATCGCCTTTGCCATCGCCGGCCGGCGCAGCCGATGTGCCCGCGCTGCTGCCGGTCGCGTCGGGCCACTTGACCTTGCTCGGGTCGGTTTCAGCTTCCTTGGGATTCGTGCCGGAGAAATAATCCGGGATATCCGGGGCCGGAGTTATCGCTACCGCTGCTGCCGCCGGCTGTGTGGCCGCCGGCGCATCTGCCGCTCGTAACGCGGCTGGCGAGAGCGTGAGCAGTACGCAGACGCCCAGCCCCGCGAGCCCCACTCGCCTGCCAAATCTATACCAGTTCTTCTGACAAAGCATGGATGACCTCCTGCGCCGCAGCGCAACTCTGCGTCTGCACCAAGCGAACGCACTTGAGTTCACGATGGGCCTGACTGGTGAGTAACCGCGCACGATCTGGCGCGCACGATCCCCCTGTACCGCACTCGGGCCGTGAAAACAAGATCGCAGTGAACAACCACGGGTTCTCAAGTGTCCCATAGCAAAGCCTGTGCCAGCGGGGGCCGCTCGTCCAGTTTGCCGGGCCGGGCACCGATTTGGGGGCGAATACGCCGGTTTTAATGGCGCAACGCCGGGGCGAAGGGAGGGTAGTATGCCCACGAAACAGGCGGGAGCAGACGGGTTGGTTCCCGCCTGCTCGCCTGGCGCGCAGTCTGGAGGGCCCTCTTCAAGGCACTCCGGCCATAAGTTTCCGGGTGGAATCGTACCACACCGGCCCGAAGCGCCGCCGGCCGTGAAGGCAGATCGAACCCACCGTGACGGGGGCGATCCGCTCGGTGTTGCCCAGGAAGGGCAGAATGGCGTTCGGTTCGTCCCGGCAGGCTGCGATGGCGGCGTGCTCGTGGTCGTCTGATCCGATACGGCTGGCGAGGTCCGCGCGCGTGAGCCGGACCTGGGCATCAAAAATCAGCTCCGGCTGACGAATCTGGGCGTCCCGGATCAGGCCCAGACACACCAGTTGCTCGATGTCCCCGGCTTTCAGCCCCAGTTCCTCGTCCAATTCGCGGCGAATGCTGGCGAATCCGTCGAACGTGCCGTCCGGCCGCTTCTCGTCCGCTTCCAGCCCGCCGCCGAAGTTATGGACGTACCCCGGAAGGCAGGCGACGCGCTCGTTGCGGCGGCCGAACACCAGCCAGCCGTCGGCGGTGATCAGTGTGGCGGACGTGCCCACCGGATTGCTGAAAAGCTCCCAGCCGAACTCGTCGGCACGCGCATGATGCAGGTAGTTGGTGCCGATGAACGCCGCGTAATCCGTCGGGCCCACCTCGATGGTGACAATTCCTGAGTCAACCCTGTGGCGAAGGTAGCGCGCCAATCGCCCGTTGAACAACGTCGTCCCCCGGACGCGCGAAACTTCACTTTGCCGTGCCCAGGTCTCAGCGATGAGCGCATCGAGCACCCCATGCGCCGCCCGGACCTCGTCGCGCCATACGATCTTCATCTGTTCCGGCGTAAAAAACTCGCCCGAGACGTCGATGAGGAACACTCCGGTCATAAACGCCATTCCCTACAGGTTGCAAACGCGCCTGGATACACCGATCGCTGGAAGGGGCTTGCCTCTTCGCCGCGACAGGAGCAAAACTTTCGAGGGGAAAAGAGCAAACATGCACTCAACCGGCGGGCATGAGGTTATACGAGAGCGTCTCGGCTTCCGAATGCTCGTACACGCGGATCAGATCGACCTCGCGGCGGTATTGGCCCGCCGGGACGCGTTGCCCCGCCACGGAAACCGGCAATCGTGCGACATTCAGCGGCCACGGCTCGAGACACATGGTACGCCGGTCTTTCCAGCAGGCGGTGATGGCCGGGGCCTCGACGCCCTCCGGCACCGGCGGCGCATCCCGCAGCGCATCGGGCAGCGCATCGTCGCACAGCAGCAGTGACAACCAGTCGCACATCCGCAGCACCCACAGGTTGTACACCGCTCCCGCATCGCGCTCGTTGAGCGGCATCGGCGGGTAATTGGCGAGCGAGCGGCTGAGGTGCAGCGCATCGCAGTAATCCTCCTGCCGGTGATGTTGGGCGGCCGCGAAATCCAGCAGCATGTTCTGCACCCCTTCGGGCTGTCCCTGCGTCGGGACGAATCGCGAAAGGCCGGTGAAGTGCCAGCTCACGATAAGCCCCGCCATGGGGCCGCCCCGCGCCGCCGCCGCCGACACCGATGCCACCCATACTCTGACATAAGCACTGACGGGCATTTCGTAAAACGAAGCGGGGATCTTCTGGCCGTTCAGGAAGGGCTTGTCATCGTGTATGGACCAGCCGGCGTCGTGGCATTCAATGGCGGTGACCACCGCCTCGCGGGGGTCGGGAGCGGCGAACAGCTCGTTGCCCCAGTGAGCGGCGATCTGCGCGGCCAGCGCCGCGTGATCGTTCTGCGTAATCAGCAGGAAACCTTTCGGCCCATTGCGGCGAATCATTCTTCTTTCCACTTGCCTGGTACGTTGAGCCTCAAGAACTGACTGATCTCAGCATAACAACCCCACAAACGAAAAGCGATACCCGACTCACAGAACCCCTATGCGGCCGATTTCCCATACACTGGCATTCGATCAGGGCATTTATTAAAATGGCTTGTCCGCATCGCCGTGTCCGAACCCGGCACGCCAGTACCGGGCCCGGCCCCGCACTTGCGTGCGGGGTTCCGATAGCCGCCATGCGGTCAGACGGCCGGGAGCTCAACAGTGTCGGAATCACCGCCTACTATTGCTGGCGACCTCATCGTCCGAAAACAACGGTTCGCCGTCGTCGTGAGCCGGTTCAATGAGTTCATCACCTCGCGGCTGCTGGCGGCGGCGGTGGATACGCTGGAGCGGCACGGCTGCCCGCGAGCGGACATCAGCGTCATCTGGGTGCCCGGAGCATGGGAACTCCCGGTGACCGCCAAGAAGGCCGCCGCCAGCGGGCGCTTCGACGCGGTCATTTGTCTGGGCTGCGTGATCCGCGGCGAAACGACCCATTTTGAGCACGTGTGCGATCAGGCCGCCAAAGGCATCGCCCAGGCCGCTCTCGAGACCAACGTGCCGGTCATTTTCGGCGTGCTCACCACCCACACGCTCGAACAGGCCATCGATCGTGCTGGCGGCAAAGCCGGCAACAAGGGCGCCGACGCCGCCCTGGCCGCGATTGAAATGTCCAACCTCTTCGCGAAACTGAATACCAAGAATACCTGATTCACCACGGAGACGCTGAGATTGCGAATTTCGGATTGCGAATTGCGAATTGGGGACACGAGCCCCGACCGCCTGTTCTTCAATCCGCAATCCGAAATTGGGTCGTCGACGACCCTTCGTAATTCGCAATCATTATGTCTTCTCCGTGTCTCCGTGCCGTGGTGAGTCTTCGATGAACACGACGAAACGAGCACGTCATCAGGCCCGCACGGTCGCATTGCAGGGGCTCTATCAGCTCGATATGCAGCGCGGACCCGATACGGTCGTCGATCAGGCGATCGCGCCGCTCGCGGCCGATGCCGAGCTTTCGGCGGATGGGGCCGAGTACGCCCGCCGTGTCGCCGCCGGCGCGTGGGGCAATCATGACCAGTATGATGCGATGATTACCAGCGTATCCGATCATTGGGACGTCTCGCGGATGGCCGTCGTCGATCGTAATATTCTCCGGCTGGCCATCCACGAGATCATTGAAGAGCTGGAAGTGCCGGTCCGCGTGGTGATTGATGAGGCCATCGAGCTCGGCCGCGAGTTCGGCGAAGCCGAGACGCCGCAGTTCATCAACGGCGTGCTGGACGCGATCTGCAAACAACACCCGGCGTGCCGCGTCGCGCGCGGAGGTGTGGAATGAGAGTCCAAATCCGCAATCCGCAATTCGCAATTCGCAATCGAACGTTGGCAATCTAAAATCGGCAATCGACTATGGGCCTCTTCGATCGTTTCAAGCAGGGTCTGGCCAAGACGCGGCAGAAGATCACCAGCAGCTTCCGCTCGATCCTGCCGTTCGGGAAGAAGATCGACGAGGCCGTCATCGCCCAGCTCGAGGAAACCATGCTGGCTGACGACATGGGGCCGGCGCCGACGGAGCGGCTGATTTCTGAGATTCGCACGGCCTATAACAGCGGCGCGATCAGCGAGACGCAGGAAATCATCCCGTTCCTCAAGCAGCAGATCGTCTCCTACTGGCCGGAAGCCGATCGGCAGTTGAAGACCGCCCCCGCCGGCCCCACGGTCATTCTCATCGTCGGCATCAACGGCTCCGGCAAGACCACCAGCGTGGCCAAGCTCGCCCATTATCTTGCCCAGCAGGAGAAGAAAGTCATCATCGCCGCCTGCGACACCTTCCGCGCCGCCGCCGTCGCCCAGCTCACCGAGTGGGCCAGCCGCCTCGGCATCCAGATCGTCAAGCACCAGCAGGGCTCCGACCCCGGCGCGGTGGCCTACGACGCCTGCGAAGCGGCCGTCTCGCGCGGGGCCGACTATCTCATCGTGGACACCGCCGGCCGCCTGCACACGCAGGAGCATCTCATGCGCGAGTTGAACAAGATTCAGCGCGTCGTCGAAAAGAAGGTCCCCGGCGCCCCGCACGAAGTGCTGCTCATCCTCGACTCCACCATCGGCCAGAACGCCATCAACCAGGCCAGGATGTTCAGCCGGCACGTCAACGTCACCGGCTTGTTCCTCGCCAAGCTCGACGGCAGCGCCAAGGGCGGCATCGTCATCGGCATCCGCGATCAGATCAATATCCCCGTCAAGTTCGTAGGCCTCGGCGAAACCCCCGCCGACATCGAACCGTTCGATCCGGAAACGTTCGTCGAAGCGCTCTTTGCCGATACCACCGCGGAGAAGTAGTACGCTCATGCCATCACCTTTTGTTTTTGCCCATGCCAGAGTCGGTTATAATAGTTGACTGGCATGACGAGGCTTGTCCGACTCGGAACCGTGTATCATGCAAACGATTCAAGTTCATTCGCGCGTCGGCAAAGACGGCGTATTGTCCGTCAAGGTGCCTGTCGGACCTGCGGACGCCAATACGGAGGTTATGATTACGATCCAACCTCTCACCAACGGCGGACCTCCTGTTGATGCGACCGAATGGCATCAGTTCGTCGAGGAAACCTACGGCTCATGTGCCGACCTGGGTCTGGAGCGACCGGAGCCGGGCCACCTTGAGGACCGCGAGCCCCTCGAATGAGCTGGCTTCTCGACACCAACGCATGTATTCGTTACCTGAATGGCCGCTCGCTCACATTGAAGCGCCGGATCGACAGCACCAACGAGGCAGAGATCTCTGTCTGCTCCATCGTCAAGGCTGAGCTTTGCTTTGGTGCTCAGCGCAGCACAAAGCCACAATTGGCCCTCTCGCGCCAACAGCGGTTTCTTTTAAGATTCAGGTCATTCGCTTTTGACGATCGCTGCGCCGAGGAGTACGGACGAATCCGCGCGGCGCTGGCAAGCTCCCCCATCGGCCCCAATGACTTGTTGATTGCCGCGATCGCCGTCGCGAATGACCTGACCCTCGTGACCAACAACACCGGCGAATTCAGCCGCGTGCCCGGTCTGCGTCATGAGAACTGGGAAGTGGATTGACGATGTGACGAGCAGTTTCACCCCGCCGCGTGGGCGAGGAGTTCGCGCGTTTGCGGATGCTGGGATTGATCGAGGATTTGCTCCGGTGATCCGGACTCTACGATCTGGCCATTGCAGAGGACGTGGACGCGGTGGGCCGAGCGGCGGACGAAACCCATCGCGTGGCTGGTGACGATCATGGTCTGGCCCGACGAGGCCAGGTCGGCCATCACCGCCAGCACTTCGGCCGTCATGCGCGGATCGAGCGCGCTGGTCGGCTCATCGAAAAGCATCACCTCCGGGTCGTTGGCCAGCGCCCGCGCGATCGCCACCCGCTGCTGCTGTCCGCCGGAGAGCTTGGCCGGCCGCTGATCAACTTTGTCGGCGAGGCCGACGCGGTCCAGCAGCCCGCGGGCCTTCTCCGCCGCTTCCGCGCGGGGCACGCCCATCGCATACACCGGCCCGCTCATCACGTTCTCCAGCACGGACAGATGCGGGAAGAGATTGAATTGCTGGAACACCATGCCCACGCGGCGGCGAAGCTGATGCTCGACCGCGGTGCGGTCGCCGTTCGTCGCTGGCCCCAGCGACAGCTCGCCCACGCGGATTTGTCCGGCCTCGAACGTTTCCAGCGCGTTGATGCAGCGCAGCAGCGTGCTCTTGCCGCACCCCGACGGCCCGATCAGCACGGCAACCTCGCCGCGCTCCACCCCCATGTCGATGCCGCGAAGCACCTCCAGCTCGCCAAAACGCTTGTGTAAACCGTCAATTTGTATCACGGTCGTGCTCACCCCAAGATTGTGGTGCGGCCGTCCCGGCTGCACGAGCAGGCGAGACGCCTGCACCACAAGTCACGCCATGCGCACCAGCGTGCTGCGATCCACCTGGTGCTCGTCGATGGCGACGCGAATCTCCTCCATGAACCGCCGGGCGTCGACATAATAACCGGCGGTCGGCCGCAGGTCGCTCACCCGCGCCGACCAGTAGCGGTTGAAGCAGATCATGAACAGCTCGCGAATGTATTTGCTGTAGATGCTGGCCAGCGCGATCGGAAGCTGGTGCGATTCGCCCTTCATCACGAAGCGGATCATCCACGGCCCGTGCGGGCGGTGCAGGCGGTAGCTGCTCCGCTCCGGCGACTCTTCCAGCACGTCCACGCGGGCGCCGTCAAACGCGGTCATCAGCGCCTCGCGGTAGCAGACACGGCCGCCCTGCCGGTCCACCCATACGCGCAGCGGCACGGGCCCCAGGGCATCGGCCGCCCGTTGAATGAGCCGCGTCGCCTGCGAAAACAGCACCACCGCCTTGTTGTGCGTGGCAGTCACGAGTCGGTTGAACCGGCCCTCCGGCAGCACCTCGACCCATGCGCCGCGAAATGTGACGCCCGCCCGCGACATCGCCAGCTTGAGCGCGTTTCGCTGCGTAGCCAGATCATCGCATGGGCAGCGCACCGGCAGGCCGAGATCGGCGCGCCTGTACCAGGGATAACCATCCATCTCCTCCCAGACGTGCGGGCAGATGCGATCGAGAATCGCATTCAGCGTGGCGGGCATCTCGCCGTTCTGCATGAGGAACGTCAGGGCGGCCCGTTCGAGCAGCTTGAGGCCGTGCTCGGAATTGGCAGCATTGTAGAGGATTTTGCTGTCGGCCACCGCCAGGCGCGAGCCGCGCCGGCTCGGCCGCTTGAGCACGGCGGATTTGAGCAGCGCCCACAGATTGGGCCCGTCGGGATCTTCCGCCTCGCGCAAAACGGATTCCGGAACGTCGAACGCGACCGCGGACACCACCAGCGGCCCGAGCATCGGCCCGTAGCCGGCCTCATCGATTCCGAGAATGGTCGCGGTCTCCATTGTCCCGCCTCCGGTTCGCGCGTTTCATTCATACCTGAGTCCGGGTCATGGTTCAACTCTGAACCGCAGAGACATGGAGCCGAGCTTCCCCCGGAACCTGCTCAGTCGAGCGTGTCACCGCGCGATTTCTTTGCTCTCGCTCACGCGGTTGAAGTACATGGCCGCGTC
>CAYLLT010000016.1:20440-70605 GCA_964384465.1 uncultured Planctomycetales bacterium | reverse complement strand
CTGCAAGCCGACGTGAGCCTGGCCCATCTCGCCTTCCAGCTCCGCCTTGGGTACCAGCGCCGCCACCGAGTCGATCACGATGCAGTCCACCGCGTTCGAGCGGACCAGCATCTCGACGATCTCCAGGGCCTGCTCGCCGGTATCCGGCTGGCTGACCAGCAATTCCTCGAGCTTGACGCCGCATCGCTTGGCCCACGTCGGGTCCAGGGCATGTTCGGCATCGACCACCGCCGCCACGCCGCCGCGCTTCTGGGCCGACGCCACCACGTGCAGCGCCAGCGTCGTCTTGCCGCTCGACTCCGGCCCGAACAATTCGACGACGCGCCCGCGCGGAATGCCGTATCCACCGAGGGCCAGGTCCAGCGAGAGCGCCCCGGTGCTGAGGCCGTCATGCACAGCACACTCCGCGCTGTCCAGCTTCATGATCGCCCCTTTGCCGAAGCTTTTTTCAATTTGCTGAAGGGCCCGATCCAGCGCTTTGTCCCGATTGCTCGATGTGTTCTGTGGGTTCTGGTTCATGTGCGTCTTCCTGATAAAGGACCGCGTCAACTTGTTGACGCAATCTTTGGCCGCGCCCCCGATTCGGCCGACAGTATAACCGCCATCGGAAGTTTGGCAAGTGTTAGGATAAAAATATTCTCGAATTCCGATTTGCCCCAGCCAGCTTTGCGATGTATACTATGTTTAACATACCATAGGAGATCGTCAGATGCGCATCGAACGTGAACTTCTCAAAGGTGCCTTGCCGCTGGGCGTATTGAAGCTGTTAAATCGGCGAGCCATGTATGGTTATGAGCTGGTGACCGAGCTGGCTAAACGCTCGAATGACGTACTGAAGCTCGGCCAGAGCACGCTTTACCCGCTCCTTTACAACCTCGAAGCCCAGGGCCTCATCCGCGGCGAATGGATGTCGGCGGACAACAAACGCGACCGCAAGTACTACCACCTGACCGACGACGGCCGAAAGCGGCTGGCACGCGATATCGAGCAGTGGGAAGCGCTGGTCAAAGGCATCGGCGCCCTGGTCGCGGATGCCCCACGAGCACTGGCTTTTGGTTGATTACGAACAACAGGAACTCTCAAGATCGACATCGAAATGAACAAAGCGAATGAGAGGCAGTCGCCGAGCCGCACCACGCGCATCATCTTCGGTCTGATGACGGGGGCCGTTGCCGCCGCTTCTCTGGAGTGCGTCAACGGGATTCTCACCTTCCTTCTGCCGCCGCTCATCGTGCTGACTCCGGTTTGTCTGATCGGCGGCGTGCTGCTGGCCTGGGTGGTTGGGTCACGACAGAGCCGCGCCGCGAAACGCGCGAGCATCGCCGATCTGGACATTCCGCCATCGATTCAAGCGTTAATCCGGGACATCGTCCGCCGCACGCGGTTGTGGCTGTCCGAGAAGCACGATGTCCGCGCGGAGCTGAAGAGCCATTTCCGCGATGCGATCGGCGCAATGACTGAGGCCGGGTTGCCGGCGGATGAAGCCGCGCGGCGGGCAGTCGAACAGTTCGGCAATCCGCGCCTGGCGGCCCGCCTGATCCGCCGCGGCAAGAAGCGGGCACGACCCGTCATCTGGAAAGCGTTCGTCGCCACGTGCCGCGGTTTTGTACTCACACTGCTGGCGATCGCCGCGTACATCGGGTGGATCTTCACGGGCCGGCCGACGCTCTCGGTGGACTATGTCGCCAGGATCAACGCGCCCGTGGACACGGTCCCCGAGAGTGAGCGGGCCTGGCCGATCCTCAAGCAGATCATCCTGAATTTTCAGCCGATGCCGGACGAGCTGGATGAGCAGACTGATCGATTCGCGTATCTGACGCCGGCCGATGAGCTGTGGCCCGCGGCGACGGCCTGGGTGCAGGCTAACCGGAGGTTCGTCGATGACATCCGCCGGGCGGCCCATCGGCGCGCCCTCGGATATCGCTACGACAATCGTGAAAGCCGGCGGTTCACGTTCGAGATGAATAAACGCCGAATGAAGCCCGGCGCTTCCTACGAGTTCGTCGAACCAAAGGAAAACCCGGAGTTCCCACGTGTGATGTCGATCCTCCTGCCGCCACTAGCGGGCTGTCGCGAAGTCGCCAAATTCCTGGCGCTGAACGCCCGGGTTCACCTGGCCTCGGGAGAATTGGACGCCGCGTGGGATTCGCTGGATACCGCACACCGCATGGGGTTTCAGTTGTTGCCCGGCGGCACGCTGATCGAACAGTTGGTCGGGGCCGCGATTGTGAATCTCTCTACAGAGGATATGAGAACTCTTTTGTATGAGACGCAGGGAAAGTTGACCCCGACGGACGTTCGGGCACTGCGGGCCGGCCATCTCATGACCGCTTCGTCCGAGGCCATTCGGACCAATCTGACCAGCGAACAATACAACTTTGAGGACATGGTCCAGTGTTTTTTCACGGACAACGGGTGCGGCGACGGGCATCTGATCGGAACGAAAGTGGCCCGGTACGTGTCCGTGTTTGGCTCGTATGATGCTTGGTCGGTGGGTGTCGTCGCGATCCATGCAGGCCGGAAGGAGACACTGGCCAAGTACCATGAACTTTGGAATCAGATGGACAACTTCCGTAGGCTACCGCTCTATGACCCCGCGCGGGCGCAGGCGGATAAGCTTATCGAAAAGCTCAATTCTGATCCCGTACAGCGATATCGATACCGGTTGATTGCTGAGATGATGCCCAGCTTAGATCGGGCCGATCAACTGATCCGTGAAACGAGGATGAACGAGTCCGCGACGCAGACGGTGATCGCGCTGCTGGCGTACCGGGCGAAACACGGGCGGTTTCCGGATCGGCTCGAAGCGCTGGTGCCGGATTACGCGGCGAGCGTCCCGATCGATGTCTACACCGGCGCGGCACTCCGGTATTCGGTGGACGCGAACGGCCAAATGCGGCTGTACAGCGTCTGGCGGAACCTGGTGGACGATCACGGCCAGAAGAAGCTCATCGATCAGCCTTCCGCATCACCGAGAAGTGATATTGCCTACTCCGAGAAGAACCCCGCGGACATGGTCTATTGGCCGGCGATCCCGCCGAGCCCGCCGCCCCCTGAGCCGCAGGCGTCCCGCCCTTTCGACGTGCGAGGCAGAGGCAATTAGGCACTTTCATCCCGTGAAGCGTACAATCCTTGTACAAACCATACCTGAAAATGTGGATTGTCTTACGGAAAGGGTGATACAGCTTTGTTGGCCCGAGGATACCCAGTCGGGCTCCGGAATGGAGGATTCCAATGAGCGAACTGGCTGTTTCCGCGTCTGAAATGCGGGAGAGATTTGCCGAGTATCTGGACCGCGTGGAAAAGGAAGGCCGAGTGGTAGTGACCCAGCACGGGCACGAACGAGCGTATTTGATCAGCGCTCAGGAGCTTCGCGCCATGGAAGAAACCATCGCGGTCCTCGAAAACGCCGACTTGATGAGAAGTATCGCCAAGGGCCTTGGACAGAGCCGTGCCGGACGCGTAAGCGAGGCAAATGACGCATTCGCCGAGCGACGCGGCTCGTAGCAAAACACTCCCCGCCCGGGAACGCCCATTGATCCGCCGCCCCCGCGAGAACTAACATATAGCTGGCCGTTTCCCGCGATTTGGCCGATCACGGCCCATAGAAGCGCCGCCCCCGCCGGGCCGCGGAATGGGCCCAGTTGCTTGTTCCCGTTCATGTCCGCCCCAGGGGCTTTACCGCTGATGGCCGGAACTCGACGTGTCATCCTCAAACCCGCAGGGGCTACGCAAGCTCAGCTCACCCAGCTTGCGCAGGCGCTCGCCGCGGCCGTCGAACTTCAGCAGCAACTGGCGGCGCGATCGCCGCACGTGCTGCGCTTCACCGGCACGCTTCAACAAAACGATCTCGCGTTTTTCGTGGACCACGAACCGGCGGAACCGCTGCCGATCGAGCGTTTTTTCGATCCGCAGGCGCCGCCCATCGACAACGCCGCGCTGCTGCGGATGGCGGCGGCAATTCTGGATGCGCTGCGGGTGGCCCACGGGATGAAGGATGCCCGGCCGGCGATACACGGCGGATTGTGCCCCGGCGTCATTCTGGTGGGAAAAGACGGCATTGAGAGGATCACCGATTTCGGCTTCGCGCCAGCCGTCTGCGCCGCCCTGGGCCCGGACAGCTACATCAATCTGGCCGCGCACCCCGGCGCGGAAAGTTTGCGGCAACAAGTTGCCGCGGTCCTGCACGATGCAAGCGGTTACTGGGAAGTCCTGCCGCCGGACGTGAGCGACCGCGACGATCGTCTGTGCGCGTTCATCGACCCCGAAAAATACGGCACGCGCCTGTACAAGAGCTTCGAGCCGAGCGCCGACATCATCGCCGCGGGCCTGTTGCTGCACCTGCTGGCCGAACGGCGGCATCCGTATTTCTTTGACTTTCCCGAAGCGCACCGGCTGGTCGAAGTTGCCGAGGGTCTGGGCGAACTGGTGTCCACCAGGGGATTCCGCAAGGAGCTGCGCGAATCGCCCGACAAAGCGATCCAGGTGTGGTGCGATGTCGTCGGGCGGATGAACGATCGTGATCCGCCGAACCGCCCGTCCGCCGCTCAAGCCGCCGAGTCCCTGGCCGGCGTTGGTATCGGCCCAGCCTCCATCGATGACATTCTGAAGTCCGAGATCAAAGCCGTCTCGGGACTGCTCGAACATGCGCCGCTGGAAGACGTGCCGTGGGACGAGATTCGCCGCCGCGTTCAACCGATCGCGCGAAACCCCGATGCCTCCCGCGCGGTCGTGCAGCTCGCCAATGCGTTTCTGGTTTTCGAGTCGGCGGTCAAAACCTTGGCTAGCGAGGATTGGGAGCAGGCGGCGGGGCCGCTGGCTCAGGTGCGGGCGGTGCCGGATCTACCGTCCGCGGCGGCCCAGAAGGCCCAGCAGCTTAAAGCCCGACTCGATCAGAATCTTGCCGTCCGCGGCGAGCTGGCCGAGATCGAAACCGCCTTGGGCAGCGCCCATCGCGAGCAGGTTGCACAGTACCTCAATACACTTCGCGCCTTCCAGTCGCGATTGGAAGGTATGCCCCGGACTCCGCCGTTGCTGCCGCCGGTCGAGCAGCAACTCGCGCGTCTGCGGGATGAGCTCTCGCGCCAGGAAAAAACAACCAAAGCAACGGTGGATACGGTCGAAGCGGCCGCTCGTGCGTGGTTGTCGCAGGCCGAGAACGCGCTGGCTGCCGAAGACTGGGAACTTCTCGAAAAGCATCTGTCGCAGCGGCCGGAACTCCCATCGTGGGTCCCGGACATCGTTTCAACGGCCGGTACCGTCGAAGCACGTCTGGCGCAGCATCGTGCCGAAACCGAGGCCCGCCGCCGTTACGCCCAGGAGCTGACCGAGCATCTCCGGCAGGCCGTCGATGCTTTGGCCCGCGAAGCCTTTGCCGAGGCCCGGCAGTTGATTCAGCCCGTCGAGCGGCAGGACATGCACGCGGAGCTGGCGCAGCAGGCGCGCGATCTGCACGCGAAAATCGACCAGACCGAGAAACGTTTCAAAGAGCAACAGGAGGTCATCCGCCAGGCGCGGGCCCACATCGACGGACTGCTCCAGTCGGCGGACAAGGCGATCAAGTCAGGCGAGTGGCCTAGTCTGGAAAACGCCGAGAGCCTGCTCGATGACGCCCTGAAGACCGAGCACATCTCCGATGCACAACGGCGACTGGCATCGGTGCTGCTCGATGAAATCCCGCGTCGAAAGCAGGAGCTGCTGGCGGCCGCCGTCAAAGGCCAGGAGAGCCGTGCCGAGATCGAAGAGCATCTTCGCCGCGCCCGCGAGCATTTGGAACGCGAGCAGTGGCTGGAGGCCGAGAAGATCGCGCGTGGGCTGGCCCGTTCGGAATACCCGGACATCGCGGCCGAAGCCGAGCGGATCGCGGCGGATGTGGCCGCGGTGCGCGGCAAGCTGCTCCAGTCGTTGACGCAGCAACTGGCGCGAGCGGTTGATGTGATGAAGCAGGGTCAGTTCGCGGACGGCCTGAACCTCGCCAGGGAGGTCGAACAGAATCCCTATACGGATGCCGCGCTTCGGGCGAAGGCGCTACAGATCATCGAAAAAGGAGGGGCGGCGCAGAAGTCGGCCGATCAGGCTCGCCAGCGGGCGGTCGCCGACTACGACCAGGCGCTTGCGGCGATGCGGGCCGGCGATCTTGCGGCCGCGCAGCGTGCCGCCGAGAGCGTTCTGAAGAACCGGCAGGCCGAACCGGCGGTGCTGGCCGGTGCCACGCAGATCGTTGAGGACCTGGCGGCGGTCGACGCGGGCCGGGCGCTGATCGATCGGGAGGAATTCCCCGGCGCGATGCGGGCTTTCGATGAGATTCTGCACAAGATCCCAGACCCTTCGCGGCCGGCGGTCCAGGCGGCGACGCTGCTGCGGCAGAAGGCCCAGAAGCTGCTGACCGATGTGCGCATTAAAAGTATTCAGAGGCACCTGGAGCTACGGACGCGCCGCGAGGAAAAAGTCGCCGAGGTCGATGTCTTTCCGCCCGAAGAGAGCCTGCCTCGGAACGCCCCCGACTGGGTGCGGACCACGGTGCACAATTTCGAGACGTTTCTGCACGATTGCACGTTGACTGCCCGCCCGGCGAGACCGGACGAGACACTCGCGGCCGGCTCGCGGCTCGGCGACAAGTATGAGATCGTCGAATTCCTCGGCCGCGGCGGCATGGGCGAGGTCTACCGGGCCCGCGACCTCAAGCTCAAACGCGAAGTCGCGCTCAAGCTCGCGCCCGCCGCCGCCGAGAGCCGCAGCTTGGCCGACGCGCTTCAGAACGTAGCCGAAGCCGTCGCCGCCCTCAACCACCCGCACATCATCCACATCAACAGCTTCGACGTGATTGACGAGCGGCCGTGCTTCGATACGAATTACATCCGCGGGCGCGATCTGGCCGAGTACGCGCGGCAGCACCCGCTCACGCCGCGCGCGATCGCCGAGATTCTCATTCCCGTCGCCGATGCCCTCGCGTACGCCCACAAGCAGGGCGTGCTGCATCGCGACATCAAGCCGCAGAACATTTATCTCGGCGAGCGGCCGGGCGAAGGGCCGTGGCTGATCGATTTCGGCCTGGCGCGGATGCGTTCGATCTGCGACCGCCGGGCCAACACCGGCCTGTGCGGTACGCCGGGGTACATCGCGCCGGAGGTGGTGGCATCGCTGGGCGAGTTCGTCGATCACCGGGCTGACATCTTCGCGCTGGGCTGCGTGCTGTACGGCCTGCTCGCCAAGCAGCCGCCTTTCCAGACGTCGGATACATCGACGCGCGTCCGCCCGTCGATCTCGCGGACGCTGCTGAACACGCTGCGATCGCAGGTCAAACCGCTGGCCCAGGCCGCGCCGCAGACGCCAGGGGCGCTGCGAGCCGTGTGCGAAAAAGCGATGGCCGCCGAACCGCAGGATCGTTACCAGAATGCGGCCGAGATCGTCGAGCAGCTCCGGCAGTTTCTTCGCGGGGCGGATTTTCAGGATGCCCAGGCGGAACTGGCCCGCGCGCAGGCCCGATTCGACAGCCGCCGCCAGTATGAACCCGCCGAACTGCTGGACTTGCAGGAAGCCGCCCGGATCGCCGAGAGCTCGGCAGGCCGAGGTTTCGACGCGGTGAGCAAGGGCGCGAACCAACTCCTCGCACAAATCCACACGCTGCTCAAACAAATCGGCGATTCACAGCAGGAGGTTCGGGGCGCGCTCGCCTCGGCTCATGAAGCGCTCACCGCCGGCCGGCTGAAGCCCGCGCTGGCGCTGGCCGGCGAGGTGTTGAGCAATCCCTACGTGCCGGAGTTGCACGGCGATGCCGGATCAATCGCCGAGAGCGCACGGCAGGGATTACATACTGCCCGAAAAAAGCTCGTGCGCATCGGCGGCTTATCCACGCTGACGATTGGCTGCGTGGCTGCGGTTGCGTTCTGGCTGACGCGCCCCGCGACGCCGCTGGCCCCGTCGATCGTCGATCAACCGGCCGAAGTGGTGGTGACCGCCGGCGCGCGGGCCAGCTTCACCGTCAAGGCCCGCGGCCGACCGGAACCCATCTTTCAGTGGGAAAAGATGGTGGACAACCAGTGGCAGGCCATGAAGGGGCGGACCGGCAGCACGTTGACGCTGCTGACCGTGATTCCCGCCGACGAACGACAATATCGCTGCGTGGTCACCAATGCGTCCGGCTCGGCATCGAGCCACCCGGCGGCACTGAGGATCGTCGTCCCACCGGCGATTGCGAAACACCCACAGGGCATCACGGTCGATGAGAACGCAGCGGCGGAGCTGCGTGTGGAGGTCACCGGGACGAAGCCGCTGAACTTCCAGTGGCAGAAAAAGGCCAGCAATGGCTGGAACGCGGTCGCCGGTCAACAGTCCGAAGTGCTGAACCTGGCCAGTGCGAAGGAAGTCGATGCAGGGGATTATCGCTGCGTCATCACCAATGCCGCGGGCTCGGCGGGCAGCGAACCGGCCACACTACAGGTCAAGACCGCTCCGCCGCCGATCGTCGCCCGGCCGAAGGTGAAATCCATCACAGCAGACCGCACGGGGCCGACCAATGTCGAGACGGTCGGCTTCACCGTTGAGTTTGATAAGGAGGTCAGCGGGTTTGGCGAGGCGGGCGTGACGGTCAAACACGACGGTACATTGAGCAAGAAGAAGATTTCGGTCGAGAGCAAGAGTGGCTCGATCTACACCGTCACAATCAGCGGACTCGATGGCGACGGCACGCTCACGCTGGCGGTCAATGTGGATGCCGCGAAAGCCGCCGACGGTCAGGGCAATGAGGCGTTCGGGCCGAGCGAACCCGTGCGGATTGACCGTGTCGCACCGACGGTGAGCCTGAAGCTGGCGGAAGGTCAGAAGAGCCAGACGAACGCGATGCCGATCCGCTTAACGGCGACGTTCAGTGAACCGGTGAGCGGGTTCGACGGTAAACGCGTCACGATCACCGGCACGGCTACCGGCGACAAGACGGTAGCCGTCACGGGCGGACCGGCCGTCTACGAGGTGGTCGCGGCGGGCCCAACCGGCAGCGGCAGCATTGTCGCCGTGATCGCCGCCAATGTCGCGACCGATGCCGCCGGCAACGGCAACACGGCATCACCCGCCGATGGAATCACCGTCGCCTACGATGTCACCGCGCCCGGCGTCACGCTCGCCCGCGTAGCGGGACAGGCGAATCCGACGAATTCTTCCAGCATCAAGTTCGCCGCGAAGTTCACCGAACCGGTCACCGGGTTCGATGAATCGGATGTGAAGATTACCGGCACCGCGAGTGGCACGAAGAAAGTGGAAGTCGCGGACTCCGGCGATCACCAGAACTACACGATCACCGTCAGCGGCCTCACGAAGTCGGGCACGGTCATCGCAGCCATCCATTCAAAGGCCGCGGTCAATGCCGCCGGCAACGGCAACACCGCTTCGGCGGGAGCCGACAATGTCGTGACGTATGATGCGACGCCGCCGACCGTGCTCATCGGCGAGCCATCGGTCGCGCTCACGCGGAAAGGGCCGGTCCGCTTCGACCTGACTTTCAGTGAACCCGTCAAGGGCATGGGCACCGATGCGGTCGAGGTGGTGGCGTCGGAGAAAGCCAGGGCCGGGAAAGTCAGCGTGACTGGCACCGGCGGTGCCGTTGCCGTCGACGGCATCGACGGCACGGGACCGTACACCGTGATGCTCGACGAGATCACCGGCGACGGCGCGCTGGCGATTCGACTCAAACCGGGTACCTGTGCGGATGCAGCCGGCAATGGCGTGGCCGCCGACGCACCCGTTTCGGCGAAGGTGACCGTCGATAACACGCCGCCGACGCTGACCATCGGTCCGCCGTCCCCTCATTCAACAGCGACCGGGCCGGTTACGTATACGATCACCTACACGGGCGCGGATAAGATCACGCTCGCCGACAAAGATGCGAAGCTCACGACCCTAACGGGGACGGCTACCGGCAAGCTGGCGATATCAGGGGTCGGCAATGCATCACGGACATTGACCGTGGCCGGCATCGCCGGCGACGGCACGCTGGCGATCGCCATCGCGGCCGGAACCGCTTCCGACCGGGCGGGCAACGTCGCTGCCGCCGCGGAGAGCGGTGCCGTCGACGGCACTGCCTTCACCGTCAGCAACAAGCCGCGCTGGCCCGAATACGCCAAGAACGAGAAGTGGAGGAGCGATGTTGCCGGCGCGCTGGTGAACGGGCAGGGCAACACGTGGCTGCGCGACTACGACGCGGCGGCGGTCGATCTGCGGCTCGATAACAGCAAGCTGCTGCTCTCCATTCGCCGCCCCGGTCCGCAGGGCAGGGAGCTGCTCTCCATCCCCGTCCCCGATCCGCAGACGGCGCTGCCCGACGCGCCGCCCAAGGGCCTTGCTCGCACCGTCGAATTGATCGCCGCGGAAGTCAATAACCAGGTGAACACCGCCAAAGTGCCGGAGTTTTATCGCTGGTGGGGAGAGCGGAAACAACTCGATGACCAATTGGCCAAAGCCCTCTCCCTGAAAGCCCCCGGCGACCTGAAGGAGCTGAAATTTGACGTCAGCAATCCCGGCGAACTCAAACGCGTCTCCGACTACCTGGTTCTGCTTGGCCGCATCAAATGGATGTCCGAGGTGCTGCCCGCGGACGACCTGAAATCGTTGACCGCAACCCTGCAAAAGAACCTGGACGACCGCACCCGCAAGTGGGTCCAGCCCAACCGGTTCATCGAATACTTCTGGGGCACCGACCACGTATACGCGTTCTACTGGTTCGTCGATGACGGTGATTCGTGGACGGTGGCGCTGCGGAGTCTGGGCGGCGCGGCGGAATTTCTGGATGGTGTCGCGTTCGATCCGGCCAAAGCGCTGCCGGTGCTGGGAGCACGCTTGTTGCAACCGATCGTAACCGCCAGGGGTGGTGCGAAACCGTTCTTCGCCTCCCGCGGCGGCGGGGTGGCGTCGTTCGGTGTCGCCATCGCCCCCGACGGCCCGCTCTGCTTTGTGCCGATGACCGAGCTACCGTTCGCGGGGGTGCCGGTGCAGATGCGATTGGCGGACCCGGTGAATCTTGGACAGCCCAAGGATGTGCCCGCCGCGGGGCCGGTCCAGGTCACGCGCCTGGCCCAACTGTGCGAACGGTCGTTCGATCGATCGCCCACCGCGGTATGGACCTTCGTCAGTCTCACGCAGCCGCCGCAGGGCACACCCGGTGCGCCGACAGACAAGACCTGGGGCGGCTTGTGGCGAGACATGATGAACCAGGGCAAGCCGATCCAATTCAAATCCGCCGACCGCGATTCGTACCGTTACGCGACAGCGGTTTCAGTCGGCGGTAACATCGAAGACGCATGGACGCTCATAAGCAAGACGGAAAGCCGTCTAGGAACGAGCATCTCCAGCAATCTCCTCCCGCCTGACGCGGGCTTCCTCTATCCCCGGAGCCGCCCCGAAGCGGGCGCGCAACTGGTGGTGGTGTCCCATTTAGCGGAATAAAATGCCTAATGCCGCTTTTGCGGGTTGACCTGATCGGCCGATTCAATTATGACTGTTACGGCGTACAGGCTTCCCAAGTCCTGCCCGGTTGAGCCGGCGGCTCCTCCGGGCGAGGGCGTGGGCGTGGCACGAGTGGAACCAATACCTTTCAGGGATCCTGCACATGGCGCGGCGAATTCTCGCAAAACTGGGCTGGTTATCGCTTCTGCTGGGGCCCGTCTTCCTGTTCCAGCAGGCGTGTTCCATTAACAACCCTCTGCTTCTCCAGAACATCGGAAATCAGGCGGCCCTGACGGTTCTGGCGGATAGCGCATATTTCGTCCTGGATAATCTCATCGTCAACACGCGGTGACCAGTCGGAACCCCGCACGCAAGTGCGGGGCCTGGCCCGGCACTTGCGTGCCGGGTTCGGATTCGCCAACCGCAATCATTTGAGAAGGAGCCGGGATGCGACGAGTAAAGTTGAGTTTGATGTGGGTGCTTCCCCTGGCCGTATCCACCCTGGGGGCCTGCGGGATCACCGACCGACAGTTCGGGGATTTTGTCACCAGTACCGGGCTGCACGTCATCCTGCAATCGGCGCTCACAGCTTTAAGTCTCGCAGGAACGTAGCAGCATAGCCAAGGATTGCGAATTCCCCATGAGATCAAGACACGCTCGGACGTGGTTTTCCACAACCTTATTGTGGGCAGCAATTGTCCTCCATCCCGGCGCTTGGGTCGTCGACGACCCTTCGGCACTCGCCCAGCAGCCCGCGCCATCGGCCGATAGTGCCGTCGACGGCACCGATCCGGCGATCCTGATGAACCGGGCGATGCTTCACTACAACCGGGCCGGCAAAGCGCCCGCCAAGAATATATGGACCGCTGAGTACCAGTCTTGCATCAATCTTCTGACCCATATTCTTGAGCAGGACCCGCAGAACCATTCGGCTCGCTTTATGCGGGCACTGGCTCACGGCCAGCTCGGGGCGCTGCACCAGAACGAAGCCCGCATCGACCGCGCTCGCAAAGAGGCGCCCGCCGCCGCCCAGGAGGACAGCGCGGCGGCGGAGCAATACCGCCTGATGAGCCGGGATATCGACGAGCTGCTTCAAAAGGGAATCCCCGACCGCGAATCGGCGCTGCACCTGATTGACGGCGTGGTCAAAATCAAACTGGCCGGCTATGCGGGCGGTTCGGAGGCCGAGCGCGTGGCGGCGCGTACGGAACTGCTGGGGCAGGCCCGGCAGGCGTTTGAACACTATTTGCGCTCGCAGCCAGCTCCAACGGGCATCAACCGCGTACGGGGCGAGTTCTTCCTCGGCGTCGTTGTATACCGTCAGGCGCTCCGACCGGCGGATAAACCGGACGCTCCCGACGAGCTGGCCGACCGGGCCAGGCTTGATGAAGCCGGACAGCTCATGCTCGCCCTCGTGCGGCCGGATTCTGCTAAGCACATTGACAAGCTCCTCCCGCCGGGCACGCCCGACCGCGACCTGGAGGTGCGCCGATGGCTGAGCTATCCCACCCTCTACCTCGGTTTGATCCGCACCCGGCAGGGCACCGACGAGGCCACCAAGGGCCGGGCCGAGTATCGCACCTATTACGCCGAGGCCAAGGAATTCTTCCAGCAGGCGTGGCAATACGATACCGGCCATCCCTATCCGCAGGGCGAGGACGAATCGCTCGGCCGGCTGATCCCCGATGTCGCCAAGGAGCACGTGCCCGCGATCGAACAAGCCATGGAGCATCGCGGCTCGGCGACCGAAGATCTGTACCTCGATTGGCGCATGGGGTTCGCCTATGACACCAACGTGATCCTGCTGGGCCACGATACCTCTCCGCCGCCGGAAATCGGTCGCAAGCGCGATGTCCGCTTCGATACCGGCGTTGCCATCGGCTACACGCTCGATCTCGCCAAGATCAGCCCGGACCTGGATCGCTGGACGGTGGGCGTATCCGGCCGGTCCGGGGCCAACTGGCACGGTGACATTCACCAGTTCAATGAACAGGATTACGGCGGCAGCGTCGCGCTCCAGTACAAACTGCTGCAACCCTGGCAGAATGACGGCGTCGCGCAGGGCCCGCTGTATGCCGGCATTCAATATGACTACGATTACTTCCTGCTCGGCAACAACGGTTTCCTCCGCGTCAACCGCCTGACGCCGCGCTTGGCACTGTACACCTTCGATCAGCGGTCGGCGAGCACGTTCAGCTTCCGTTACGAAGATCGCAACTATCTGGAGCCGTTGCCCAGCAACGGTTTCGATCGCGACGGCAATTACTTTGCTTTCACGTTTTCGCAGTCGTATGAACTCGTGGACATGACGCATTTCTACAAGAGCATCGGTTGGGAGCCGTGGGGGCTGGCCTATGACCCGGCCGACCCCGCGACGTACGATGAGAACGATCCGCGTCAGGACCCGAATAACTATCAGCGCTGGCTGCGGCCATATATCGGGACCGAGTACGGGTGGGATTCGACGAGCGGCACCGAATTCGACCAGAACCGTTACCTGCTCGCGGCGGGAATCGACGTGCCGCTGCCCTACGGCGTCAATTTTGATTTCGGCGCGGAATGGGAATGGCAGAACTATCACAATGCCAGCCTCATCGATTACCACCGCAGGGAACGAGACGACCTCGTTCAGCGGTATCGCTTCGGGCTCGAGCGGCAGTTCGTGCTCGTGCCCGGCGACCGGGCCAACCGCTATACCATCAAGATCGACCGCGTGATGATGGCCCTGCGGGCCGACGTGCAGTTGATCTACGACGACAGCAACGTGGAAGACCGCCTGGGGCAGGAGGTCTTTTCGTACAATCGGGCGATATACGGGCTGAGCCTGGCGCTACAGTTTAATTGATTGCGCTCCGAACCCCTCACGCAAGTGAGGGGCCCGAAGGCATGAAGCCCCCGACTAGCGTCGGGGGTTCGGATGAGCAATTCGCAATCCGCAATGATACAGAGGTGTTCCACATGCGACACACGCTCGCTGGTATGACCATCATTTTGGCGGCAACAGCTTATGCCGCCGCCGCTCCGCTCCAGGGATACGTCACCGCGGTCGCCCCGCCGGGGACCGCCACGCAGGATGGCCGTCCGCTCGCCGCGGGCGATACCGCTGCTCCGACGGCCAAGGTTGAGACGGCCGCCGGCAGAGTCGCGCTCTACTTCAGTGCGGGCACGGATACCCCGGCCTCCGAAATCTCGCTCTATCAGGATACCGCCAGCGTCTTGCAACTCCATCTGGACCAGGACGCGCGTCATCAGGTTGAAGTCGTCAGTGGGTCGGCGATAGCGGTGGTGCGGGATACGGTGCCCCTTATCGTGAGTAAGGAGGGTGCCTGGGTCCGGTTGGAAAGCGGCATGTTGCGCGTCACGTCCGCCGCTGGAGCCGGCGGCTTCGCCCTGGCGGAGGGCGGTCGGGCCACGCTGTTCGAGGGGGCCGTGCCGGCGGGAGACCCGGGGGCGGTGACGGGCGGGCAGCCGCTTGCGGGACAGGCGGGTGTCCGCGCTGAGGCCATGCGGTCCATTGCCGAACTCAACGACGCCCGCTCGCGGCAGGCTTCCAGCGAATGGATCGCCCGGGCCGAGTCCGCCGATCTCGTACCAGCCGTCACCATCGGAGCCCCCGTCCGCGAGATTCCCGCCGCCTTCCGGTTCACCATCCCGGTGATTCAGGAAACGTCAAAACGCTGCCGCTGGCGGAGCGAAAAGGTCCAGCGGGCCTTGCTGCTGTGCGTCGACGATTTCGGACCCATCCATCATGAGGACACCCCCCGCAGTCAGCTCCGGGTCCCGACCATCACCGTGCCCCCCAACACCAATCTGCCGCCAATTATCATTATAAACCAGGGACCGGTGGTCCAGGTTCAGTGACGTGCGAACGCAAAAATGAGGCCGGAACGGATTTGAACCGCCAAGACGCCAAGAGAAATCAGTCACCGTGCACAATGAACGGCGTCTAGCGGTAAGTCTTACCCTCAACCGCGTCCTTTCATCTGAAGGCGGCTCCTGTTCTGTATTCTTGGCGCCTTGGCGTCTTGGCGGTTCAATCCGATGCCGCGGGTCCATCGACTTGTGCGGGCAGCCGCGGCGCGTTAAAATAGTCCAAACGCGGTACAACGAAAGGAACGCTCATGAGCCAGTGGAAGAAAGTCTGCCGGCATGCTCGGCTGGGATTCGTCGTTCTCGTCCTGTTCGCCGCCGGGGGTCAGAACGGCTGCCCGGTCAACAACGACAATGACCCAAACAATAACCTTCGGAAATGCTCCGGAGACCGAACCGCCAACGCCGGCGAGCGGATCACGCTGGACGCCTCCGGGAGCTTTGACCCGGACAACGATCTTCTGACCTTCCTGTGGGAGCAGACCAGCGGCACGCCAGTGACGCTCACGAATGCCAATACCGCCGTCGCCTCCTTCACCGTCCCGAACGTCGATGGCGCGCTCCGGTTCCGCGTGACGGTCACCGACGGCCGCGGCGGCATCGACCAGTGCACGGTGACCATCACCGTCAACGCCAACGCCCCGCCGATCGCCAATGCCGGCCTGGATATCAATCAATGCGGCGGCTTCACGGTCACGCTCGACGGCTCGGCCAGCTCCGACCCGGATGGCGACGCCATCACGTTCAGTTGGATACAGACCGCGGGCACACCGGTGACGATCAACGGCGCCACCACCGCCAAGCCGACCGTGCTGCTGCCGAACATCGCCGGCACGCTCACGTTTCAGCTCACCGTCAGCGACGGCCAGGCGAGCAGTGCCGTCGACGGCACCACCGATTCGGTTAACGTGATCGTCCGCGCGAGCCGTCCGCCGGTGGCCAATGCCGGCTTCGATCAAAGTCAGGTGCACGGCGGCAAACCGGTCACACTCAACGGATCGGCCAGCACCGATCCCGATGGCGATGCGCTCGCCTTCAGTTGGCAACAGACGGGCGGTCCGGCGGTCGTGCTGACCGGCGCGAACACCGCTCAGCCAACGTTCACGGCACCGAACAGCGACACGACGCTCACGTTCCAATTGACCGT
Source organism: uncultured Planctomycetales bacterium (assembly GCA_964384465.1). GTDB lineage: Bacteria > Planctomycetota > Phycisphaerae > UBA1845 > PWPN01 > CAYLLT01. The sequence continues at coordinate 54,155 of CAYLLT010000016.1, read as the reverse complement.
CACCGGAAGCTGCGATCAGACCAGCACCGACAGCGTCAGCATCTTTATTCTGGCGAATCGCCCGCCGGTGGCGAACGCCGGCCCGGATCAGCAGGTCGACTTCGGCGCGCCGGTGACGTTGAACGGTTTGGGCAGCTTCGATCCCGACGGCGATCCGCTCACTTTCTCGTGGGTGCAAACGGCGGGCACGCCGGTCACCTTGACGGGCGCCAATACAGCGACGCCATCGTTCACTTCGCCCGTCGACAGTATTGACCTCACGCTCACCTTCGAGCTGACGGTGAGCGACGGTTTCGGCGGCTCGGACACCGATAGTGTCAATGTCCTCGTGACCAGCGAGCCCACGACTCCGCCGACGCCGACGCCGCCGAGCGTGACCATCAACCAGGCGGCCACGCAGTCTGATCCGACGAGCAGTCTGCCCATCAACTTCACGGTCGTTTTCAGCGAGAACGTCACCGGTTTCGACCCATCGGATGTGACCATCGGCGGCGACGCGCCCGGCACCAAAGATGTTTCCGTCACCGGCGGACCGGCCGTCTATAACGTGGCGGTGAGCGGGTTCACGAATAAAGGGACCGTGACCGCGACGATTGGGGCCAACGTGGCTTTCGATAACGAGGGTACCGGCAACACCAACTCCACCAGCACGGACAACCAGGTATCCTTTGCCCCGATCATCCTATTATTTCACCCGTGATCCGGGCTGAGGTTCAGGGATATGCGACTCCTGCGTCTGGGTCGTCGACGACCCCTGATCGCGATCCCGATGTCCATCGGGATAGTGGTCGCCGCGTTTTGGGGATGTCAGCCGCACGCGGATGAGCGGCAGTTGGCTCGCAATGCCGTCGACGGCAAAGATCAGCGGAACCCCGCAACGCGTCCGACCGATGCGGACAGCATGGCTGAGGAAGACGCCCGGCGAACGCCGCAGGCACGTCCAGCGCGGGAACAGCCCCAGCCCAACCCGATCCAGGCTCACCCGCGCCAACCCGTGGATCAGCCCCGCCGCGTGCGCTAGCCCGTATCCGGGACTCCTCATGTGTGCCACTGCTGGGTCGTCGACGACCCTTGACGCTGCGGGCGCCGGCCCGCAGAATGCTGTAAGCGTTGCAAGTCTTGTGGGAGTGGGGGATAGAATTTGCCTTCGGATTCGCTATCGCTGGCCTCGTTGACCGCCCTGACCGAAGCGGCGGCGGCGATCGCTTCCACCCTCGAGCTCGATGCCGTTCTTGCGACCATCTCCCGGCTGGCCTGTCAGGTCGCCCGTGCCGAAGCCAGCAACGTCTTTCTGCTGGACGGCCGCAGCCGGAAGCTGACCGTGGCCGCCGCCACCGGCCACAAGCGGGACGCCCTCGTCGGGCAGGAATTCGATGCCGAACTGGGGATCCCGGGCCACGTCGTTCATACCGGCAAGCCGATCACCGTGATCAATGCCGCCAATCACCCGCGGTTCTCTAAAGCGATCGACGATATCAGCAGCTTTCGGGCCCGGTCCATCATCGCCGCCCCGATGGTTCATCGCGGCGAGGCCATCGGCGTGATCGAGGTGGTCAATCGCCTCGATGGAACGGACCTCGGCGACGCGGACCTGAAGATCCTCCAGATTTTCGCCACGCTCGCCGCCAGCGCGACGCAGAACGCCCGCACGCACGAGCAACTCCGCTCGCGCTACGAAGGCCTGCGCGACTCGCTGATCAAGCCCACCACCATCATCGGCGGCTCGCGCCTGCTGCGCGAAGCACTCGCCCTGTGCGACAAGGTGGCGCCCAGCACCGCAACCGTACTGATCCTGGGCGAGACCGGCACCGGCAAAGAGCTGTGCGCGCGGTACATCCACAATGCATCGAAACGCCGGCACGAGACGTTCGCCGCCATCAACTGTGCCGCCATGCCGGCGAATTTGCTGGAAAGCGAGCTGTTCGGTCACGAGAAAGGCGCGTTCACCAGCGCTCACGCCCAGAAAAGCGGGTGGTTCGAGCTCGCTCACCAAGGCACGCTGTTTCTGGACGAGATCGGCGATATCAGCCGGGCGCTCCAGGCCAAGCTGCTCCGCGTTCTCCAGGAGAAAGAGTTCGTGCGGGTGGGCGGCACCAAGTCGATGCCATGCGATGTCCGCATCATCGCCGCGACCAACCGCAACTTGAAGAACATGATGGCCGACGGCCTGTTCCGCGAGGACCTGTATTACCGGCTGAGCGTGTTCCCCATCCGCGTGCCGGCCCTCCGTGAACGCCAGGAGGATATCCCGCTGCTCGTCGGCCACTTCGTGAGGAACAGCGCGAAGGCTTTCCGCATTCCGGAACTGCGGGTCGCACGCGAGACGATGGAGGTCCTCACCCGCTATGGCTGGCCGGGCAATATCCGCGAGCTTCAGAACGTGATCGAGCGATCCGTACTGATGTCGGAAGGGCAGGCCCTGCAGCCATGCCATCTGCCGCCGGACATGGAAGCCGCGGTGACGGCCAATGGTGCGAGCGAGAATACATCAACGCTCTACGGTCAGGAGCGGATACTGATTACCAACGCGCTCAAGGACAACGATTGGAACCAGTCGCAGGCGGCGCGGGCGCTGGGCATCACCCGGGACCACCTGCGGCACCGCGTCAAGAAATACAACATCCAGAAGCCGGCCGACCCCTCGCTCTCGCCGGCCATGCCCAACCAGCAGTAACCGCACGGCGTGACGTTGCGGCCGCCGGGTGGTATCATTCTGGTGATTTCACTTTCGACTGGAGGTTGTTCCAAGAAAAACCGCGTATTCAGTCGATAGCTCACGATGAACCCAAAGGTCGTCGACGACCCAAGGATGGGACAAAAGTAGACAGGGAGGTCTCATGTCGTGCTTCGCAATCAGACCCGCACTACGGGCGGCGGCCGGCTCCGTCGTTCTCCTGATCGTGTCCGTGGCGCCAGCAAGGGGCGACGAGCGGGAAATGTCGCTCCGGCGGAACATCGCCTGGCAGGTCGCGCTGGATCGCGTGGGTTTTTCTCCCGGCCTGGTCGATGGCCATCCGGGGGGAAAGACGACGCTGGCGACGCAGGAATTTCAGCGCGTCCGCGGCCTGCCCATCACCGGGCAGCTCGACGCCGCGACGGCCCAGGCGCTGCAAATCCACCCGAATGACGTCATCGTACGGTACACCATCCAGCAGGCGGACCTGGACGAGATCGGGCCGGTGCCGCCGAGTTGGGTCGAGAAAAGCAAACTGAAGCGGCTCGGCCACGAAGCGCTGGAGAATGTGCTCGGCGAGAAGTTTCACTGCACGTTGGGGCTGCTCGCGTCGTTGAACCCGGGCAAAAATATCAACTCGCTCCAGCCCGGCGGCCGTGTGGTGGTGCCGGTGGTCGAAGAGCCGGCCGGCACGGCCCGCGCCGATCACATCGAGATCAACCTGGCGGAGAAAGTCTTCCGCGTGGTTGACAAAGACAACAAGCTGATCGCCCTGTTCCACTGCTCGATCGCCAAGGACAAGGAGAAGCGGCCGTCGGGCTCGGCCCACGTCACCGGCATCGCCCTGGACCCGACGTACACGTTCAAGCCGGAGATGTGGCCGGAGGTGAAGGAGAAGGTGCCCGGACCGCTGACGATCCCGCCGGGGCCGCGGAACCCGGTGGGCCGCTGCTGGATCTCGCTGAGCCTGCCGGGTTACGGCATGCACGGTACGCCGAACCCGGAGATGATCGGCAAGACCGGCTCGCACGGTTGCTTCCGGCTCACCAACTGGGACGCGCAGCGGCTGGGGAAGATGGTGGAGGTGGGCACGCCTATACGCTTCAGCGACCGGCCGTCAGCGCAACAACTAGCCGCGCGCAACTAAACCGCCTGCCGTACGTCCCGCTGCTGTAGGTCCCGCCTGCCGGGCGGGACCCGGCACGCCCCCCAGCGCGTCATGATCATGCGTCGGGTCCCGTGGGCTTGGCGGGCGTCAGGATGATTTTTCGGAAGTCCACGGGCCCGTGGTCGCCCTGGAAGTAGATGGGGCCGGGCGAACCTTCCTTGCTGTCGAGGGCGCCGCCGGTGATGCCTTCGATCTCCTGGTTGTCGATGATGGTTTGGCCGTTGTGCACGACGGTGACGTACGTGCCGATCAGGGTAATGTCGAAGGTCTGCCATTCGCCGGGCTGCTTTGCGGCATTCACACTGGGCGTGAGCCGGCTGTAAATGGCGCCGCAGATGTGTGATTCCGGCGGACGGCCAAAAGTGTCCTCGATCTGGATCTCGTGCCGGCCGCGCAGATAAACACCGCTGTTGCTCTTGGCCGGGATATTGAATTCGACGTGCAGTTTGAAATCGCCGAACGCGCGTTCGGTCATGATGTTCGCGCCGCCGGCGGTATTGGCCATCACGCCATCGACGACTTTCCAGTTGGAGTTCTCGACGTTCCCGATCGGCTTCCAGCCCGCAAGGTCCTTGCCGTTGAAGAGTTCGATCGGCTCGGCCCATTCGCGCTCGCGTTGTGCCTTGAAATTCTGTTGACGCCCGGCGGACTTGCTCTCCATGACATCGCCTTTGACGTTAACTTCAATGGTTCGAGACGACGCGCCCCCCCTGCCCGGCATCGAAAAGCTGAATACGCCGTTCGAGAGCTTGGCATCCGCGATGCTGACCTCCCGGCGAGCTTTCCACGTGCCGGTGATCTGATCGCCGTTCTGCTTCAGCTCCAGGGTCGCATTCTGCGCTCGCCTGCCGGACGACGACACTTTCCATGTGCCGTTGACGTTGATTTTCGGCACAAACCGCTCGCCGACAAACGGCTGCTTCTTGCCCTTGTCGTCTTCGGCCGTGCCGGTGATGGTGTGGCCTTTCACCGTGCCCTCCCATTTCCTGCCGTGGGCCTGGAAGGTGATGTGGTCGCCGTCGATTTTAGCTTTATCCGAGATATCCCCGACGCCGCCGCCCTCACCCACAAACTGCACGATCAATTTGCCGTCTTTTTTCTCGACGCCCAGCCAGCAGGGAGCGGTCCGGGGCGAATCGCCGACGGTCAGGTCCCACCGGCCGACAATCGCGTCTTCCGCAGCGAGGGCCGAGGACAGTGGACACACGATGCCGATCATTCCGAAAACGACTGCGAATACCTGTCTGCGCATCTTATTTCTCCTTCCAAAATCATTTTCGCCTAAGAAATCCGGGGTTGTGGAACGGGGGGATATTGTCGCTTCGGGCGGGCGGATTTGCAAAGCCCCTGCCAGGCCTGCCCGGGGCTGTGAAATCCTCAAAAATCCTGAATCAGACTCGCTGGGCCAGCGGGACCACCTGACGTGGGGGGGGGCCGATGTATTCGCTGGACGGGCGGATCAGGCGGTTGTCGCCGAGCTGCTCGATGATGTGGGCAGCCCACCCGGAGACGCGGCTGGCCACAAAAATCGGCGTATACACCTCGATGGGCAGGTCCATGGCGTAATACACCCGGGAGGCGGGCCAGTCGAGGTTCGGCTGAATGTTCTTTTCCCGCCCCATGATGCCGGCCACGATCTCGGCGATCTGCGTCCAGTGCGGCTGCCCGGCCAATTCGCACAGCTCGCGGGCGCCCGCTTCGAGGATCCGCGCCCGATGGTCGCCCTGCTTGTACACACGGTGGCCGAAGCCCATCAGCTTGCGTTTCTCGGCGAAAGCGCGGCGGATGAAGGGTTCGGCATTTTCCGGCGTCCCGATCTCCATCAGCATCTGCATGGCGGCTTCGTTGGCCCCGCCGTGAAGCGGGCCTTTGAGCGCGGCGATCGCGCCGACCACGCCGCCGTGCAGGTCGGCCAGCGTGGAGACGATCACCCGGGCGGTGAATGTCGAGGCATTGAACTCGTGCTCGGCGTAGAGCACGAGCGATACGTTCATCACCCGCGCCTGCGGCTCGCTGGGCACCGCACCGGTCAGCAGGCGGAGCAGGTTGGCCGCGTGGGATGCCCGCGGGTCGATGCCGATGTCGGCTTTCCCATGCGCGAGGCGGTTACGCAATCCGATGACGGCCGGGATCTGGCCCAGAAGCCGTTCGGCTTTGCGGAGATTGGCCTGCTGCGAATTGTCTTCGCGATCCGGATCGACGTGCGAGAGCAGCGAGACCGCCGAGCGGAGCACGTCCATGGAAGGCGCGTCCGCGGGGATTTTCCTGAGCTGCTCGGCCACACCGGCGGGCACATTCATGGTTGCAAAGATGCGCCGGCGGAAGGCATCGAGCTGACCGCGGTTCGGCAGCTCGCCATAGAGCAGCAGATGCGCGACCTCTTCAAACTGGCAATGGTCGGCCAGGTCGGCGATCTCGTATCCGCGATATCGCAGGCTGTCCTGCGTCACCTCGCTGACGGCGGTCGCACCTGCTACAACATCGGCCAAACCATCGCCCGGTTTAGACATAGTTTTTCCCTGCCATGTGCGGAGTTAATTCGGCGGTAAAGGCTCGAAAATGATTTTGGCGCCCGCCACGCGCATGCTCTTGTCACTGGCGGGCGCGCTGGGCTCGTCCTGGATATTGAGTTCGCCGCTCCATGTACCGAGTTGCTCGTATTTCATGTCGCAATCCCGCTGCTCGTTGAGCGAGAGAACGTCTATCTTGTCGGTCAGGCCCTCCTTTTCCGCCTCGGGCGAGGTGAGGGCGTATCGCAAAAGCGGACCGGCATTGATACGCAACGTTCGCGGGCCGGTCGCGCCGGGCGCGGGAGCATCACCGGGAGCGGCCACTTGCAACTCCCGCCCCTCGGCGACCACCACGATGCGATCGCCCGACTCCTGTAAAGCGACAGGCGGGCACAACAATGGAATGCTGAGCCGCGGGAGCCGGACGGGAGCGACTGCACCATTGGCACCCGCGCCGCTCGCTCCGTCCGCCCCGGCGGCCCCGGCGGAATCGACCGGTTTGAGATCCACATAGAGCATGCAGCCGTAGCGGCCGGCCGGTTTGGTGGAGCGCGTCTGTTCGAGCGTGGTCAGTTTCTGCGTGCGCGCGGCCGCGTCGGTGGCGGATTTGAACTCGCTTTCGTCGGCGGTCGGCATCATCGCCAGGCGGATGAGCAGGTCGACCGCCCGGCTGCTGATCTTCTCGTTCGCATTCGAGGTCATCTCGGCCAGTTGCTTGGCATCCAGGCCCTGCTTGACGGCGAGGTTGAACCGCCACCGCTGTTTGGGATCGATCCTCTGGTGCATGAGGGCCAGGGCGTCAAGGGCGAGCTGCACAAGCTGCGGGTCCTTCTCCGTCAAGCGCGACGCGAGAAAGACGGGCAGCGCTTCCTGCTCCCAGAGCTTTTTATCCTTGAGCAGGTATTGCACCAGATTTTGCCGCTGGGTGTTGGAAGCCATGCGGCCGAAACGCTCTTTGAGCGCGTGGATCCTGCCCGAAGCGAACAGGGCCGCGGCAGCCGTGTTCGCGGTCTCGGCGTCGGGCCCGACGGCCAGCGCGGCGAGCATGGACTCGAATCCCGAACCGGCCGATGTAGGCGTGCCGCCCTGTTGGCGTTCGCGTTTGATCGGCGCTTCGTAAGGCAGTTTGAACTGCCCCAGGGCCAGCTTGAGCATGGCCGATCGCACCGCCGGATCGCTGGGCCCGGCGGCCAGATTGTCGAGGATGCGTCTGAATTTTTCCGAGCCGCCGACCTGCGACAGGTCGGACCGCCCCAGCAGTTCCAAAAGCTTCTGCATGCTTTCCGGCGACGACTGGCTCATGAGCGCGGTCAGCAGCGGATCATCATCACGCGTGATGTTGACGGCCAGTGGACCGACGCTGCCCAGCAGTTTCGAGACGGTTGGTGCGTCCGCGCGGATGAGCAGCACGCGGACGATCGCGGCTTTCACTTCGTTGTCGCTGACCTGCGTGAGTTTGGGGATCAGGATCTCGCGGGCATCGGCCGCGGCTTTGGCCAGCACCGTCACGCTGTCGCGCGAGCCGTCGGAGAGCAGAATGTCGAGGGTCCGTTCGCGCACCCTGGCTTCTTTGTGATTGAGACAGGCGGCCAGCACGGAAAAGAGGCTGCTCGGGGCAGTCGATGGCGGCAGCAGGGCGACGGATTGCGCCAGGATATCGGTGGTCGGACCGGGTTGGGGAATATTGGGGGCGTCTTTGCCGGGCTGGGCCAAGGCCGCCTTGATGCCATCGAGCATGGCCAGGAGCGGGTCGGCATCGGCGAACGTGCGGATCAGATCGAGCGTCCCTTCCGGCGGCAGGGTCGTCGATGCCGTCGACGGCAACGACCCGGCGCTGGCGGGGATCAGCGCGTCAAACGCCGTCTGGCGGGTGATTTCATCGGGATGGCCCATGGCGGTGAGCAGGGCCTTGTCGATCTTGGGGGTGGAGAGGCCCGATTTGGCAGCCCCCGCGGCGGGCGCGGCTTCCGCGCCGGTGGCACTGCGCAGCAGGGCTAACTTGCCCACTGCCGCGGCGGCAATCGGACCCTCTTTGGATGCGATGTACGGAATCAATTCCTCGGCCAGAGCTTCGCGCTGCTGCGCCGAATTGTCCTTCGGCTGCTCCGACAGGGCGGTGAGCAGCTTGGCCTCTAACTGGATCGGTGGAATACCGCGGTATTCGCATTCGACGGAATTCATCGCCTGCGGGACATCGATGAGAACAGCCGCATAACCACTGCCGGTGTGCTCCTGTTTGCCGCTGGTGCCCGACCCCTGCTCGCCCGCGGCCGCACGTCGTGGCACGCCTGGCGGAGGGCGACCGCCCGCCGGAGGGCGCCCGCCTGGATTTCGCGCGGCCTGAGGTACAACGGCGGGAGTCATGTTGTAGCAGGTGAGTCGGAACTCGCCGGTGTCGCCTTTCCTCTCGATCACGATTCGCTCCCACAGCGGTTCTTTGTCCTGCTGGAGCTTGAGATCGATCCGGGTGGCTGATGACGCGGTACCAGCCGGGGGGGAACCTCCGGCTCCCTCCAATAATGCCAGGCCCTTGATCGCGCACGGTTTCTTATCGTCCGAGGTGATCTTGAGTGAGGTTTTGTTGATGGTCAGCGGTGTATCGCCGGGCTGATAGGCGAACGGCAGCAGCAGAAACCGGCGGTCCTTGCGGACCGGAACGTCCTGGTCTTCATCCTTGAACGCATCCAACAGCAGCGGCTGGGTCAGCCCGTAGCGCAGATCGAATCGCACCGGGCCGCCCTCGGTGAGGTTCCACTGCTTGGCCAGGGTTTGCGCTTCGGGCAGGTTTTTATTCATCTCCAGCGCGCGGCGGAGCATTTCCGCAGCCGTCGTCGGGGCGCCCGCCGCGCGCAACCAGATCGCGATTTTCACGCGGCTGGCGGCGTCATCCTTACCGAGCTTCGCCTCCTGGAGTGTCGCCCGGTAGTTCAACCAGAAGTCGTTCCACGGTTTGGGAGTCTGCCGCTTGGTGTCGGTGAGCAGCTCCGGCTTGAGTTTGATGGCCTTCTCGATGGCGGCGGCTGCGGCGGCGGTATTCTTCGCGGTAAAAAAGTCGCTGCCCAGCTTGATGGCATCTTCCGGCGTCTTGGCCGCGTCGATCTTCGCCTGCTGCTCCCTGGACACCGCCGGCTCGGGTTTGACGGTGGCTTCCGCCGCGGTCAGAGGCGTGGGCGATGCGAGCAGACAGGCCGCGAAGACGAGAGGCAACCCGCGAAGACGGGAATGAACACACGAGTTGAACGTCATCTCTGAACTCCGCTTGGTGAATCTTACGCGGCAAAGCGGCTGCATCTATTTTAGGAGCGTTTAGCCGCGACCGAAAGGGTCACTTCGCGTCACCCGATTCTGGGCGGCTGGCGGATACGGCGTAGAGAATGAGCGCGACCCTGCCGTCGGGATAATGGAACCGCCTCAGCTCGGTGCCGGGCACGGGGTTCCATGGCCGTTCGGCCATGAGTATTCGAGTTCCAGCGGGCAATGCCCGCAAGTCGTCGAGATACTCGCCGCGCTCCAGGAAGTAGACGTTACCCGCCTGAGTCATGGTGTCCCACATCGGACCTTCGTGAATGTGACGCGGACCCTTCAGATAAATTTTAGGGTCGATCTTGCCCCAGAAAAGATATAGAATGCCGAGCTGGTTGGTGTATTCCCGCGTGAGAATGACGGCGTTGTAGTCCGACTCCCGCTGTCGGACTTCCGCGCATACCTCCTTCCACTCGGCCTGGAAATCCGCGTAAGCTTTTCTGGGATACGGAACAAAAAAGAGGTACACGAAGCAGGCGGCGCTCACGGCGATAATGACCGTACAGCTTGCCAGAGCACCACGGTGGAGCCGGCGGGATCTTCGCGCCGCGGCAACCAGGACCATCTCCAGACCGCCGGCCGCCAGTATGTCTATAGCGGGCAGGACGCCGGCCGAGCGGAGGCAGTGCCCCGCCTGCAAGACAGTCAGGGCCGCCGGTACCGGGCCAATGAGAATCCACCACAGGATCAGCAATCCGAAACGCTCGCTCCGCCATCGGCGAAACACGCGGACCAGCCCCAGTGGCAGGAGCAGCGCATAAAAGTAATGGAGCTGGCCATAATCGGGAACGTGCTGCACGATGTATGGATCGCCTCTGGTGAAGAGAAAGCTGGGCGAGAAGTGCATGCAGTACGTGCGGAGGATGCGGCCGGCTATATCCGTCGTACCTTGCGACGAGCTTAGCAGCGTGGTGCTCAACGCTCGTGCCCAGGCTTGCCGGGGAGTCGTGATGCTGGCCCACAGGAATGGACCGACGCCGAGAAGAAGCCCCAATAGAAAGGCAGCCATGCCCCATTTGCCGCGAGGTTGTGCGGCATACGTCCATATCTGTTTTGCGTAAAGCGCCGCCGCCCCGAATAACAACAGGGGCACGACCACGCGAAACGCGTGGTAGGTCCACAGGGCCAGCCCCAGGACCAGCCCGGCCCCCATAAGCTGTAGGAAACCCAGGTGTCGCTTCCAGAACGGGCCCTGCCCCGGAGGCGGCTGGACGGCGGAAAAGATCCACAGCAGGCCCAGGGTCACCAAGGTCAGCGAGAGGGTCAGACCAAAGGCCAGGCGGGATATGTGCATATGCCAGGGAGAGATCGCCAGCAGAAGGGCCGACCACAGCCCGACCTGAAAGCCCATGAACCTCCGGGCCAGCAGAAAGACCAGCCAGACGTGCAGGCTGCCCATCAGTGCCTCGGGAAGACGCACGCTCCAGGGGTTCATGCCCAGGAGGGCCTGGAAAGGCATTTGCAGGTAAATGGGTAGTCCGGGATGGTAGTCGCGGAAGGCCCGGAAGAAGATCGGCCAGCGTTGCCCGTAATGATCCTGACCCGTTTCGCGCAGGCACCAGGCATCGTAGGCGGCGACGGCCTCGTCCTGGTTGATTGCCGGAGGAACGGAGTCCAGCCACGCAAGCCGCAGCACCGCACCCAGGATCACCACCGCCAAGACGGCCAGGTGCTGCTTCCGCACCGACGACGGGCCCGTTTTCTGCGGGGTGGCGCGAGGTGTGGGCTGGTTCCGGTTGCGCCTGGCCATCATCAATTACCTTTCCTGCCGGGGGGCTGCGTCGCGGCCGGAGGGGCCTTGACCGCGGCCGCATACAGCGACAGCCCGTTGACCACGCGGACCTCGCGGACGTCGAAGCCGTTGCCGGCGAGGGTATGCACCAGTTGCTTTCGGGTGAAGTGGTTGACATGGCCGCAGCGCAAACGATGGTAGCGGCTGCCGCGACAGTAACCCTGATAGAAGCAATTAACGTTAAAAAGAACAAAAAAGGGTCCGAGGAAGAAATCGTAGGGCACGGTGATCAGGAAAGTCCCGCCGGGCTTGAGAATCCGCCGCACCTCGGCCAGCGTCCCGGACAGATCGATCAGGTGCTCCAGGGTTTCGGACATGATCACCATGTCGAAGCCCTCCGCGGGCAGGCCCGTGTCGGCCAGATTGGAACTGACCCGGTATTCGCGGATCCGATGGTTCCGCATGGCCCATTGAAGCATCTTTTCGTTGATGTCCACGCCGGTCACCGGCAGTTGGGCATCGTTCCACAAGCAATTGCCGCAGCCCAGATCGGCGATGCGCATCCCCGGACGGTGGTGCGCGGATACCCACCGGCCCAGCTCCCGGAAACGCGAGCGATGAAACCAGGCCCGTATCCGGTTCACCTTGTGTACGTCGGTCTGGTCATCGTAGAAGGCCTCGTCCAGTTCGCGGTATTCGATCTCGGCCAGTTGGGCGGAACTGAAGGTGGACACGCGGATCAGGACCGTGTTCAGCACGGATAGCAGGCCGATGGTGGCCAAGGCCGCGCTGACGAAGCTCAGCCCCAGCACGCGCAGACCCACCCACAAGGGCACCAGGCCGGCCAGGGCCACGCACAGATAAAGCAGAAGCTGCACCGGCCAGGAGTTGCGCGTCCGGATCTCCTGGTTCACATAGACCAGGTGATAGTAAACCAGATGAAAAAGCTGGTTGCAGAGCGTCCCGCACAGAAAAGAAATGAACGGATTCAAACCGGTCAGGTTGTGGAGGGTGACACTGATCGCCAGATTCAAGCCAGATCCAGCCAGACCACCCAGCAGGTAGACCAGAATGGCCGGATGTCGCAGGCGTGCAGGCAGTTGAACGGGTGTGACCAAAACGCACCTGTCATGTAGCGGGCCAGGACACGATCCGAAACATATTACCCGCAAAAACGCGCGGAATCGCAAGGCGGAGCGAGCGTGGCATGCCACCCAAAGCATGACCGGCGGTTGTGAAACATTTTCGGAACGTCAAACTCGCCTCTCGCCCCGCTGTTTGCTAAGTTGTTATATGGGATTCCAAATAGAGCATCCCAGGCAGGTCTTTCATGAATCACCACCGCCGCGTGGTTATTATCCGCAATCCTTCCAAGCCGGACGTGGAGGCTACGCTGGCCTCACTGGTGGCCGGCCTGGGTCGGCAAGCGATCGTCGTGGCAACAGGCGTCATTGACGAGGCGGCCGCGCTGGTCAGGGAGAAGCCGGACCGGATCATCGTCCTGGGCGGGGACGGGAGCATTCTGGCCGTCGCGCGGGCGATGGGCGAGCGGCAGGTGCCGATCATCGGCGTGAACTTCGGCAAGCTGGGCTTCCTGGCCGAGTTCAGCCTGGCGGACGTGCACCAGTATTTGGAGGCAATCCTGAACGAGCCCCGCCTGGTGAGCCGGCGGATGATGATCGAGGCGACGATCTCACCGAGCCGTCCGGGAACGACCGGTGCGATGGCGGTAAATGACTGTGTGATCCAGGCCGGGCCGCCTTACCGCATGATCGAGCTGGCCATTTCGGTCGATGGGAATGATTTGACGACCGTCAGCGGAGATGGCCTCGTGCTGGCGACGCCCTGCGGCTCCACCGCTCACAACATGTCGGCCGGCGGGCCGATCGTCCAGCCGGAGATCGCCGCCATCGTGCTGACACCCCTGTCGCCGCATTCGTTGACCCATCGCCCGCTGGTGGTCGGCGGAAGCTCCACGATCGAAGTGCTCGCCCGGCAGGTGAACGCGGGTACGACCGTCGTTGTGGATGGGCAGGTCTCGCTGCCGCTCGCGCAGAATGACCGCCTGACCGTACGCCGACATCCCCAGGACTTCCAACTCGTTCACAATCCGGCCCAGCCGCCGTGGCACACGCTGACGACGAAGCTGAAATGGGGGCAGTAGGAAGCGCGGACTGACTGATTCTCGAATCTACGAGCCGCAGGCTTGACGTGCGGGGTCGTCCTACTTGATCTTCTTCACGCGGGTTTTCGCCGCGTCGCCCGGCTGATTGACATGGGGGTTGCTGCCTTCGATGCCGCGGTCGGGGTCGGACCACGTCTTGGCGATGACTCTGTTTTCTTCAAAGTAGATATCCGCGGTGATTCCGCGGTCCGTATCCATATAAATCCAGCGCATGTCCAATTTCTCGGCCGGTTTGCCGAGCGTGGCCTGAACAGCCTCGGGTGACTGGCCCGTCTCGATCATCTCCCAGCGTTCGTGCGTGAGCTTCTGTGCACAGCCGGCCAGCAACAGGACCGCCGCCGGTAACGTCCATCTCCTGCCGATCATCTTCAATCGTGTTCCTCCTGTGGTTGTAGCGTCCGCCGCGGCGGACGACTAGCGAGCGGGCGGCGCCTGGGCCGCCGGGCTTAAGACGGCTTCGGGCGGCAACTGGAAATTGAACACGTATTCATCGCGGATGGTTTCATCCCAGGGCGTGCGATACGTTGCGGTGAGAATGTACTTGCGGCCGGGTTTGATGGATTCGGCGCCCTGCGTCCAGGCGAGCTGGAACTCATACATCTGGGCGCGGGTCCAGTAGAGCCGGACCTCCTCGGCGGTGCCGATGGTGCGGTCCCAGAAGGCCAGCCGCTGGCCTTTGCGCTCGGCGGTCGCATTCTCGTAGGTCCATAGCTCGAAATAGAAGAGGCCGACCGCTTTCACCGGATCGCCGAACTTATCCAGCGGCCGCAGCACGACCAGGATGCCGTCGGGGATGTTGTCTTCGTTGAAGCTTTTGATCTGCGTGACCGGCCAGATCTTGATTTCCTGCGGGAGCATGAGCGAGAGCATCTCGACGCGCTCGGGTTCGGTGGGCAGATAGGACGGGCCGCGCGAACGGCAGCCTGTCATATTGGGCAGGAGGACCGTACAGCAGACGAGCACACGTACGGGAAACGATGTGTTCATATGAGTGGGATTTTAGAGAGACTCGCAGGAGTGTCAAGTAAGGTCTATTTGCACGAAGCCGCAAGCGGCGCGTGATGGGCGGGCGGCGCGCTGCTGTGCTAGTATTCCGCAAGCCGAGAGACGGGAAATGATCGAACGGATCGTATGCACCGAATGCAGCCAACACAACTTGAACAGCGGATACGCGAAATCGGAGAGGAGATTTTCGCGCGTGCCCATGCCGCTGAGCCGTCGGTCATCCGGGCCGACTGGTGGATGCACCGGCTGCTCGACTGGTCTACCGCACAGCCGCGGCGGAAGCTTCAGCTCTTTCGATTTATCGACGTTCTGCCGAGCCTGCGGACGGACGAAGAGGTGGTGCGGCATCTGGCGGCCTATCTTCTGCCCGATGAGGTGCCGTTGCCGCGTCCGTTTCGGCGGATGCTGCGGGGGGCGGCGGAGGGCGCGTGGTACGGATCGCAACTGGCGGCGCTGGCGCGGACCAGCGCGCTGCGGATGGCCCGCCAGTTCATCGCCGGCCAGACGCCGGATGAGGCGATCGAAACGATACACCAGCTTCGCGAGCAGCGCATGGGGTTCACGCTCGACATCCTCGGCGAGGCGACGACCAGCGATCGCCAGGCCGACTGGTACGCGGCGCAGTGCATGGAACTTCTGCGAGCGATGACGCCGACCGTGCGCGCGTGGCCGGTGGTTGACCAGATCGATCTCGCCGCCGGCGTGCCCATGCCGCGACTGAACCTCTCGGTCAAACTGTCCTCGCTCGATCCGAATTTCGATCCCATCGACCCGGCGGCCGGCAGCGCCCGCGTGCTGGAACGGCTTCGGCCCATTTTGCGCGAAGCCCGCCGTTGCGGTGCGTTTGTCAACGTGGACATGGAGCAATTTGAATATAAGGACCTGACGCTGGCGACGTTTCAGCAGGTGATGAAAGAGCCGGAGTTTCGCGACTTCGCCGATGCGGGCATCGTGCTTCAGGCGTACCTGCGGGATACGCCGGGCGATTTCGAGGCGCTGATGGAGTGGGTGAAGCGGCGGGGGACGCCGATCGCGGTGCGGCTGGTGAAGGGCGCGTACTGGGATTTTGAAGCGTTCACCGCCGTGCAGCACGGCTGGCCGAGCCCGGTGTGGACGCGGAAGTGGGAATCTGACGCCAATTTCGAGCAGTTGTCGCAACGGATGCTGGACCACCGGCATCTCATCCGGCCGGCCATCGCGAGCCACAACGTACGCAGCCTGGCGGCGGCGATGGCATACGCGGAGTCGATCGGGGCGTCCAAGCGCGAGTTCGAGCTACAGATGCTGTTCGGCATGGGCGATCCGCTCAAGACGGCGGTCGTCGGCATGGACTATGCGCTGCGGGTGTACACGCCGTTCGGCGAGTTGATCCCCGGCATGGCGTACCTGATCCGCCGTTT
Organism: uncultured Planctomycetales bacterium; assembly: GCA_964384465.1. GTDB lineage: Bacteria > Planctomycetota > Phycisphaerae > UBA1845 > PWPN01 > CAYLLT01. Next base: position 38,178 of record CAYLLT010000016.1, on the reverse strand, counting down.
ACTGGAAAATACCTCTAATGAGTCCTTCCTGCGGCACAGCTTCAGCGAGCGCGAGCCGCTGGAGGAGTTGCTGGCCGACCCGGCCGAAGCCCGCCCGCATTCGGCGCCGGTCCCGGCGCCGCTGCGGATCGATCCGGAGGAAACTGACATGACACCGTTCCAATCGGAGCCCGCCACGGACTTTTCGCGGGAGGAGGCCCGGCAGGCGATGCAGCAGGCGCTGGCCGGCGTCCGCGAGCGGTTCGGGCAGAAGTACCCGCTGGTGATCGACGGCGATCCGGTGACGACCCCGGACATGATCGAGTCGGAGAACCCGTCGGACTTCAAGCAAATGGTGGGGCGAGTGTCCACTGCCGGCATTGAACACGTGGAGCGGGCAGTGGCGGCCGCACGAGCGGCGCAGCCCGGCTGGTCAACCCTGAGCGCGCACGAGCGCGGCGAGCGGCTGCTGGCGGCGGCGGAGATTCTGCGGCAGCGGCGGTTCGAGCTGGCGGCGTGGATCATCTACGAAGTGGGCAAGCCGTGGCGCGAGGCCGACGCCGATGTCGCCGAAGCCATCGATTTTCTGGAATTCTACAGCCGCGAGATGGAGCGGCTCGAAGAACGTCCGCGCCGACGGAACTTTCCCGGCGAAGAGAACGTGTATGTCTACCAGCCGCGCGGCGTGGCGGCGATCATCGCGCCGTGGAATTTCCCGCTGGCGATCCTCACCGGAATGACGGCGGCGGCACTGGCGGCGGGCAATACCGTGGTGATGAAGCCGGCCGAACAGTCCTCCGTCGTTGCGGCCAAGTTGATGGAAGCTTTTCTCGAAGCGGGCCTGCCACCCGGCGTGGTCAACTATCTGCCGGGCAGCGGCGAAACGGTTGGAGCGGCCCTCGTCGCTCATCCCGGCGTGAACCTCATCGCGTTCACCGGCTCGCGCGAGGTGGGCGTCGCCATCTACGAGCAGGCCGCGAAGTGGCAGCCCGGGCAGGAGGGGCTGAAGCGCGTCATCGCCGAGATGGGCGGCAAGAACGCGATCATCGTGGATGCCGACGCCGATCTCGATGAAGCGGTCGGCGGCGTGATTCATTCGGTGTTCGGCTATGCCGGGCAGAAGTGCTCGGCCTGCTCGCGCGTCATCGTGCACCAGGCGGTGGGCGAAGCATTCGTCGAGCGGCTGATCGCGGCGGCCAGGAGCATGCCCATCGGCCCCGCCGATTCACCATCAACACTCGTCGGCCCCGTGATCGATGCCGCCAGCCGAGACAAGATCCTGCGCTTTATCGAGCAGGGCCGAGCGGAAGGAAAGCTCGTGTTCTCGGCCGACGTGAGCGAGCTCGCCCGTCGGGGTTACTTCGTGCCGCCGACCATCTTCGACGGTGTGCCTCCGCAGGCCAGCATCGCCCAGGAAGAAATCTTCGGCCCGGTCGTCGCCGTCCTGACCGCCAGCGACTTCGACGAAGCACTACAGATCGCCAACGGCACGCCCTACGCTCTGACCGGCGGCCTCTACTCGCGAAACCCCGAGCACCTCGCACGCGCCCGCCGCGAATTCAACGTCGGCAACCTCTACATCAACCGCGGCATCACCGGCGCCCTGGTCGATCGCCAGCCGTTCGGCGGCTTCAAAATGAGCGGCATCGGCAGCAAAGCCGGCGGCCCCGACTACCTCCTCCAGTTCCTCGAACCCAAGACCATCACCGAAAACACACTACGCCACGGCTTCGCGCCGGAATCGGCGAGTAGCGGATAGGCTCGGGATGTTCCCCGCTGGCGGTTCGCTGGTACGAGAATCTCTTCCGGTTCCAAGTGGCAGCGGATACAATAATGGCGAACATAGATATCCGTTGGAGAAGACTGCCCATGAGCAGCACGTTGGTTTCAAAACCTCTGACTGAACCGCAACCGGCGTGGGACATCGCGCGCATTTTCCCCAGCCAGGGTCATTGGAGCGAAGCCGATTACCTTGAACTAACCCACAGCACCAACCATCTCGTCGAGTTTTCCGGGGGCTGCGTGGAGGTCCTGCCGATGCCGAAGATGTCGCACCAGCTCATCGTCCAGTACTTGAGCAATCTGCTCCTGGCATTCGCATCACCCCGCAACCTGGGCCGGGTGCTTTTCTCGCCGCTCCGGGTTCGGCTCCCGCAAGGCAGTTATCGCGAACCGGATGTCGTGTTCATGCTCGCCGAGCATTCCGACCGGATGGGCGAGAATTTCTGGGAAGGCGCCGATCTGGTCATGGAGGTAGTCAGCGAGGACAACCGCGAGCACGATCTCGTCAAGAAACGTAGCGAATATGCCGCCGCCGGTATTCCCGAATACTGGATCATCGATCCGCGCGAGCAGCAAGTGACCGTGCTCCGTCTGGACCGCGATGCCTACGAGGTGCACGGCCAGTTCAACACCGGACGACGAGCCGAGTCGCATCTCCTGCCTGGTTTCGCGGTTGACGTCGCTGCTCTATTCCAGGCAGCACGCACCTGATCTTTGCCCCGATTCGCGGCTTTCCCGACCATTGACTCAACCCTAACATTTACCTAATATATGGGCGTCGGGCTGTCCGGAGGTGCCGCCATGCTCAAAGTGCTGAACAATCCGCCGAACCCGTATGAATCCACTCATCACGAGTGGCTGGAGCCGCCGCCGGCCGTCGGCGTGCAGGTCTTCGAGGAGAACTCCCGCTCGATCCTATCCGAGAACGACAGCCCCGACGTCGGCTTCCGCTGGAGCGTGAACCCCTACCGCGGCTGCCAGCACGCCTGCATCTACTGCTACGCCCGCCCCACGCACGAGTACCTCGGCTTCGGCGCGGGCAGCGACTTCGAGACCCGCCTCATCGTCAAGCCCAACGCGCCGGAGCTGCTGGACGAAGCCTTTCGGGCGCCGGATTGGGCCGGGGAGCTGGTGGTGATGTCCGGCGTCACCGACTGCTACCAGCCGCTCGAAGCCGTCTGGCGGCTCACGCGGAGGTGTCTGGAGGTATGCGCCGCCTTCCACAACTCCGCCGGCGTGGTGACCAAGTCGTATCTGGTGTGCCGCGACGCGGACGTGCTGGCCGAGCTGAATCGCGTCGCGTCGGCCAGCGTGATGCTCAGTATCCCGTTTCTCGACGCGGCGACAGCGCGCCTCATCGAGCCCGGCGCGCCGCCGCCTGACCGGCGCTTCGAGGCCATGCGAAAGCTCGCGGACGCGGGCGTGCGCGTCGGCATCATGACCGCCCCGATCATCCCCGGCCTCAACGACCGCGACCTCCCGCAACTGCTGGCCCGCGCGGCTGACTGCGGCGCGACCTCGGCCGGTTACATCGCCCTGCGGCTGCCGGGCAGCGTGCGGCCCGTCTTCCTCTCGCGGCTGCGCGAGGCCATGCCGCTCCGCTACCAGCGCATCGAACATCGCATCCGCGAAATCCGCGGCGGGCAGCTTTCAGATCCGCGTTTCGGGAGCCGCATGCGCGGCGACGGCACCTACTGGGAATCCATCCGCCAACTCTTCGACATCGCCGTCCACAAGCACGGCCTCAACCAACCATTCCGCACGCCCAGGGAACCGACATTCCGCGTGCCCAACTCATCGCGGCCCGGCGCCCAGTTGCAGTTGCCGTTCTGAACAGGTTCGGGTAGGAGTCCAGTTTGGACTGTGTGCGTGATCCGAGCCGCGACCGTGAGGGAGCGGTCAGCGTGAACCCCGCTCCCTGACAGTCGCGGCTCGGATAGGCTCAATGACCGGGATCGCCCGCGCTGCCGGGGATTGCGGCATTGGGTGTGATGGTGGTGGCCAGATCTTTTTCGAAGAGGATGTCCTGCGTGGCGGGATGTCGGATGCTGATTCGACCGTTGGTTTCACCCTCGATGGATAGCTCAACACTGACATGCTGATCGTTCAGTTCGATCGCCAGAAAAGCATGACCTTCTCGAACTTCGAAGTTCACCACAGGGGGTTTGTTCACCGCGGCATCGGTGGGAATAAGCAGGTGGAGAAAGACTGTTTTTTCCGCAGGCTCGGCGGGCGCGGCTTCGAAGCGGCCCCAAGTCGATCCGACGCCGAAGTCGGGGCCGAGGTTGACCGGTCGGCCCAACTCATAAGCGGCGTTGGGCGCCCGCCACATGGACGCCGGCCACAACCGGTGTTCGTAGCCGAACGGCTCGCCACCGAAATAAGGCGTACCTTTTCGAGGTCCGCTCTCCATCTGTCGCGGCCGCATCGGCCCACCGACCAGCCGCCGTTGAGCGTCCGCCGGCAGCAGCGTGCGGATGAACAGCCGCCCCTCCATATGCGAAACCGACAGCCAGCTCGCCTCCGGCTCCAGCTCCCAAATCCCGGCGGAAGCATCCACGCCATGCACCTGTTTCGCCGCGACAAATTGCTTCGGCGGTTTTTTCTCCAGTCCGCCGGCGGCAGCTTGCGTTGCTTCAGCAGCTCCGCTCTTCCCCTCTCCCCCTCTCCCACTCTCCCCGTCTCGATCGGTCAACACCTCCGGCCGCGACGGCAGTTGCAGATGCCACGTCTTCACCGGCCGTGCCTTCATCGACTCGACGCGGTCCAGCACGACGATCGCGCCCGCGTGTACGAACAGAATCTGCCGCCGCATCGCGCGCACGACGGCCGGTGGGTAGGCGGCGGTCAAATCGGCGGCCGCATAACTAAAGAACGAGTTAGTTTCGAACGCGCTGAGCGTCCCGGTCTGCCGGTCCGTCTTGGACACGTCGCCGACCGAGGGGTTGTAATCGCGTTCGATCAACCGCTGATTGCCCATCGCCGGCCAGGGCCGCCCGTAGATTCGCATCTCCTGCGTCGGGTCCGCGACGGTGACGCAGTTATGCGCGATCGTGGCCTGCGCGTAGTCGTCCCAGTCGCCCGCTACTCCCCCGATGGCGGTGCTGCCGCCGCGCGACGCGACCGCGTCGAAGGTCACGTCATCACCGCTGTCGATCGCCAGCCGGCCCTTGCGGTATATCTGAAACTGCCCCGCATCGAAATGCTGGCGCGACCGCCAGAACGGCTGACCGGCATCGAACAGCAACACGGTGTCGCCGCCCGCCCAGCCGCTGCGCATCGCGATCCATCCGCCGCCGAAGTTTCGCCCCAGCGGGCATGCCCCGCGCGCCGCCTCCGGCTGATTCAGCGGGCCGTAGAGCAGCCGCACCCACTGGTAACGGTCTACATCGTGACCCGCGCTCGCGCTCGCCGGCAGGCTGCGGTGGGCAAACCAATTGGCGATCGGGTCGCGCGCCCGCGTCGCGAGCACCCACGGCACCGCCGGCACAAACCCGCGGTAAACCTGCCCCGGCTTGAGCGGAATCCGGCTGCCGTCATCGTGCACGAATCCGTGCGTCAGGCCGGCGTATCCGGTGTCCGCATAGAAATAATGTTCGAGCGCGCGGCCCAGACTGTCGGCCAGTGGTCCCCAAACGTCCCCACCGGCCGCGCTGCGCCACAACTCCGTGGCGAGTACCAGGTCCGCCTCCTCCCAGATGCCGTTTTCGCCCGACGTGGGCATCGCGCCGCGCTGGCGGCAGACGGCGGTGAACGGCCCCTCCAGATAACTCTTCGCCTGCGCCAGGACCCCCCGCAACCGCGTTCCCATCTGGAGCTGCCTCTCATCGTCGCTGCCGTGCAGGACGATGGCGGCGGCGAGCGCATTGAGCTTGCGGGCAAAGCCCAGATGATCGAGCGGATTCTGCGACAGTTCGAGCGGCTCCAGCACCGCGCCCACCCGTTCGATGATCCGGGAACGCTTTTCGGAAGGGATGGCCAGCCAGCAATAGTCCAGGGCGACCAGTGCGTCCAGCTCGAATCGTGATCGCGCCGGATCGAGCAGTTCGCTGGTGACATAATCGGTGTAGCGGTCCGCTTCGCCGAGTTCGCCGGTGACCAGGTGCAGGATCGCCGGCGCGAACAGGTCGTCCGCCCGCGCGTGGTCGCGCATGATCTCGTCGGCCGCGGTTTTGAGCCGCTCTAACGCTTCCTGCTGCGAGCCGAACGCGATGCCCCTGCCTTTGGCGATCGGATCGTCGCGGTATTGATCGATGCCGCAGCGGACGCGCAAGGCTGCGATGTCATCCATGTTGATGAACAACCGCGGGTGCGTCTCCGGTATTCGCCAGTCCGCGGCAAGCGCCGCTGCGCTGCACGACAGCACTGTCGCGAGAACTGTGCATATGGGATTGAACCGCAGAGACGCAGAGAGCGCAGAGCAGAAGAATTGAATGGAATGATGCACAGCGTTGTACCGCATTTCTAAAACAGCCTCTGAGGAAACCGGTAGACCAGTAATGATCAGGATAGGTTTCCTTCCTGGGTTCCTGGTTTCCTTATTGTTTTTATCTGGCGTGTACTGGTTCACCTGCTGTTTCAATCTTCCTACTGCCGAATAGCGGAGCACATATCGGCAACAACTCGTGATGCACCCACATCGTGAACGCGGACGCATTCCACTCCTGCCAGAATACATGCCGATACCGCGGCCAGCGTGCCGAGCAGCCGCGATTCGGCGCTGTCGCCGAGGATTTCCCGGATGAATCGCTTGCGCGACGGTCCGACCATCAGCGGCAGGCCCAGGCGCCGCAGTTCGGCAAGGCGGGCAAGAATCTCCAGGTTGTGAGCGGTCGTCTTTCCGAACCCGATGCCGGGATCGACGATGATTCGCTCGCGGGCGATACCCGCTCGCGTCGCGAACTCGACGCGCTCAACCAGGAAGTCGCCGATCTCGCCCACCACATCTTTGTAAACAGGGTTGTGCTGCATGTCGGCCGGTGTTCCCTGCATGTGCATGAGAATGATACCCGCCCCTCGCTGCGCCGCCAGTTCCGCCATGGCCGGATCGTCGCGCAGCGCGGAGACATCGTTGATGATGCTCGCTCCGGCTTTGAGGGCCGCATCGGCGACCGCCGCCAATCGGGTATCTATGGAAATCGCCGGCCCATCCGGTCCGAACCGCTCGGCCAAAGCCGCGATCACGCGCTGCGTCCGGCGAATCTGCTCGTCGGCGGGCACGGCCTGACTGCCCGGCCGCGTCGATTCGCCGCCCACGTCGATGACATCCGCCCCCTCGGCGGCCATCCTCACGCCCGCGGCAACGGCATCATCCGGCGTCGGGTATGCCCCGCCATCGCTGAACGAATCCGGCGTCACGTTCAGAATGCCGAACACGAACGGCCCGCCCCCCGGCAGGACGGCGCGCCCGCGGCACATGATCGGCCCTTTAACACCCATGACGGGTTATTATATGGAAGGACACGGTTGGACTTCTCTTCGTATTTTGAGAGCACATTAAAATTCATGCGCTCCGGGCGCGCGGGGGCCAATTTGCTCGGCCGCCATTGTGCGATATCGACTCTTTACGTTTATCGAGTTTTTAGCCGCCTACCTGGTCACCGGAGACCGATTCCCATTCTTCCAGCAGGCAAATGTTCGCCGAATACGCAGTGGGCCTCACCGCATTCACCAGCCGGCGATCATCTGTAACCAACTTGCAGCGTTTACGAACGGCCAAACTGATATAAAGAGAATCGTAAACTGTTCGAGCGGTAGATACAGCGATCTCCAGGGCCAAAGGCAGGAGTGTGCGTGAACGCGTCACGGTGATCGGAGCAGCCAGAAGTGCCCGCAACCTCTGATCCGCCTGCTCGGCGGACAGCTCATTGCGTTGCACCTTTTTCCAGAGAACATTGGCTGTTTCTGACCAGACAAGATCCGGCGCAAGAAGCTGGTGCGGTGTCTCTCGAAGGCGCAGTGCAAATTCCGTACCCGGCTCAGGCAGCACCCATTTCACCAGAACGCTGGCGTCGATGACCCAGCGGGTCATCGCTGTCGATCCTCGGCGACATCCTGGGTGCTGTCGCTGAAACGCCGATGGCCAAGCTGATTTCTGAGATTGTCGGTCAGTTCGATGAATTCCTCTCGGCTCATCTGCTCGGCGGCTTGTTTCAGGATCTGGTGAACCTCGCTCTGAAGTGATCGCCCCGAGTTGGCGGCGCGCTCCTTGAGGCGGCTGAGGGTGGATTCGTCTAAATCGCGGATCAAGACATCAGGCATGGGAAAGCCTCCATAGCTATCAAAATGATAGCATCTAAAGAGCTTGGCGACAAGAGCTTGGAGCACGAACAAAATCGTACATCGCGGTTTGTATGGCTGCCGACACCTGCCCCTGCACCTCCCGGCTTCGCTTCGCGAATCGCTTGTATGGCTGAAGTACCGCATTCAAGCTCATGAATTTCACTTGTGCATTGTTGAAGTGCAGGAGGTAGGGGCGCTTGGGGGGCTGTTGGACGGCTCGATCCACTACCTGATACCATCCGATCAGACGTTCAAGCTCGTACCAGTCTTGTATGTCCAAATCATCGAGACTGCGGTGCGTGTTTTTGGTAACGGTTATGTTTTCGGGCACAACGGGTAGCAGATTGTTCAGGCAGAAGTCATGCCATCCTCGCCGCGAGTGCCAGACGAGCACAAGAGTACCCTGCTTCGATTGGAGATACTTCTGAATTCGTTTGCGACGTCGCCATCGGTCCCGAGCCACCAGTGGAATGACGATGGGAAGACAAACGATAACCACAACCATGATCCCGGCTACAGCCAAAATGGCTGGCAGTATCAGCATCCGAGATCGCCAGGTTCGAGGCGTGCGGGGTTTGGATTTAAGCGAACTTGTCATTGCGAAGTTTCAGAATATTCTACGCGCGACCAGACGGACAGCGTGCATCCGAATTCTGGGAATTGCCTCTGGTGGACTTGCCGGAAGCGGGATTGCGTGTGGATGAGTTCCCGATACTGCTGATAGTGATTGTAACCCTCCCGATAGAAGGTGGATTCGCGGGTGAAATCCACGAATATCAGGCGGTCGGCGGCTGTCGATCCGATCCAGGCGTCAAACCGATCTCGATTCGCCTCGGCCGAAACCCCGAACTTGCGGATGAACATTTCGGGAGCGAGGCGGTCAGGGAAGGCCTGAATCCAGGTCCATTCGAACATGTTCTTCATGGGAATCGTCGCGAAGAATGCCGGCGACTTGGCCTTCGCCACCCACGGGAGGTATTCGTCAGTAACATCCAGCGTGCTCGTGCGCAAGTCGAAGTGGCCGGGTTCGGGCGAGTGGCCCTGCATGAATACCGCCGGATACTGCGCGAATGCCAGAGCGGCGAGCGCTGATCCGCCAATCCACGTGCCCGCCCGCCCGGCGCCCCGCGGAAGATTGTCCAGCAACCAGGCGAACCCCACACCCGCGGAAACCCACGCCAGCGCGATCCACGAACAGAGGAAGCGGCTTTGATGATACGGATGCAGCAACGTGAACGCCGTCTGGACGAACAGAAACGTGACCGGCGCGGCTGCGATCGGCCGCGACTTTCGCCAGAAGAGGACGGCAATACCGACCAGGGCCAGCATGATCCACATCGCCCAGGGCGACCAGTGGTAGTCATCGCGGAGGAAGGACCAATAGGATTGCGGGCCGGTGGCGACGTTGGCGATCGGCTTGCCGCCATTGAGCGGGCTGACGAAGTAGAGGAAGTATCCGAGCCGCCGGGGGATGGCCATCCAGATGGCTATCGGCCAGAAATGGCAGACGGCGAACTGATCGATCTTTGGACCGGCCGCGCGGCAGAGCGCTCGTCCGCGCCGGATCCACCAGATGACCGCGGCCGCGAAACAGACGAGATACGCGGGATAGAACAGATCGGCCGAAACGGACGCGTCGATTCGGATACCCATTAGGTGGTAAGTACCTCCACCGGTGACCAGCACGTAAACGGGAAAGATCGAGGCGAGCAGGACCGCATACCCAACCGGGTTTCGGATCAGACGGGATGTCCAATCGCGCCCCTGTATTCGGATGCTCTGGAGCAGCCGGCGGCTATACTCCCGCGCGTTCGGCAGAAAATCGGCGGCCGCCAGCGCCAGCGCGCTCAGCAGCCAGTAGTTGTACTTCATGAAAAAGAGCAGCGTCAGGACCAGCGCCGCGCGGCGCCAGCTCAGCACGGTCGGGTGTTCGAGCGCTGACATGTACGTATGGAGCACCAGCAGCGTGAGGAATGCGCCCAAACTTTCCAGCATGTAGTCGGTGGCATAGACGCGATGGGCCGGGCTATAGATGACGTACAAGGCGGCGAGGAGTCCGGCGAGATAGCCCCGGCTCGGCGCCGCCCGCCGGGCGGTCAGGAATGCGAGCACGACCGTCCCGCACCACGCGGCCAGGTTGGGCAGAACGCCGAGTTGCCGGTGCAGACCGCCGACCGCGAGCGGCAGACTTGCCAGCACCCCATGCAACGGCGGCCACGTCCGCTGCCGTTCCAATTCCCGCAGGAACTCCAGCGGATTCAAATGTCGCAGCGCGCGGCCGAGCTTCAGGGCCAGCAGATAGTGCGTGTTGCGATCCTGGCAGGGGTCCGCCCAGCGGAAACGTTCGATGCTCAAGTAGTGAAGATAGGTCTGCACCGCCAGACAGAGGACCACCAGGGTGACGATGCCGAGGACAAGGCTATCTCGACGGGTGCGCATTCGCATCCTTCAAGAGGGATTTACCTGCATGCCGCCACGCAGAACGGCGAGTGGTCGCGGGCGGAGGCGGATGGCTTCGTAAACGTTTTCGACCGGCAGGATGACCAAGTCGGCGCGGCAGCCGGAGGCGATGCCGTAATCGGCCCGGCGCATGGCTTTGGCGGCGTTGATGGTGATCGCGTCGATGCAGGCCTCCATCTGGTGCGGCAGCGAGAGGTGATCGGCGTGGACCAGCGTGTGGGCGACGTCGAGCATCTGGCCGGTACCCAGCGGGTAGAACGGGTCCTTGATGCAGTCCTGGCCGGCTGCGACGTTTACGCCGGCGGCCATCAGCTCGCGCACGCGGGTGAGTCCGCGGCGCTTGGGGTAGCGGTCGAAGCGGCCTTGAAGATGGAGGTTCACCTGCGGGTTGGTGACCACGTGCACCTGCGCCTCGGCCAGCAGGGCGATGACCTTGGCGGCGTGCGGCTCATCGTAGCCGGCCAGCGCGCAGACGTGCGATGCGGTGACGCGGCCCTGCCAGCCGCGTTTGATCGTCTCGGCCGCGAGATACTCGACGCAGCGCGACGCTGGCGAATCCGTCTCGTCGATGTGGCAGTCGATGTTGCGGTCGAACTCCTCGGCCAGATCGAAGATCAACTCGATGTGCCGCTGACTATCGGTCGGCGTCCGCTCGTGATGGGCGATGCCGCCGACCACGTCGCACCCCATCCGCAGGGCCTCGCGCATGCGATCGAGTGCGCCCGGATCGCGCACGATACCGTCCTGCGGGAAGACGACCAGTTCGATGTCGATTGCGTCGCGCGTCTTTTCGCGGGCGGCCAGCACGCCCTCGCACAGCCGCAGCCCGGCCGTCGAGCCGACGTCCACGTGATTGCGGATCGCGCCGGTGCCGAACGAGACCTCGTCGGCGATGGCCCGCAGCGCCCGCTCGCGGACATTCTCGACGGTCAGCGTGCGTTTGGCCTCCGACCACAGGCCGATGGCCTCGACCAGCGTGCCGCTTTTGTTCTCCGGCACCAAATCGAGCGAGTAGGCCAAGTCCAGGTGCAGGTGAACGTCGATGAAACTGGGCAGCACGAGTCCGCTGCGGGCGTCGATCACGTCGGGCGCAGGCTTAGAGGTAGGCTGCGTTGCCGCCTTGATCGCGGCGATCTTCCCGTTCCCGTCGATCTGAATATCGTGCAGACCCTGCTGGCCGCGCAGCCGCGCGTTCGTAATTCTCACGACCTGTGTCATGCGAGTTTTCCTTCTCTGCCAGTTTGCCTGGGAAGTTTCGCATAGGTCCGCATCATGACCGGATAGTATTTCTGGATACGATCATAGATTTCCCGCGCGGTCGATTCGTTGTACACGTGCGAACTGAGATTCCGGTCGTCCGCCATCTTGAGCCAGAGCTGCTCGTCGTCCAGCCAGCCTTGGGCATACGCCTTGCGCAGCGCGGCTTTGGGGCTGTTGACTTCAAACTTTTCCAGCGACAACAACGCTTTCAGCGTTTTCCAGTACAACTCCACGGTAAACTCGAAACGCTGAATGGTAGCGTCGAGAATGATCGAACTATCGACCGGCGTGTCCAGTGCCTCCTTAAGGCGTGCGAGCGCTCGGCCGAGCGTCTCCAGGATATCCTGTGCTCGTTCGTCGGTCATAGATCACCTTGCCATCGCGTAGGATACGTTCGAGGAATCGTCCCTGTGTATTTTCGAGCCGAACGGCTTCGACTTCCAGCAGCGTATCGGCCTCATCGGTGAGTTGCTCATGCAGTTCAGACCATTCGCGATCGTTCAGTTGGGGTGCGTCGATCGCCAGATCGATGTCCGAGTATTTCATGTGGTCCCCGCGCGCCCGCGAGCCGAACAGGATGACGCGCTGGACCTCCGGGAGAGCGGAGGCTTCGCGGACGATCTGCTCATAGAACCGTTCGGGGATGTTCAACTGCATCGCCGGCGAAACCATTACCGCATTGTACCCGATCCGGCGATTCAGGTCCGTGGCTCAGGCGATACCTCGCGACTACCCGTTCAGACCTCGCTTGCGCTTCGGGCTCTGACTAGTAGTCCGCTGGGGCGGATTGGACGGGGGCGATGTCGCGCAGTGGAATTTCGAGTTTTGGAGCGTCGCCGACGACTACAGTGGTCAGGTGCGCGGGGTCGAGACGGTTTTTTGCGATCGCGTTTAGGACGGCGGGGTCGCGGGTGTTGGCGATGTCGCGGAGGTAGGTGGCATACCAGGTTTGCGGGAGGCCCCAAACGATGAGGTCCCACCAGCGGGCGGCGATCTGGGCGGGCGTTTCGAGGGCCATCTGGAACTGGCCGATCAGCGTGTCGCGGGCGTCTTCCAGCTCGGCCGGCGTGATGTTGCCTTCGCGGAGCCGCCGCACCTCGTCGAGCGCGGCGCGGACGGCTTCGGCGGTTTTATCCGTCCGCGTGAATGTGCCCATCTTGAAGGCTGCGGCTTCGGCTTTCACGTCGAAGTAGCCGCTGGCGCCGTAGGTGAGGCCCTTCTCGATTCGCAGCGAGCGGTTGAGCCGGCCGCTGAAGGATTCGCCGAAAATCTGGCTGAGCAGGCGGACGCCGGCGTAGTCGGCATCGCGCCGCGAGACGGGCACGACCTGGCCGATGCGGATTTCGCTCTGCACCGCGCCCGGGCGATCCAGGAGCAGGATACGGTTTTCGCTCGGCGCGGGTGGCGGCGGCGAGGCGTCGGCCTGCAACGAGCCTATCCAGTCGGCAAAGTATTTTTCGGCGAGGGCGAACGCGCGCTCCGGCTGGATGTCGCCGGCGAAAATCAGCGTCGCGGCCTTTGGAGAAAAGTACCTCTGATGAAACTCGGCCGCCGCCGACCGCGTTATCGTGGCCAGTGACTTGGAAGTGCCATTGGCCGGGCGGGCCAGATAGTGGTCGCCGAAGAGTGCCCGCGCGAAGGCGCGTGAGGCGAGCGTGGCGGGATCTTTTTCGTTGATGGCCTCGCGTGCGGCCGCGCGGGAGGCGAAGCCGGATACTTCTTTTTCGGGGAAGGCCGGCTCGCGGGCGATCTCGGCCAGCGTCTGCGTCGCCAACTCGACGTGCTCGCTCAACGTCCACAGCCGCAGACCGGTGTCGTTGAAATCGACGCTCTCCGCGTACGACATGCCGTGCCGGTCGATCAGCTCGGCGAGTTCGTCGCCGGTGTGCCGGCGGGTGCCGCGGCGCATGGTGTTGACCGTCACGTAGGCGAGGCCGGGCTGTTGCGGCGGATCGTTCTTGGAGCCGATCAGTGAGTTCAGCGATATGCTCACCGCGGGTACGGATGTATCGCGGAATACGGCCACCTGGAGACCGTTGTCCAGCTTGCGCACTTCGGGACGCGGCAGATCGACGGGCTGCGGCGGCCGGCCACTCGGCATCTCTTTCGGCGATGGCAGATCGGCGATTTTCTCGCTGGCTTTTTCGGATTTGTCCTGCGTGGCTTCGGCTGATGTGGGCTGCTCGCTTGGCCGGATCACCAGCTCGATGCGGTTGTTCCCGCCGAACACGCGGCGCGCGACTGCCAAAATCTCCTGAGCGGTGATGCTTCGCTTGCGATCGAGGTCGGTATTCACACGATCGGCGTCGCCGAGAATGACGGCCGCATAGCCGAGCTGATCGGCGCGGCCCTGAACGGTTTCGCCGGTACGCACATATTCGGCGATGGCCTGATTGCGGGCCTTCGCGAGTTCGGCGGGCTCGATCCCCTTGGCGAGCAGCGCTTCAACCTCCTCGTGCAGCGCCTTCTCGCCAGCTTCGACGCTCACGCCCGGCTTGAGCGTGGCCGACAGGACGAACAACCCGTTCTGTTCGAGCGTGTAATCGGAGCCGGAGATATTCACCGCCAGCTCTTTGCCCTGCACCATGTGCCGATACAGGCGGCTGCTCTGTCCGGAAGAGAGGATGCGGCTAAGGATGTCCAGGGCGATCGAGTCGGGATCGGTGCCGGCCGGCGAGTGATATGCGTGCACCACCATCGGCGACGGCGCGATGTCGGTCATCTCGACGCGCACGGGAGCGCTGAACGGCGGCTCGGCGAGCTTGACACGCGGGGGGTCTGGTTTTCGCGGGATCGGGCCGAAATACTCCCGCACGCGCTCCACCACGTGCTCGTGCCGCACGTCGCCCACCACGACGACGGTGGCATTGTTGGGCACATAGTATTTCTCGAAGAACGCCCGAAGCTCCTCCGCCGTCGCGGCATCCAGGTGCGGCATGTTGCCGATCGGCGTCCAGCGGTACGGGTGCACCTTGTACGCACTGGCGAACAGCGTCTCATAGAGCTTGCCGTACGGCTTGTTGAGATATCGCATCCGCCGCTCTTCCTTCACCACCTCGCGCTCGGCGGCGAAATAATCTTCGTTGATCTTCAGATGCCCGAGCCGCTCGGCCTCCAGCCACAGGGCACGGTCGAGCTGCGCGGCAGGCAGCGTCTCCCAGTAGACGGTCATGTCGAAGCTGGTGTAGCCGTTCACGCGGGCGCCGTACCGCTGGAGGTATTTGAAGTGGTCCTGCGGGCCGATGCGGTCGGTGCCGCGGAACATCATGTGCTCGAACATGTGGGCGAAGCCCTGGCGCTCCGGGTCTTCATCTTTGCTGCCGACGTGATACCAGACCTGCACGCTCGCCAGCGGCGTGCGATGATCTTCCATCGTGAGCACGCGGAGGCCGTTCTCCAGCCGATCTTCGCGGAATTGCCATCGCTGCGGTGTCGCGGCCATAGCCAGGGAAGCTCCAACAAGTGATAAAGCGAGCGGCGTCAGCGCGCCAGCATGGGTTCGTTTCATAATAGTCCGGTGATTCTATGCGAGGCTGGGGCGAATGGATACACGATACAGGGAGTACGGCTCAGGCGGGCGACGGGTTCGCAGGGGTGGCGGGATGTTCTCCTGTCACCGTGCCGCATTCGGGGCAACGATCAGGTGTAGCGCGGAGGTCGTAACCACAGACTCGGCAGCATCCGGGAGCGAACCGCCTTCGACCAGAGAACCAGAGGAAAACGGCGGGCGCGCCGACGACGAGCAGTGAGATCCAAAGCTGGACACGAAGGAGTTGACGTGGCGCGCCCCACGAATACAGAGGCTCCCAACGTGGCGGCGGACCACTCCAACATGAGGTGCCGTTCCTGAAAGGCATGGGCACGATGCCAAATGCCCAAGACTGTTCCCATGTGGGGCAGCTTGTGAAAATGATGATCCCGCGCGAGAGCAAGACATGCCTGCTTCCACTCCTACCATAGAGGATAGCCCAGTAACTCAGTATGTGAACAAAAACGCAGATTACGAATAGACTGGCAGTGGCCCATCTCAGCCATCTGGATCGAAGTTTCATTGCCGCCCTCAACATCGCGGCTGAACTCAGCCGGCCCGATACAGACTCTACGGCGCAGGTGGACAACGGGTTCGCGGCGCTGCCGGTTAGATGTTCTCGGGGCAGCGCACTGAAGGCGCTGGAGATTTCTCTTCTATGCAGCGCTGGTCGCCTGTTCACGCGTCCGCTCTGGATGGGCCGCAAGATACTCCGCGATCTGTCTTTCGACTTTGCGGATCATCGCCTCAACACCTTCGACCTCATCCGCGCGCGTCTGTGGGTCGCCGGACGTGTCCGCCGCCAGCCGATCCCGCAGCGAATACATCTTCGCGACCGACTCGTACGCGTATCGCAGTTCCCGTTCACCGTTAATCATTGGCCACCTCCCGCGATCTCTCCTCGCAGACTGATCTCAACAATCCCGCGCGGACGTCCATCGTGCCGCCGGCATAGAAAATCGACCCGCTCCATGTAGTATTCTAGCGGATAATCACGAATAATCAGATAACCAGCGTCGATACCGAAATGTTTTCGGGCTTCAAATGGCACGAAGTACGGACGGTGCTCATCGGCCACCTCCGCTTTTGCGTGATCGACGGACACAACCACAGAATAATCCAAATCCGCCGGTTCCGGCTTGTCGCTTATGAAGCTTCCCCAGACCAGCACTCGCTTCATGGTCGGATACGCGGTCGCCGCGGAAACGACTGATAGCAGCAGTTCGGTCCACTTGCGGCGGGAGGCGGACGCCGTTCCAAAGCGCCCTGACACTTCTGCCAGTGGAGCCGCGTGAATTCCCGGCGGGAGATATCCATCCATTTGCATCTCGGCCAGAGACATGTCGCGCCCTTGAACACTTCAGTCGACGTCCGAATCCTCCGAGCCGTCCTCGGGTAGAAGAAGGATATCGTCCTCGATGTACGGACCCAGACTACTGAAATCTTCCTCCATAATCTGGCGCATTTCAGGGGTGGTCATCGGTTCCTGCTTCACGGCTTCGACAAGTTCGGGATGCTCCTGGAGAAGTTCTATGAGATGCACGCGGTCCTGCATTCGCTTGCCGGGGTCTCTGGACCAGTTCTTCTGCTGAGTTCGCAGCTTTGAGAACGCCAGTTTCTCAGCCGAGCAGAATAAGATCGGCCGACCGTCGAGAACTTCCTCGTGTGGATCATCCAGAGTCTGGGCAAACCGTCTATCCAGGATGACATCCACATTCACATTACCCTCGTCGTGACGCAAGGTGACGATTTGCCTGCGACCCGCCTTGTACCTGAAGCCATATCGCCTCCACTCTTCGGTCGATTGGAGGCGGGCGAATGACTCGCACGATGTGACGAGGTCGATATCATCGGTGGGTCGAGAATGTGAGCAGTGGACCTGGACGGCAAAAGCGCCCACGATCACGTAAGGCATCTGGTGATCGCCGAAGAGATTTGCGATGGCATGCAGGACCAAAGGCTTGTCCTGGATCCACTCGTCCCGGATAACGAGATTCTCTCGGCTGAAAATCAGCGATAACCGGGGAGAAGTTATCGTGGAGCCCATGGGTGGCAAGCTCCGGCGAATCGGGCAACGTCAGGATTTGACACCAGTCTCGGTCGACCGAACCGGTCGCTTGCGCTCGCGGCTCTGATGTGCCTGTTCCCTCATCCCCACCCCCTGTTCCCTAGCCGAGGTTCATGGTCATGAGGAACTCGGCGTTGGTGCGGACCTTCAGCAGGCGGGTGCGGAGCAGCTCGATCGACTCGACGACGTTCATGTCGCTGAGCACGCGGCGAAGCTTGTAGACCAGCTCCAGCTCATCGGGGGCGAGCAGGAGTTCTTCCTTTCGCGTGCCGCTGGCGGCGATGTCGATGGCCGGCCACGTGCGCCGATCGACCAGGCGGCGGTCGAGGTGCAACTCGCTGTTACCCGTGCCTTTGAATTCCTCGAAGATCACTTCGT
>CAYLLT010000016.1:2764-20430 GCA_964384465.1 uncultured Planctomycetales bacterium | reverse complement strand
GCCGATGATGGTCAGCGAGCCGCCTTCTTCGATGTTGCGGGCGGCGCCGAAGAAGCGCTTGGGCTTCTGCAGCGCGTTGGCGTCCACGCCGCCGGTCAGAATCTTGCCGGAGTGCGGCACTTCGGTGTTGTACGCGCGGGCCAGACGCGTGATCGAATCGAGCAGGATGACCACGTCGTGGCCGTACTCGACCATGCGCTTGGCCTTCTCGATCACCATCTCGGCGACCTGCACGTGCCGGCTGGCGGGCTCGTCGAACGTGGAGGAGATCACCTCCGCCTTGGTGGCCCGCTGCATCTCGGTCACTTCCTCGGGCCGCTCGTCGATGAGCAGGATGATCACGTACGCGCTCGTATCGTTGGCGGAGATGGCGTTGGCCATCTTTTGCAGCAGCACGGTCTTGCCGGTCCGCGGCGGAGCGACGATCAGCATGCGCTGGCCTTTGCCGATCGGCGTCACCAGGTCAACAATCCGCATATTAATCTCGTCCGGCGCGGTCTCCAGCCGGAATCGCCCCTCGACGCCCACCGTCGTCTTGTCGGTCACCTTGGGGCCGGGGTGCAGCGGCGTGAGGTCCTCGAAGTTGGTCTTTTCGGTGACGCGCTCGGGATCCTCGAAGTTGATCGCCTCGACGCGGAGCAGGGCGAAATAGCGCTCCGACTCCTTGGGCGGGCGGATCTGCCCGGCCACGATGTGACCGGTGCGCAGGCCGAACCGCCGAATCTGCGACGGGCTCACGTAAATGTCGTCCGGGCAGGGCAGGTACATGTATTCGGGGTTGCGCAGGAATCCGAAGCCGTCCGGCAGAATCTCGAGTACGCCTTCGCCATACATCAGCCCGTTCTGGCGGATGCGCTCCTTCAATATCTTGAAAATCAGCTCGGCCTTGGTCAGGCCGGTGTATTCGGTGAGGCCTTCCGTCTGGGCGATGTCGTGCAGGGCCTGCACGTCGAGCTTCTGCAAATCCTTGATGTGCAGATCGCCGCGTTTGACCTCTTCGTATTTGGCATGGGTTTCGGCGTCGATCGACGACGACTGCTCGGGCGCATCGACGGCCGTATCCTCGCCATTAGCCACTGCCACCGGCGACTCATCAACATCGTCGTCCATCGGTTTGACCGGCCTTCGGCGGCCGCCGTTGCGAGTGGCATGACTCTTCGTCTTATCGTTGGCTCTCGCCATGACGATCCTCCTGCGGGTAACAACAACCAGAAAATTGTGAATGCATTCAAGCGGTCATCCGTGTCATACAACACACGTCAACCGGCAACTATGTGAACCACGGAGCGGTTTTCTTAAGCACCGGGGAGTATTTGGGAAAAGACGCCCTCCACCCGCCGGCGGAGAGCATCTGTATCGGAGTTGTTCACTACTCTATGATCGGCGCTAGCTCTCTTAAAATCAAGTGGTTTCTGCGCTTTTTCCAGCTTGGCCAGTTCGTCGGCCGTCCAACCCCGTTCACGCAGCACGCGCGCTGCCCGGACATCCTCAGCAGCATCAACAAAAATGATACAAGTACACTGTTCCGCCCAGCCCGCTTCGTGCAACAGGGGCGCGTCCCAAACAATCGCACGCACCGACGGATCTTGCTGAAAGTACCGGGTCAATTCATCGCGCCGCCGCGTAATTCGCGGGTGCAGCCATGATTCGAGCTGCCCGCGGGCGGACGGATCGTGCGCCACGATTCGCCGGATCTCATCACGATCGGCCCGGCCGTCCGGCAGGACCATCGCAGCGCCCCACGAAGCTCGCACGCGCTCCAGTACTTCGGGAGAATCGAGCTCTTCGTGGCTCAGGCGGTCGGCGGAAATCACCGCCGCCCCCAGGCTCTCCAGCATGGAAGCGACCGTGCTTTTCCCCGATCCGATCCCGCCGGTCAGACCGATAATCGGCTTGCCGGCGGCCATGCCCAAATCAGCCTTCACCTGCCGGAACATCGATCATCCGGCTCGTCGCCATCCACCAAATCAGTGGCAATGAGTCTTCGTCCTGGAAACTCGTAAAGGTCCCGGCTCATCACCTGACGCGCTCACGCTACGCTTCTCGCGATCGAGATGCGTGAATCGGTCTCGTCTTCAGGGATTCTTGCTCAGATCCAATCCGACAAGCGCGGGAGATGACGCCTGAAGGCCGCGGGTCAAGTGGTGACCCCGTTGACACCGCCTAACAATGCTATGCGATCTGCAACCGTCAGGCAAGCCGGAGTATAGCAGATGCGCTTCCGCTTGTCACGCAATCTTCGGCAAGAATCTGGGGCCGTCCCTGAGAACGCGTAAAAGTCACTCCTCGCCGATTTCGGCGGATGGCGAGGAGCGCACTTATCGAACTTAAAATTATTTATGACAACAACTTACGTTTTGATCTCACAGCGGCCCATCAACGTACAGTTCTCGCGCCAGGAATGAGCAAGATCATTTAGACAATCTGTTTTCAACGAACCGGACGAGAAAACCGGCGAATCTTTCGGCTGGAGGACAGCCCCACCCTCAGAGCCAGCCCGGCCATGAGCAGTGCCGATTCGATCCCCATCCTCCCGCACGACGGCGATGCGAGACGATCGACTACGCGAACGGTGGTCGGCTCCGCTTTGGGCGCCAGCGGCTTGAGCGGCAGCGGCGAAGTGATGAGCAGCAACTGCAAAGCCTGCTGGAGTTGATTGCCCACATCCTCGCCGGTCACCTCGTTGACCAGTTCAGCCACTTTGGTCAGCGGCACGCCCAGGACGATGGCGGCCCCCGTACGCGGTTGCGTGCGGATATTTCCGTTGATGTTGGCCTGGAGCTGAAAGGCTTCACCGACGTCGGCCGAATATGGGTAGGTGAGGGCGGTGTTCGGAATGATGACCAGATGCACCGGCCCGAGCTTGCTCACCACGCCGGTCAGATTGGCCACAATGACGTTATCCGCCGTCAGCTCATCCTGCGTTGAGAGGCTCACACTTCCATCGGCTTGGCCGGTCAGCGTGAGTCCGGCGCTCAGCACGGTGGCTGAACCGTTGGAGCGAATCTGATCGACGCTGAGCGTCATCTCCGCGGTGGTGCCGGCCAGGTTCGTCTGACCCACATCGCCCCAGATGAGGATAACGCCATCGACGAAGAACTGGCTCTCGGCCTCCAGAGGTGTGCCATCGGGGAAGCCGATTTCGCTGGACAGGAACGTGATCTCGCGAGTCTCGTTCGATGCGCATTCGCCGGAATAGGAGATCACCGGCGAGAGACTGTACGCGCCCAGGTCGATGCCGAATTCGTTGGGGTCGGGCAACACGCTGAGTCGCGGGTCGCTGAACGTCGTCTGGGCGACGGCGGCCGCGTCGATGTCACCCCCGCTCCCGGCGCGTTTGAGGACGGCGGTCGCGACCAGCGGCAGGTTGGTGGCCGTCTCGTTCAGGTCCTTGAACGCGAAGTCGGAGTTGGCGACGCCGGCGCCTTCGAACTCCTGCACCTGTGCGGTCACCGTGGCATCGATCGTGCTCACGATCGCCTGAACGGCGGAGCCGCTCGCGAGCACGCAAACGATCGCCACGACCGCACGAGTTCTTTGAACTGAAACTGTCATCATATAAGCTCCTGACAGGAAGAAGATATTGTCATTGTGGCCGGGAAGGCGGGATATTTCAACCTGTAGGGCGGGCATTGCCCGCCAATTCGCATGGCGGGCTATGGAAGGGTGGCCCAGGTCCTCCAGACCCGGGGTCACGATTGAACAGGAGGACAACCGCCTGCGCAAAAATCACTTCCGACTCATTATCCGTTCCACGTTTGCAATCGCTCCCCCAGGTTTGAAAACCTGGGCCACCCCGCCCGTGCCCAACAAATTCTATGGCCTCATCCATCGTTACAACATTGATCCGGGCCGCAAGGTCAGGGACATGTGGACGGTCCTGGATAAGACCATCGACGTGGATATAAAGAACTTCGACGAGTTCGTACCCGACGCGATGGCCTACTTCTCCGATACCGGCCAGGCCCCGCCGGGCGTGACCTGGGGTAACGTGACGAAGCTCTGCCAGCAAATCCGCAAATCGCTCAAGAAGGAAGCTCCGACTTCCCGCGGCGAGTGACCCCGTTCAAGTCTGGTTGATGCCGTTGCCCCGCTATCTGGGGTGCTCTGGAATCGGCCGCTCCGCGCCGGCGGGCCAGGATCAGGTAAAAGCTGGGGATCAGCAGCGGGCGGACGAAGAACGTGTCGATCAGGATGCCCAGGGCCAGGGCGAAGCCGAGTTGACGCAGTAGCGAGAGCCGACCCGCCCAGAGCGAACCGAGCGTGGCGGCCATGATGATGCCGCAACTGCTGATGACCGAGCCGGTGCGGATGATCGCCCTGCGGGTCGCCTCGCGCCGATCCAGGCCGCCGTCGTTATCCAGCAGCCGCGAGACGAGAAAAATGTTGTAATCCTGCCCGACCGCCACCACGATGACGAACAGGATGAGCCGCACCTTCCAATCCAGCCCGCTCAGGCCCATGACGTGGATGAAGAATAAGTTGCTCAGCGTGATGGTCGCGCCGTACGTGAGCCAGGTGGAGAGGACCATGAAGAGGGTCAAACCCATGTTGCGCACCATCACGAATACGATCACCGTGATGATGATCGTCGCGAGCGTCATGACCCGCCGCTGATCGGCCACCACCACCATTTTGACGTTGATGATGTAGGACGTCAGGCCGGAGAGCATGATTTGTGGGGCGTTGGGACCGCTCATCTTTGCGGCCTGCTGACGGACGGCGGCGGCGATGGCCTCGAAACTCGTGATGGCCTTGAGCGAGAACGGCAAATCCTTGAGCAGGACCTCGAATCGCAGAACGGTCTGGCCGGCTTTGGTCTGCCCCTGGTACAGGGCGTGCGTCATGAGCGACAGCAACGGGGCGGGCACGGATGTCTCGGTGGACGCCTTCCCCAGCGGCCGGTCGAGTGAGTAGACGTCGACGACTCCGTGCCGGGCGGCAATTGTCGATGTGATCCGGCGGGCGATGGCTGATAAATCATTCGGCCTGTCTGTGGCCGGGAAAATGGCCAGAACGGAGTTGGGATAAAGCTGACCCGCGCTGAAATGGTCCTCCGCGAGCCGGAGCCCGCGCGCCGAGGAGGTTTCTGGAGGCAACTCCTGGAGCGCGTCGAACCGCGGCGGGAAGGACATCGACCAGAGGGCCAGGCCGGCGAGCGTGGCCGTGCCCGCCGCCAGCACGGGCCACGGCCGCCGCGCGATCGTGCGGGCGAGCCAGGGCCAGGCGAATCGTTGACCGGGCCCCGCATGAGCCTGCGCGCCCATCGGCCAGAACAAGTACCGGCCCAGCCAGCGGGCCAGTGCCGGCGCGAGGGTCAACGAGGCCAGCAATGCGACGACGATCGCGACGGCGAGCACTTTGCCCGCGTTGCGCGAGGGGGCCAGGTCGGCCGCGAGCATGGTGGTGAGGCCGCACAGCGTGGTGCCCGCACTGGCGAGAATGGCCGGACCGGTCCGCTGCGTGGCCAGCAGCGCCGAGGCGGTCAGGTCGCCGCCTTCGGCCAGCGACTCGCGGTACCGCGCGATCCAGAAGAGGGCATAGTCCACGCCCGCGCCGAACATCAGCACGACGCAGAAGATCCGCTCCATCGAAGAGACTTCCCACCCCACGCGCGAAAGCGCCCCCAGCAGGACGAACGCGATATACACGCTCGCGCCGATGGAGACGAGCGGGACCAGCGCGCCGATGGGCGATTGATAGACCAGAATGAGAATCAGGAGCACCGCGATGATGGTGACCCACGTGGTGCGGCGGGCCGCGCGCTGCGTGGCGATGAAGTAATCGTGCCCGATGCCGGCCGAACCGGTGATCTCGACGCTCAGGCCCGCCGGCGAATCGCGGCGGATGATCCGCTCAGCCGCATCCACCACCCGAATCGTGCCTTCGCTGATGAAGTTCGTCGGCATATTGACCAATGCCAGTGCGGCCCGGCCGTCGCGGCTCAGCAGTCGATCGCGAACAAACGGCAACGCGGGCGAAAGCACGGTCACCTGGCCCCGTTCGGCGCCCGATCGCGCCGCTGCGTCGACGATGGCCGCCGCCTGATCGCGCGTTTCGCGTGCGGCCCGATCCAGCCAGAACAGATCGGCCGTCGTCAGCCCATCCGAACGGCCGGCGACCAGGACGATCATGCTGTTCGACCAGACCCGCGGAAACGCATCCTTGATGATGTCGCTGGATATGATGTGGGGCGAACCCGGCGGCAGAAATGAGCCGACTTCGCCCGGCGGATGCGGCGGGGACAGCATCGACCATGCGACGGCGGCCGCAATGGCCATCGCCCACGCCAGAACGAAGAGTGCAGGACGTGTCGCGATGCCGTGCCCCAGCCGGTTGAACATCGCAGTCTTGTAGTCATTTTACCTCCAGGCGACAAGCCGTCCCGCCTCGTCAAATTCATCGAATTGCGTTATAAATGAATAGCCAGCAATGCGTCGCGCGGGTGGCGGAACTGGCAGACGCGCAGGACTTAGGAGCAGCCGGGCAAAAATCCCGATGCAAACAACCCAACAAATCCGCATTTTTCGGAAGGACAAAACTGCCGGACGGGTAGAGTCAGCTTTAGCTGACCCGTTTTTGCCACCAACTTCAGTTGGTGGTGCGTTGAGGCCTCTTGAAATCAAGAGCCGGCTTTAGCCGGGCTTCCACCATGTTTACACAAGCCGGCTGAAGCCGGCTTCAGAGCAGGGATCAAAGAAAGAAAGATAAGGTATAGATCGCTCCGCACCACCGACTGAAGTCGGTGGCAAAAACTGACCGGCTGAAGCCGGTCTACTGCGTTGCCCGTATTAACAAATCTTTGATCGTTCTTCATGTTGCCCGTATCATCAAATCTCCGATGGTTCTTCATTATGTTGGCGATGCCGTTGCCTCGATTCGTTCCTGGCGGCGGGCCATGACCTCGTTCATCACGGCGGCGGCGACGACCACCGCGCCGGTGATGACCTTCTGCATCGCGGGCAGGAACATCGGTTGTCGGTCAGCGGTTTCGGCCATGTCCATACCATACTGCAAGGTGCCCAGCAGCAAAACGCCGAGGAGGGTGCCCAGCATGGTGGCCTGCCCGCCGGTGATGCGCGTGCCGCCGACGACGACCGCGGCGATCACATCCAGCTCCATGCCCACTTTCATATTGGGCAGTGCCGTCTGATTGCGGGCCAGATAGATGGGGGCAACGACGCCGCACCAGAAGCCGGCGAACCCGTAGAGAAAAACGGTCAACCCGCGTACGGGACAGGCGGCGAAGATGGCCGCCCGCCAGTTCTCGCCCATGCCGAGCAGATGCGCGCCGATCCAGGAGCGGTTCAGCAGGATGACGCCGATGATGAACGCGGCGGCCAGCACCAGCCACTGGACGGGGATGATCGTGCCGGGCAGTTCACCGCTGCCGATGAAGGTGAAAGAGTCGGGGAGTCCGCCGATGGGCCGGCCCCTGGTGACCACCATCGCCACGCCACGATACGCCGCCATCGTCGCCAGCGTGACGACGAGCGGGGCGAGGCGCAGGTAAGCTGAGAGGGTGCCGTTCATGACGCCGGCCAGCGTTCCGACCGCAATCATGACGCCGCAGGCGGTCCAGATGTTCAGACCGCCCTGCTGCCACAGCGCGCCGCCGATCATTCCCGCCATGGCGACTATTGATGCCACCGACAAATCGATTCCGCCGGTGGCGATGACCAGCGTCATGGGCACCGCGACGATGCCGATCTCGACGATGTGCCGCGAGCGATCCATGACATTCGGCAGCTCGGCGAAGGCGGGGATGCTGTACGAGCAGTATGCCCAGAGAGCGAGCAGGAGGACGGCGAGTGCAAGCTCGCGGCGAAAAACGTATTGGTGAATAGCCGTCAACTTTTCGTCCTGTTGTTCAACCCATAGAAGATCTCGCATGTTTTACATGACTTTCAATCTGTGTCCATCTGCGACATCTGTGGATTTGTGTTTCCGGTCATCTTCCGTCATCTTGTTCTTGTCTTCGCCGCGTCCCGGTGTCTCGGCTCGACTGTCTTCGACCCTGAGGCTCAGACCCGAAAGGAGCTTGCCGAAGTCTGTGGTGAGAAAAAATTTCGCCGGAATGGGGGTCCCTCAGGAGGGGCCCCACCCCGGCGAAGACGCGGGAGGAAAGAAAACGACACGGAGGCTGACAGTGTCACCCTCTTATACGCGGGAGTTGGCGGAAGGTTCACCCGGTAGATAGCTTTCGGCCTGCCGGGGGCCATAAGCACGGAGAAATGCGATGTCGGACAACCTTTCCCGGCGGGATTTGCTTGAAACGGCGGGCATTTGGGCGGCGGCGGGGGCGGCTTTGGGTCTGGGGTCGTCGCCCGCGCGGGCGGAGGGGCCGCCGCAGGTGGAAGGGGCGGCTTCGCGCCGGCCGGCTAGCGAGCGCATCCGGGTGGGGTTCATCGGCGTCGGCGGGCGGGCCCAGGGTTATCTCCGCGACTTTCTGGCGTGTCCGGAGGTGGATGTCGTCGCGATGGCGGACGTTTACGACAAACACGCCGCGCAGGCTGCTGCGATCGCCGCCGAGAAGGGACACAAGCCGGAAACGTATCGCGATTTTCGCCGCGTGCTCGATCACAAGGACATCGACGCCGTGGCCATCGGCACGCCCGACCACTGGCATGCCTTGACCACGATCTACGCCTGTCATGCGGGCAAGGATATCTACGTCGAGAAGCCGCTGAGCCACACCATCGCCGAGGGCCGGGCGATGGTAAACGCCGCCAAACGTTTTAACCGCATCACGCAGATGGGCACGCAGATTCACGCGGGCGAAAATTACCGCCGCGTGGTGGAGATCGTGCAGTCGGGCATGCTCGGCGAGATCACCAAGACGCGCGTGTGGATCGCCCGCAACGAGGCCCCCGGCGGCATGGGCAGCCCGCCGGACGGTGCGCCTCCGGGCGACGTTGATTACGACATGTGGCTCGGGCCGGCGCCCAAGCGGGCGTTCAACCCGCTGCGGTTCATCTTCAACTGGCGATATTTCTGGGATTATGCCGGCGGGACGATGGCGGATATGTCGTGCCACACGCTCGACCTGATTTACTGGGCGATGAAGCTGGGCGCGCCGAAGACGGTGCTGTCCACCGGCGGGCGGTACGCGCTGCACGACATCGGCGAGACGCCGGATACGATGGAGACGGTGTGGGACTACGAACCCGACGGCGAACGCAAGAACAAGATGCAGCTCGTGTGGTCGCTGACGGAAGGCAATCAGGACGGCCTCCGCGGTAAAAGCATGGGCATTGGCTTCTACGGCTCTGAGGCGACGGTGATCGCCGATTATGATTCGCACGAGGTGCTCAACCGCAAGGGCGAACCGGTCGGCGATCGCCCGCCGAAGTCGATCCCGCCGTCGCCGGGGCACGTCCGCGAATTTGTGGACAGCGTCAAGTCGCGCTCGCGGTGCAGTTGCGATATCGAAAACGGGTTCCGTCTGACCAAGGTGCCGCTGATGGCGAACATCGCGTACAAGACCGGGCTCAAACTGACGTGGGACGATGAGAAGGAGCAGTTCATCAACGCGCCGACCGCCAACCGTTTGCTCACCAAAGAGTACCGCGCGCCCTGGTCGCTCACATAACCCCCCCCCCGGCGTGCCGGGGGCTATATGAACACGCTTGAGCAGGGTAGAATGGAGCGAGGACGGGAGCATGGGTCATGTCTGATTCTGAAAATGCTTTGGCACCGCCGGCTGGAGCGACGCAGATCGCGCCGGCCAAGCCGGTGCCGCGGCGCCAGCCGCCGTATCATGTCATCCTGATTGATGATGATGACCATACCTATCCGTACGTGGTGGAGATGCTGCGGCGGTTGTTCGGTTATGACGAGACCAAGGCGTTCACGATGGCCAAAGAGGTGGATACGGACGGCCGCGTGATCGTGGATACCACGGCCAAGGAACGGGCGGAATTCAAGCGCGATCAGATTCACGCCTACGGTGCGGACTGGCGGCTGGAACGCTGCAAGGGGTCGATGCGGGCGGTGATCGAGCCGGCGCCGGATTGAGTGTGGCACCGGCATACCGCCGGTTCCCGCCGGCCACGGGGGGCCGGCGCTACGATTTTCTGCATGCCATGCCAGAGGAAATCATACGCGATGAGTCCCTGTCGGCGGAGCAGTGCCGGCCGGTGGGGTTGGACTTGGCACTGGGGCCGCAGGAGCTGCGCATCACGTGGGGCGACGGGGTGATCAGCGCGTTCCCGCTGGCGTTCCTGCGGCGGCATTGCCCGTGCGCGACGTGCCGGACCGAGCGCGAAAAACAAAGTGCGTCGCTCTTGCCGATCCTGTCGGCGGGGCAGGCTGAAGCCGGCTCGGCCGTCACGACCGGCGGGCATCTGGTCGGCAACTATGCCCTACAACTCGAATGGTCCGACGGGCATAACACGGGGATTTACGATTTCAAACTTCTGCGCTCGCTGGATGCGATTTTGAAAACGCAGGGGTGAACATCAGCCCTCAACATTCTTCCATTCATTTTGCTGTAGGACTTCGCACGGGCGGAAATTGTTTTTGTAGTTCATCTTGGCGCAGTCGCGGATGTAATAGCCCAGGTACAGGTACGGCACGCGCTGCCGGCGGCAATAGTCGATCGTCCACAGCACGTTGAACACGCCGAGTGCGCGATGCGGCTGCCGCGGATCGAAATAGCAGTAGACGGTGCTGACGGCGGCGGGTTCGATGTCGATCAGGCCGACGGCGAGCAACCGGTCCGTCTGGCGAAAGAGCACTTCGCTCGTTTTGATCGGCGACTCGTACAGGAATGAACAAAAGTCCACCCACGAGTCGTCCATCTGGCGGTCGTGGCGATCGCGCAGGTATCGCTGATACAGCTCGTGTTTTTCCGGCGTCGGCACGGGGTCGCCGATGGTCACGGTCAGGTCGCGGTTGTGTTGTCGGCATCGCCGCTGCGACCGGTTCGGGCGGAATGGGTCCACGAGAACGCGGAGGTTGCGGCACTGTGTGCACTGCTCGCAGGCCGGCCGGTAGAGGACGTGGCCGCTACGGCGGAAGTTCAGGTCCATCAATGCATGGTAGACACCGGGGGCGAGTTGCGCGGCGTGGAACGTCAGGCTGCGGGCGGTCTGCTGTGGGAGATAACTGCACGTGTGAGGCGAGCCGGGTTGAAGACCGCTGCGGACGATCGCTTCACGAACGCGTTCGGTGAGTTCGCCGGCAGAATTGTCTTGCAGGGCCACAGGAACGACCACAGTTACTCAGTCGGAGTCATTGTCACTGATTCGGCCGGGCAGGACCATGGCGGCGGCACCGATGACGCCGGCATCCGAGCCCAGGGCCGCGGCGCCGATGCGGACGTTGCGGGTGGTATGCGGCTGGCCCACGTCGCGAAGCCCCTCGCGGACGGCTTCGAGCAGCGGCTCGCCGAGTTGGGCAATGCCACCTCCAATAAGAACTGTCTGCGGGGCATAGATGACCGACCACGACGCGACGCCCGCCCCGAGCCACCAGCCGCATTCGCGCACGACGCGGATGGCGGGGGGATCCTGCTGCTCGAGCGCGATTCGGATTTCGCGGCCGGTCAGCCCGCCGTTTGCGGCGAGCAGCGCGGCGAGTTGTGAGTCGGGTTCGGCCGCCGCCAGCTCAGTGGCCAGCTTGACCATCGCGGGTCCGGAGGCCTGTGTTTCCACGCATCCGCGGCCGCCGCAACTGCAACGCGGCCCGCGGGCATCGACGATCACGTGACCGAGGCTGCCGGAGATGTGATTCCACAGGCGCAGGATTCGCCCCTGGATCATGACGCCGGCGCCGATGCCGGTGCCGACGGTGACGACAATGAGCCGGTCGACGCCGCGACCCGCGCCGAACTGATACTCGCCGACGGCGGCGCCATTGCAATCCGCATCGAACAGCACCGGCAGATCGACGCCGGTCTTGACGGTGGAGAGAAAATCGGAGCCGTTGAGCGTGGGCAGATTGGCGGCGAAGAGCAGCTTGGTCCGGCCGACATCCATGTAGCCGGGCATGACCACGCCGACCGCCGATGGACTGAAACCGCGGCTGCGGGCCTGGGCGAGAAGGTGCTCGATCTGGTCGATGAGCAGCAGCGAGATGGCATCGGCCGGTTGAGACGCATCGAGGGCCGCCTGGCGGCGCAGGTGGATATGCCCTTCCTCATCCACCAGCGCGAGCTTGATGCTCTGGCCGCCGAGGTCCACGCCGATGGCACAACGATCCGCGATCAAGCCCTATCCCCTAATCGCAGTCACGGGACTCACCCGCGGCAGGGTACTCTTCCCGCCGGGTGGGTCGTCCACACTCCTATCGTAGTGGGGAATGGACGGTGGCGTCAAAAGACGGTGATTGGCGCTGAACAAACCACGCCGTGCGATCACGGCTCGTGGCTGACTTTTCTGGCTTCGCTTGGCGCGGGGGTGGAGTCCA
Source organism: uncultured Planctomycetales bacterium (assembly GCA_964384465.1). GTDB lineage: Bacteria > Planctomycetota > Phycisphaerae > UBA1845 > PWPN01 > CAYLLT01. The sequence goes on along the minus strand of CAYLLT010000016.1, from coordinate 8,019 downwards.
GGTCGGTCAGGACCGGTTCACCGGGGTTCAACTCGTGGGCGCGTTCGAAGGAATCCGACGCGAGGGCGCGGTCGCCGACGCGCATATAGAGCTTGCCCATGCCGGCATAGGCCTTGGATGATTTCGGGTCGGTGGACAGGGCGAGCTTGTACGCGCGGAGCGCGTTGTCATAATCGCCGCGGTCGCGGTACTCGTTGCCGAGATAGACGAAGTGCTCGGCCTCGCCGCGGTTGTTGCTGGCGACGTTTTCGGCCACGGAGAGGGCTTCATCGTACTTGCCGCGTGATTCGAGGGCTTCGTTCTTCGACGAGACGGCGGCCATGTAGTTGGGCCAGCTTTTGACCGCCTGGGTGAAGTAGACGATGGCGGTGTCCAACTCGCGGCGGGCGGCGGTCACGTCGCCCTGGCGGAACTTGCGTTCGGCCGACGCGCGATAGTTAAGCCCCATGTAGTAGTTGCTCTGTGCGTCGTTCGGCGAGAGATCGAGCGCGTGGCGCATGGTGGCCATGGACTCGACGTACTGGTGGTTGCGGTACTGCTCGATGCCGGCGATGCGGATGTCCTTGACGTCGGGCGTGCAACCGCCCGCGAGGAGGCCACAGCCGATCGAGCACAGGAACGTACCGATTGCGAAACGATGCGGGCATCGCGCGTGAGCATGCATGGTCGCAGCCTCCGTGACCAGGGCGGGTTGACATCCTTGCCGCCGAGCATCCTACCCCCGCCGCGGGAGGATGGCAAGCCTATTTATCGGCTATAATCGGCGTGATGTCTGAGCCCCGCCCGCGATTTGTCCTGCTGCATCACGAACTGGCGGACAGCTCCCACTGGGATTTGATGCTGGAAACGGGCGATCGGCTGGCGACGTGGCAACTGCTGGATGACCCCAGGTTACTTGCCGGGCCGGGCGGGCCGCTGTCTGTGCGGGCGCGTTCGATCGGCGATCACAGGCGGGCGTACCTCGACTACGAGGGGCCGGTTTCCAACAATCGCGGGCACGTGACGCGAATCGACGGCGGGCACTATCTGACAGTGGAAAGAGGCGCCGGGATGTGGAGGTTCGAGCTGGAGGGCACGTTGCTCAAGGGCATTTTTGAGCTGACCCCATCGGCGAACGAATGGACGTTTCATCGCGTTTCGGTTTGACGCTGCTGCTCGATGCTAAAAACAATCGCGCCGGGGCTTACTTTCACGCTGGTGATCCAGAACGGCAGTTTCAACTGGCCGGGTTGCCAAATCCACGACCCCGGGAACAGCGCCTCATCCAACAGACTGGCCAGTGGCGGCAGCGGCTGCCGGGAGTATTGCATCCTGGAGGTTCGTCCCGCCGGCCAGACGGTTCGATCCAGACCGGCCAATTCTTGTCGCAACCACCCCGTCGGCACGGGCAGGCTTCCGCCGCAGAGTTCGAGCAGGCGAACTGAAATGCCATCGCGGTTACCGGAGACCGCGAATCGGGCACTCGCGACCGTTTGTATTCCGCTCGCGCGGTACGTGGCGGCGATGCGGATCGCGTCCTGTTCAAGCATGACGTACGGCTCACTCAGGTCCGGCGGCAGCCAATGGCGTGAGAGCGGCCAGATGTCCAGTCGGGCCGCCAGCCAGGAGTTAATGGAATCCTGGGTTAGTCGATACTCGAATGGCCCCGGCGATTTCATCAGCGCATCGCTGAAACCCTGTAATGTGCGGACGAGGTCGTCTTTGGTGGCCTGGAGGTCGGCGGGCAGAACGGTCGCCGGCCGATACCACGCGGGAATGTGGGCGAACATGAACCACAGGACGACGAGGGTCGCCCCCAGGCAGATGCCGGCGATGAGGAGGATGCGGCGGAGGCGGCGTCGCCAGTGCCGATGCGGGGGCACATTATCATCTTGTAGGGGTACGATCATCGGTCTTCCCGGCTTCTCGGCAGGGGGGTGATACAGGATTCGCATTGTAGACGATTATCCTCTAGAATGTGTGGTCCGGCACGGTGGAGCAGTCGCGGTGTTCGCGACGCGCGGCCGGGAACTTCCGAACGGGAGATGAAAAGTTTTCCCGTTCGGCGACACGCGTTTTTCAAAACGGATCGCGGGTCGTTTTTTGAACAGAGGCGTCTGGTAGATACATGGTCGATCATAACCTGATTAATACGTTGGAACTGGATGAAACGACTCTGGACCGCGAGCTGGCCGAGGCACTGGGCACCGCGACGACGGATGAGGCCATCGCGGACACGCTCGGGCAGACGATCGGGAACTATGCGGCGGGTTCCATCCTCAAAGGCAGGATCGTGGATGTCATCGGCGACGATGTGGTCGTCGATGTCGGATTGAAAAGCGAAGGGGTCATCCCCAAGAACGAGTGGGACGACAAGACGGCCATCGATATCGGCGATCACATCGACGTCTGGCTGGAGTCGGTCGAATCGGACAGCGGGCTGGTGGTCATCAGCAAGCGCAAGGCGGACCGCATCCTGAACTGGCAGCGGATCGTCGAGACGGCCAAGGAGGGCGATACGGTCAAGGGCCGGGTGATGCGAAAAATCAAGGGCGGGCTTCTCGTGGATATCGGCGTGCCGGTGTTTCTGCCGGCCTCGCAGGTGGACATCCGGCGGCCGGGCGACATCGGCGACTTCATCGGGCGTGAAGTCCACGCTCAGATCCTCAAGATCGATACGGAACGCCGCAACATCGTGATCAGCCGGCGGCGGTACATCGAAGATCAGCGCCAGAACGCCAAAGAGAAAGTCCTCAAGGACATCGAGGTCGGCCACGTGCGCAAGGGCGTGGTCAAGAACCTGGCCGATTTCGGCGCGTTCGTCGATCTCGGCGGGATCGACGGCCTGCTGCACATCACCGACATGAGCTGGGACCGCATCAATCACCCGTCGGACATGCTGCGGATCGACCAGGAGATCGAGGTCAAGATTCTCAACGTCGATCGCGATCGCGAGAAGATCGCCCTCGGCCTCAAGCAGCTTAGCGAAAACCCGTGGGAGAATATTGAGTCGCGCTATCCGATCATGGCCCGCGTGAGCGGCGAAGTGGTCAACATCGTCAATTACGGGGCGTTCGTGAAGCTCGAGCCGGGCGTCGAGGGGCTGGTGCACATTTCGGAGATGAGCTGGACGCGGCGGATCAATCATCCGTCGGAGCTGGTCAGCCTCGGCGATCAGATCGAGGTCATCGTCCTGGAGATCAACAAGGACAAACAGGAAATCAGCCTCGGCATGAAGCAGACCGAGACCAACCCGTGGATGCGCGTGGCGGAGAAGTATCCGCCCAACACGATCATCGAGGGCAAGGTCCGGAACCTGGCCAACTACGGGGCATTCGTGGAGATCGAGGAAGGCATCGATGGTCTCCTGCACGTCTCGGACATGAGCTGGACGAAGAAGATCAGTCACCCGTCGGAGGTGCTGAAGAAGGGCGACACGGTGCGGTGCGTGGTGCTCTCGGTCGATCAGGAGAAAATGCGCGTGGCCCTGGGGACCAAGCAGTTGCAGGAGGACCCGTGGCTTCACGCGATCCCCTCAACTTATATTCCGGGCCAGATCGTCAAGGGGAAAGTGACCAAGATCACCAACTTCGGCGTGTTCGTCGAGTTGGAGCCGGAGCTGGAAGGCCTGCTGCACGTGAGCGAACTGGCCGACCACAAGGTCGAAAACCCGCACGACGAGGTGAAGATCAGCTCGGAGATCGAGGTGAAGATCCTCCGCGTCGATCCGCAGGAGCGGAAGATCGGCTTGAGCAAGAAGCGTGCCGAATGGGCGAATGAGGACGGCACGGCCCGTGCGGCCGGTAAACCGAGGGCGCGGCGCGGCGGTTTACACGGACCGGGGGAAGACTCAACCGATGTGATCCAGGATTTCCCGCTCAGGAAACCGAAAGATATGGAAGTTTCACCGACTGAAGAGACTCAGGAGGAGTCTGAGCCAGACACGTCCGCCGGGGAATGAAGCCGCTAAGACCCTGAAAAGAAAAAGATAGCTCCTGAATGAGCCGATGGGAAGTAGAGGCGCCGTCCGCCGCGGCGGACGACGGGGCTAAACGAGACCGGCGAGCTTGCCCCACCGGGCTCCCGTTCGGTAAGCTGCCTGAGGCGCGTCCGATAACCGAGGTTTTCCGTCTGGAGGAAAAGCCATCGCCACTGAAGCCGGATTACAAAGCTACCTGCGGGAGATTGATGAGGCGCCGCTGCTCAGCGCCGAAGAGGAGCGCGAGCTGGGGACGATGATTCAGTATGCGGCGCAGGCGGATGACCTGTTCCGGCGGGACGAGATTACGCTGGCCAAGAAGGAGGAGGCGGAGCTGAACGCCGCTCAGGCCCGCGACCGCATGATCCTCTCCAACCTGCGGCTGGTGGTGAACATCGCCAAGAACTATCTGAACCGCGGCATGTCGCTGGCGGACCTCGTCGAGGAGGGCAACATCGGGCTGCTGCGCGGCGTCGAGGGGTATGACCCGCGGATGGAGACGCGCTTCAGCACGTATGCCTCGTGGTGGATCAAGCAGGCGATCAAGCGGGCGCTGATCAATACCGTGCAGCCGGTGCACATCCCGGCGTATATGGTGGCGATGATCGCGGATTGGAAGCGGGCGACCGCCGTGTTGGAGAGCAAATTGACCCGCCAGCCCTCACTTCAGGAATTGGCCGAGCACATGAAGCTGTCCGAGCGCAAGATCCGCATCATTCGGCGGGCGGTGAAGGCGTTCAACGCTCCGACGCAATCCGAGGGCGCCGATGGCTCGCTGAGTCTCTCGGAAATCCTGGCCGACAATCATACGCCGGCCCCCGAACAGGCAGCGCTCAATCACGCGGACACCGAAGTGATCCAGCGGCTGCTCTCTCGCATTGACGAACGCGAAGCGACGATATTAAAAATGCGTTACGGCCTGGACGATCAGGAGCCGATGACGCTCAAGCAGATCGGCGTCAAGATTGGTCTAACCCGCGAGCGCGTCCGTCAACTCGAACGCGAGGCGCTTCAGAAGTTGCGCGAAGCGGTGAACGAATTGTGACGAACAGGGGTTAGGGGATAGGGTTTAGGGGTTAGGAATCGGAATTCAAATGGGTGGCATGGGCAAGCGTACCCGCTTGCCCGTGGCGACTTATCATTGACCTTCACATTCCGCATACGTCTTAGGCGTTTCCCACACGCGCACTTTCGCCAGCCGGGCGGGTGCGAATTGACCATCCAGCAATGACCAGACCACGCGGGTGATGTGCTCGACGGATGGATTCAGGTTGGCGAACTCCGCGCAGTCGGCGTT
>CAYLLT010000016.1:0-2754 GCA_964384465.1 uncultured Planctomycetales bacterium | reverse complement strand
GCCCCATAAGTGGAAAAACGATAACCCAGCGTGTGATCGAAGCGGTCGATCACCCGCTCTTTGACCACCTGCTCGAACTGTGTCACCGGAAGCAGCACGCCGGATTTTCGATCGGGTTCGCCGCCGATGGTCACTTCGACCTGGTAGTTGTGCCCGTGCCCGTTGGGGTTGTTACACTTGCCGAAGATCTCGCGGTTCTCCTGCTCGCTCAGCGTGGGGCAGTGCAACCGATGCGAAGCCGCAAACTCAAAACTCTGTGTGATATGAACCATATTCATCGCTCCCGATTGAACAGCAAAATGCAGGAAAGGCGTCGTATCAAGATCCCAACCCACCCAATGCGTGCCGGCGGGGGGACGCGGCAGCAAATCCTCGGCGATCGCGCGAATCATCGCCTCGCCGGAGGGTAAAGCAGCCGCCATGCGATTGACCAGCGGAATGGTCCGTTCGCGCACCAGCCGATCGATCAGCTTGATATTACAAAGATAACCGGTGCGCGGATCGGGCTCACCCGCGACGGTCACGCGCAACACCAGATACGGTTGAATTCCCGTCGCCGCGGGCCAACCGGCCCACGAGTTGGTCACTCGCTGGTCAACCGGAGCCCCAACGCTGAACCGGATTTCACGCATGAGCCGCATAGCGGCGGATTGTAGAGCCCGGCGGCATTCGGGACAATGGACTCCAACGGGAGCGATCACGCATGGATGAGGTCCAACTCGATTCTGTACCGCCGCCGGCACTGGATGATGCAAGTGTGTCGTCTGACGATCGGTTGCTGTTGGAGTTCATTCATGACCGGGATACCGAATGTCCGCTGTGCAGGTACAACCTGCGCGGTCTGACTGTGCCGCGATGCCCGGAGTGCGGCAAGGCGATCAAGCTGTCGGTCGGACTGGCGGAACCGTTCCTCATCGCCTGGGTCGCCGCCTTTTCCGCGTCCGCACCGTCGGCGGGGGTCGGACTACTGTTCTTGACGCTGGTGATTCGAACTGGATTCCCCAGGAATGAGCCCATTCTATTCCTCGTGAGTTTCTACTGGTTCCTGGCAATGATTCCAGTGTCCATCGCCTTATTGATCTGGCGACGCAAGTTCCTTCGATTGGAATCAGGTGTTCAGAAACGGATCGCGGTGGCGGCCGTCGTGACAGGTGCAACCGGGTTCTTATTCTTCGTGATGGGCATCCATTAACCCGACTGCTGATGCGCGACAATCGAATGCGGAAGTTCTAAAGAGTGTCGTGCCGGAGCGGAACGAATTCACTTCTTGAGTAGGGCAGTGCCTGATGCTTGTGCAAGCCGGGCTACCCCGTCGCAACGATCCGCCTCGATCTGTTGCAGCAGTTCTCGGATGGAACCTGAAGAACTATAAAGAAGCCTAAGAAGTGTATCGGTCGATCGCGATTGCATGACCCGGCCGTTCTCCCACCGCGATATATTAAACTCGCCCAGCCCCAGGAGTCGGTGGACGTCCTTTTGCGTCAGACCACATCGCTCTCTTGCGCACACAAGTTCTTCGGGGCTCAGCAGCCCTAGCTGTCGATGGATCTCCTCATCCATCCGTTGCAGTGCCGGCGGCTCCAGGAAGACCTCCCGGCATCGGAGACACCGAACCTGTTCCAAATCAGGGATGATGATTTCGTACTCAAGACCGCCGTGACGTTGCTTAAAACAGGATTCTTCGACAAACCGCTCTAACCGGTCACCGCGACATTGCGGGCATTTCGTCCATGGTTCGAATTGTCGGTTTGTTGGACTCACTACCACCAGCCCCTGTAAAGGTTTAACGAGTAATGGGTAACGCTCACTCGTTGACAAGCGAGAGAATGACGGCTCAGTGTCAATCAGAATAGAGATCGGGATTTACATTAAAGCAAGTCCAAGACCTCCGAATCATCATAATCGCTTCCTGACAAGGGCAGTGCCGGAAGTTTGAGCGAGTGCAGAGGCTCTCACGAAATCAGAAAGTCCGCGATATCCTTTGCGTTGGCATTCCTCTTCGAGGATAAGTTTCTCTTCAGATGTCAGCCGGATATTGATTTGTTCGGTCCGGCGATTGCCAGAATCGGGTGGAGTCTCGCCGCGCTCCAGCATCGTGGCCACCACCGTTTCGGCGGCAAACAGAGTCACTTTCAAACACTTTTCCGGCGTCCGCCCGTCCGCCATCACCAGCGGCAGTTCGAGTGTACGTCCAACATACCCCAGCGAATCGGAGGGACGAATAATGAACCGATACGCCGACGCGATCTGATGCGCCTCTTTCAGGATTGCTGGATCAAATGGCGCATCGATCTCAGATTTCTTGGGAACTTTCGTTTTCGTCTCCCTCGAAGCCTTGGACGAGAGTTTGGAAGTACTCATATGCTACTTTTCTGTTCCGCACTGGGAACCCGATGTTAGGACTATTTTCCCTGCCGAATATTACAAACCCGGCGTTCTCCTCATCCGGATCTTTTCGTCTCCTCAGCAGCCGATATCCATGTTTTTCTAGAAATTCCAATACCTTCGAGAACGGCACGTCGCTTTCCATGCGCAACTCCTGCGAATGACTGGGCAATACATAGGCACCTCCGTGTAACCCTCCGGTTGCTTGCGTGGGACGACCAACGTAGTCGTCAAAGCACTCGCAAGTGGCCGAATCTGCCATCCATGACGGCGAGAAGCGCGCTTGTGCGCGCTCTCCTCCAGTTCATTTGTAGTATATCGTATGATATACGGACTGTCAAGTCTAGAAAAACGGCGTCGGCAGCGTTG
>CAYLLT010000015.1:0-71206 GCA_964384465.1 uncultured Planctomycetales bacterium | reverse complement strand
ATGGGCAAGAAGGACGCACTGTCAGGCATCGTTCCCGGCCACTGGACGGCGTATGCCGTACCCACCATCGCCCCGATCCTGGGCACGGATAAACCGCAGATCGTGCTCAACCACACGTATGCCATGGCCTTGTTCGTCATCGATATCGAGGGCTGGCCGGTATGGCATTACGGCGCATCGCGCGATGCGACGGGCAGGACCTTGGCGGCGGTCGCGGACATGGACGGCGACGGCAAGATGGAGTTGGTATCAGCCCGCGGTGACGGACTATTGCAGGCCTTCGATGCGCAGCCTTCCAATGAGAAGTGTGCCCTGTGCCCAAAGGACGCGGAGCTCTCCAAACTCAATCATGCCGGACACCTGCGCTGGGAGATGCAGTTGACCGCCCCGATCAGTGATTTCGCTTCGGCCGACCTGGATGGCGACGGCAAGGTTGAGGCTTTGTGTGGTGCTGGAGACGGGAAACTCCACGCCATCAAAGAAATCCGAACCCCCGACGCAAGTCGGGGGCCTGACGCAAAACCCACCGATTTGTGGACCGTGGACTTCGGACGAACCGCAGGCAGCCCGATTCTGGCCGACCTGGACGGCGACGGCACCGCGGAGATTCTGGTGACCACCGAAGACGGCCGCCTGCACGCATTGCATAGGGAATGAAAATCATAATGAAGATCGGTCGTTTTCTATTTAGCTCCTTTATACTCTCAACGGTCTTTTATCTCTGCGGTACGACAGCGATAGCGGCGGAGCCCGGGAAAACCGTCGGCGCGGATTGGCCGCGCATCCGCCGCGATGCCCAGCTCACCGGCTTTTCTCCCTTGAAGGGCGGACTCGATCGGGCACCGCACGAAATGTGGTCCGCCGATTTGGGCGGACCGATGGTCGGATTAGAAACCGTGCGCATTGAAGACATCAACGGCGACGGCCACACCAAAGTCCTCCGCGTACGCAAAGACGGCCTGATCTGCCAGGACTTGCGCGGCAAAAAACTGTGGGAGGCTCTGGGCCTGGCCGCCCCCGTCATCCAGGACATCCGCGATTTCGCCGGCGACGGCGGTCGCGGCATTCTCGTCGAGTACATGGACGGCTTGAAAACCGTTCGCGCCATGATCGACGGCAAAACCGGCGAACGTGCCGACCTGATCACCATCGAAAATCATTTCGGCGGCTCCATGCGCATCGGTCACATTCTCCCCGGCGTGCCCGGTCAGCAGTATTGCCACTGGTGGAGCGGCGACGAGCACGGTCACGGTTATTTGTTCAGTTTTGAAAACGGCCCCGCCCGCCCGACTGTTCGCTTCAAGCGGCAGGAAGACGGCGTCATCTATGCTCCAATCCATGCGTTAGCCGACATCGACGGCGACGGGCAGGCCGAGATACTCATGATCTCGCACGAGCAGCTCTGGGCCTATGATCTGAAGACACAGGAGCGCAAGTTCTACACGACATGGCGGGATGAGAAGATTCGTTCCTATTCCGCGAACATCGGCATCCTGCCGCTCAAACGCGGCGAGCTGCCCTCGTTGCTGCTGATCAGCCCGCACATCCCCGGCGTGGAAGTCGTCCGGCAGGACGGCAAGGGCAAGTCGAGCATCGTCTGGAAGAAATTGGTTTTCCCGACTGACGATCAATACCAGCCCGAGGTGAAAATCGGACCGGGGGCACCGAATCCCTTCATGGACATCGACAACGACGGGTATCTGGAAATCATGGCCTCGGTATCCAACGAGCATAAGGATGGAAAAACGCGCCTCGTGATTTTCAATGCCGACAACGGCGACAGACTGTTCGACGAACCGGACATATCTGTTCTGGGCGTGGATGATCTCGACGGCGACGGCAAAAAACCCGAAGTCCTGCTCAAGAGCGGCGACGAACTCCGCATCGCCAACTGGACCGGCAAAACATTCAGCACCCGCTGGCAAGCCAGGGGCGTCGAGCCCATGTTCAAACCGTTGCCGCCCGAACTGGACCTGACCCTCATGCACAGTGAAGCCAATCCGACGCTATGGCGCGAGCAATCCGGCTCATCGCAATTCCTCATGCGTTTCGGCCCGGAGGTCTGGAGTTGCCGTCTCGCCCCAGTCGGACAACTCGAAAAGATCAAGAAGATCGAACGCCACGAGGCCCTTCACAACGCCGGCAAAGAAACGGCCCCGCCCAACGAATACACATGGGACGGCCGAACACTCAAGACCGTCGTCGATGGCCAACAGACCACCGGTTACGAAAATGATTTGCAGCGCTCATACCTCGCCCCAACACCCATCGCCGGCGATCTTGACGGCCACCTGACGGTTCTGGTGAAACACAGCGACGGCACATTGCTTCTGATCTCCACAGACGGCAAAGACATTCGCAAGTCAGAAGCGCGACCGCCGGTCGGCAACTATGAAATCTGCGATTTGGACGGTGATGGCCGAAATGAGATCCTTACCGCGTCGTCCGATGCAGCGGGCAAGCCGACCGTTGTCGTGCTCGACGCCGTAGGCAAAGTCACCCACACCTATGACCTCCCCGGAAAGACCGCCACGCTCGGCCCCACCGGCTGCCTCGGCCCCAACAGAGGCCGATGGTTCGTCGTGCAGAGCAACAACGCGTACGAAAGCCCCGCCCTGTTTGCCTTCGACGGCAAGACCGGCAAGCAACTGTGGCGCCGCCCCGCCTTTGGCTTCTATGACAAAGTGCCGTACAAATTTGATCTGCACATCCCCACCGCGGTGTACGACTACGACAAAGACGGCGTGGACGATCTCATCACCCTGTCCGCTAACTTCTACGGCATCATCGACGTCAAGAACAACAAAGACCTCGTCGATCCGATGGCCAAGCCTTTTATGTCCGACACCATCCCCGGCCACTGGACGACTTATGCAGTCGCCAGCGTCGCCCCCATCCTGGGCACCGCCAAACCGCAGATCATCCTCAGCCATTCCTACGCGATGTCGCTATTGGTACTCGATCTCGAAGGCTGGCCGATCTGGCACTACGGCACAACCCGCGACGGCATGGGCAGAACCCTCGCCGCCATCGCCGACATGGACGGCGACGGCAAAATGGAACTTGTCTCCGCCCGCAGCGACGGCCTCCTCTCCGCCTTCGATGCCGCTCCCACTAACGAGAAGTGCCCCCGCTGCCCCAAGGATGTGCCGCTTAGCAAGGTCAATCACGGCGCCCACCTGCGCTGGAAGATGCAGTTGCCCGCTCCGGTAAGTGATTTTGCTTCGGCGGACCTGGATGGCGACGGCAAGGTGGAGATCCTGTGTGGCGCGGGAGATGGGAAACTCCATGCCATCAAGGAGAAGGACGGAAAACCCGGCGCATTATGGACCGTCGACTTCGGACGGACCGCGGGTAGTCCGATTCTGGCGGATCTGGATGGCGACGGCACCGCGGAGATCCTGATAACCACGGAGGACGGGCGGCTACGCGCTTTGCGGAGCAGTCACTGAGTAGCAGTAGGGTGGGTCTTGACCCACCAACAATGGGTGACTTGTCGAAGGTGGGTCAAGACCCACCCTACATGACTCGAAGCCGGTGTCTTGCCGGGCGACCCACCCAGCCTTTGACGCTCTTGATGGAGGTCATGATGTTAGGTTGTGTTAACGTGCTTGCAGTCCTCTCTCTCAGCATTTCAGCCGCTGCAACGCCTGAAACCGGTAGCCGGGTCACCTTTCGCGAGGACCAGACCATCCTGGTGAACGGGAAGCCGTTCTTCCCCATCGGGATTTACTACGCGTTTGAGGAGATGGACGACCCCACGGGACAAGGGCTCGAAAAACTGAAGAGCATGGGCTTCAACACGCTCTTTATCATCGACCGCGACCGTCCCGTATACGACCGCATTGCCGCACACGGGTTCCATGTCTGGTGCCGCCCACCGGGCGCGCTTCACGACAGCCATGAGATTCTGCGGAAGTTCATCACCGAATTCAGGAACCATCCGGCGATCCTCTTCTGGGAACACGACGACGAGCCGGTGCTCAATCGGGGCCAGATCGACAAGAGCCGAGAGGGATATCGACTCGTCAAGCAACTCGATCCCAATCACCCAGTGCTCTGCACGCAAGCGCCCAACCCGTCGCAGGTCGCGGCTTTCCTCCAGTGGGCGGAGATTTCCGACGTCGGGGCGTTCGATGTGTACCCGGTGCCGTTGCAGAAATGGGACGCAGGCTGGTACGGAAAGGGTCGGGTCGTCGACGACCCTTGGCCCAACTCGATGGCGGTCATGGGCCGCATGACCCGGCAGTGGCAGAGCTGGGGCGGGGGCAAGCCGGTGATCGTCGTCGTCCAGGGGTTTTCATGGGACCCGCTTCTCTATACCCGCGATGGGTTCCCGAACTACGAGCAGGGGCGGTTCATGGCCTACGACTGCGTGATCAACGGGGCCAAGGGCCTGCACTACTTCGGCCGTGTCGCGCACGAGCCGCCGCCCACCACCACCGCGCCGGCCGGCAACCCCGAGGCCGCCAAGGTCATGCGCGATTACCAGAAAATCCAGGCGCTCAATGATTGGTTCTGGTCCTACCACGCCGGCGTGATCCGGGAGTTGGCGGTGATGAGCCCGGTGTTCACCTCGCTGGACGCCGCATGGAAACCGTTGGTCGAGGCAGCCGACGCCCAGACGCAGATCGAGGCGGTCGAGTGGCGCGTGAAACAGATGGCCGGCGACGCGGTCATCCTGCTGGTCAACGGCTCAGAGCGGCCGGCGAAGCTGAAGATCACAGCCCAGCCGCTGGCCGGCCGCGATGTCCATTGCTGGGGCGAGCTGCGCACGATCAAGATCGACGATAACGGTACCTGGTTCGACCGCGTGGGCCCGCTGGGAGTGCGCATCTATTCGACGGCGGCGCCCCCGACGGGCATCGAGTGAGCTTGGATCTCGCCGTCGGCGAGGCGACAGAGCCTGCCGTTGAACCGCCTCGAAGCTGGAAGAAAGCTGGAAGTTACGTTGTGAGTAACGGCAACGAAAAAGGACTTAAAGTGCTCCAAATTTTTTAATTTTTTATGTTGACACGTGCCACCGCCCCGTTTAAGCTGCATCGTGAAAGATACTGGTCTGCCACCAGGTGGGGAAAGAGCTCTATCCTAATTCCTCATTTGGCAACAAGACTGCCGGCGTGTGACGTGAGGTTCGCACTGCGCGTTTGATCGTCTGCTCTTATCGCCGCCCTGGCTTGGAGCGGATTGTTCGGATCAGCAGTGTTCCGATCCTGACTCATAGATCGTTTTAGCATATTTCGCTGGCTGACGTCCCCGGTCTCAATGAGGGAGTGTGTTCAGATCCGGCACGCAGAGTGATATTGCGGGAAGGATGGAAACCATGAAAAAGTGGATCACTGCACTGACGGTTGGGGCGGCGGTTGCGGCCATGTCCGGCCCGGCGGGCTGGGCGGCGACGTACTCGACGGAGTATGAGTTGTCCAGCGCCCCGGCTACGGGGGGAGGCGTCACGATCTCGGTGCAGGGCACTGGCTTTGGCGATGCAGGGGGTGGGTTCAGCGGCGGCAGGCTGCGTTTCGTGGACAGCAGCGGTTCAGGTAACAACTGCTACCAAGGCAATGTGACTGACCCATCCAACATCACGGTGGACATGCGCGTCAGGGCAAATAACGCCGCCACCGGAAGGTCCATGAGCTTTGCCTACGGCAACAACGCAGGCCGCGGGCTCCAGCTCAACAACCCCGCGGGAGCCGACACGGTATGCTGGAACGGCTCAAGCCTCTTCTGCAGTACCGCCGGCATCGACCTGTCCATATTCCGGCGGCTGCGTGTCGTGGCCAACACCACAAATGGCAGGCTCAGGGTCTACGATCTGGATAACCTCGCAAACGGGCTCCTTGTCGAGTATGTGGGGGGGGGAAGCACCAATAACGGATTGGCCGGGTTAGGCGCGGGATTCCAAATCGGGTCGTTCAGCGGCGGCGCACTTACGGATTATGAGGTGGACTACTTCCGCGTTAGCATTGGGACTGCGCAGGAGGATTCGACCACCGCTTTCACCACCAGCGCGGAACGGCCGTTTCTTGAAAGGATCTCGCTGCCCGGCGTTGTGCAGGCTGAGGACTATGACGAAGGCGGGGAGGGCGTGGCGTTTCACAACACCGGCACCGACAATTCGCCTAACTTTAAGTATCGGCCCGGCCCCCCAAACATAGACGTCGGCCCATCGGTTGGCTACAAAATCGGTTGGATCGATGACGGCGAGTACTGGAAGTATTCGGTGAATGTCGTCGCGACAGGCCAATACGACATAACCATGCGCGCCGCGTCGCCACCGCCGGTCGGCGTGGTTCGCATCGCGGTTGATGGCGTGAACATCCCCGAGGGCACCATTACCCTCACCGACTCAGGGGCCGGCAACTGGGAAACCTATCTCAACACGGTCAAAACGGGCGTAACCCTCACCGCCGGCGATCATGTTCTTACGGTCACCAAGGACAGCGGGGACATGAACTTTGACTACTTTGTGGTCTTGCCGACCTCAACGACCGGAAACGGCGTGTGCATCAACCGTGGCTCAGCCGATAATTCACCCGTCTCCTCATTCTACAATCTTACGAACGTCTTCAACGGTACGGGTACTGACGGCATCAGTACTGCGGAGATATTAGTTGAGCAGGACTGCCGCAGGGCCGTGGCCGGGCATTACATGTACTTCGACGTGTCGAGCAATTACACGCTTAATGGCAACCACCCTGACCAGTACATCGTGGTCCGGTATTTGGACCTTGGGACAACGACTCTGGCTATAGAGTACGACTCCAGCACCAGCGCATATCAAGCGCTATTCGGCCCCGCCATGACCAACACCAACACCTGGAAGAGTTACACCTTCCACGTCACGAATGCCAAATTCAACAACAGCGAGAACGGCGGCGCCGACTTTCGAGTCAGCGCAGCGGGCGCGACCTTCGCCCTGGATACCGTTGTGCTCTACCAGGCCACGGCCACTTCGATATCTCCACAGCCGACCGCCCAGACCGTTTGTGTCGGACAAACCGCCACGTTCAGCTTGACCGCAGCCGGGACAGGCCTGCTCTACCAGTGGCGAAAGAACGGGGTGAATCTTAATAATGTCGCGCCATACAGCGGGACCACCACCAATACATTGACCATTACCAACGCGCAGACCGGGGACGCGGCAGTTGCCGGTAGCGGCTATGACTGCGTGGTCACCGGAAGCGGCGGGTCGGTCACGTCCACCCGCGTCGCCCTGACGGTGAAAACCACGCCCGCGAACAGGACGGTCAGCGCTCAGGACAGCACGGTGTGTTCCGGCACCGGCACGAACATCCAGGTGGCCAGCTCCGAAAGCGGAGTCTCATACCAGTTGAAGACGGAAGCCGGCACGGCGGTGGGTAGCGCGCAAAGCGGAAACGGCGGCACGTTGTCCTTCGCTACCGGCAACCTGACCACCACCACGCAGTTCAAAGTCGAGGCGACCAATTCGCCGTGTGCCGTACAGACCATGTCCGTCCATCCGACGGTCACCGTGCCGAACTGCGACGACGGTATCGCCTGTACGATCGACGGGTGCTCGAATGGGAGTTGTACACATACGCCGAATGACGCCGCGTGCAGCGACAACAACGTTTGCAACGGCATCGAGACGTGTAATCCGGCTACGGGCTGCGTGCCGGGGACGCCGTTGAACTGCAATGATGGGAACCCGTGCACGGACGACGGCTGCGATGCCATCAGCGGGTGCTACCATACGAACAACAGCAATGCGTGCGACGACGGCAACGCGTGCACGGTGGGGGATACATGCAGCGGCGGGAGCTGCGCGGGTTCGCCGCGCGACTGCAACGATAATGATGCGTGCACAACCGATACGTGCAACCCGGCGACGGGGTGCGTGCATACGCCGATCAGTTGCGATGACGGCATCGCCTGCACCGTCGATACCTGCGATCCGCAGAGCGGCTGCGTGTATACGCCGAACAACGCCGCGTGCAGCGACAATAACGTTTGCAATGGGATCGAGACGTGCGATCCGCAGAGCGGTTGCGTGCCGGGTACGCCGCTGGACTGCAACGACGGCAATCCGTGCACGGATGACGGCTGTGATGCGATCACCGGCTGCTACCACACGAACAACACCAATGCGTGCAGCGACGGCAGCGCCTGCACGGAGAACGACACCTGCTCGGGCGGCGTCTGCGCCGGCACACCCGTAAACTGCGATGACAGCGATGCCTGCACGGCCGACGCGTGCGATCCGCAGACCGGCTGCACGCATACGGCCATTGTGTGCAACGACGGCGATCCGTGCACCACCGACACGTGCGATCCGCAGACCGGCTGCGTCTACACGCCGGTCACCTGCGACGACAGCGACCCGTGCACGACCGATTCGTGCAACCCGCAGACCGGCCAGTGCGAGCATACGCCGGTCAACTGCGATGACAGTAACGCTTGCACGACCGATTCGTGCGACCAGCAGACCGGCCAGTGCGTGCACGTCCCCGTGGTCTGCAACGACAACAACATCTGCACCGTGGACACCTGCGATCCGCAGAACGGCTGCGTGTACACGCCGTCGGTCGCCGCGTGCGACGACAACAACGTGTGCACCGACGACGGCTGCGACATTCAGACCGGCGAGTGCACGCATACGCCGCACAATTGCGATGACGGCAACGCCTGCACGGCCGACACCTGCGATCCGCAGACCGGCTGTATGCACACGGCGATCAGTTGCGACGATAACGACGCCTGCACCGTCGATGCCTGCGACCCGCAGACCGGCTGTACGCACACCGCGCTGGTGTGCGACGACGCCGACGCGTGCACGACGGATACCTGCGACCCGCAGACCGGCTGCGTCTACACGCCGGTGGACTGCGACGACCACGACGCCTGCACGACCGATTCCTGCAACGGCCTGACCGGCCAGTGCGAGCATGTCGCGATCGATTGCGATGACGACAACCCCTGCACCGACGACAGTTGCGACCCGCAGACCGGCTGCGTGCATGTCAATAACAGTAACGCCTGCAACGACGGCAACGCCTGTACCCAGACCGACACCTGCCAGAATGGGACCTGCACCGGCTTGAACCCGGTCGTCTGCACCGCGTCCGACCAGTGCCACGAAGTGGGCACCTGCAATCCGAACACGGGGCAGTGCTCGAACCCGCCGGTGGCCGACGGCACCACCTGCGACGACACCATCGCCGCGACGCCGTACGACTCCTGCTGGGGCGGCGTCTGCGTGGGCACCAACCAGCCGCCACAAGGGAGCGCGTATTACAAGGACGACACCGACAACGGGAACGACGCGTTCAACGCCGGCTGCCATTGGTCGTACTCCGATGCAGCGTGCTCGCAGAACAAGACGTTCTCGGCGGGCGACCAGTGCTTCCCCAACGGGATGGACCTCCGCGAGTGGACGGACCAGAACTGCCACCCGTTCATGCCGCTCGACGTCCAGATACATTACTGCGACGCCGAGTGCATCAATGCGGGCTTCCAGAACGGGAGCTGCGTGACCGTCCCGAACCATTGCGGCCCCGGCAACGACTCGGCGAAGTGTGTGTGCATGAGCCCGGCCCCGGACCAGTGCCACACCGCGGGCACGTGCAACCCCACCACGGGCGAGTGCTTTTACCCGCCGGTGGCCGACGGGACGCCGTGCGATGACGGCAGCGCCTGCACGCAGACTGACACCTGCTCCAATGGGACCTGCGCCGGCACGCCGCTGGACTGCAACGACGGCAACCCGTGCACGACGGACAGTTGCGATCCGCAGAGCGGCTGCGTGTACACCAACAACAGCGAAGCGTGCAGCGACGGCGACGCCTGCACCGAGAACGACACCTGCTCGAACGGCGCCTGCGCCGGTACGCCGGTGAGCTGCGATGACGGCAACGCCTGCACCACCGACGCCTGCGATCACCAGACCGGCTGCACGCACCTGGCGGTCACGTGCAGCGACGACAACGTGTGCAACGGCATCGAGACGTGCGATCCGCAGACCGGCTGCCAGCCGGGCACGCCGCTGGATTGCAACGACGGCAACCCGTGTACCGATGACAGTTGCGATCCGCAGAACGGCTGCCAGCACGTGAACAACAGCGCTGCGTGCAGCGACGGCAACGCCTGCACCGAGAACGACACCTGCTCGAATGGCGCGTGTGCCGGCACGCCGGTGGATTGCGACGATCATAATGCGTGCACCGCCGACGCCTGCGATCCGCAGACCGGATGCACGCACACCGCCATCGTCTGCGACGACGGCCAGGCCTGCACGACCGACACCTGCGATCCGCAGAGCGGCTGCGTGTACACACCCGTGGACTGCGACGACAACAACCCGTGCACGACCGACGCGTGCAACCCGCTGACCGGCCAGTGCGAGCACGTGGCGGTGGATTGCGACGATCACAACGCCTGCACCACCGATTCGTGCGATACGCAGACCGGCCAGTGCGTGCATACGCCGGTGGTGTGCGACGACGGCAACATCTGCACGACGGATTCGTGCGATCCGCAGACCGGCTGCGTGTACACGCCGACGGTGACCGAGTGCGACGATCACAACGCGTGCACGAATGACGGCTGCACGCTGGAAACCGGCGAATGCACGCATACGCCGGTGGACTGCGACGACCACAACGCGTGCACGGCGGATTCGTGCGATCCGGAAAGCGGCTGCGTGCATACGCCGATCGGCTGCGACGACGGCAACGCCTGCACGGTCGATGCCTGCGATCCGCAGACCGGCTGCACGCATACGGCGATGGTGTGCAACGACGGCGATCCCTGCACCACCGACACCTGCGATCTGCAGAGCGGCTGCGTGTATGCGCTGGTCGATTGCGACGATCACAATGCGTGCACCACGGAATCCTGCAACGGCCAGACCGGCCAGTGCGATTATGTTCCGGTGGAATGCGACGATCACAACGTGTGCAACGGTCTTGAGACCTGCAACCCGGAGACCGGCTGCGTAGCCGGTACGCCGCTGGTCTGCAACGATAACAACCCGTGCACCGACGACAGTTGCCATTCGGTTCTCGGCTGCCAATTCGTGAACAACAGCGATGCGTGCAGCGACGGCAACGCCTGTACCGGGAACGATACGTGCTCGGGCGGCGCGTGCATCGGCACGCCGGTGGATTGCGACGATCACAATGCGTGCACCGCCGACGCCTGCGACCCGCAGACCGGCTGCACGCATACGCCCATCGTGTGCAACGACGGCGATCCGTGTACCAGCGATACCTGCGACCCGCAGAGCGGCTGCGTGTACACACCGGTCACCTGCGACGACGGCAACCCGTGCACGATCGATTCGTGCAACGGGCTGACCGGCCAGTGCGAGCATACGCCGGTGGACTGCGACGATCACAATGCCTGCACCACCGACTCGTGCGATACGCAGACCGGCCAGTGCGTGCACACGCCGGTGGTGTGCGACGACCAGAACATTTGCACGACCGATTCGTGCGATCCGCAGAGCGGCTGCGTGTACACGCCGACCGTCGCCGAATGCGACGATCACAACGCGTGCACGCAGGACGGCTGCGATCTCCAGAGCGGTGAATGCACGCATACGCCGGTGAGCTGCGACGACGGCAATGCCTGCACGGCCGACTCGTGCGACCCGCAGACCGGCTGCGTCCATACGCCGATCAGTTGCGACGACAGCAACGCCTGCACGGTTGACGCCTGCGACCCGCAGACCGGCTGCACGCATACGCCGGTGGTCTGTGACGACGGCGATCCGTGCACGACCGACACCTGCGACCCGCAGAGCGGCTGCGTGTACACCGCCGTGGATTGCGACGATCACAATGCGTGTACCGTCGATTCCTGCAACGGCCAGACCGGCCAGTGCGAGCACGTCGAGGTCTGCGACGACCACAACGTGTGCAACGGCATCGAGACGTGTGACCCGCAGACCGGCTGCATCCCCGGCACGCCGCTCAACTGCAATGACGGAAACCCCTGTACGGACGACAGTTGCGATCCGGTTCTGGGCTGCCAGCACGTCAATAACAGCAACGCGTGCAACGACGGCAACGCGTGTACAACGGGCGACACCTGCGTGAACGGCGCGTGTGAGCCGGGCGGACCGGTCGATTGCGACGATCACGACGCCTGCACGGAGGACGGCTGCGATCCGCAGACCGGCTGTACGCACGTGGCCGTCGTCTGCAGCGATAACAACGTGTGCAACGGCCTGGAGACCTGTGACCCGCAGACCGGCTGCCAGCCGGGCACGCCGCTCAACTGCAACGACGGCAACCCGTGTACCGCTGACAGTTGCCATCCGTTGCTCGGCTGCCAGCACGTCGGCACGCGGACGGTCGTCGGCCGCGATCTCTTCTACAACAATTCGTTCTACGATTCGGCTACCACCACCTGCAACACGCTGGTGGGCCAGACGTGCAGCGACAACACCGCCATCGCGACCGACAAGTCGGCGCTCAATCCGGGTGGGACCGCCGGCACGGGCCACTACGTCAGCTACAGCCGGGGCATCAACGGCCTGATGATCGATGTGAAGTCGAACTCGCCGTGCGGCGGGCTGCCGGGCGGGCCGCTCTCACCGACGAACTTCGAGTTCAGAGTCGGCAATACCCCCACACTGGCCGGCTTTACACTGGCGGCGGCCCCGCTCAGTATCGATGTGACGCCCGATGGTGTGAACGGTTCGGACCGCATCAAGATCATCTGGTCGGATAACGCCATTCCCAATAGCAACTGGTTGCGGGTGCTGGTGAAGTCGAATCCCAGCGGCGGCCAGTTGGATCTGGATGCCGACAACGTCTTCTACTTCGGTCTGGCCATCGGCGACAGCCTGACTCCCGGCGGCAGTCACGTCATGGTCAACTCGACCGACGATATCGACGCCCGCAACCATCCGCACAACAGCTTGAACCGCGTGCCGGTGGCCATGAACTCCGGTTATGCGGTTCCGGCGGCCCCGGACGCGAAGTATGACTACGACAAGAGCAGCCTGGTCAGTTCGACCGACGAAATCATCGCCCGGAACAACCCGGCGAATTCGTTGAACGGTCTGCTGCTGCTGAACCCGGCGCCGTAGCGGCCGACGACGGCTGCCGGTATCGAGGGAACGAGCCGATGAGACCCCGCTCGTCGTCATGGGCGGCGACTGGGCCAAGCCAGGCCCCGGGTCGCGGATCATTGGCGAATGGGTGGCTGAGGTGGGCCATCATTGCGTCGTAGGCCGCCTCATCGAACAACTGCGCAAACGGCACCCGGTCGAGGTCCTGCTCGAAACGCTGTGTCGCCCAGCCGAGCAGGTTCAGAACACACCGCCGGATACTGCCATACTCCTCGATGTCGATGGTTACTTCAGACCTTTCGACTTGGCCGTCGAGCCGGACTCTGCTACGATGAGGTCGAGGCGGCGTAGCTCAGTTGGTTAGAGCATGGGATTCATAAACCCAAGGTCACTGGTTCGACTCCAGTCGCCGCTAGTCAGCACTTTGAATCTCGATTGTCGCCGGACGTTGAGACTCTCATAAGAGATGGATCAGATTTCGGGGAGCAGGCCACAAGATCAGAGCGGAATGCTATCGGTTCCATGGCCGCTCTTCAATCTGCACAGGTCCGAACAGCCCGGATGGGCAGCGCACTTCCGCGTCGTATTTGTTCGCCAGCGAATTGGTAACGTCGATGGCCAATTCGTTCTCACCCTGCTGTAGCGCCTCCGTGACGTTCCACGCAAACGGGGACCAGAACCGCACATTGAAGTCACGCCCGTTAAGATGAGCGACGGCGAAATCGCAAACCCGGCCTAAATCGAGCTGGTAATCGCAGCCGGCCCGTTTGGTGATCGGGAAGCGCGTCCTGTACCGCAAGGTGCCGGATAACCCGGCCGTGGCGGGGTGTTTCAGCCAATCGCCGAGAGCCTGGCCGACCTCCTTTCCAGCGGGATCCAACACGCTCCAAGTCGTATCGATGCCGATGATCCTGGGGAGACTGACCGGCGGCGGCGGAGCGTTCGAGACGGTCACCGGTGATCCCCGTTCGACGCAGAGGACAATGCTTCCTCGCCGCGGAAGCCGTAGCGGCAGTTTCATGCTCCGGGCGTCCGCCCATGTGACGGTCGCGGGCTCGAACTTCGCCGACCATGCGTCAAACCACTCCGAGCCGCCGCGAGTGTGGACAAGAAGGCTGGTGTCGACGTCCCGTTCGCCCTCGTTAACCAGCAAATAGAAGTCCAGGTCGTCTCTGACTAGGTGAGTATAGCGCACATCCTCGGCGGCCGGATCGAGCACGATGTCCCGCTTCGCGCCCTCGATCAGTTCGGGCCCCGGCGCGGAGCGGCAGTAGCGCACGAGGACACCGGCGGCCTCCACTTCACGCAGCGCAGCGGCGATGCGGCCGCCCGGCGGATCGTCCTGATCAACGATCAGACACCTGTAGCTCAGTTCCCCGATCATGATCCGGCCGTTATCCAGCTTGGCCTGATCGCAGAGTCGCCATTCTTCGAGGTAATTGAAGTCCACCTGATGCTGATAGAGCCACTTCGCCGCCCGCCAGGGGAGGCGGCGATTCGCGCCGAGGATCGCCACTTCGCAGACCTGGCGCCCGTCGGTGAGCAGTCCGCAGACGCGCGCCGTGTAGTCGGCGAACAGGCGGTAGTGTGGCCACCACGCGTTATGTGGGCCGACGTCGGGCGGACGTTCGCTGGCGCGGTCCCCGCGGATCGAATAGTAGAACGCGTGCGGATAGAGCAGGTTGACGCCGCGGACCATCAGCCAATCCGCGACCCACTTCATCTCCTCCATCGTGAGTCGCCAGCCGAAGGCCCCGTAGACCTCGTTGCTGTTGCGGCGCCGGCGATCGTGACGGGCGACGCTGCTGGAGCATTTGGGAAGCGCACTGTTTTCCCGCTCTAAGGCGGTGACAGCGCCGGGCACAACCCCTCGCCAGACGAGATCCTGGCCGGGGATCTGAAAATATCGGAGGGGTTGTATTTCGCTGGACCCGGCGGGATGGCCGGTCAACGCCACACGGTGCCGCTCGCACCATGCCGAAAGCTGCCGGTAGTACGCTTCGTCGAGGCGTTCGGCCAGAGTGAGCTGATAGTCGTGCCGGATCGACTGGGTCTCAGTGCCGATATCCTGGAACAGCGCCGGAAGTCGGGGCAAAAGCGAATACCCCCGTTTGGCTTCAAAATACCGATCAAAGCCCGGCGTCCACGGCTGGAGGCCGCGCCGGGGTGCCCGGCCGAGCAGGCTCGGTTCGTCCGTGAACACGCCGATCACAGTCTTCCCGAAGCAGGTTTCCAGCGCGTCGTAGTATGGGTCATACGCAAAACGAATAAAAGCCATCATGGCTTCGGGATTGAGCAGGTCGGCGGCGGGGGGGGCGTTCGGCTCGTGGTCGTCCTCTCCCGGGTGAACCCCGCGGATGCGACCCTGCGAGGGAACGCACGCGAAGGTCATGACCCGCCAATCGCCTTGCAGCAACCGGATCGTGCTCTCGTGGGTATCAATCTGCCGCAGGGAGTCTCCGTCGAGCGCGTTCGTAACGCCCGTACGCCGGGCCACCACGGTGGCGATGGACTCGCCCTCCGAACTGGATGGCCGCGATATCTCAACCGGCCCGGTGACGTCCTGCGAAATCATCAACAGTCCGCGGGCGGCAAAGCTGCCATTCGCTCGGACCACCTCCCCATGCGCTGATCCCGAAGGATACATACCTTCGTCATAAAGGAAGACGCGCATCCTGGTTCGCACGGCCTCCTCAACGGCTGCCCGAACGTGCCGCATCCAGCGTTCTTTCATATAAGGGATGTCGGCGGGTAGTCCCATCCGGGCATGAATGACGAATCCATGTACGCCGTGTGCGCGAAATTCCGCCATCTGGCGACGGATTTCATCATCGTTCAGGTCGTCATTCCAGAACCAAAAGGGTATCTGACTAAACTCGGGAGAGGGCACTCGCAGGGCCTGCCGCCAGTCACCGGTCTGCGCCGCGGCGCGCGCAGACACGATCATGCAGACGACCGGGGGCAGCACTTTGATCGTAAGCCTGGTCATACATCTCCGCATACCAGAGGATGGGCGTGTCCGACAGCGCGCCGCGCGCGTTCAGAACTTTCTGGCCCACTCCAGGAACCGCCTGGACTCTTTCAAAGCGTCCACTTGATTCAACTTTTCGATGTATTCGGACACATAAAACCCCTTGTAACCAGCTTTTTCCAATTTGCGGACGATCTCCGCGAAGTCGATGGGCCCCTCGCCCCAGGGCAGTTGAATCGCGGCCCAGCTCATCCCGCCGGCACGCAAACCGGTGCCCTGGACGAGCGGATACAGATTGTCGAAGTCGGCTCCCTGATTCGGCCCGGCGTAGTAGTGGCTCGGATCGAGCGTCAACCCCAAGCCGGGCACCTGCCGGCAGAGCCAGGCTGCGTCCGCGGGTTTTTCGGTGATCTGGTTGGTATGTGTTTCGAGTGTGAGAATGACGCCCGACCGTTCGGCGATGGTTTGGAGCTTGCGCAACTTGGCCACCGCGTCCTGCCGATCCGCTTTGACGCTCGGGGCCATGATGTTGACCAGCCGAGTCTTGGTGCGGGCTGCGAATTGGACCAGGGCGGTGAATTGTTTCTCGTAATCCTCGAAGGGCCGCTGCTCGATCGAATCATACGTGAGATTCGAGACCCGCAGGTGATTGGTGGTCAGGGCGGATTCGACGCGTGAGGCTTCCTTCTCGAAATCCTCAACCAAAGCAGCCGGCGAGACGTGTGAGCACCAGGATAGCGCAGCCAGGTCAACATACTGGTATCCCAGCTCCGCGATGTTCTTGAGCGCGGTCTCCAGCGGTTGCCTGGCCTGGCAGAGTGACGAACAGGAGACGCGGTCGATGATCCGCGGTGTCTTGACTTGCGATTTCAGCCAATCAATTTGTCGGCCCTCGGCGACGTGGGTAACTCCGATTGCTTTCGCGATGGTCATGAATTGCTCATAGACGTCCTGGGCATGTTGCGCGACGGGCGAAGGCAGCCCCGCCAGCTTGGCTTGCTCTTGGAGGCGATCCCACTCGATCAGGAACGCGTACAGCACCGGCAATTGTGCGACCTGGACGCGCTGGCGAATCGCTGCGTCCGCACCGGCGGCTTGCTCGGCGGCCTTGAGCTCGGCCAAGCCCTTGCTGAGCGTCTGAATGGAGAGGAACTTGGCGTCGGCAGCGGAGAAACAGCCTAGATAATCGCCGCTTGCATTGGCGGCATCGTGGATCAGGTTGAGATACGCTCGGACGTGTTCGGCGGCCGGGCCGTAGTAACCGTGGAGGAACTCGTCGATCAGCTTGCCGGCATCGAGTGAAGGATTCCACAGCAGCTTGGCCAGCACCCAGGCCCGCAGCTCCATCATCTCCGCGCCCCAGGTGTGGTACGCGCCCTGCTCGAATATCCCCTTGACGTGGTGGTCCACGAAGAATTGCACGTTGGGGCCCAGGACCCGCAGGTTCGGGTGCGGCAGGATGTAGTGGCGGAAATTGGTGGTATAGTCCCAGACGTACAAGCGATCGCAGATTTTGGACCAACCCTCGATGTCCGTGCGGAACGCGGCGTTACGCTCGTCGGTCAGCGGTTTGTCGAACGAGCACTCGATGCTGCAAAGCCAGACCACCACGCCGTCGCCCGGCCGGACCATCTTGGGCGGCTTGCGGGTGTATTGATACGCCAGCGTGCTGATCGACACATTGGGGAATTCCTGACGCACCTCACCCGCGACCGCATTGACGAAACGCAGCATGGATCCCGCGGGGCTTTCCTCCTCCTTGTCCACGGCAGCGCACCTGGGGCATTGGCACTGTCCATGCCAGTCGTTCTGTGAGACGCTGGCCATCGTGGCGGCCGGATTCTTGCGGAGAAGCTCCTTGAGGTTCTTAACCAACTCCTTGCGCAGATCTGCGTTACTGAGGCACAACTGGGTCTGTTCATATTTGCGCCGGCCGATGCCGTCGATGGCATTGATCTCGCTGAACCAGTCGGGATGATCCTTGAAATACTTCTCCGGCGGGATGAGCGGATAGAAGGTATGGACAAAGCCCTGAATGACGTGCCGCCCGCCGCGCTGTTCGTCCAGTCGCATGGACGCTCCGTTGCACTTGTTGCGGACCGCCCAGTCGCCGTCGAACGCGCTGAACCAGAAAGGCTCGCGGTATTCGAGTTTGGGCACCACCTTCACGTCGAGCGCATCGAATGCCAGACTCGGGCGGTGCGGGATGGTGCTGACCGTCGGCGACCACCATCGGCAGCCGACATGGTCCTCCAGGAACGCGTACACCGCATACAGCGTCCCGCGCGGCCGCCCGCCGGCCAGGATGAGATCGTTGCCCACAGTACGGATGACGAAACCTTCCTGGCCGAGATCGCGTACTTCAAAGGCGGGATCGCGGAGTCGGGCCGCATCCGGCCCGACCAGCAGGTGTGGCCGGCCCGCTTCCGCCTTCTCCGTCACCGCCAGCGCGGCACCGGTGACTTGCTTGAGAAAATCGGCCAATTCCGCCGCGGCGTGACGCTCGGGAAGCGTGGCCTGTGCGGAGACGACAATCGCGGCTTGGGTCGTCGACGACCCTTCGCTCGCACCATCCTTGGCGATGTCAATCGCATCAGCGGTGCGGATTCCGATCAATCCCAGTGAAATGCTCCACAGTACAATACATAGGCGGCATCGGTTCATTTTTGGCTATCCTCCGATTGACAGTTGATTCCCAATTGTGCCCGAGGCTTGTGGGATATACCATGAGCCTGGCAATCCTCGCTGCCCTGGAACGTGATCTCATTTGAGTGTGCAGACCATCCTCTTTTTCCGACATGAGGAGATACATCATGAGACGACGCGATTTCATCCACCGATCGGCCGCTGTGGCAGCCGCCGGCTTCGCCGCCCGGTATGCCGTTCCTTCCCATCTGCTCGCCGCTCCCGGTCGCTCCGGCGCGAACGATCGGCTCCGAGTGGGCTTCATCGGCGCCGGCGGCCGAGGCCGGCACCTGATGAAACACGAAGGGTTGCAAAACCACGGCGACATCGTCGCGGTGGCGGATTGTTTCCTGCCGCGCATCGATGAAGCCGCCAAAGTCATTTCCGGCGGAGACAAATGGAAAAGGTACCAGGATTACCGCATCATGCTGGAGAAGGAAAAGCTCGACGTGGTTTTCGTTCCCACGACCACCCACGCCCGCGCTCTGATCTGCATCCACGCGATGCAGGCCGGTTTGGACGTCTACGCCGAGAAGCCCCTCACCCTCACCATCGCTGAGGGCGACGTTCTCATTCGCGCGGTTCGCAAGTACCAGCGCATCCTTCAGGTCGGCACGCAGCAGCGGTCCATGCCGATCAATATCTTCGCGAGCAAGCTGGTCCGCGAAGGCGCCATTGGCAAGATCCATACCGTGATGGCTTGCAACTTCATCGGTCCCGAGAAGTGGGCCGACAAACCGGCCCAGCCCACCCCCGCCGGTTTGGACTGGGACCAGTGGTGCAACCAGACTGAGCTGCGGCCCTATCACGAGGATTTGTACACCAAATGGTCTCAGTGGCGAGATTACGACGGCGGCGGCCTGAGCTGGGGCGTCACCGGCTGGGGAGCGCACGCGCTCGACCAGGTCCAATGCGCCTTGGGCACCGACGACACTACCCCCGTGGAAGTCTGGGAGGAGGAGCCCGGCCCGCACAGCCGGATCACCATGCGTTACGCCAACGGCACGCTGCTCAAGCTCCACGGCCCCAAGCGCGACCTGGCCGACCTGGGCGCGATCTTCATCGGCGACAAGGGCCGGATCGAAATCATGCGCGGTTCGTTCACCGCGGACCCGCCCGAACTGCTCGACGGCGCCCCCGAGAAAATACCCGCCAACACGCCCGGCGAAGCCGTCTTCCATTTCAACAACTTCTTCGAGTGCGTCCGCAGCCGCAGAAAACCCAATGCCAACGTGGAGATTGCTCATCATTCGACGACCATCTGCCACCTGGCCAACATCTGCCGCGAGTTGGGCCGGCGACTCCGGTGGGATCCCAAGGCCGAGCGGTTCATCGGCGATGACCAGGCCAACAAACTGATCTCGCGCCCTCGACGCAAGGGCTACGAGTGGCCCAAGGAGCTGGCGACTTGAGATCCAAACGATGCCCCATCACGCGTAGACCCCGTATTCAGCCAGTGCCTCGCGCATGGCCATGATGTTTTCCGGCGGGACGTCCGCCTGAATGTTGTGTACGGTGTTGAAGATGAAACCGCCGCCCGGAGCCAGATCTTCGATCCGCCGGCGAACCTCGTCGCGCACTTCAGCAGGCGTCCCAAACGGCAGAACCCGTTGCGTATCCACACCGCCGCCGTAAAACGTCAGTTCCTTCCCATAAAGCCGCTTGAGTTCCCGCGTATCCATGTGCGCAGCGCTGACCTGCACGGGGTTCAGAATGTCGATGCCTGACTCGATCAGATCGGGCAGCAGCGAGATAATGTCGCCGCAGCAGTGGTAGAAAATCTTCACATCCGTGCTAGTGTTTTTCTTGATGAAATCGAACAGACGCTGGTGCCGCGGCTTGATCATCTTGCGGTAGAGCTCCGGTGAGATCAGCAGGCTGTCCTGGCCGGCCAGGTCGTCGGCCTCTGAGATCATCATGACGTTCTCGCCGACCAGTTCGAGCGCCCGCTGCCAGTATTTCATCTTGTTTTCGCAGACGATGTCCATCAGGGCCTCGGCCAGCGATGGATTCCTGATCATGTCGCAGTAGAAGGCCTCGAACCCCCGGACCCACAGAGCGACCTCAAAAATGCCCGGCGCGTTGCGGCCAAGGATGTACGCGACCTGCCGCTTGTTCATCAGTTGGTCGGCATCTTCGGCCAAGCGCTTGTACCGGCCGGGGTCCAGCGGATCGGGAAACTTGTATCTTTCAAGATCACGAACGCTCTCGGCATCGGCGAGCGGATGCCGGCGCATGTCGAAGTAGAGCCCGCCGTTTAGCGGTTTCCACCACTCGATCCCCCACTCGTCCACCAGTTTGTCGTAGCCGTCCTCGCTCCAACGCCGGGCGACCCAGCCGCTGGCCGGACCGGGATTCAGGCCGTAGACATCAACCTCCATTTGCCTCTTCAGGTCCTCGTGCACGCGGGCCAGACCCTGGATGGGATCCTCGATTTCGATCTCGATCTCCGGCAGGTTCAGATGTTGACGCAGACGCCGGTAGGCTTTCTCGTGTATCCCGGTCAGGATCGAGCCGCCCAGATCGTAGGGAACCCGGTCGGGCTCGTGATGATTCAACGTCGTCTCGACACGTTTACGGCTGGTCCAATGATGCTGCGTCATGGTATGATCCTCGCGAGAAGAAGTTCATTCTCAAGTGACGATGTGCGACACATACAGCCCTTCCTGAGACCTTGGTTATGGTCGGTACGCTTCAGGATCCCCCATCCACAACCGCTCCACCTCCTCCAGCGACTTGCCCTTGGTCTCCGGCACGAAGCGTGCAACGAAGAGGATCGCCGCCAGACAGAGCAGTGCGTAGAGCCAGAAGGGGAACGCATGATTGAAAAGTTCGATCAGCCGCCGGCTCTGGTCCATCATTGGGAACGTCTGAGAGACCACAGAGTTGGCGACCCACAGCAAGACGGTCGCGATGGCCATGGCCCGGCCCCGAATGCGTGTCGGGAAAATTTCCGACAGGATGACCCAGGTCACAGGCCCGACCGAGAGGGCAAAACTGGCGATGTAACCGAGCACGAAAATCAGTGCCCAAACATCGGTCCTCTGAAAGTAAGCGGACAATCCCAGACCGAGCAAACTCAGCCCCATTCCCGTGAATCCGACGATCATCAGCGGCTTGCGGCCGAGGCGATCGACGGTCCAGATGGCGATGACGGTGAATATCAGATTCACCGCTCCCACCACCACGGTCTGTAGCAAGGCCGCATCCGTTTCTGATCCGGCGATGCCTTTGAAGATCACCGGCGCGTAATAGAGGAAGACATTGATGCCGGTCACTTGCTGGAACACGGCCAGGGCGACACCGATGACCAGCGCCACTCTCATGCCGCCGGTGAACAACTGCCGGATGGAGCCGCTCTCCATGGCCAGCGTCTGCTCGATGACGGCCATCTCCCGGCGGGCTTCTTCCTCCCCGTTCACACGAGCGAGAACAGCCAACGCCTCACTGCCCCGGGATTTTTCGGCCAGCCAGCGCGGACTCTCCGGAACCCAAAACAGCAGGATCAGCAGCGCGATGGCGGGGATCGCGCCGGAGGCGAACATCCATCGCCAGCCGTACTGGACGTTCCACGCCTGATCGCCCAGGCCGACGATGCGGTAGTTCACGAAATAGACGGCGAGCATGCCGAAAACGATCGCGAACTGATTGAGTGAGACCATGCGGCCGCGGATGCGGGCGGGCGATATCTCCGCGATGTACATCGGCGAGGTCATCGACGCCGCCCCCACGCCGATACCGCCGATGATTCGGAAGAAGACGAACTGCTCCAGCGTCCGCGGGAGCGCCGTGCCGATCGCACCGGTGATGAACAGGATGGCACAGATGACCAGCACCATGCGGCGACCGAGCCAGTCGCCGAGCAGTCCGGCCGAGGCGGCCCCGATCACGCACCCGACCAGCGCGCTCGACGCCGTCCATCCCACTTCCGCCGGTGTCAGGGAAAAATGCTGCTGGAGAAACCCGATCGCCCCGGAGATGACCGCCGTGTCGTATCCGAACAACAGGCCGCCCAGGGTGGCGACAAAACAGGCCAGGACCAGGTAAGGCAGACCGGTCATATTCTACTCTCCCTCCGGCACGCCGATCTCATGATACCCCTTCACCTGCGCAGCAACAACACCTGACTTAAGCAGACCCAACGGCGGAAACGCGGCCTTTTTCGAGATGAACGGCAAGACGTGATAAAAACTCCAGAAAGTTCTTGGCGTGCGGGGCGATACGAGCAGAACGTTCATCGTGCCGTTACTCCTGGTGTCAAGCGTTGACCTACCCGTGCCAACGATAGTCATAGACCTGCTCCATCCAACGTTTTACCCGATCGAGCTCCAGTGCCCGGCAACGGACAATGTAGTGCGCGCCGCCGACCAGCCGATGTTCGCGCAAGCCTTGCTCAAATTCCTCCTCCCAGAGCTGGCAGCGGATGAGGGGAAGATCGCCGGACATTGTTCGCAGCCTGGGCAGCAGATCGAGCAGGGGCAGCTCAACTCCCTCCTTCAAATCCCGCCCCACCTGCACCGCGGTGAGATCGGGGATCTCCACGATCATTTCCATCATTTCCAATAGCCGCACGCCGTGTGTGTGCATCACCCCGCCCCCGCAACGACGGAAGAACTCCGTGTGGTAGTTCAAACCCATCTCACGGTAGACGCGCGAATCGCAGAGCAGGTAAGCGTCAACACTTGACCAGGGCCGGCCGATGTACGGCGCTTCCCATGCGTAGGGATGTCCGTCGGCCACAGCCAGATTGTGGGGACCGATGATCTCCTGCTCCTGCCGGTAGAACCAACAGGTGTAATCCACCCCGAATTGCATGAATTCGCGGAGTTGGTCGGGGAACATGATCGTATCCAGATAAGCGGCGTCCGCCCCGCGCACCTCGACGGCCAGATTGAGAGTATCAATGGTCACGAAGTGCCAGAAGAAAAAGCCCAGCGAGTCCAGCTCCACCGCCCACCGAAGGGCCTGGAAATACCTTTGCGCCCAGGGCATATCCAGGCCGTAACGAAGCTTGGGCAGATCGTCCCAGTCGGTCAATAACGGTTCGGCTCCCGAGCAGGTATGGGCCTTGCTCCCGACGAATTGGATGCTTCCCCCCAGCATCCCGGAAAAGACCGATTCGCCGAAATGCATAGTGGGATAGCCGCTGGGCAGGCCGTCATCCGGTAAATCGGCCAGCGCCAGGTTTTCCTGGCGGGCCTCCTCGATAATCCCCTCCATGTCCACTTCACTGCGGCAGGGGCGATCCGTCCACTTGGTATCCGCGCTCCTGGTCGCAATGGGGATATAATCGCCAATCTCCTGCGGACTCTTCGCTTGGATAAAGCTCACCAGGATCTGATCCTGCATCTGGCGCCGGTGGAGCGCGGCGTGTCGATCCATCACCGGTGACGGAGATGTCTTGTACATGGTGTCAATTCCTTCTTCAAACTGCTCATCTCAGTGGGGGCGGACAGGGAAAAGGCTGGTGCGGCTCGGCCTGATACCAATAACAGGTGCTCGAAAACTGCAATTCGGTTCCGGGCCGGCTGAATTGATCGAAGAAACTCTTGTCCTCCTTCTCGCCGAAGCCGATCGTCACGCGCAGCGACTTCTCGAAACTGATCGCGTCGTCGACGAAAAAGCGATATGCCATTGCTCCCTGTAGAAACGGGCGGAATCCGGTCCATGGGAAAAAGTTTTCCTCCGGCGGGAATCCCCAACTGAAGCCGAAAGAGTCCTCGATCCCCTGAAATTCGATCGACGGTGTCGCTTCGTCGTCGATCTGAAACTTCTCGTTCATATCGACCGGATATACCGACGAGCCCGGATGACGCACGGTCACGTTCCATCCGACGAATTTACCTCTTCCGCGCGCTTCCATCGCGGTGTAGTGTTCCTTGCCGATGAGCACGGTTGCTTGCCGCCATTGGGCGTGGAAGTAACCTTGGGTCGTCGACGACCCTTGATCCGCCGGCAAGCTGTCCAAGCGCCGCCACATCACGTAGCTGTAGGCCGGCATCATCGACCAGAGCTTTGCACCCGGTTTTTCATCTCCTTCGTATACCAGCATCACGCGGGCGGATTTCTGGAAGGGCATCGGGAAGTAACTGTTGAAGCCGCGAAGCTTATTCACCAACGGCGTGTTGACTTTTTCGCTCAGGCCGGCCGGATCGCAGAAGAAATCAACCATCGGGCAATCCACGCTGGGGGTTTTCTCATCATCCCAATACATTCGCAATAGCAACTCTCGGCCGAGGTGGTATTCCTTCGGCTTGGCGATGGATAACTGCGGCAGGGCGAAGTGAATCATCGTGATGACGCCCGGCCCTTGCAGGTCTGCGACGATTGTCTGCTTGGAGGAACTGAACTGCCGTTCTTTGGGCGTCTCGGTCCACAAGGCGTTGTCCACCCGGACCTTTCCCGGTTCCAGCGTGGCCAGACTCGAAATATCGAAGCTGTACGCCTGAGCACAGAGGTGCAGGTACAACATGCTCATGGTTAGATATCGCGTCATCATTCTGTCTGTCTCCTTTGGTTCAGCGAGGATTCGCGCTTGGACGCAGTGGTCTTGCCGCAGTGATAGGCCGGGTTGAAGGGTATTCGGTGACGGTGAAGGCGCCCTTGGTGATAGGGACGGTCGGTTCAGATCTTGATACGAGGGACCAGCAATAGATTCCAGTCTCTGAAGGATGAAAGACGGCTCGACGGCAGGCGCCGCCGATGATTGGCATGGGAATGACGGTCGCGGGGGACGAATCGGTTCTGAGATGACGAACCTCGATTTGATAGGAGGCCTCCGCTTCCGTGGGCATCAGCACGCCGTCGAACCAAACGGGTTCCTCAACGGCGACGTGCGCAGGGATAGGAAAGACGAC
Organism: uncultured Planctomycetales bacterium; assembly: GCA_964384465.1. Lineage (GTDB taxonomy): Bacteria > Planctomycetota > Phycisphaerae > UBA1845 > PWPN01 > CAYLLT01. The sequence goes on along the minus strand of CAYLLT010000015.1, from coordinate 45,651 downwards.
TCTGATCTTCTCGCCCGGCCAGCGTTCCGTGTCGATCCGTTCGTCCAGAGGTTGACCCAGGACGCGTTCAAGCCGGCGGACGAATGCGGCGTAGAATCGACCATAGCGCGCGTTCGCCGTGGCCAACATGCCCAGCTCGCCGCGAGTCCGGCAGGTGCCGGCCAGGGCCTGCATGGCTGGTTGGAAATCCAGCGATCGCAGTTCCGATTGCGTAGATCGCGCCGAGTCGCGTGCGGATGCCGTTTCACCTTTTTCGTATAAAGCTTCCGCTTCGCGCAGACGTTTGGCCAGCGGTGCTGCGTCGTTCCAGATGGCCAGCCCGACGCGGGCGCGGATCACCAGCCAGCGGATCATCTGAGCCAGATCGTGGTATTGAACGGCGGCGCTGCCGTCGACGGCATGATCGCGCTCCTGCGTCCTGGCGGTTTCCGCTCGCCGCATGAGGTCGTCGGCCAACTTCTCCAACTCAGGGAAGCGGTCAGCGTCCGGGAGATGACCCGCGCGGTTGGGCTCACGGCCCAGTTCCGCGCTGCCGGATTTGACAAACCAGGTGAAGGGCGTGGAGCATTCGACGCAGCCGACGGCGCCGACGTATTGCGGTCCGAGTTCCTCCAGGCGCAGATGCACCTTCGCCATGTATTCGGCATCATCGGCGCCGTACTGGTCGCGCGAGTATTGGGCAAAGAACTCCGCCGCGGTGAGCTGCGGGTTCCAGCCGAAGCGATACAGGTAGCCGGCAACATCCTCCACGTTCCGCGTGCGCCAATGGATGCCGAGCGCACCCTGGCAATTTTTCTTGACGATGTCTTTGAGCAATGGCTCGAAGGCGGTGACGTTGGTCTGCGGGCCCGTCTGGTCACATCTCGAATACCCGCCGTCGGACTCGAACCACGGAATCGGCCAACGCTCGCGGGACGGGGCCAGTTTGCCGTACGTTTCCGAAACATGGTCCTGGAGACGCGGATCGATATTGTCGAGCGCGGCGAAGATAACGTCAGGCGGCACGACCTTGTCCAGCCCCTCGTACAGGGTCGAGAAGTGCATGTGCGCATCGCCGCCCCAGCCGCTCACGATGAGCCGCGTCCGCGGTGCGAGCTCCTTGAGCGTTTCATGAGCCAGCACCACGTAGCGCGTGATGCGCGCCGCCTCGCGCAGATCGTGCTGCGGACCCAGGTACGCGAAAGCCCGCGCGATCTGCGCATCCGTCTTGATGCTCTCGTCGTTGGGCGCGCCCGCGACCCAGTTGCCCCCCTGCCCGGCGGTCCCGCGCCCCTCGCTCTGCCAGATCCAGAAGTAATCCAGCGGATAGGTCGCGAGCACGTGTGTCAGCCGCCTTTTGAACGCTTCTCGCGCGACCGGCTCTTCGGGATTGCCGGTGACCTCGAAGCCGATGCAGGTCTTGAGTCCGACTCGCCTGGCGTAATTCAGCGCATCCGCCATCATGGCCTGCTGGAGCCGCGTCGCGCGGCCCGGTGCATAGGTCCATGCGTCTTCGATTCCGACTTCGCATCCCCATTCGCCGCGATCGAAGAACATTCCCGTCCCGAAGAGAAAGTCCTTTGTGCTCATTGCCGGCGGCGACCACCAGCGGTGCGGCGAGATGGTGGTCATCAGCGGTCCGCCCATCTTCGCTTGGGTCGTCGACGACCCTTCGGCGGGTGTGACATCGTACGCACAAAAGGGTTCGTGATCGTAGACGTGAAATCCAATGAAATTGGCCCGCTGCTTGGCCATCTGGGAGAAAAAGGTTTTGTAATCCTGCGGGTTCCATGTGGTGGGGCTATTAAGGAAATTGAACCAGGGGAGATTGCCGCGGATGGTCAGAGCCGGGCTGCATGTGGCTCGAACGAACTCGACGTCTTTATTGGGATCCGGCGGAGGCAATGCGTCGCCGCCCAGATAAAAACCGACACCCCAGCTTTGGATCAGGTGATACGCCGCCCACAGCGTCGAGATATCACTGTCGCCATGGACGATCTGCTTGTTCGACTCAATGTAGAGCGCATAATTCTGAGACGGGTCCGGCCCTTCCCGTGGAACAGCATCGGCTGGCCCGGTGCGCAGCACGATCGCGACAGTCCCTTGCGTCAGCGTGCCAGCGGTTTGCGGAAGCGTCGAGCTGAGGAGATACGCATAGCGACAGATCTCCTCTCCGGCGAGGCGGACCAGAGGTGGCGCGTCAGAGTGCACCACGACGGTCGTGTTCGCCAGTCGGTAGGCCCAAGCAGGACCGGCTGTGGCGCAGAGCAGCGCGATCACTTGAAACCCGTGTCGAACAGCATTCATGTGCGGCATGGCATAGTCTCCAGAAGCCTTAATCTCACTCTTGCTCTTAATCTTTCTCGTCCGTAAGCGCTCTCACACACGCTCCTACTCAAAGTTCGTGATGTCGTCGTCGGTACCCCAGAGTGCGTCCGGTCCTGGATGGATCAGCACGAAGGTCTCGGGCTTGACCGGCGTGACCACGCCGGCCGCGCGCAAGGCGGTTTCGTTGTGCAGCATTCCGGCAAAGGTTTTCCCGTATCCGTAGAAAAACGGCGGCCGGTTGATGCGGTCGGGCGACAGCGAACCCAGGGCGCCCAAGGGGTGGCAGCCAACCATCCGGCCGGTCCCGGCGAAGTCCCATCCGCCGTTCGGCTCGTCATTCCGCGCGTCCTGCACACCGGTGAAGCCGCCGTTGTCCCAGATGGAGTAGACGCCGTCATCCTGTTCGAACGGAATACGGGCATGCGGGTCAGCGCGGTAATACAGCAGCGGGTATTCGAAGGCATTGTCGATGATGAACGGCCGGCCGGACTCGGGCCAGTCGCGATCGAACCGGGAGTACCGCGCGTCGTAATCCGTTGCGGTCTTCAGCCCCTCCACGTAGGGACCCACCCGCGGCATCTCCCGGACCTGCGCCATGGTGAACTCCGGCTTGGGATAGTAGCGGTAGGGGTTCTCGGACAGGATGCCACCCACGTCGACCCCTTGGCCGTCGGGGCCCCATAGCGCGCGAGCCAGCCACTCTGCACCCCACATCGCATCATCACCAGGCCGAATGCCCGGATAGTCCTTGATGGAATCGTTGCCGATATCCGTCGTGGGGTAGTGATTGAAATCGTTATGAAACAGCTCGAGCCCCACGTCGGCGGCACGGATGAGCGCGCGCACCTGGATCCGGCGGGCCTGATCGCGCGCACGCGAGAGGCTCGGCAGGAGGATCGCCAGGAGGAGTGAAACGATCCCCATGACGACAAGCACCTCGATCAGGGTGAAACCGCGGAATGATGTATACCGCTTCGATTTCTTCATCGCGCCTGCCCTGTCGTGTTGGCGCCCGGTGAGCTATTCGGTCGCGCCGTGTCTCTTGAGAACCTCCGCCGCTTCCTTGTAACCGTAGTCCAGCGCGAGCGTCAGTGACGTTCGGCCATACTTGTCGCGGGCGTTCACCTCGGCGCCGTTTTCCAGCAGCAGTCCGATCATCTTTGGGTCGCCTTTGGCGGCCGCGCGATGGAGCGGCGTGCGCTTGGATTCATCGCGGCGGTTCACCTGGCTGCCTTGCTGGATCAGAAAACGCGCCATCGGGATCTCGATGGATTCGATCGCACTTTCGAGCGGCGTGCCCTCGCGCGGCCTCACGCGGTGAACGTCGTAGCCCTTGGTGAGCAGGAACCGCGCGAGCTCCACGTTGCCGCCATCCGCTGCATAGTGCAGGAGATGCTTCTCCTCGCTTTCCGGATGAAAGCGTGCGCCCTTCTCCATCAGGAATTTGACGAACGAGAGGCTCAGTCCGCGGCTCATGGCCGCTTTCAGAGGCGACCAATCCTTTTGGTCGCCGGTGGCGTTTACGTCTGCCCCACGCGCGATGAGAACGCGGGCGACATCTTCTCGCCGCCACCAGATTGCCCGGAGCAGCAACGTCTCAAATCTCATCACCTCATCTCGTCGATTGGGATCACCCTGGATGAAGGGCTCGATCTCCGCGAGCGTTGCCTTGGGTCTGGTCCCGAGGAGCACGCCGAGCGACTCGGGCCTGGCCCGCAGGTTCCTCTGCGGCGGGATGGCTGGACGCGTGGTGAGCTTGACCGGCTTCGGCGGATTCCGGGGGGCAGTGCGGACCTGATACTGGGCGTGGGCGGTCGGGCCGGCCTGTACGATCGCCCAGAGGAGTGCCAGTAAGGGCGTAAAACGGGGTCGGAGTTTCATGGGTTCGTCTCCGCGAACCCGGCCCGGCGCGGAATCAGACCATGGCTCTGTCCGTCCGCAATCTCCCCGAACATTAGAACGCACAGCCGAGCTCGATGTTAGCGCCTCCATCTCGTTTTCTTGCTCCAAAAAAGTGAACTTCCCCATGCTGTCGGACCGGGCGGTGGCCTTGCATGGTGCAGAGTGGGTCCTGACCATCCTGCTTTGCTCACCAGCCGGCTTCACTCGCTCAGTTGTGGCGCAATCAATGTCGATCCTCAGGACGGGTCGCCTGCTGCCACTGATCGATCTGGAACGCATAGCGATCGAAGACACTCACGACACGAGGCATGAACTCCTCCAGATTCTGGACCTGCCTGTGCTCTTCGTACTCGCTCAATGCCTCAACGAGATTGGGCATCCAGAGAAACCCACGTCTGATCTCGGCGAGGTTTGCCGCGCCCACGGCTAACAGTCCCTCATACTTTCGTTGGTAGCGAATGACGCACGCGCGAACCAGGCTTTCGCGCATCATGGTCACCCAGCTCCCGTAGGCCATCCGCTCCATCCGGTTCCGGACGCGCGGGAACAAGAGTTCTCCCGCTGACCGGAGTTCCTTCAGGTGTGCGTCTACCAGTGGATTAGCATAAGAGTGTGTGAACTCGTGAATGACCGTCGGCAGCACCGTCTTATCGAACCGCGGCAATCCCTCCCCATCCGTTAACCAGACGCCGAGGATGCAGTAGACCTGCTCGCGGGGACCGGCAAGGCACCTGGCAGCGTAGCACGATCCGCCGTTCAGCAACGCGGGGACTGCAATGAAGTCCGCGCCCGGGCGCACGCCAAAAAACGCGTTGAACCACTCCAGGTGCGCTTCCTTCTCCAGGAGCTCGCGGAACCGTGCGGTCGTCTTTTCGTACAGCGGGCGGTGCGAATTGAAAAACTCATTGAAGTCGCTGTCTTTGACAAATATCCTCAGCTTCACCAGGAAGTTGCGGGCATCCAGCGTTGTCCAGCGCTCATCCAGGTCGCCGGGCAGCGGATCGAAAGGGACCTTCTCGTTCAGATTCACCGTGTCGGTGATGTGCGCGGCCATCGACATCACGGCGTCATAAGAAATACCTCGGCGATGACACAACCGCTTCGCGGCCTCGACGGCGGGATGCCCGCGGAAGATGGCAAAATGTTGTTCGACCTCGTCAGTGTAAGATTTTACCCGGCCCTGGCTGTACTCGGGATTCCCCGCAAGACGGAAGACGAGGCTCAGGAGCTCGATGCGGGAATCAACCTGCACGCGCAGGGCAGGTGTGGCAGGTTGCGTGGCGGTCACAGCGGCGGCGGCCGCCGCGGCGGGCAAGAGGGAATAGATCAATATCTTCATTTAAGTGTATCCCTGTGGTGGCCTGACGGTATCCCGGAGGACTGACTCGGATCAGAACGCCAGCAGGCAATACCAGATGTACAGATACGCCAGTTGATCCACCTCGCTCCAGATCCTTCGGAACAACTCCGGGTCACCATTGATCGGCGGAAGATTCTCGCGAACCTCATCCCACGGCAGGCACACGCCGGGTGATCGCTCCGTCCGCGACGTCGGACGTTCGTCGTTGGAGATGTTCAGACTCATGTTGTCGTCCCCGCGCCTAATACACGCCGTATTCTCGCGTGAACTCAGTCATCGCTCGGACGTTTTCCACCCGCGCGTCGTTCTGAATGATCGCGCTGGCATCCATGATGTAACCGCCGTCACGCGCAACCTCGTCGATAATCCTCTTGCAGCAGGCGCGAACATCGTCCGGCTGGTGATAGCCGAGCAGGGTATTGGGCACGCCGCCGGACAGGCAGAACTTGTGCCCCAGAACGCGATGGGCCTCAAAGATGTCCGCCCTATCCACGTGATAGATAATGCTGCCGTCGGGAAGTTCGGCGAAGGCGTTCAGGTGGGCGTTCCAATCACCCTCGGCGTAGAACAGCACCTGATGCCCCCGTTTCCAGATTTCCTGGATGATCGGTTTGAGCGTCGGCCAGTAAATGTTCTTGAAGTGGTCGGGCGAGATGAACGGCACGCAGCCGCGATGCATCCAGATGGCGATGGGGACATGCTTATTCGGATCCGCGCCGGAGAGGGCCACGTGAAGAAGATGCGGCATCAGCGCTTCGCAGGCCGCCAGCACTTTCTCCGGCGTGGCCAGCAGGTCCATGGCCATGCCCAGGTAGCCGCGGAGTTTGTCCGCCAGAATGTCGAGCGGGGCCTTGAGGATGCCTGATATGGCGGAAACGGTGCCCGATTCGCTGCGCAGCAAATCATCCTGTCGTTTGAGCGCGTTGAAGTAAGTGAGCATGGCCATCCCGCCCTTGAGAAAGGACAGGTTGTTGCGAAGGGTCGTCGACGACCCAAACGTGACCGGTTGGCCCGGCTGGTTCACTTCGCTGGAGACGCGGGGCAGCCAGACGTTGAACAGAAAGCCGGTCGGATCCGCGATGAGTGCATCGTATTCGTCGGGTTGCATGAACGCCTGATCTTCCGGCGGCTCGCGATATTGGAACCCAGTATTGGCGGGAACATCCATGCCCGGCACGCCGTAGTAGGTCAGTCCGATGGCCTGCGTTAATCCGGTCCAGACGAAGACCATGTTGCCGACCACGGCGTCCCAGTCGAAATCCGCGGCACATTGGCGCGCCGCCGCGAACGCCTTCTCGTAGTCGTGCGTTACCTCCTGACAGGTATATCCGGCATACTTGGCGGTGAACTCGGCCACGAACGGACGAATCGGAATGCGGTCCGGCTTGCCGTTGCGCATTGCCGTCACATAGCGTTTCAATCGTTCGGCATATCTGCTTTCAACATCCATCTCGCATCCATCACCAGCCATACTCGGCGGCTCGGAAGATCGCGGGATCGGCTTGACCGAGCATCTGGTCCACAAAGCGGTCCTCATCGTCGGGCAGTTCCTCGATTTGCCGTGCCATTTTGTCCAGCCAGGGCAGTTCGCGTTCTTCCAGAATGAGTCTTCCGGCGCGGTGAGCCTCCCGCAGCTCCGCCAGGGTGACCAGGACGGCCTTGCGCGTGCGCAGATAGGGCGTGTCTTCCTCCATGATCCGCGCCGCCAGGCGGAGGACGACATCCGGGGCCAAAACGTATGCCTGGGGATCGCGCGGCCCGTCGGATTGCGTCAGCCAGTCGCGCATCATCCTGGCCCCGGCCGCGGTAGCGCCCGCCACGTTCAGCAGCCGGCAGTCATAGGCGAGTTGTTCGAGTGAAACGGTGGGCGCATCGCCGCCGAGAAGCCTCACCTTCTGCACCGATTCATTCGACCAGCAGTCGCACACCGCCTGCGCGATGTTGCCGACGGGACTGGGATGAGCGCAGGCCGCCGTACGTCCCTCCATCGAGATCGGAACACCGGTGATCGCTTTGATGTACGGGTTCTCGTAGCCGCAATCTTTGCCGGGGCCGACGGCTCCCATTTCGTATGCGATCAGGCTGCGTGGAACGCTGGCCACACGAACGACGGCGGCGAACACGCGCGAGATCATCTTCTGTTCGGCGAGAACCATGGCCGTATTGGCGAACCCGCAAGCCGTATCGCCGGAGGGGATCACGCCGGTGTTCCGGCAGATCCCGACGATCGTTTTCCACAAGAAAGCCATGTCGCGGGCGCCCGCCGCGCCCAGCGCGAAAACCACCGTCGGCAGATCGCCCATCATCAGCGCCTGATCGCAAAGTTCCTTGCCGCCCGTGGATTCGATGGCCAGAAGATCGGCGCCCGCCGGACCAGCGGCACGGAACAGCTCCACCATTCCATCCCAATAAGCACCCTGTCGCATCAGCGGCGGACGTACATGGTCACGCGTATCGTTGGGCGTCAGCCGCAGCGCGTTGTTCAGACCGTACCGGGCGTGATAGTCAACCAAAGTGTCGGCGAGGATGCGCGTGATTTCCGCCCCCCAGGCAAGATGGATCGTCATCGGCGGCAGGGTCTCGAATTCAACGAGCAAACCGGGAACTTCCAGCTCCACCGCGCGCCGGCAAACGCCGTCGATGATTTCCCGGTACTGGTCACAAATGTTCGGCCATGTGGATTTGTTGATATCGATCGACGGCAGCGTGAAGTTGATCTCGGGGATGACCGTGCCGGCGCCCACCTGCAAGCCCCGTCCACATCGGACGGGATGGGGACAGCGCCCGAAGATGAAATCGTCCAGTTGGGTGATCGCCAGACGAGGGGCGCCGGTTGTTAAAAACCCTGCGGGCATGAGGGATTTCCTTCCTGACGATCGATTTTCATACATTCAATTTTCCAGCGCACGATCCCGCGAATTGCCGGGCCAGCGAGACGGCGGTGCCGGCGGTCCTGCCGTAGCCATCCGCGCCGATCTGATCGGCATAACTCTGTGTGATGGGCGCGCCGCCGATGATGATTTTGACGTGGTCCCGAAGTCCGGCGCTCTTGAATGCCTCGACGGCGGTTTTCATCGCGGGCATCGTCGTGGTCAACAGTGCGGAGAGCCCGACGATTCCGGCGCCGGATTCCCGCACCGTCTGGACGAATCTCTCCGGCGCCACATTGACGCCCAGGTCAATGACCTCGAACCCTCCCCCGGTGAGCAGAGCACCGACCAGATTCTTGCCGATGTCATGCAGGTCGCCGTGAACGGTGCCGAGCACGATCCGGTTGGCGGGTGGTGTTTCGACGTTCTTGAGCAGAGGCTCGATGTGTTTCATGGCCGCCTTCATCGCCCGCGCGGCGACCAGCAGTTCCGGCACGAAGACCTGATCGGCTTCAAACCGCCGGCCGATTTCATCCATCGCCGGAATCATGTACCCGCTCACCAGTTCCTGCGGATCGACGTTTTCCGACACTGCCTGCCGGGCGATACTCTCCGCCGTTTTCATGTCGCCGCTCAGGATCGACTCATAAAGCATCTGCAAGTCCGACATAAGAACCTCCTCGATTTCCATTGGGCCGGTGTCCACGCGCGTAATCGCGCATCGCGTATAGATGGGCGGGAGGGGTATCACGTGTCACCTCGCACCCCGCTCCGACGATGTAACGGGGACCCGCCTGACGATGACATCCCTCGAGCATTCCGATCACGTGGTCGATGCCTTTGTTGCGCAGGTCGGATACCGGGTCCAGATTGCCCAGGAGAATCTGCGACGGCCCCAACGCGCGGCGGGCCTGATCGAGCGGAACCATGGAATCCAGATCAACGATTTCGCAACCCAGCTTGCCGATCTTCTCCAACAATTGCGTCACGTTTCCGCAGATGTGCAGACGGACGCGTCCCCCCATTGCGTGAATCCCATCGATCAGCTTTTTTTCATAAGGCCAGATCAGTTCCTCGTAGAGGCACGGACCCACCAGCGAAGCGGCCGCGTCGCCGATCCCGATCAGTTCGGCGCCGGCTTCGATCTGGACCCTGGCGAATCGCAGACCCAAATCGGTGCAGAAGGCGAAAAGATCGCAGCAAAACTCAGGCTGATCGACAAGGTCCAGCATGTATGCGTTGATGCCGCGCAGATCGCATGCCTCGGCCATCGGCCCCTCGATCCAGCCCTCGATGATTCTGTCGCCTCCGACACGTTGCTTGAACAGCTCCACCGCCTTGACGCGATCGAGCATTCGGCCGTGATAGGGATTGGGCTGATTGAGGGAGATGAGCCTGGAAGGATCCTTGAGCAGAGCGTCGGTTTCGACGATGGCGGGAGGTTGATCCTCGAAGAATTGCACGGTCGCGCCGCAGTCATACGCCTCGCGGGTCGGATCGGAGACGCAACTGACGTGATCGAAATCGAAGCGCTCCGCGGTGAGGCACTGGGCCTCGACCAGCACGTGGTAATCGCGCACGTATTCGCCGTATTTCACGCCCAACTGGTCGGCGGCGAACATCATCGTGATCGGCATGAAGGACAGCCGATCGACCGGCCGGTTTTCCATGAGCGCGGTGACGCGTTCCTGACCGGTCATACATTTCTCTCCCATCCGGCCCGATGTTTTTCGTGATATTCCATCACGCTTCCTCGGCTCGACCGGCACTCCGTCGGCGCGGTTCGGGTTCGCGGGGACAACCCCGAGACGAGAACCCAGCCATCCCGGCGCTACCGTGCGCGCGGCTTCCCGTTGGAATGACCATTCACGTCACTTGCCAGCGAACGCTACGGTGCGGACACAGCCGATCGTTTTCGCCAAGCTGTTGTTTGCTGGTCTGGACGCAGCAATCTCAATGCGCGTAGTGGATTTTGACGCAATGGTTTGTGTCATTTGGCCCAATGGTTTATGCAGCCGATGGCCCGACGAGCGCTCGTCCTGATCGTTTTTCGAAGCCGCGTTCGATATCCTGATGGACATCTAAGCGTGAAATGCTCTGGGCAGGACGAAGCGATATCCGTATCTTCTGTGGGAGCGGGAAAGACTCACGCGGTGAGGATGCACGTGCCCGACCCTTTACGCACAATTGGGGCTTGCGTTGCAGCCGGACTGGTTCTGGCATGTGTCACCGTGGGCGCCCTGGCTGACCCCGCTTCGCCAGAGCGATCCGCGGCGGCGAGGCGGCTGTCGATCGTGGTCAACCCCGGCCCGTTCGCGTCGATCCCGGAGGCAGCCGGCGGCGAGGACCGGGTGAACTTCCGCGATCACGATCCCGCGGATGACGCCGCCTGCACCGAATCTTTCGCTGCGATGGAGCTGCGGCATTTCCTGGCGATCTGCACGGGCATCCACTCAGCGGACATCCAGTTGCTCACTCAGGAGCGGTTGCCCCCGCAAGGCGACGTGTTCCTGCTGGGCAGCCGGCGGTCGAATCCACTCATCAGCCAGATCAACCCGAATTCGGAGAAAGAGGGCACACTTCGATCGCCGGAGTCATTTCGGCTCCGCGCGATGGCCGAGAGCGGTCGAACCGTCGTGATCATCGAGGGCGGCGGGCGCGTCGGCACGCTATACGGAGTCTATGCCTATCTCGAGCGCATGGGAATGCGGTTCTACGGACTCGGCGAGCAGGGGACGGTTTACCCGCCCCGGCCCGCTCCGCTGCTGCGTGAAGGGTCGTCGATGCCGTCGACGGCAACGACCCAACTGAATGTCATCGAGGAGCCGAGTTTCCTCACGCGTGGTTTCTTCGCCTGCACCAACCGCGGTCATCGAGAGTTCTTCCTGTGGATGGTCCGAAACCGCATGAACTACTGGATTGCGACGGAAGAGTGTATTCCCTTCCTTAAGAAGCTGGGAATGAAGCTGTCAGCCGGCGGGCACGCCATCCAATCAGACTTCCTCGGACCCCAGATCGAATACCCCTACAACCATCCGATTCTCAGCGGCGACGAGGACAAGCCGGCGGATCCCTACCCGGTCAGCCCGCAGTACCTGGGCGATGCCGACCACAACGGGAAGCTGGTCTACGCCGAGGCGCACCCGGAGTGGTACGCGCTGCACGGGGGCCGGCGCGACGCGCACCGCTCCCCGGAACTTCATTTCAACCACTGCACGTCGAATCCCGAGGCCGGCAAAGAGCTGGCCCGCAACCTGATCCACAGCCTTATCGACGGCAAGTATCGCGATGCGGACATGATCGACTTTATGATGCTGGACCATGGGCCGTGGTGCGAATGCGAGTCGTGCGGCCGGCAGGGAGGTTTCGCGGACCGCATGCTCAATCTCCAGTATCGGGTGTGCAAGGATATCCAGGCGGCCCGCCGCGAGGGACGCCTGAATCGCGACGTGCAACTCGTCGCGCTGGCGTACATGGAGACACTGGACCCGCCGACGCGCCCGCTGCCCGACGACTTCGACTACGCGAACTGCCCGGTCACGTTCTTCCCCATCTCGCGCTGCTACGCACATCCGCTCGCGGACCCGGCCTGCACGGAGATCAACCGCCAGACACTCCGCTGCTACCAGGACTGGGCCATGTCCGATGGACGCTTCTACAAGGGCGGGATGTTGATCGGCGAATACTACAACGTCAGCAGCATCAAGACGCTGCCCGTGGTCTACACGCACATCATGGCCGCCGACATCCCCTGGTACTACCGCAGCGGGGTCCGGCACTTTCACTACATGCACACGCCGACGTCGCTGTGGGGGACCTGGACCCTGAATCAGCACCTGTTGTCGCGTCTTCTGTGGAACGCCGACGCCGACGTGGACGGACTGCTGGCGGATTATTTCCGCCTGTACTACCCGACCACGACTGAGCGGACGCGGCGGTTCTACCAGCATCTGGAATACGCCACCGCCAACATCAAGGCTTTCAAGCACCACGTCTGGACCGGCGACGCCCACCACTGCCTTCCGGGCAAACTCGACCAGATCAGCAAGGACCTGTTCCCGCTCGACCATCTCCACTACGAGGCGTTCCATCCCACGCTGAACGACGCGCCGGACGTGGTGGAGATCATGGAGGCCATGCGGCTCGCCCGCCAGGACATCGACGCCGGCCTCATGGAGTGCAAGGATCCGACCGAGAGCGCCCGTCTCCAGGAGGACGAACGGCGTTTTGCCTACGGCGAGGCGATGTTCGGGTTCTTGTACCACCTCGTGCGGACCGTGACGTTCCACAACCGCGGCGACGAGACGCTGGCCCGGCAGGATTTCCAGGAAGTGGAACGCATGGCCGAGCGCCTGCGCGCGGTGACGGACCTGGTGCACGTTTCCTATCGTCACGCCAACGCCCGCGACGGTCTTGACGCCAGCCAGGCCGAACCGGCCTACGAATTCCTCAAGAACCGGTACGGCCCCGCGACCACGCAGCCGGCGACGCGCGCCGCCGCGCGCTGAGCCGGACAACGTGACTGCCTTCGCCAAGAACTACCTCGCGGTGGGCTTCAAGCTTGACTACGTGAAGGTTGACGGCGATCTTTCTACTTATACGCTGGACTTCATTGTCAAACGGAGTACAAATCCCAACCATGATGACGCTTCGACAACTCGCCGCCGAACCGCCCGCAGTGCCCATGCAGACGATGTGGTACCTCGCAGACCTCGCCGAATCGCGCGGCAAACAGGAACTGTTTACCCGCCAATCGCCTCAAAAACTGAGGATCCTGCGGGAGCACGCGATTCTCCAAAGCGCCATCTCCTCCAATCGAATCGAAGGCGTCGAAGTGGATCAGTCCCGCATCGGCACGCTCATCTTCGGCAAGCCGGCCTTGCGCGACCGCGACGAGGAAGAGGTTCGCGGCTACCGTGACGCGCTCCGTCTCATCCACGAGCAAGGCGCGAAGTTGCCCATCAACGAAGCCACCGTCAAGAGGCTACACAAGCTCTGTCGCGGCGAAATCTGGGACGCCGGCAAATACAAGGACAAGGATGTCGATATCATCCAGACGTATGCCGACGGCCGGAGCCGCGTCCGCTTCAAAACCGTGCCGGCCAAACAGGCGCCCGGCGCCATGGCCGAAATGATGGAACTGTGGCGGCGCGGCATGAGGGAAAAATGGGTTCCGCCGCTGATGCTGGTTGCGGCGCTGAATCTTGATTTTCTCTGCATCCACCCCTTTCGGGATGGAAACGGTCGCGTCTCCCGGCTGCTCTCCCTGCTCGGCTGTTACCACTGCGGATTGGAGGTGGGGCGTTACATCAGCCTCGAACGCCTCATCGAGGAGAACAAGGAGCGTTATTACGAAGTCCTCGAACAAAGCTCCGCCCGATGGCACGAGGGCAAACACGACCCCTGGCCCACTCTGAATTTCCTGCTCTACGTCCTCGCCCAGGCCTGCAAAGAGTTCGAACAGCGCGTCGGGGAACTGAAATCACCGCGCGGCGAAAAGTCCGCGCTGGTCGAGGGCGCCATTGCAAGGCAAAGCGGTTTGTTTGCGGTGAGCGACCTACAAAGGGAATGCCCCGGCGTAAGCCTGGATATGATTCGGCACGTCTTGAAACGTCTGAAAGGCAAGAAAGTCCAGTGCCTCGGTCGCGGCCATACCGCCCAATGGCGAAAAAAGGGCAAATAGGTAATACCCCCTTAATTGGGTAATGAATTAGGTAATAATAGTGTTTATCTGATTTTCATTTGCGCACCGCTGAATCGGTCGGGCGGCGGATCAGTTCGGGCGCGATGCGGATCAAGTCCGTTCTGCCATTCTCGGTGATTCTCGAAAGGGCATACACCGCGCCATCCTGACCGACCGCGATGGAATTGACGCTTGACGCCCGCTCGCCGTTCTGAAGGAAGACGGCGCCGTGGTCCGTGTACTCGGCCGTGGGGATGTCATAGGTGATCAAATGGAGGTTTTCAATTCCCCTGGATTCGCCCTTGGCCGTCTCCCTCTTTCCGGCGAGCCGCTTGCCGTCGATGTAGACCGGGCCGCCGGTGAGGTAGTACAGCGTGCGCTGATCAGGCCCCAGCGTGAAACCGAGGTAGCCGTAATTGAACTGGTCGAACATGCCGCTCCGTTTTGAAGGCTCCGACGTGATTCTCTCGACCACCTCCACGCGAACCGATCGGGGATCGAACCGGAAGAGGTAACCGGAGTTTCCGTGAACGCCGTAGAAAAGCCTCTGCGGCGCATACCAGATCACCTGCCGCCAGTTGTAACCCATGTGCCCGGGCGAGTTGGGATCGTACCGCCCGAAGTAATCCTTCCGCAGATCGTCGCCGACGACGGGCTCGACGGCGTCGCGATCGTAACCATACCGAACGATGTCGCCGGTGGAAATGGTGAAGTAGGCTGATCCGTCATCGGGATCGACGGCGATGGAGCGGCAGAGGGTACGATAGGTGGGGCCCTTGCCGTTTTCTCCTTCCGCGCAGACCGCGCCGAAGTCTTTCATCGTCCTGTCAGCCAGGTCATAACGAAAGAAGTGGCCCGTAGGCCAGGTCAGGCCGTAGATGCGCCCGCGCTGCGCATCCATGTTCATGGCCAGAATGCCTTCGTGAGGGAGCGCAATGCCCAGATCTTCAAACCGGCCTCCGGCCAGGTCATACGCGAGCAGATGTCCTCCGGGATACGGCTTGAAACCCGGCGGCGGGACGCCCATCTTCTCCATGCCGGAGAGGGTGGTGTAGAAGCCGAGGTGGGTGGCGAAATAGAGTTTGCCCCTGCATTCCACAAAGCTCACGTGGCTCTTGCCTTGAACAACTGTCTGGAGTCCTTTCTCCCCGCAGGCCTCCGTCAGATCGCCAAGATGCGTGATCCGGCGACCGGCGGGATCAAATTCGTACATCTGCGCGCCAACGTCATGCGCCTCGGAACTCAGGACGTAGTAAATTTTGCCGTTACTGGCGGCCGAAATCCCGTTGTATGTGTCATGGGCCCGCTTGAATCCCGATTCATAGCTCTCGGCGATCAACCGGGGCGGGGCGTCCCGGAAAAACGGCCGCGTGGTCGCGTCTCCTCGCGCCCAGCCGGCGTGCAACATGAGCGGCAACGACAAGACCAACAGACAAATCACTGTACGCATTCGCATCAGAATACCTCAATTGAAGGCAAACGGCGGTACCAGCTTGTGGCCAGGATGATGGAACCGATGGCGACGATGACTCCGCAGGCAGCGGTTTGCGGCCATTGATGGGTGACGGCGTAGCTGGGGCCAACGTACATGGCGCCGAGCCAGGCCAGCCCGACGAGCAAGTGGACGAAATCGGGGCTGAACGGTTCCTTGCGAAATTCGGGGGTTTGTTTGCGCACGTGTTCGATCACCGGTTGCCACCAGCCGGCCGGTTGTGTGGTGCGGTAAAAGTGGGCGAGCGTGTTCAAGTCCGGCGGCCTGGTCAGGAAGCTTACCGCTATGCACACGATCGCGGAAGTGAGCGCCAGAGCGGGGATGATGTAATACACCGGAATGGGATGCGCAAGGGCTTCCGCAATCGGATCGATGAACGTGCGAACCGGGGAGAGTCCCGGGTGATGAGCAAGCTCCCACGCCACGAATTCGGCAATTGGCTTGATGAATGTCTGAATCAGCGAGAGCACCATCCCCGCGCCGATACCGGCGGCGAAGCCGTAACCGGTTAGCCGCCACCAGTACCAACGCAGCACGTTGGGCACCAACACCGCGGAGCCCAGGAAGCCCAGGATCCAGGTAATCAGGGTGTTGATCGACCCGCTCAAAAAGGAGATGCCGATGCCGATGGCGATCATCATCACGCTGGCGACGTAACTGGCTCGGACATAGTGATGGGGCGGAGCGGTGGGGCGGATGTAGCGTTGATAAATGTCGCGGATGAGATAAGAGGCGGCTCCGTTGACCATGGCGCTGAATGTGGCCATGAAGGCGGCGATGAGTGCGGCCAGGGCGATGCCTTTCAGGCCATAGGGCAGTTTGTGGGCCAGGACGTAGGGCAGGACCTTCTCCACGTCGGTCAATCGTTCACCGGCGACGGCCATGATGCCGATGACGGTGAAGGCCATGGCCATGGGGAATCGCACCGTATGGCAGACGCCCCACAACATGCCGGCGAGCGAGGCCTCGCGCGGGTTACGGGTGGCCAGAAACTTTTGGAAGTCGTAGAGCTGCTCCGGTCCGCTGGCGCCCAGCAACAACCCTTTCATCAGCAAGGTGATGACCACCGCTCCGAAGACGGCGTACATGTCCGCACCGTTGTCGATTCGCCAGGGAGGGACGAGCGAATACCACGACGCCGGATCGACCTGGACCAGCCGATGCGCCCCGGTGGAGAGGGTCTGAAGGGCTTGCGACATGGCCTGCTCGTTGAAGGCGGCGTAGCCGAGACCGGCGATGATGCACGCACCGGTGGTCAGCACGAGGGTCTGAAAGAATTCGACGATGGTCAGGCCGGTGAACCCGCCCATCACCACGTAGGCGCCGGTCACGGCGATGATCAACGTGGATGCGATCTTGTCGGCGTAGGCGGGGTTGATGTTCGGGAACCATTGGGTGATGGGCAGGAACTCCGCGCCGAATTTGCCCATGCCCACAGCCGTATACCCGATGAAGGTGGTCAGCGTGAGGACGGCGAATAAGGTGTAGGCCAATCGGGCCATGTCGCCGCCAGTGCCGCTGCCGAAGCGATAGACCATCCACTCAGCCCCGGTGATCACGCCGCTGCGGCGAATCCATTTGCCCATGAAGGCCAGATAGAACGCGGCGATCAGGAAGCCCCACACCCATTGGATCCAGAAACCATTGAAGCCGTAGGCGACGAACATGGAGACGATCCACATGGTGCCGGTGATGTCGAAGTAGCTGGAGGAGCCGCTCATGGCGATCATCCACCAGGGGAGCTGCCGGCCGCCGAGGAAATAGGATTCCAGCCCGCGGGCCGCCCGGCGTTTGACCACCAGGCCAATGGTCAGCACGATGCCGACGTAGACGATCAGGATGAGCCAGTCGAGCCAATGCATGATTCGGATACGTCAAAACGTTGAGGCCGAAGGTCGAAATCCGCCACCGGCGGACCGAAAAGTCAAAACATAACCTTCGCGGGCGAGAATTGAAAACGGAAAGCTGAGAATGGGACGGTGAACGAGTGGCGGGGGGACGAGGGGGAAAGTGGGGGGAGCCAATTGCCGATTTCGGGTTCTCGAACCCGTCCGAGAGCGGTCGGAGCACGTCTGGAGTTTTGCGCACCCGATAACCATGCCGACCTCATCGTCCGTCGGGGCGCCGACGCCGACCAACTAAAGCACGTCTGCCGCCGTGTCGATGACGATTTAAGCGGCTGAATGCCGCCCTGTTCCGCCCCAGCGGCAAGTGCTCACCAACGAGGACCCATGAATACGGAAGTTCTGACGCCATGAGACCCGCTTCCCTGACCCGCCGCCTCTTCGCCGAGACCCTCGCGATCATCGCGTCGGTCGAGGCCGGCATCATGTTCCTGCTGACGGTGATCGAGCCGGGGAGGAACGGAGCGGTCGGGACGCTGCTCAACATCACGCTCGTGACGCTCGCGGCCGGGCCGCTGATCCGGTGGCGGATGAACGCCGCGGTTAAGCGGACGGGCGAGGGACATCTGCCCGACGGGAGGCGGAAAGTCCTGTACCCGGTGCGGAACCTGATCGTGCTTCTGGCCCTGATGCTTTCGCTGCTGGTCGTCACCATCCTCGTCGCCATGAAACAATCCGTCCGGAGCGATGACAGCGCGGCCGCGCTCGAAGAGCTCCAAGGCCGAGTGCTGTTGCTCGACGAGCGGCTCACCATGTCGGCCCGCCTGGCCGCCGCTACCGGAGACACGCGCTGGGAGAACCGCTACCGCGTGGCGGAGAAGGACCTGGACGCGGTGCTTAAGGACGCCGACGCGCTGCTGGTCCGGCTGCTGGGCAAGAACGTGGGGGAGGCCCGCGCCGCCGTCGCCTCCACCAGCGCGTATAACGACGCGCTCATCGTCCTGGAGAACCAGTGCTTCAAGCTGCTGCGGGACGGCGATCGCGCGGCCGCCATGGCGGCGGTGATGTCCGGCGAGTACGACCGGCTCAAGGGGCTGTACGCCCAGGCCGCGGCCCAGGCCGACGGCGAGATCGACCATTTAATCAACGATGTCAGAACACAGGGCCGTCAACACGCCATCAGGATCGCGTGGATGGGCCTGCTGTCGGCCGCGGTGATGTCCGGCGGGATGGTCTGGTCGTTGAGACGCAGCCGCGCCCGCGCGGTGGCCCTGGCCCGCGAGATGACGGCGGACCTGGTCTCGGCCAGGGACCAGGCCGAGGCCGCCCTGCGCGAGACCGAGGCCCTGCGGCACACGGTCGACCAGCACGCCATCGTCTCAGTCGCCGACGCCTCAGGGCGCATCATCGAGGTCAACGATGCTTTCTGCCGGATCAGCGGGTACTCGCGCGAGGAACTCATCGGGCAGGACCACCGGATCGTCAACTCCGGCCACCACCCCAAGGCCTTCTGGGAGCAGATGTGGCGGACGATCACAGGGGCTGGGGCGGGCCACGGACCATCCGCTGGGGCCAGCGGATCGTCCCCGGAGGACAGCGGACCTTCCGCAGAGACCCAGGAACGGCCCCCAGAGGCCCACGGCTCATCCGATAAGGGAAACGCGTGGCGCGGCGAGGTCTGCAACCGGGCCAAGGACGGCTCGCTCTACTGGGTGGACAGCGTCATCGCGCCGTTCAGGGGCGCCGACCGGAAAACCGAGAAATACGTGTCCATCCAGCATGACATCACCGATCGCAAGCGGGTGGAGGAATCGCTGCGCGCCAGTGAGGAGCGGTTCCGCGGCCTGGTGGAGCAGGCCGTGGACGGCATCTTCGTGGCGGATGCAATGGGTCGTTATCTCGAAGACGTCAATACGGCCGGTGCGCAAATGCTAGGCTACTCGCGCGAGGAAATGCTGCGCCTGTCTGTTGCTGACATGATCGTCGAGGACGAAAAACCGCGAATCGCGTCGGAGGCGGCCTGGTTTGTCGACGGCAAGGTCAATCGCAGCGAATGGCGATTCCGCCGCAAGGACGGTTCGTTTTTCCAGGGTGAGGCCCGGGGGCGACAACTGTCCGACGGCCGCCTGCAAATTATTGTGCGCGACATCACCGAGCGGCGGGAAGCGGAGGCCCTCCGCCTTGCCGCGGAGACCGCGGAAGCCGCGAACCGCGCCAAGAGCGACTTCCTCGCCACCATGAGCCACGAGCTGCGGACGCCGCTGAATGGCGTGATCGGCATGACCGAACTGCTGCTCGGCACCAGTCTGGACGCGCATCAGCGACGCTACGCGTGGTTGGCGAAATCTTCCGGCGACGCATTGCTCAGCCTGATCAACGACATCCTCGACTTCTCCAAAATCGAAGCCGGTAAGCTGGAGCTCGAACACGTCGACTTCGACCTCCGCTATGCGCTCGAGAGCGTCACTGCGGCCCTCGAATCACGCGCTCACAGCAAGGGGTTGGAGCTGATCGCCGGGGTCCATCCGCAGGTGCCGCCGTTGCTGCGGGGCGACTCGGGCCGTTTACAGCAGATTTTGTTGAACCTGGTCGGTAATGCGATCAAGTTCACGGAATCCGGCGAGGTCGCGATCCGGGCAACGCTGGAGGAAGAATACGAGCAACACGCGGTGGTTCGCTTCACGGTGAACGATACCGGGATCGGCATTCCGCATCACCGCCTGAACCACCTGTTCGCATCCTTCGCCCAGGTCGATGCTTCGACTACCCGCAAGTACGGCGGCACGGGCCTGGGCCTGGCGATCTGCAAGCGACTGGTCGAGCTCATGGACGGACAGATCGGCGTGAGCAGTGAGCCGGGCAAGGGTGCGACGTTCTGGTTCACCGTCCCGCTGGAGAAACAGCCGGTGGACGGTTCGCACACACGCCCGCTCGGCGGAGATATCCGCAGCCTACGTGTGTTGGTGGTGGACGATAACGACACGGACCGCGAGGTCCTGCATGAGCAGTTGGCGAGCTGGCGCCTGGAGCACCAAGCCGCTCAGGACGGCGAGCAGGCGCTGGCGACACTCCGCGCCGCCGCCGCCGCGGGCACGCCCTTCGGATTGGCAATTCTCGACATGCAGATGCCCGGCAGGAACGGTCGGGAGCTGGCCAAAACGATCAAGGCGGACGCGCGCATACAAGATACGATCCTCATCCTGCTCACATCCGCGCAGGAAGAACACGATCTCAAGCGGTTGCGCTCTGAAGGCTTCGCCGGATACGCCGTCAAGCCGGTGCGGCAATTGCAGCTCCTGGCCACCATCACCGAAGCAGTCGTGTGTGCGACATCACATTCTGTTGTTGGCCTGGAGGTCGAACAAGCGGCCTCTGCGAAACCAATCCGAAGGCGCAAGGAGGGCTCGAAGGAAGCGCGCATCCTCCTGGCCGAAGATCATCCGATCAGCCAGGAAGTGGCAACCACGATACTTCGCCAGGCGGGCTACCAGTGCGATGCGGTCGCCAACGGCAAGCAGGCGCTGGAGGCTGTTCTGGGGCAGCCGTACGACCTGGTGCTCATGGACTGCCAGATGCCGGAGATGGACGGCTTCACCGCCACACACGCGATCCGACAGGCCGAGCAGGCCGGACAGATCAAACCTGGAAGCATGGGCCGGCTTCCGATCATTGCGCTGACCGCCAACGCGATCAAAGGCGATCGCGAACGCTGCCTCGAAGCCGGAATGGATGACTACCTGAGCAAGCCGCTCAACCCGGACCGATTGATCGATCTTATTGAATCTCGGTTGGCGAGAACCGCGGCGCCGCCCACGTCTGAAGACGGTCCACGGCCGCCGCAATGCCCCAGCGGAGAAAAAGGGGTCAGGTACCTTTTGCCGGGACGGCCCGAAGGGTGCTGCGCACAAAAGGTACCTGACCCCTTTTTCTCCCGGCACGAGGCGCAACCGCCCTTCGATCTTGAAACGCTCCGCAAACAATGGGGCGGCGACGGGGGCTTCGTGCTCAAGTTGATCCCGAAGTTCCAGAAGCAGGCTCAGAACGAGCTGCAACAGATTGAACAAAGCATCGCGACCGGAGATGCCAAGCTGACGGCGCAGTTGGCGCACGGACTGAAAGGCTCGGCCGCCTATCTTGGCGCTCGCGGTGTCCAGGAACTCGCCGCCCAGTTGGAAGCGAGGGGACGTGCGGGCGACGTGAGTGAGGCGGGCACGGTGCTCGCAGAGCTTCGTGCTCAAGTGCAGCGCTGTCTTGAATTCAGACCGGCGTCCGAAACAGCCACGGCCGAGAGTCAACCCGACACCGAGGTCAGCAATGCGAATTCTGATCGTTGACGACGACGAGATCGCCCTGGCTGTGCTGACGCATGTGCTGACGCAGGCCGGCCATCAGGTTGAGACGGCCACGGATGGAGCGGAGGCACTCGACATCCTCCGCGAAGGTACCTGTCGCCTGGTCATCTCCGATTGGGAAATGCCCGGAATGGACGGCCTGGAACTCTGTCGCCGCATCCGCCGAGCGGAGTTCTCAGGCTATTTGTACATCATCCTGCTCACGGCTCGCGGGGGCACAGACAACGTCGTCGAGGGGCTTTCGGCAGGGGCGGACGACTTTCTCACCAAGCCCTTTAACCCGGCCGAGCTTCGCGTCCGCATTCGCGCCGCCGAGCGCATCCTGTCGTTGGAGACCCGCGATGTCGCGATCTTCGCGATGGCCAGGCTGGCGGAGTCCCGTGATCCGGAAACCGGCGCCCACCTGGAACGGGTCCGCGCCTATTCGCGCCTGATCGCCAAGCATCTCTCGACGCGGAAGGAGTTTCGGGCCCAGGTGGATGATGAGTTCGTGCGGCTCATCTATCTCACCAGCCCGCTGCACGACATCGGCAAGGTGGGCGTTCCCGACAGCGTGCTGCTGAAGCCCGGCCGGCTGAGCGACCGGGAGTTTGAGATCATGAAGACCCATACGACGATCGGGGCCGAAACGCTCGAAGCGGCGGCTCAGCATTTTCCCGGCGTGCGGTTCCTGGAGATGGCGCGCGAGATTGCGCTGACGCACCACGAACGCTACGACGGAAGCGGGTATCCATCCGGGTTAACCGGCGACGGGATACCCCTCAGCGGACGCGTGGTGGCGCTGGCGGACGTGTACGATGCGCTCACCACCAAGCGCGTCTACAAGAAAGCCTACGCCCACGACATTGCCCGCGGCATCATCCTGCCTGAGCGTGGGAAGCACTTCGACCCCGCGGTGGTCGATGCCTTTGTTGAAATCGAAAACGAGTTCATCGCGGTGCGAGAACGATTCGCGGAGCGGGAGCTGGCGACGGTTTGAGCCCTCGGGAGCTGGCCCATGAAAACGATCCTGGTAGTGGACGATAACGCGATATGCCGCGAGGCGATGGCGGCGACGTTTTGCCCGACCCATTCGCCCCCAGCAGCGCCCAATGCTGCCCCCGCTCGATCCGCCACGAGACGCCGGTAAGGATCCGGTTCCCGTCCCGTACATAGTCAATGTTCTGGAGATCGACGATCGTGCTCACCAGATACTCCGCGCAGCCTGTGGTCATCGGTCAGTGCCCAGCAGAATATCGGAAGTCCTCTTCCGCTCAAAATTGAGCGCTGTCCGCCTCGAAAAAGTCGTTACAATAAGAGAAGCAAGGAAGGAGATATCCCATGACCTGCCGCGGACATATCAAGAACGGCATGATCGTGCTCGACGAGACGGTGGATCTGCCGGAAGGCGCAGAAGTACAGATCTTCGTTAGCCCCGACCAGGAGGAAACAAATGGCGAGCAGCCACTGGAGGAAATGCTCATGCGCTATGCCGGCGTCCTAAATAATTTGCCCCCCGACATGGCCCGGAATCACGACCATTATGCCCACGGAAAGCCCAAGTCATGAAGTATCCGACCACGCGGAGAACCCTGATGACGATTTCTCTCCACAAACATCTTGATTCCAATACGCTGCACTTACCCGAGCTTGATCCCATGATCGGCAAGGACGTGCGAATCATCGTGGTGGAAGAATCCGGAGCGCCGTCGTTCCGGCCTGATCTGACCCTTCTTCATGAACTGGCGGGTCACATCGATCTGGATTTTGACGCCATCGAGGATCTGCGCTCCCGGAGCGTGGAATGATCCTCGTCGATACCACGGTCCTGGTGAAATACTTACGCACCGCTTCAGAGGCAATCGGGTCCGTCCTGAACACAGGCCAAGCTGCCATCTGCGGTGTGACCCGGGCCGAGATCATCCACGGCGCGCGCGATCCGGCCGATCTGACCCGGCTGGCCGCCGCCCTCGACCGCCTGCCGCAGGTACCCATCGATCTGGATATCTGGGACGACCTCGGCCGGTACCTCAACATGCTTCGCTCGCGCGGCTTGCCCGTTCCCTTCCCCGACGCGCTGATCGCCACTGTGGCCATCCGGCACAATCTTGAGATTTGGACTTACGACGCCCATTACCAGTTGATCCGCTCGGCGCTCCCCGACCTGCGGTTGTTCGACGGTCCCGTACCCTGATGTAACGGTGCAAACTATTTTTTTGAGTTCTGCCTGCGGCTCCCGTACAACCACTTTGTGAAAGAGTGCGACGTGCATTGAATCGGAACCATCTGAGGCTTATCATCCGATCATGCCAAAACCCTTTCGTGCCACCGTTACCGGCAGCTATCCGCGGCCCGTCCAGCCGCAGGACACGCTGAAGAAACCGACGCTCACCCGCGAGCAGGAGGACGACCTGATCCGCTGGGCGGTGCGCGACCAGGTCGAAGCCGGCCTCGACGTGGTCACCGACGGCGAAGGGCGGCGGGAGAACATGTACTACTTCTTCCAGAAGCGCATGGACGGCCTCTCATTCGACAACATGGAATATCGCAGCTACGGCACCGCCGGCTTCGGCATCGAGATCGCGAATGTCGTGGACCGAATCGGCAACCTGCGGACCGACCTGGCCCGCGACTGGATGATCGCACGCGAAACCGCGCCGTCTGCCGTCGAAGTCAAGATCACCTGCACCGGCCCGCACATGCTGGCCAAGTTCTCGAACAACAAGCGGCCGGACCTCTATCCGACCGACAAGGACCTCGCCTTCGCCTACGCCGACGTGCTCAACGCCGAGCTGCGGAACATCGCCGCCGCCGGCTGCGAGTTCGTTCAGTTCGACGAGCCGGCCTGGACGGCGTTTCCCGAGGAAGCCGTCTGGGGCGCCGAAGCCCTCAACCGCGCGTGCAAAGGATTGAACATCAAGATCGGCCTGCACGTCTGCGGCGGAAACGCCCGCCGCAAGCGCGTGTACTTCACGCGGTACGATGATTTGGTGGACGCGTTCAAAACTGCCCGCGTCGATCAGGTCTCGCTCGAGCACTGTACGCTCAGCTACAACATGCTCACGCTGTGGGACAAATGGGATTTCAAGGGCGAGTTCGCCGTCGGCGTGATCGATCAGCGCGGCGACGACATCGAATCACCCGAGCTGATCGAAAAGCGGACGCGGCCGGTGCTCGAGTACTTCCCGCCCGAGCGCCTGCTGCTGGCGTCCGAGTGCGGTTTCCAGCACGTCCCGCTGGACATCACGCGGGCCAAGCTTCGCGCATTGGTGGCGGGGGCCAATCACCTGCGAATGAGGCGATGCTAGAACGGGGCCATATTTCAAATATCCAATTTGAGATTTCAGATTCGTAGGAAGTCGCGATGAAAGCCCTCGTCTACACCGCCCCGCGCACGCTCGAAATTCGAGACCTCCCGCAGCCGCAGATCAAAGTGAATGAGGCGCTGATTAAAATCCGCGCCGTCGGCGTGTGCGGCTCCGATGTATTCGGCTATCTCGGCCGGAGCAAACGGCGCATCCCGCCGCTCGTACTTGGCCACGAATTCAGCGGTCAAGTGGCGGAGGCGGGGGCTGACGTGCGCGACTTTCGCCCCGGCGATCCCGTCGCCGTCTACCCGCTGGTGACCTGCGGCACATGCGAATACTGCCGCTCGAACCGCCATCACATCTGCCCGCAGCGGAAGGTCTACAGCCTCGACTTCCACGGCGCGCTGGCGGAATACGTCGCCGCGCCGCGGGAATGCCTGTTCCACATGCCGCCCGACATGAGCTTCATCGAAGGCTCGCTGATCGAGCCGCTGGCCAACGCGATCCACGTGATTGAGAAATGCCCGCCGGTTGCCGGGCGGAGCGGCGTCATTTTCGGCGTCGGCTCCATCGGGCTGCTCGCCTTCTGGTACGCCAGGCATCGCGGCGCCGAGCGGATGGCCGTCGTCGATCTGAATCCCCGCCGCCTGGCCGTGCTCCAGCAGATGGGCGCCGACCTCGTGATCGACGCCTCGCGGCAGGACCCGGTGAAGACGCTGCTGGAATGGACGGGAGGTCGCGGCGTCGATTTCTCCATCGACGCGGTCGGCAATCAACCCTGCCGCCGCAACGCCATCGCCTGCACCGCCCCCGGCGGCACTTCTGGATGGATCGGATTGGATGAAGATACCTGCGAGTTGAGCGGCCTGGTCATCGTCAATCGCGAAATCGAGATCAAAGGCTCGTACGCCTACAGCCGAAGCGACTTCGCCGCCGCCCTCTCGCTGCTCGAGCGGAAGCTCGTTCGGACCGACCAGTTTGTACGCACCGTGAAGCTGGATCAAGGTCCGGCCGTATTCGCGGAACTCGCCAGCAGCCAGACCTCCATGATCAAGGCGGTCTTCGAGCTCGGATGAATGGAACGCGGGCCCGTGCGAACCCACCATGCGAAACGCAATTTGCCTGCTCTTGCTCTGTGCCTGCACCGCCGCCGAGCCGCCGCAGTCGATTCACTGCCGCCTCGACGACGGCTACCGCGGCATCTGGTACGCCAACCAGCCCTCCGGCGACGAGTACAAATTTAAGTACAGCGGCGGTCTGGCGACTTACCCCCAGCAGCATATTCCCATCGCGTACTACTCGAAGCCGGCCCACAAGACCTTCTTCGTCTACGGCAGCATGCCGCCCGACGGCCACGAGTCGCCAAAGAAGCGAACGCTGCTGATCACGGTCTCGTTCTACGATCACGCCACCGGCCAGGTGCCGCGCCCGCGAATCATCCTCGACAAGAAGACCGACGACGCGCACGACAACCCCACGCTCATGCTCGACGCGAAAGGGTACATCTGGGTGTTCGCCCCCGCGCACGGCACCGCCCGGTCCGCGTTCATCTTCCGCAGCCTTCACCCCTTCGACATCGACGACTTCGAGCAGGTGCGCGAGACGAACTTCTCCTACCCGCAGCCGTGGTACCTGGACGGGCGCGGGTTCATCTTCCTGCATACGCGCTACGTCAGCGGGCGCCGGCAACTCTATTCGATGACCAGCACCGACGGGCGGGACTGGACCGAACCGCAGCTCCTCGCCGCCGCCGAACAGGGACATTACCAGATCAGTTGGCGCCACGGCGACACGCTGGCGACGGCCTTCAACTTCCACCCGCTTCAGGGCGGCCTCAACGCGCGAACCAACCTGTATTACATGCAGACGCGCGACTTCGGAAAGACATGGCAAACCGCCGCGAGCAAAGAGTTGTCACCGCCCTTCACGAAACCGGCGAATCCAGCCCTTATCCACGACTACCAGTCCGAACACCGACTGGTCTACCTCAAGGATTTGAACTTCGACGCCGAGGGCCGGCCGATCATCGTCTACCTCCTGAGCCGCGGCTACCGCTCCGGGCCGCAGGACGGCCCCCGCGTGTGGATGACCGCGCATTGGACGGGAGACCAGTGGGACTTTCGAGAGGTAACCACCTCCGATCACAACTATGACACCGGCTGCCTCCACGTCGGACCGGACGGCGAGTGGCGTCTCTACGCCCCCACCGCCACCGGCCCGCAACCGTTCAACCCCGGCGGCGAGGTTGTGCTCTGGACCGGCGACGACCAGGGCCGCTCCTGGTCGTCGCGACCGCTCACCGCCCGTAGTACGTTTAATCACACCTACATGCGCCGGCCGGTCGATGCTCATCCCGACTTCTACGCCCTCTGGGCGGATGGCGACGCCCGCCAACCTTCGCCCTCACGGCTATACTTTGCCACGCGCGACGGGCGGGTCTGCCGCCTCCCCGATAAAATGGACACCGAATGGGCGCGCCCGCAACCCGTACCCCTCCTTAAGGAAGCACCCTGATGACGTACTCGTCACCGCAACCGGCCTGGCTGGCCCGCCTCTGCCGCATGTTGCCGCCGGCCCTGGCCACCCGCGTGCTCAAGCGTTTCTATCCTCCCGACGTGGCCAAACGATACGGCGCCCCCTTCTCCGCTTCGTCCAGCCTGGCTCGCGGAATCATCGACTGCCCCGGCGGCGATTACACCATGTTCCTGTTCGCCATGCGCGGATACGTGGACTGGCAGACCGTCGCCATCGCCAACTTCCTCTGCCGGCGCGGCGACACCATCATCGAAGTCGGCGCGCACATCGGGACGGAGACGGTGCCCTATGCGCGGGTCGTCGGCGATTCCGGTGTGCTCGCGGCATTCGAGCCCGTCCCCGCCAACTTCGAGGCGCTCAAAACCAACGTCGAGCGCAATCGCCTGTCGCAGGTGAAACCATTTCACGCCGCGGCATCCGATCGCGACGGCACCGCCCGATTCTCCACCGCCTGGTCGGATTTCAGCACCGTCGGCGGCCGGATCGTCGCGGACGGCGCGGAGGCCGCCGCCGATAGCTATATTCAGGTCCAGGCGGTCACGCTCGATCGACTCGTTCGCGAGGGCCGGATCCCACCACCCCGAATGTTAATCATGGATGCGGAAGGGGCCGAGTTCTCCATCCTCAACGGCGCCCGGCAGCTCATCGAAGCGGCCCGGCCATTTATCGTCTGCGAGATCAATCCGCCCAAGCTGCGGCTCAACGGCCTCTCATGGCAGGACATCAGCCGCCTGCTCGAAGGGTACGGATACCGCCTGTACCGGGTGACCGGCATGGGTTTGAAGCCGGTGGCCGAGTTGACCTGTGACGTGCTGGCCATTCCCGACGGCGACAGCGATGCGGGCCGTCGAACCGCGCGACGGATTCACCGTAAACTATTTCGCGCAGCGCTGCTGCCGCTGATTCCCTACATCAACCCGGCGGTGGTACCGTAATCGCGCCACGCGGAACACCCGTCGTGTTCTCATCCGAATGGACGGGTCGCGACGAATTACAGGAGGAGGATCAATTGCAACGAAAGCGCCACCGACGAAACGAACCCGTGCAAGCCGGGGAAAACCGGCCCCGGAATCTAGCGCAACTCCATGCCATCCTTGCCTTTGCGCACTTTGCCGATAACGATGGCGTCGAGGCGCTGGCGGCGGAAGTGGCCGATGACCGAGTCGCGGAATGCCGGCCGGACGACGAGCACGTAACCGATGCCCATGTTGAACACGCGGAACATCTCGCCGCGCTGTACGCCGAGCGACTGGAGATACTTGAAGATCGGCGGCGCCGGCCAACTCCGCGTGTCGATCGTCGCCGCGCAGCCCTCCGGCAGGATGCGGACGACGTTGCCCGGCAGGCCGCCGCCGGTGATGTGGGCCATGCCGCGGACGACGTGCTTGACGCGATAGCGGCGAAGCAGAGTGACCACCGGGCGGACGTAGATCCGCGTCGGCTTGAGCAGTTCATCGCCGATGGGTGCGCCGATCTGCGGCACGAACGAGTCGTACTTCAGCCCCGCCTCCTGAAACACCAGTCGCCGGGCCAGCGAATAGCCGTTGGAGTGGACGCCGCTGGAGGGCAGGCCGATGAGCACGTCGCCCGGCTCGATGTCGCGCCCGTCGATGATGCGCGATCGCTCCACCGCCCCGACGGCAAAGCCGGCCAGATCGAAATCGTTCTCGGCGTACAGGTCCGGCATTTCGGCCGTCTCGCCGCCGAGCAATGCGCAATCCGCCTCGCGGCACCCGGCGGCGATGCCATCGACGATACCGGCCACGCGCTGCGGGTCCAGCCGGTGGACCGCCACGTAATCGAGGAAGAACAGCGGCTCGGCCCCGACGGTCAGCATGTCGTTGACGCTCATCGCCACCAGGTCGATGCCGACGGTGTCATAGTGGCCGGAGTCGCGGGCCAGCAGCACCTTGCTGCCCACGCCGTCGGTGCAGGCCACCAGCACGGGTTCTTTATAGTTCTTGCGGAGCAGCTCCTCGCGGTAATCGAGCCGAAACATCCCGGCGAAGCCGCCATGACCGCCCATCACGCGCGGGCCGTACGTGCCGCGCACGATGGGCCGGATCAGCTCGACCATGCGGTCGTTGGCCGAGATATCGACGCCTGCGTCTTTGTAGCTCAAGCTGCGCCGGGCCGCCATGCTGCCAATCTAAATTGAAATGGATGAAAGGGAAAGCGAGATTGTGTTACTCGGCACCCGGCATGCCGGTGGCCATATAAAAGCGCCGATGGACTTGCACCTGCGACATGTTTGGATTAACCAGCCATGATGAAACCATGCATCCGGCGGAGATATGCGCTTCTTTTACTACCGCCATCGGTGGTTCTGATTGGTGCGTGTGCCGGGCCCAGCCCGAAGCTGTTCCCCGTCGCGCCGGTGGAAGTGAGATCGCTGTCGGATGGCGGCGTCCGCCGGTGGTACGACACCGACGGTAATCACCGGGCCGATTACTTCGAGCAGCTCTCGCCGGCGGGCCGGCTCACCGAGATCGGCTACGGCACGCCCGACACAGAGAGCTCCATCACGACGGTGAGATTAGATGAAGTGCCGCGCGAGGAGCGGCGGCATTTGATGCTGCTGCTCGACAGCATCCCCTTCGCGATGGTGGAGGAAGCATGGGCGCAGGGCCGCTTCCGGTATTGTGAGCGGCCGAGCCGGACCATCAGCCCCTTCCCGGTGATGACGGACATGAGTTTCTCGGAATTCCTGGGCACGTCGCCTTCGCCGGGGATCGAGTCGTCTTACTACAACGGAAAACAATTGACGGATGGGTACGACGTCTACGCCAATGGCGGCAACGTCGGCTGGCAGCGGTTCGTCGATTACCGGCTGAATCCGGTGGCGCACGTCTCGGCGTATCTCGAACCCTATCCGTGGTT
Organism: uncultured Planctomycetales bacterium; assembly: GCA_964384465.1. Lineage (GTDB taxonomy): Bacteria > Planctomycetota > Phycisphaerae > UBA1845 > PWPN01 > CAYLLT01. The sequence continues at coordinate 15,139 of CAYLLT010000015.1, read as the reverse complement.
CGGGCACGAACTGCGCCAGATTCAGGACCTTTATCTCGAAGGAAAAAAGGGGTCAGGTACCTTTTCCCGGAACGGCCCGGAGGGTGCTTCGCAGAAAAGGTACCTGACCCCTTTTTTCGCAGGTTATGCGGTCGGCACGTCCGCCATCGGCGCCCGTCGCGGCCGCGGCGGGCATCAGATCGCGCTCTGCCAGGTGGACCGTTTCTGCCAGTATCTGCTGTTCAAAACGCGCGGCCGCGCGCGATTCACGCTGCTGTCCGATCACGGGCACGAATTCTATACCAGCAAGCGAATCCCGTTGCGGGAGATGCTCGAAAAACGCGGCTATCGCGTGACACATGCGCTGAAGAAGCCCGACGACGTGGTGGTGCCCGAGTTCGGCATGGTCAGCATGGCGGCGATCCACACGAAGGACCCGGCGCGTGTGGCCGGCGACGTGCTGGGGATCGAGGGGATGGAGATCAGCGCATACCCCGACGGAGATGAATTGATGGTGCTCAGTCGCGATGGGCGAGCCCACATCACCTGCCGATGCGACGCGGGAGCTCGGCCGAAACCCACCGCGTTCCGCTATCAATGTGAATTCGGCGATCCGCTGGCTCTATGGCCCACCCTCTCGCAGCTCTCGAAGCAGGGCAGCATGGACGGCGATGGTTTCATCGATGACCGCGTGCTGTTCGAAGCGACAGTCAGTACCACTTATCCCGATGCCGTCGCCAGGTTGTGGCGGGCATTTCACGGACTGGTGCAACATCCGCCGGATGTGCTCGTCTCCATGAAATCGGGCTACCATTGCGGCAGCGCGCTGATGTCTTCCCTCGTCACACTCGTCGGGATTCACGGCAGCCTGCGGCAGGAAAGCTCCAGCGGCTTCGTCATGACCACGGAGGGCCGGCTCCCCCCCGTGCTGCGCATGGCCGACCTGAAGCCCGCGCTCCAGCAGCTCGGCGTCCCATTCCATGATGCGCCCACTTCTGCTTCGGAGGCTTCAAGATGAAGTCGGTGAGATTTACTTTCGTGGGCGAGAATGCGATAATCTCGTCATGAGCACTCGTGAACTGATTGAGAAAGAACTAGCGGTTTTGCCGGAACCCTTGCAGCGTGAAGTGTATGATTTCGTTCGCTTTCTGCGAATCAAGAGCGAGGAAGATACTTTCAATGGGCTGCTGTTGAGCGAATCCGCCTTGGCCAAGGACTGGAAGACGCCAGAGGAGGATGCCGCGTGGGCAAGCCTGTAGCCGGCTGATTATGAGCTATGGAACCCGTTGGTGCGGCGGCCCCAGCCGCAGGCGGCGGCGTAGTCGAATAGCATAAAGATCCGATCGCGGTTGAGAACCGGGAAGGTCATCCCCGACGCCTTCATCACCTCGCGGGTATTGGAGGCGTCGAAGAGCGGGGTGTTCACGACGCGCGAGGTCAGCACATGGTATTCATCCCAGAGCAGCGACTCCGGCGTTGAGCATTCCCCGATCACCTCGTCGGGGTCGGCAAAGTAGCCGCCGTGCAGGCCGAAATAATCCTCGTAGCAGCGTTTCATCAGGTCGTTGGTGGGCGGCTCGGGGTTGGTCAGGTGATAAATCCGGCCGTGAAAAGCCGGCTTTTTCACCACTTCGGCGATGATGCCGGCCACGAAATCGACCGGGACAATGTTCTGCGGGTCGTCGGGCCGGCCCGGAATCCGCAGCGGGATGTACGTTTTCGCCCCGTTATTCGGGTCGTGATACTGGTTCTTGAGCACGCTGACCAGCCGGGCGAACTGGTAAAAACCAGCGAACTGCGTGGTATAGCCGGTCTGGGAATCGCCGACCAGAAAACTCGGCCGAAAGATCGTCAGCTTCCTGCCGGACTCGCCGGACCACTGCTCGAACAGCGACTCCGCCTGCCACTTGCTCTTTTCGTAATCGGTCTGGAACTCCGGCGGCGTGCGGTGAAAGTCCTCGCGGATAACGCCCGAATTCCACCCGCAGGTATAGGCGGTGCTGACGGCATGAATCCGTTTGACGTTGTGGCGGTTCGCCCACGCGATGATCGCCTCGGTGCCGGCCACGTTCGTCTTGAACGGATCATCGTTGCCGTTGGAGAACAACTGGAGGCTGGCGGCACAGTTCAACACCGCGTCGGTCGGCCCCCACTCCGGTTCGGGCAGATGATCGGGCATCGAGCCTTCCACGAGCGTCAACTGACCGCTTGACAGGTGATCGGACAGATTCACCCCGACCTGCGCCATCAGGGCTTTCAAGCGGTTCGTCGAATCGTCCAGCGGGGATCGCAACACAGCGACGATGCGTTGGCCTCGCGCCAGCAAGTCGCGCAAAACGAAATGGCCCAGAAAGCCGGTCGCACCGGTTAGTAGAATGGGGGGAGCGTGGTTTGAAATCATACTCAGTTGTGTTCTTTCAACGAGAAGACCGCGCCAACTTCCACACGGGGCAGAATTCCGTCACATGTTAGCAATAACCGGCGCAGTTGCAAATGTCATTGAGGCCCCGGAAAAGGAGGGCCTGTGAGATATAGATCTGTCCGAATCACATGACTGGCGATCTCACGAATACGAAATAGCATGTCCCGTGTCCCGCGAAGCGGCGTCAAATCGTCCCGGTGGACCCAGAGAGACGCCAGCGTCTGGTCATCCACATATCGCTCCCACCACAGCCGGACTCGCGCCCAGTCCGCAGGGGCGGATCCCCCGGAGGCGAGTTCGTCCTGGACCGGGGATGCCAGTGCCAATGCCACCGTTCGTCCAACACGCCGCAGGGCGTCCTCCGCCGCGGAGCGTAACGTTGTATCGTCTGATTGGGCCGCCGTAAAGAGCGCGCCGGCCGCTTCCGCCCGTCCGGCGGCCAATTCCCGGCCTGCCCGCTCGATATCTGCCCGTTGGAGCGGGCCGGCTGCCGGCAGTTGCGGGCGATTGACCACGCCCCCTACGGGGAACCTCAAACGGGCGGCACCGCATTCCTGGGTCGTAATGTAGAAGCAATATCGGCTGCTGGCCAGCGGTTGGTGAAACGCAAACTCCATCTCCCGGACACCCTCCCCGTCCGCCCGCAGGATATGCACGTCGAACAGGGAGCCGCGGATGGTATCGCCGGGCCGCAGCCGCTCCCCGCCGCGCATGCCTTCAACGAGGAAGCGGCCGAGAGCGCCGGAGAAATATGGACGGCCTTCGATCGATAACCGGAGGCGGTCATCGTCGATCTGTTCGAGGCGGCAGGACTGCTCCATCCGCAACAGGTTGGGCGAATAGGTCAGTACGTGAGCGCGTGGATGTGCGTCAGGCCCGGCCTTCAGGCCGGGTGACGCTTCCATCGATTCCCGCCCCGGTTCCGCCATGTGCAGTTGCGCGTAGACGTTCACGAACGGCAGATTGATGAAGAAAACATCCGTTGCCTCGGACGGCGGGGGAGAAATGGCCACGGCTGCCATCGTGTACCGCTCGGCGGCATTCATCGAGTACCACATCGCCCGGTAGATCGGAACGTAGGCGCACGTCGCGATGAGGAACCACAGGGCAACGGTTTTGCTCCAGCGGCCGATACCCGCCGGCTGAAGATGCTGTCGAAGCGCCGGCCCGACGATCATGGCGATCGCAAAGCCGACGCCGGCCATGTAGCCCGAGTGCGGCGCCGCCATCACCGGCACCACCGGCAGGAACGACATCAGCAGCCACATCGGCCATACCCAATACCCGCGGGCCCGCCGGCACGCCAGGACATAACCCGTCCCCATGACGCCGAGGATCGCCAGCATGAGCACGCAATCGCCGGGCACCTCTCGAAACGGGTTAAACCTTCCGGTTGGCCCGACGGTCATGGGTGAGAGCCAGACGGCGGCGGTGAGGAAGTGCATGAGCTTGGCCAGCCACCACAGCACATACGCGGGCCCGTCCGGCTGTCGGACATAGAAGTCGGGCATCGGATATGGAAAAGCGAGCAGACGCCAGAGAAGGAATGCGACGGCGACCGCTCCGAACAGGAGGTGAATCGGCAACCGCCGACGAAACTGCCTGAAGCCGCCGAACGCTAACTCGACTGCTGCCGCGAACACGGGGAAAACAATCGCATTCTCGCGCGAGAACAGCGCGAGCGCCCACAGACCAAAACTCAGGAACAGCCAGCGGGGAGCGATTGCGTTTCGATTTTCGCGCACCGTGCCCGCCGCGTACAGGTTCAAACCCGATGCGCGGATGTATGCCAGCAGTGCCCCCAGCGTCAGTGCCGTCTGAAGCACGCTGTTCTGTGCCGCGAGCCATCCCACCGCATAGACGCTGTGCGAATACACGATGAACAGCAGCCCGCCCACCACCGACCAGAACTGCCGGCGCGTCAGCATCATGCACAACGCATAGACCATGATCGCATTGGCGAGATGCAGGACGATGCCGATCGCATGCCAGGCCTTGACGCTCCCGCCGGACAGGTGGTATACGGCTTTGTCGAGCAGGATGGAAAACGGCCGGGCGTAGTGCCATTCGACGGGTTTCGTCTGCCACCAGGTGTCGATGAATTCATTCATGCGGACCGTGGCCGCTTCCAGGAGCGCGTCCCAGGACCAGTTGTTGTCTTCGAGACTCAGGCGGTGCAGATGATCGTCCAGGAAGATGCCGTCCCAGAGGGCCCAGCCGTGTGCCGCGGCGGTCGCCGCGATCAGGATGCTTATCGCCAGGAGGGACAGTTTCCAGCCCCGTTCGGCTTGGGGGGTCGCGGTGGGGGCATCTTCAGGATCATGTCGTCGCCACATCGGCGAGCTACGATCCAAAGGCTCTAGCGTGTTCAGCCCTTCGTGTAACTGCATCTGCTGGATCTCGATGCCCCGCGGCGATTAAAACGGGGTATTATACCTGCTCGCGTCGGAGGATTCATCGTACATGTGGGTTCCGCGCTATTACCTCGGGTCGCTGACGGTCATCGCCATCACCGCGTTGACGGGCTGTTTCCACGAGCGATCATTCCCGATGCGGCCGGGGGATCGCGTGCCCCTGCGGCAGGAATTGGGGATGGACGTGCCAGCGCGGCAGGCGACGAACGGTTCAACGCGGCAATGGTTGGCGCGCGCACACCGCGAGCTGCGCAGCCTGCTGCCTCGCCTCGACCGGCCGGCCCTGCTCACGGACGATATGGTCGATGCCGGTGGGCACGCCCGCGACGTGTACGCCTGCTTCAATCGTGACATCAAGAAAATGCAGGGTGTGACCAGCAACTGGTGGGCGTTACAGCACACGGCGCAGTGCATCGAGCAGGGCGACACGGTGGAGCGGCCGCCGCTGCCGTGGGAAGGCTTCGAATCGGTGTGGATCCCGGTCGCTCACGGAGTGCGGCTCCACGCTTTCATCGGCTTCGCCCGCGGCGGCGACGGCCGCATCGCCGACGCCGATTGCATCGTGCTGCTGCCGGGCCTGTGGGGCGACAATGGGGCGAAACGGAACAAGGACCTCTCGCTGGCCTTCCAGAGCAGCGGATTTCACGTGCTCTCGCTCGAACCGCGGGGCCACGGCCAGACCGAAGCGAAGTATCCCGACCTGTACTACAGCTTCGCCGTCCTCGAAACGCAGGACCTCATGAAGGTTTCCGAGTGGCTGGAGGATACGTATTCGCACGTTCGCCGAACGGGCCTGATCGGCTTCTGCTGGGGGGCCAACGCGGCCCTGCAGGCCGCCTGGTTCGACGGGCGCTCACCCGACGATCCGAGCATCACCCGTAATCTTGCTCAATACCTCGATCCGCCGTCGCCGCGCGAACATTTTGCCGCGGGCGTCATCGCGTTCTCGCCCGTGATCCGCTGGGAGCACTTCCTGGATCGCATGGATATACCGCGGTCGGTGGGGATCGATCCGTCGCCGGCCATGTTCCAGGAGGCGACGCGCGCGCACATGGCCCGAAAAAACTACCCCGAAGTGACCGGCAGCCTCCGCCGGTGCATCGCGTACGATTTCGCGAATTCGGCGCTGAGCAAGTCGTTCCCCGTGCTGGATGGCAACCGTTTCCTGCGCCTGCTGCCCTATCGCGGCAATTCCGACGGCGACAAGCTCGAATCCGCCCGCACGCCCGTGCTCATCGTTCACGCGATCAACGACCCGGTACAGACGGCCCAGGAGGTGGCGGACCTGATCGCGCAGACCTCCAACCCCAAAGTCGCCGCCGTCCTCCTGCCCGGCGGCGGGCACATCGGCTTTCAAGCCTACTGCCGCGCGTACTATTACAGCCTGATGCTGAACTTCTTCGATCCGGTATGCGGAGCGGCAGCGAATCATGAACCCGCGCTGACGGAGGGTGCTGCCGTCGTGAAGACGAGTCAGAAGTAGGGCGGGCATTGCCCGCCTTTCTGATCGCAGCCGAGTTGGCGGGCAATACCCGCCCTACCAGTTACCGCGATTTCGCATGCCGGAGTTGATCGGCGAGGTTGATGCCGTCGATCGGCGGAATGCGCTCGAGGCGTTGCTGTTCGTCGAGCAAGCCGAGGATGGTGGGCATTATATCCACGAGTCGGCCAGGACCGATCACGGCTCCGTGGGGCAGCTCGCCGCCCGCGAAGTAGAGCGGGATCTTCATGTCGCGGGCCAGACAGGAACCGTGGCCGCCGTGCTGTTTGGGGTGCAGGCTCCAGTCGTCCGCCGCCATCACCACGACATCGCCGGTATGCGGCGAATCAAACATCTCGACCGCCTGGGGAACGAAATCCGGATAGCGTGCCCCGACGGTCCGCTCGAGCCACTCGCGTGAGGCATGCCAGCCCGCTTGCACGAAAGCGGTCGATTCCGCCGGGGCGCCATAAGCCAGCGGGTCGCCCTCTTCATTGATCAGCCGATACTGCACGCTGCCTGATTCGCGCCGGCGTTCAATACGAGCCTTGCCGTCGCGCGAGAATACCCGAACGCTGTGCGCTCCCGTCTTCATCAGAACGAATTGAACAGCCGGCAAGTCCACCGGCGACGGCCGATCCAGTATCCATTTTTCGATCTCATCCGGTTCTGGCCGGTACACCCAGCCGCGCCGGCTGCGCAGATGAAACCGTACCACGCGGTCCTCATCCAGACCGCCGATGGCATCATACGGCTCCAACAACTTGAGCCGGTCGGTGTATTCATCGCGGTCGATCGGTTTCGATCGCAGCTTCAGCCCGCGCTTTTCGTGCAACCAGCGGACCATGTCCATCCGATGCTCCACCGGAGTGGGCACATGCGAATGATCGGTGGCCAGCACGTAATAAACCGTCTCGGCCGGCCGTGCGCTTTGCATCTGGCCGCTGATCAGGCCGACGACCGCATCGATGTCGCCCAGCGCCGTGCCATACTCGGGCGAATCTGAGCCGAACTTGTGCCCGATCTCATCCACACCGCCATAGTAGGTCATGACGATCGAGGGCCAGCGCTTCGCGAGATTCGCCTTGTCGGCGGCCTCTTCGAAATGCAGGCCCACGTAACGATCCGCGAAGTTGTATTTCCGCAGCAGCCAGGAGAGACCGAACATGAAGCGGTTATCGACGGTCTCGGTCACGCCTCGCCGCGTGTGGTTCTGGATGTTCAGCGTGAATTGGTCATCGAGCAGCTCGTATAACGTCGGCGCGCAGAAATCCTGGTTGACCGTGCGATAGGTCCCGAACGTCATGTAGTAGCGCGTCTCCAGCCGGTGCGGGTCGAACCAGAAGTTGCCCATGATGCCGTGATGGCCGGGGAACAGGCCGGTGATGAGCGACGTGCAATTGGCATAGGTGACGGAAGGCAGGCTGCTCACCGCATCGCGGACCTCCACGCCGCCCTCGACGAACACGCGCTGAATGTTTGGGAGCTGATGATCGGCCAGCATGGTTTGCAGGCGCACAAGGTCCAGACCATCGACGAAAAAGATCACGACCGACTTGCGCGGCCGAGCCACGTCGGCGTTCAGTTTGAGCTGGAGGTGGTTACTCGGCGTGCAACCGATGAAAGCGATCACATTGAGCGACAGTGCGACGAAGATTTTGATATATCTCGGGACCAGAACGCTCGCACTGTTTAGCCGCGAGCGAAAGCGAGCGCGTTCGGCGCGCTCGCCTGCGTTCGCGGCTAAACGATCCTCGCGGGACACGAAGGTTCCACGCGTTAGCAATACAAAAGACGCGAAACTCACGAAGCCTTCCGCGCGTCGGCATCCCAGGTGATTCTTCTGCCCTGACGATATGCCATGTTGGCCAAGTGAAGCGGCAGAAGCGAGCGGACGCCCAGCTCGACAGGCGCGTTCGGCTGTTTGCCGCTTCGGATGCAGTCGATCCAGTTGTGCTGGTGAACCTGATTTTCGGCTTTGAATTCCGCCAGCGGCTTCTCGCGCTTGCCCTCCGGCCACACGCGGATGTCGTCAGCGACGATCTCCATAGTGCCCTTGGTCCCGTATATCGTCAGGCCGCTGCCCTCGAAGCCGTTGGTGAAGTTGGCGGTGAAGACGACGCTGTGCGTGCCGTAATCCCACACGGCATTCACCACATCCGGCGTTTCCCAATATTTAAGCCCGTATACGCCGCCATTGCAGACGACCGTCTTCGGCGTGTCGCGCCCGGTCAGCCAGTGCACGACATCCAGCACGTGCACGCCGACGTCGGCCACCAAGCCGTTGGCATAATCCCAGAACCACCGCCACGCCCAATAGCGATGCGGCTCGAAATCGACCTTGTGCTCGCACGGCTCCTGAAACCGATCCCAATCGAGCTTGCCCGAAATCGGCTTCGGCGCGAACGGGTCGCCGCCGGTGACCCAGTTGCGGCAATCGAAGCAGCGGGCGAAGGTCACCTCGCCGATCATGCCGTCGTCGATGGCGGCCTTGGCTTTGGGATATTGAAGTCCGCTTCGGCGTTGCGTGCCGATCTGCACGGTCAGGTCAGGATGCTTTTTCGCCGCGGCGAGCATCTGGTTTCCCTGCTCGATGCTCTTGCTCATCGGCTTTTCCTGATACACGTGCTTGCCGGCGTCCAGCGCGGCCACAAAAGCAGCCATGTGCCAGTGGTCGGGCGTGGCGATGATGACCGCGTCGATGTCGCGGCGGTCGAGCAGCTTTCGGAAATCGGGATAGGTGTCGATCTTGATGTCCTTATGGGCTTTGCTCTCCATGGCCTTGCGGACCGCGTTGCCGGCTCCCGCCAGACGGAACTCGGCGACATCGGACAACGCGGCGCAGACCACGTTTTCAGCCACGCAGGTGGTGCGCGCATCATGCGTGCCCTGTCCGCCGGAGCCGATCAGGCCGATGGTGATGCGGTCGTTCGCGCCGATTTTGCGGACGGCGGCCGAAGCCGTACGGCCCGCCAGCACCGACCCGATGCCCAAGGCGGCCGCGGTACGCGTCGAGGACGACAGGAAGCGACGACGGGTCACTGTATTTGAGCGTAACATGGTCATTCTCCTTTTTGGCGCCAATGCGGCGTATTCTAACGAAACGAGTCCAGTTGTCACCATTCTATGCGGATTTGGATTCAATCTTGCTGCGGCAACGCGAGTTCGGTGAGCGGCACCTCCATTTCCACTGCTCCGACCGCCACCACAGCCATCTGCTTGTGCAGCAGGAGGCGGACGACTTTACCCTCGCGGTCGAACCGCTTGACGTGCACGCGGTCGCCCGGCCGAAGGGACGAGACCGTCTCAATCCAGCGCTGAAATGCCGCCTGTTGTTCGAGCAGGGTGAGCCGTTCGCGTTCGGCGGCGGTCCGCTGCTGCTCCGCCTGAGTCTTGGCCTCTTCGGCTTCGGCCCGCGCCCGCTCGGCCTGACGCCGTGATTGCAACGTGCCGCGGATCGCCCGCGTGAGCTGCTCGTGCGAGCTGCTCAGGTGCTTGCGGGCGGCCTCGATGATTTTGGGCGGCAGGCCGAGCCGGGAGGCGATGTTGATGGCATTGCTGTTGCCCGGCTCGCCGATGAGCAGACGATACGTCGGCCGGAGCGTCTCAATGTCGAACTCGACGGATGCGTTTTCCGCACGGGCTTCAGTATAGGCCATGCTCTTGAGTACGCCCAGGTGTGTCGTGATCATCGCGGGGCAGCGGCGTTCGAGCAATTCCTCCACAATCGCCCGGCCGATCGCCGCCCCTTCGTCCGGGTCGGTGCCGGCCCCGAGTTCATCGAGCAGCACCAGCGTTCGCGGAGTCGCCCGCCGGAGCATGTCCATGAGCCGGGCCAGGTGAGCACTGAACGTGCTCAACGATTGCTGTAGGCTCTGCTCATCGCCGATATCCACGAGGATATCCTCGTAAATCGGCACGGTGCTGCCCTCACCGGCCGGTATGGGCAAACCGGCCTGGGCCATCGCGCAGCACAGCGCCACGGTCTTGAGCGCCACCGTTTTGCCGCCGGTGTTCGGGCCGGTGATGACCAGCACGTCGAAATCATCGCCCAGCCGCACGTCAATCGGCACGACCTCACGCTGCTCGGAATTCCTGGCCGCTTCCTTCTGCATCGCGATCAGCACCGGGTGCCGCGCCCGTTTCAGCAGCAGTTTGCCATCATCCGAAACGCGCGGGCAGGTCAGCTCGTACACTCGCGCGAAGCGCACCTTGGCGGTCACCAGATCGAGCACGGCCAGCGCGTCCATCGTCTTGAGAATCTCGGTACAGTTGATCTGCACCTGGTGCGTCAGGTGCCAGAGCAGGCGATTGATCTCCGCCTGCTCGTCGGCTTTCAGTGAGATGATGCGGTTGTTGAGTTCGACTGCCTCGGCCGGTTCGACGAAGAGCGTCGCGCCGGAGTCGGAGCTGCGGTGGATGATGCCCGGAACGCGCCCGCGATGCTCGGCCGAGAGCGGCAGCACCAGGCGGTCGTCATGAAACGTCGCCTGGGCGTAACGCAGCCAGCGCGTCACCCGCTGATCGCGCAGCAGCTTATCGACGACGTGCCCGATGGTGATGCGGGCGCCGGCGATGTCGGTGCGTAGCTTGAGCAGTTTGGCGCTGGCGTCATCGCGGATTTCGCCTTCGGAATTGACCACGCGGCGGATGGCCTCGGCCAGCGGGCGGAAGTCGCCGATCTGTTCGCAAAGGCTGCGCAGCGCCGCCGCTTCCGGCCGAAGAGCGCCCGCCCAACGCACGATCTCATGCGTAGCATCCAGCGTTTCCGACACCACGGCAAAATCCGCCGGTTCGAGCAGATGCGGCGGCGCCGCCGATCGCACCGCCTCGCGAATGTCGCGGACTCCTCCAAATGGAGGCAACCCCTGTTCGGCGCCGACGCCGATGAGCTCGCGCACCTGATCGAGCCATTGGCCGATCAGCTCCGCGCGTGTGACCGGCGAGACGCGCAGGGCCATGTCCTTACCGAGCGCCGAACTGGCATGCCCGGCCAGAATTTCGCGAACGCGGGCGAATTCGAGCTTTTCGAGGGTATGCGGGTCCACAAGAGCAATTCTATCGGCCTGATGCCGAAGAACGCGAGAGCGGATGATGCGCCACGATGGCCAGGGCGCGATTTCGGATTGCGAATTGCGGATTTCGGATTTACACATAAACCTCGACGACCCAAATCACTCGTCTTTGGAAAAGAGCTTTTGAATGGTCGTGATCGGCAGGTACAAATGAAGAGCGTCGTCCATGAGGGGTACGAAACCGAAGTGTTCATAGAAGGATTGGGCGTCTTCGTTTATCGCACGCACCTCGACAGCATGGATTCCGACTTGCCTGGACTGTTCCCACGTCCGACGCAGGGCGTCCAGCAGAAGATGCTCGCCCAATCCTCGGCTGCTCGAGCGGTGATCCACGGCAAGACGCCCGAGATGCATAATGGGTATGGGAAGCGTTTTCGGGAGTTTCTTACGAGATGCGGTCGGCATGAGGCTCGGCTCAATGGCGCCATTTGACAAGGTGTAATAGCCGAGGATGTGAAGACTTTCGCGGGTCACCGCCACCCACGTCCGCCCGAGATTCCGGCGTTGATACTGGCTCGCAAGTTGGCGAATGAAGCTGTCCAGCCCCTCGACGCCACAATCGAAGTCATCTCGAATGTGCCTGTCGGAGAGCGGTTCGATGAACCATTCAGCGGGATCGGGCACGTTGACGATACCTTCGGGCAGCCCGCTTCAATGCGGCATTTGGCGGGGGCGCCTCATCGAGCAATTTCAGAAATGCCTCGGTATCACGCGGAGACAGGACGCGGATACAGTTCTCATCCAACACTTCACGAGAATGATGCACCAGCACTGACAGTGCATAATCGGTCAGGGTCAGACCGCTCGTCATCGCCGCCCGTTCGATCAAATCTTTGAGTCGGGGATCTGTGCGGAAACTGATCCGCGCTGTCGCAGTATCTTTAGATTGCACCCTCGGCCACCTCGCGTGTTATTATAGCAGGGTGGGTGGCAAATTGCCACACGTCTTTACGCCGACTCTTTGCGGCGGGCGCGCTGGCTGAACAGATCGACCTGGCCGCGGGCGACCTCTTCGGTGACGAGGTATTTGCCGTTTTTGCCCTCTTCCGGCAGGCGGAACATCACGTCGAGCATCAAGTCCTCGATCACGCCGCGGAGGGCGCGGGCGCCGGTGTCGCGATCCAGGGCCTTCTCGGCGATGACCTCCAGCGCACCGGGCAGGAACTCCAACTCGCAGCTTTCCATCTCGAAGAAACGCTGATACTGGCGGATGAGGGCGTTCTTCGGCTCGGTGAGGATGCGCACCAGCGTCTGCACCGAGAGCTGCTCCAGCGCGGTGATGATCGGCAATCGCCCAACCAACTCCGGGATCATGCCGAACTCAACCAGATCGTCCGGCGTCACGTGGGACAGCGTGTTGTTGACCTGCGAGAGATTGTCGATCTCGTTGAACTCGCCCATGAAGCCGATGGACGAGTGGCCCAGACGGCGGTTGATGATCTCGTTGAGGCCGGTGAACGTGCCGCCGCAGATGAACAGGATGTGCGTGGTGTCCATCTGAATGTACTGCTGCTCGGGGTGCTTGCGGCCGCCCTGCGGGGGAATGTTCGAGATCGTGCCTTCGAGCATCTTGAGCAACGCCTGCTGGACGCCTTCGCCGCTGACATCGCGGGTGATGCTGACGTTCTGGCTGGTCTTGCCGATCTTGTCGATTTCGTCGATGTAGACGATGCCGCGCTGGGCCGCTTCGAGGTCGTAATCCGCGTTCTGGAGCAGCCGCAGCAAAATGTTCTCCACGTCCTCGCCGACATAGCCGGCCTCGGTCAGCGTCGTCGCGTCGCCGATGGCGAAGGGGACGTTGAGGAACCGCGCCAGCGTGCGGGCCAGCAGTGTCTTGCCCGAGCCGGTCGGGCCGATCAGCAGCACGTTGGACTTGTCGATCTCGATGTCGTCCTCTTCGGCGGCGTCGGTGTGCGACAGACGCTTGTAGTGGTTGTGCACCGCCACGGCCAATGCCCGCTTGGCGTGCTCCTGCCCGATGACGTATTGATCGAGGAATTCCTTGATCTGGCGGGGGGGCGGGATCGTGCCGGTCAGGTGATGCGTCGGGCCGGTCTTGCGTTTTTCCTGCTTGATGATGTTGTGGCAGAGATCGACGCAGGCGGCGCAGATGTACACATCGCTCGGCCCCTCGACCATCGGCCCGGCTTCGCGCTGGCTCTTGCCGCAGAAGCTACAAGTGGTCGGCCGCCGACCGCCTCTTCCGCCGCTGCCTCCACCGCTTCCGGTATGTCCAGCTCTGGTTGTTGCCATCTCGTGGATGTCTCCAACTTGATCTCGACGATTCTATCGTCCCGCAAGACGGGTTTTCTCCAGATCAAACCGGCCAGCCCTCGTTAGAGCCGCCCGAATCGGACGCTTTTCCGGCGGCATCCGGTCCGGCGGATGAGCCGCGATAGGCGCCGATAATCGCGGCCCGCAGCGCCTGGTACTCCTCCTCGCTCAAAGCACCCTGATCGCGGAGCTTACGCAGATCCTCAAAGGTCCACGGCGTAGCGGAGGAGTCAGCCGAATCCATCCATCGTCGCCGATAATACCAGACCCCCACGGCCAGAACAATGACGCCCAGGACCAGCAGCGCACAGGCGAAGATGATCTGGCCTGCATTAACGGTAACCGGTCCGAGCATGCAGATCACGTGCAACTCCCGCTGAATTATAGAGCTTCGCAGGGTCGAAGCAATGCGGCTGGCCGGGTGTTCCGTTCGGGCGCGGCGGCAGGGCGGTGGGCGACAGGGCACGCCACGGGTTCGTTCCGCAGTTTTTATTTTTCGACGGCGCCACGCCCGTTTTCTCCAGCGGCACTGCAAAGCGGGACCGTGCTGGCCCCATTGTATGGGAGAACACAACGAGCGTTCCGGAAGAAGTGAGAAGTTAGAAGTGAGACAGAGACCCACGCGGGGTCAGGGTTTCGGGTCGCCAGTTTGGGCGAACGAACTGCTGAGCACGCCAATCGGCTGGTCGCTGCCGACATATAGTTTTCTGAGCAAGCTGGAGCACCGACTCGGCCGGACGTCTGCGACCGCTACCGGTCGGCCGCACAAGGTTCAGAATGAATGGTGCTTGAAATTGGAGGTAATTAAATAGGTGACTGTCCCCTGTTTATCGGACGTCTGCGACCGCTACCGGTCAGCCGCACAAGGTTCAGAATGAATGGTGCTTGAAATTGGAGGTAATTAAATAGGTGACTGTCCCTGTCTCTGCCCCTGTCTCTGCCAGTCCGAGGACCATGCATGTCTCTACGAGCAAGCGGCGTGCCAGCCCAACATAGGGCGGGATGTGCCCAACAGCATGCGCCGGACCGATAAAATGCTCGCCACGTCGTTCTTTATTCGTCGACCGCACAGTTCGCCCGCGCAGTATCCGATGAATCCTGATGGGAAGGAAAGCTCTACGGACGGCAGCCCGTGAGTTGGAATGGTCATAATGCCCGGTGAGATGCTAACCGTCAAATCATTGATGAGCACGCGTGTCGTGAGCATCGGCATGGACGAGACGCTTCAGGCCGCCCGCCAAATTTTCAATCGCTGCGGGTTCCACCATCTCATCGTGATGGAGCGGAAGAAGCCGGTCGGCGTGCTGTCCGATCGCGATCTGCTCAAAAACATCAGCCCGTTCGTCGGCGCCCCCCTGGCCGAGCGCCCGCAGGATGTCGCCACGCTCAGGAAACGAATCCACCAGATCATGACCCGTCAGCTTGTGGCTATCGACCCGGACAGCTCCGCCGCGGACGCCGCCCGAATCATGATCGAGCACCGCGTCTCCTGCCT
>CAYLLT010000014.1:0-71979 GCA_964384465.1 uncultured Planctomycetales bacterium | reverse complement strand
CAAAATCTCGCGCGAGCTGCTCAACCTGCTGCTGCGCTATCCGTGGCCGGGCAACGTGCGCGAGCTGGAGAACGTCATCGAGCGGGCGGTGGTGCTGTCGCGCGACGAGCACTTCACGGAGGACCTGCTGTCGCTGACGCTGCGAACGTTCGCCGAGCAGAGCCGCCCGTCCTTGCGGAGCGATTCGCCGGACGACCTGCTGAAACGGCTGGTGACCGAGGCGATGGAAGCGGCCGACCACCCGGCCGATGGATCGATCTGGGCCAGCGTTACCAACCGGCTCGAACGGGGACTGATCGAACAAGCCTTGATCCGCTGCGACGGCGTCAAGCTCAAAGCCGCCGATTTCCTCGGCATCAACCGCAATACCTTAAATAAGAAGTATCACGAACTCGGCCTGGACGGCTCGACGCCGGCGGCAGTTTCCACCGATGCGGGTGAATAGATCGATGGTACCGCATGCATCGACAGGGCCGGACAGCGCTGTCTCGTTGGAGCGGCGTCAACTTCATGGACGGGCCGCCTTCACACTCATCGAAGTGCTGGTCGTCGTAGGGATTATTGCGCTGATAATGGCGATACTGCTTCCCTCCCTGGCCCGCGCGCGCGAACAGTCCAGGGCGGCCGTTTGCCTCTCCAACCTCAAGCAGCAGGGCATCGGGTTCTCCGGTTACTCGGGCGACAACAAGACGGTCCTGCCCTGGGCCGGATCGTTCCGTTTCTCGCTGATGGAGGGCAAGTATTACCTGGGATACGGCAAGCCGGAGATGCACAACTGGGCCGTCGTGAACATCGGGCTGCTGTACCCCAAGTACATCGGCGCCACGCCCGCCATGTTCTACTGCCCGAACAACAAGGCGATCGACCGCAACGGGTATAACGGCGAGGCCACGTTCCTACAGCGCTACCGGCATCCCCTGCGCGGAGATCCACAGTACTGGAACGCGCACGACTTTCCGGGCTCGCCTTTCAGTTCCTACGGTTATGCGCTGCCCGTGTTCCCGGCCAAGTCTCCCCGCGATGCCGGCAGCGAGATGTATCCCGAGGACAGCGTGCGCTACGGGAACGTTCCGCCGGCCCAGGAGTATCCCTACTGGATGTACCTGAATGATCCCGCGGAGCCGGACCCCTCCTTCCTCGGACCGTTTCCGATGGCGTCGCGCGGCAAACATACCGTTCACGCATTGGTCTCGGACGGATATTTCGCATCGGAGTACGAGGGCGATCACCGGATCTATGAAGGCTATCACCTTCGGAGCTACAACGTCCTTTACGGCGACTTTCACGCCAGGCGGGTGGTCGATCCGCAGGGGAAGATCCACGCGGCCGGCCTCACCCCCGTCCGCCCCTGGAGCTACGGCGGGATCAACGGCAACGAGACCAAGGTATACATGGTGTGGGACTATTTCTCTCGGAACCCATGAGCGGGAAAGGATATGAGAACGGGGGCATCCGACGGCTCTATTGAGTTTGCTCACGGGCTAGTATAATCGGTGCCCATTCGGGCTTCTCCTGAAGAAGAACCGGGGGTGTGGCGTCCAACGGGTGTTCGGCGTGCGCCCGGCAGGAGAGGGTAGCCGACGACTCATTCACGAAAGGAGTTCGCTATGTGTGCAAGCCGGTGGTGCATTGCTTTGGCCCTGGTCCTGGGTATCGGGGGATTGATTTACGCGGAGGAGAAGGCCGACGCGGGTAAGGGCAAATCGGCGGCGGGGCTGCTCTGCCCGGTGTCCGGCAAGCCGGCCGGTCTCGCGAACAAGACCATGACGCCCGAAGGGCCCGTCTTCTTCTGCTGCGATGGCTGCCCGAAGAAGTTCGAGGCCGACGCGGACAAGTACAAAGAGCAGGTAGCGGCGCAGCGTGCCGTACTCGCACATTATCCGAAGGTCCAGGAGACCTGCCCGCTCTCCGGCAAGCCGATCAACAAGGAGGCCTTCGTCGAGAGCGAAGGGAAGAAGGTCTACTTCTGCTGCAACGGCTGCGCGGGCAAATATAAGGCGGAGCCGGCCAAGTTTAAGGACAAGCTGGCGGCGACCTACACGTATCTCGATTTGCCGAAATGTCCGATTTCGGGCAAGCCGGCGGATTTGTCGATCAAGGTGATGAGCGATGACGGGGCGGTGTACTTCTGTTGCAACGGCTGTCCGAAAAAGTATTCGGCCGACGCCGCCAAGTACAAAGAGCAGGTGGCCGAGCAGCGCAAGGCGCTCGCGGCCATGGACCGCGTTCAGGTCACGTGCCCGCTCTCGGGCAAGCCGGTGGACGTGAAGCAGTTCACGGACAAGGGCGGCGAGAAGGTCTACTTCTGCTGCGAGCATTGCAAGGAGGGCTACGAGAAAGACCCGGCCAAGCACGCCGCGAAGCTCTCCGGCTCATACGCGTACCAAACGCTGTGTCCGGTCTCAGGCGAGGAGATCAGCCCCAAGGCCTTCCTGGAGCTCGCGGATGGCCGGAAGGTTTACTTCTGCTGCTCCGATTGCAAGGGCAAAATGACCGCCAACCCCGCCAAATACGTGGCCAGCCTGCAAATGCAGCACATTCAGATTGACGCGGACAAGCTCAAGGCGGAGAAGTAGTCGGGATGTGAGGCATCATTCGTGCTCGCTCTCGGCTGGTTTAAGCGTGTCGGCCAATTCCTTCGGTGTGATGATTACCAGGTCCGGTGCCAACCGGCGGAGCAGGTCCGCCGCCGGTGTTGTGTCGGTCGCGAGCTTGAGAATACGCGCTTCCCACGTGACGAGGTACTTGGCCTTGGCGTGAATGGCCAAGTTAAACAAATGGTCGTCGTCGGGATGCTGCGGCCAGGTGAAGGCGTCAGACACTTCGGAGAAAGACGTTGCGACAGCGTTCACATTATCAAGGAAGTGAGCGACACGCTCGGGCGTGAGGGCGGGGAACTTCGCCGCGAGAGACGGGCGTGTCATTACGTCCCGGACCTCGGCAACAAGCTCCGGACTGGTGCAGAGGGTCAGCCGCTTATCTTCGACGGCTTCGATGGTCGTATACCGCCGTTCGGGATGAATGGCGGCTTGCAATAAAACCATCGTGTCGTAGACGGCGAGCGGGGCGTTCACGCGGACTTCGCTTTCTTGTCCCGTCGGTGGGCTTCAAGCTCGCCTCGAAGGAAGTCGTCAAGCTCCTCGACGCTCATTCCGCTCTCGGCTACCTGCTGCCGCACGGGGGCCATGATTTCGGCAATCGAAGGGCGGGTCACGGCGTGCTCAATGAGGTCGGACGCGACGGCGGAAATGTCCTGCCCGCTGTTAGCGGCTTGCTCGGCGAGCTTGGCCCGCGCACGTTCTGAGAGACGGAGTGTAACGGGCGTTTCAGTGGTGTGTACGGTTGTGCTCATGTATCACCTCTTCGTTCATATTATAACGAAAAACCCTTAAAAACGCACGGGTTGGATGCTCACCGGCTAATGAATACCGCTCCCCTACGGTCGCAGCTCGGATCAGACCCACGAGCGGGTTCAAGACGAAATCCGTATTATTTGTCTCCGCGGGGCGGTTGCCTGACGACAAAGAGGTAATCGTTCCCGAAGCCGGTGGTAGGTGTGGCGCCGAGATTCGCTTGTCCGCCGCCGGCAGCGTCGGGCAGCGAAACGGGATGCGACAGGTCCGTGCAGCGGTAGCGCGTCACAGTGTATCTTCCAGTGGTGTTCGACAGGTCGAGCCGGGTCACCCCGCCGCGATCGGCCCAGACAAAATAACTCTCCCCCGGCTCGGCCAGGCACAGTGCGAGATTCCCCCCATCGACGCGCGTCAACTCGTTGTGCGGCACGCAGCGGCTGATGTCGATGCCGGGGGTATGATTGAAGAATCGCGCCAGCCAGCCGATCTCGACGGCGTCCTCCTTGCCTCGCGGATTGAAATACTCCCAGGTCACGGCCCATGAACCGCCCAGCCGATGGCCGCGACGCGGCCCCATGTGGGCGATGCAACTGAACCCGCCGGCCATCAGGTGGGCCCACGTCGCGACGCGCGACCGCGTCATATCGGACATCCGCCAGACGCCCTCGGCGTTGTACACCGGCCGGCCGTACATGAGATTGTCGGTTATGAACTTGCGGCAATCGGTCGCGCCGTCATCGGTATCCGCGACGCGTCGTTGAATCGTCGCCAGGTCGAGCTCCAGCGCATCGCCCGGCGTCCAGTTGTGCAGCACGTGCGTGGTGAGCATCGTCTTCCACGGATTCGCCGCCTGCATTTCAATCGCATACGTCCGCAGCCGGGGGAGCGCGCCGTCGCCATTTTCCTCGTACTCGCTGTCCACCGACCAGTGCCACCACAGCGCGTACGGCGCCCAGCGGGCCAGGAAATACCGGATGAACAGCTTCTGCTTCGGCCCCAGCGTCGCATCGTCGGGGTTGTCCATCGGGCCGTAGCTCTTGTACTGGCGGTTCATGCCGCTCATGCCGAACCAGATCGACAGCCTGACGCCACGGGATTCGGCGTGGGCCAGCGTCTGTTCGTTGTAGCGCCAGGTCGACACGTCGAATCGTGTGTAGTCGAAACCGTCGGCGCCGGCGGCCGGCCAACTTGTGCCGGGGGCGCCGTCGCTCAGCAGGAAGTGAAATCGCGCGGGGTCATCCCCCTCGGGCTCGCCGTGAAAGCGCACCGCCATCGCGTCGATGCCGCGGCGGGAATATTCGTCCAGCCACTGTCTCGCGACGGCATGGTTCCGATTCAGCAGACCCGAACTGAGCACGTTGAACGGCACCCACGGCGTACCGTCGTCGCAGCGCAGACGCCAATAATTCTGCGGATCGACGCGGACGTGACCGTGCCGGCCCGGCGCTTTCCTCGCAGACACCTCGTAGCTGAAGGTGCGCGATGGTCCATTGGACGTGGAAGTGCCGGGCACGTAGAAACCGGCGTTGACCGTCCACGTGCCGGGATGATCGAAGAGCAGGCGGAACTTCCAGACTTTGCCGACCTGATGCCCCGCGCCGTCGCCGTCGTGGAAGCCGTACCACGTGAAGGAAGATCCGAGCTTTCTACCCGCCGGCGCGGCCACGTCGAGCCGCAGCTCGGTCTCGGTGAAGAGATTGGCGAACTTCGTCTCGTTGGTCATGGTCTCTTCGACGCGCTGATAGAGGGGGATAGTTCTGACAGCACACCCGCTGCTGCTTAACAGCGCGAGTATCAACACCAAAGTGCGCAGCGCTGGGTGGCCCACCCGGAGGGTGGGGGACACGAAGATCGATTGTCTGAAGCGTCTGGACGAGTTAGATACCATCATGCACCACGGTTATTCGATCTTCGCGTACCCCACCGCGGCTGCGCCGCGATGGGCCGCCCGGTTTTGCTAGTCAGGACGCTGCTGGTTTGGTTTCGCGTATCGCCCGCTCGAACTCGGGTATGCCGCCGCGCAGGATGTAGATGTGCGTGGTTTCGCGCGCTGTCTTTCCCGGCGCGATCGGCTCATACACCGGGTTCGCGTGAATGCACCGCTCGCAGCGGTTGCAGAACACGTAGGCCGGGTGATCCGCCTTGACGCCGATCACCCATTTGCCGTCCTTCGATACGACGCACGCGGCGCCGCTGTCCATCACCTGCGGATGCCGCTGTTTGACCAATCGGCAGACGGTCATGTCATCGAGTTTCGGCCCGCCGGCCACCGGGAAGAAGGTGTATGGCCCGGTGCCAGGGCTGGGGCTGGGGCTGTGCTCCGCGAACAGATCGGCCACCGACCGCCACCGTCCGCCCGCGGGGAAATACACGCGCTGCATCCGCGGGTCATCGAACAGCGGTGCCGAGTAGAACGCGAAACAGGTGAACGCGTTGGCCAGCTCCCACGTGCGGTCCGAGAGATTGGTCATCTCGACGTTGGCTTCGACGATGGTGGCGCCGAAGCGCACGTCGGCGGTCATGCGGATCACGTTGGGGATCTCGCAGGACCATTGGGCATAATCATTGCCGATATCCCATCGCTCCGGAGTCTGGTCCCACGCCACCAGCGTTTCTTTGCGATCGGTGATGATTTCCGGGATCACGATCCTGAAGATATTGTCAGGCAGGCGGTGAGTCTCGAAACTGATCGTCTGCCGGAAATCCTGCTGGATGCTGTACGGCTTCAGGGTCGGCGACGTTGTGCCGCAACCGCCGACGGCCATTAAAAAAAACAGCAGCCAGAATCCGCCCGCGCGCCTTCCATTCCTGATTCGTATTCCACAAAACATGCTGGTCTCCACTGATACCATGATCTCGATCGAATCGTCGGGCCGCTATTCTACCGGGAGTCTGAAAAACTTCCCGCCACCCCCGCAACGGGTACATCCGAAATTGGGTGGCATGGGTAAGCGGAGCTGTACTCAGCGGAGCTTACCCGTGGCGAACGTTTATAACGCTCGGCCACGGGCAAGTGAGTACACTTGCCCATGCCACCCGGAATCACTGCCACCGATCGACGGATGCACCCCTGCAACTATTGAAATCCAGCCCCGGCTCGATGAGCCGACTGACTTCTGTTATGATTTGGTATCGAGTTGTCGCGGGGTTTCTGATGCAGATCATCTTTCGCAAGCCCGTACGGGCGTGGAGATTCTCAGCGCTCGCGGTTTTTTTGCTCTGCGGCTCGGCCGCCGGGGTGACCAACGTCAATCTCTACCAGCGCGTCGAAGAATCTATGACCAACGCGACGTCGCTGGGCAACCCCTTCACCGACACCGAGCTGCGTCTCACGGTAACCGCACCGGCGGGCCGGGCGCTGGGGTCGGCGTTCACCTGGTACGGGTTCCACGACGGCAACGGCACGGGCGGACAGAACGGCACGGTCTGGAAGTTCCGCGTGCTCTTCGATCAGCCCGGCACGTGGACCATCGACGCCGGCTTCTATGTGCCGGGAACTGCGACGCTCAACGGCCCGACGCAGCAATTCGTCTACCAGGTGTCGAGCAACAAGGTGGCCGGCGAACACGGCCACATCCGCGTCGATCCGCAGAATACCCGATGGCTGCGTCACGACGACGGCACGCCTTGGGCGCCGTTCAACTTTCACAGTTCGATGCTGCTCGACCGCGACACCGCGCTGGCCCAACAGTGGATCGATCAACACGCGCTGCTGGGCGTCGATGCGCTCGCGGTGCGGTTTCACACCGAGGCGAACCAGGCGCACGGCGTTCCCGGCTACTGGCACTATCTGCTCACCAACGGCAGCCGGGCTACGGTCTGGCTGTCCGGCGATCCTTTTGATCCCCAGGGCTTTGATTACACGCGGTTCGACATCGTCAGTTGGCGGCACAACGAAGCCGCCATCGAGTACGCACACTCCAAGGGCGTGAAGCTGTCCATCTGGTTCGGCATCAGCGGCATGAACCGCCAATACTGGAGTTACGGCCCGCTGGACAACCCGGACGACGTCACGCTCGGACCGCTCCAGAAATTGTTCATCAAGTATTTTCTTGCCCGCTGGGCGCCGTATACCTGCTGGTGGCACTGGACGGTGGATAGTGAATATGAAGAGACCGGTTCCGGCGCGCTCACCCGCGTGCGTACTTATGCCGCTGAACTGCAAGCCAATAATCCCTGGAAGACCATGCTCACCACCCATGTGCTGAGCGATTGGTCGCCGGGCTATGCGACGGAGCTGGATGTGGCCACGCTCCAGCGCCGCGTGGTCAACAGCGACATCGGCGTCACCGATTGCCGGAGCTTCATCACCGACAATGACAACTATGACCGCCCGGTCTACAACGCCGAGGGCATCTGGTCGTTGTCGAACGTGACCCGCTCGCGCGTGGCCAGTTGGACGCACCTGATGTCCGGCGGGTTCGGCAAGATCGCCCACGGCGGATCGGGGCAATCGAACTCGTGGGCGGTCAACTGGGACGTGTTGAACTCGCGGCACAAGCAGGACGCGGCGGAAATGGGCAAGATGGCCCAGTTTTTCAACAAGACGGCGGGGATCGATATCAGCCGCTGCGTGCCGCGTGATGATCTGGTGTCGGTGACCGGCGGCAATGTCGTTCTGTGCCTGGCCGAGCCGGGCCAGAGTTACTACGTCTGGGCCGATCGCGGCGGGACAACTTCCATCGATCTTGGCGGCACCGGCGGCAGTTACACCGTTACCCGTTATCGCTGCACTGACCTCATCACACCGCTTGCGATGCCGAACGTGGTGGGCGGCGGTGTGATCGATCTCGGAGCGACTCCCACCAGCGGTTTCGGCAATGATTACCTGTTCGTCCTGAAGCGGACGACGCCGGCGAATCCCGGCGATTTTGACTTCGACGGCGATCAGGACCAGTCCGACTTCGGCCATTTGCAGCACTGCGCCACGCCCACCGGTACGTTGGTGGGTCCGGGTTGTGGTGACACGGATCTGATCCCCGACAATGCCATCAACAGTGCGGATTTTCTCCAGTTCATCAAGTGCATGGGCGGGGCGAACCTGCCGCCGGCATGCTGATGCAGATTGCGAATTGCGAATTGAAAGAGACGAAAGACACGCGGCTTAAATTCGCAATTCGCAATCCGAAATCCGCAATTCTTCACCGTGCCTCCGTGGTGAGCTAACGAACAATCCGGGTTAGAATGAGCCGTGTGGCGCGGTCTTGTCCCAGTTTGATCGATCGACTAACGTCCGTGGTGGCGCGGCACCATGCGCAGCGCGTGTACGCGCGGTTCATGGCGGATACCAAGCGCGCGGCGGCGGTGCAGCAGGAGGTGCTGCTGGCCAAGATTCGCCGCAACGCGAGCAGCGGTTTCGGCCGCGACCATCATTTCGATCGCATTCATTCGATACATGATTTCCGCCGCCATGTGCCGATCCTGCGTTACGAGGACCACGTACCGTACATCGAACGCGTCAAGAACGGCGATACCCGCGCGATGTTCGGCGGCCGGCAGCGCGTGCTCATGTTCGCGCTGACCAGCGGCACAACCGACGAACCGAAATTCGTCCCGGTGACCGATCACTTTCTACGCGAGTATCGCCGGGGATGGAATGCGTTCGGCATCAAGGCGCTGCTCGATCACCCGCGGGCATTTTTCCGCCGGATCGTGCAGGTCAGCTCGCGGATGGACGAATCGCGCACACCGGCGGGTATTCCGTGCGGGGCGATTACGGGTCTGATGGCCGCGACGCAGAAGCGGATCGTCCGCAAATACTACATCACGCCGCAGTGTACGGTCGCCATCGAGGACCCCGTCGCGAAGTATTACACGATCATGCGGCTGGCGGTGCCGGCGGATGTGGCGTTTCTGATAACCGCCAGCCCGGCGACGCAGCTCAAGCTCGCGCGGACCGCCGATGAGCGCCGCGAGCAGCTCATCCGCGACATACACGACGGGACGTTGTGGCCCCAGTTGCCGGTGCCGTCGGCCGTGCGGGTCGCGCTGCGTTGGCGGCTCAGGCCCGACGTTGAATCCGCCAAACGGCTGGAGGCGATTGTCGCGCGGACGGGCCGGCTGCTGCCCCGCGACTATTGGGAGCTGGCTTTCATCGCCAACTGGACCGGCGGCACGATGGGGCTATATCTGCACGATTTTCCGAAGTACTTCGGCGACGTGCCGGTGCGCGATATCGGTCTGCTGGCCAGCGAGGGGCGGATCAGCATCCCGATCGAGAACGGCACGCCGGCCGGCATCCTCGATATCGCCAGCCACTTCTTCGAGTTCGTCCCGCGCGACCGCATGGATGAAACCGCCCCGTTCACGCGGCTCGCTCACCAGCTCGACATCGGACAGGAATACTTCGTGCTTCTGACCACCTCATCCGGGCTCTATCGCTACGATCTCGGCGATCTGGTCCGCGTGGTCGGATATGTGGGCCAGGCGCCGCTCATCGAGTTCCTGAACAAGGGCGCGCACACCTGCTCGCTCGCGGGCGAGAAACTGACCGAGCGGCAGGTCATGCTGGCAATGGAGCAGCTCACAACGTCCGGCGACTTGAACGTCAAAAACTTCGTGCTCGCGCCGCGATGGGGCCACACGCCGTATTATGTGCTGCACATCGAATCGGATTCAGGTTCGCGGGAATCGGCCGGGTTGGCGGCGCTCCTGGACGAGCAACTACAGGCGATAAACCTGGAATACGCCGGTAAGCGTAAAACTCAACGGCTCGGCCCCGTGCGGATCAACATGCTCCCGGATGGATTCCTGGCCGAGTTCGACCGCAAAGAATCCGACCGCCGCCGCAAGGGCAACGAACAATACAAGCATCAGTACCTGTATTGCCGGCCGGGGGATGATGGTCATTTCCCTGTTGTTATGATGTCCGGCTTGCAATAGAATAAAAAGCTGGAGAAGCCAATGGAAGCAGACGAATTACTCAACGTGATCAAGAGGCAACCATTCGAACCGGTGCGCATTCATGTCTCGGATGGTGCTTTTTATGACGTCAAGCACCCCGATCAAGTGCTGATTAGCAGGCGGTGGGTACACATCGGCGTTCCTGGCAACAATGGCGGGGTTTTTCAACGCATCCATATTGTGGCTTACCTCCACATCACCCGCATTCAGCCGCTCGAGGCAGCCGGCCAAACCGCTGAGTAGCCTCCTTGCCGTTCCCGTTAGATATTAAACCGGAAATTGATCACGTCGCCATCCTGGACGACGTAGGTCTTGCCTTCGAGTCGGATCTTGCCGGCGGCTTTGGCAGCTTTCATGTCGCCGGCCGCAACCAGATCGTTATACGCGACGGTCTCGGCGCGGATGAACCCGCGGGCGATATCGGTGTGGATTTTGCCGGCGGCTTCGATGGCATCGCTGCCACGCTTGATCGACCAGGCGCGCACTTCGTCCTCACCGGCGGTGAGGAATGAGATGAGGCCGACGGCTTCGTAGCACGCGTGGACCAAACGGTTTCGCGCCGGCTCGCTCACGCCGAGGTCTTCGAGGAACGCTTTGCGGTCGGCCGGTTCCAACTGGGCGATCTGCTCCTCGGTGTCGGCGCAGAGGGCGATCGTTTCGCGGGCGTGCGGATACACGAACGGCGGCGGGGCGGCGGCCTGGGCTTCGTTCACGTTGATGACCACGATCAGCGGCAGCTCGGTGAGAAACGCGAAACTGGCCAGCGCTTTGCGCTCGTCTTCGCTGTGAATGGCCGACGTGATCGGCTGAGAACCCTCCAGTGCCGCCTGGCATCGGCGCATCAGCTCCAGTTCGCGTTTCTCCTGCTCGTGCGTTTTGGTCGGCTTCTTCAGCGACTTCTCCTGCCGTTCGAGCCGCGTGGTGACTGTTTCCAGGTCGCAGAAGAGCAATTCCGCGGCGAGTTCCTCGAGATCGGCGCGGGCGTCGATGCGGTTGCGGTACGGGGCCACCGCGGGATTTTCGAAAGCTCGGACTACGGCGACTAACGCATCGCACTGCCGCACGCTGGGCAGGCTCTTGCGGAACTCCGTGCCCTGCTGGACGGTCTCGTGACTGAAGCCGGGAACATCAAGGCATTCCAGCGTCGCCTCGGTGTACTTCTTGGGCTTGTAGCGCTCGGCCAGCCAGTCCAGCCGCGGGTCCGGCACTTTCACGACGGCCAGTTGCTCGCCGGGCGCATGATGGGCGGCGGCGTGCGTGCCGGTGACGGCGCGAAACAGGGTGGACTTGCCGCTGAGCGGTGGACCGACGAAAGCGATACGCATAAAGGTTCATTCCCGTATACCCGCGGGTTGCAACCCGCGGGCTGGTGACGCATTGGTGTGTCGATTCTAGGGTCCGCGTGGGACGGGTCAACCCGCCCGACCGATATAAGATATGGAGGGGTTTTCGCCGCCGCTTGAGGCGTAGCGCAACGCTACAATCTGAAGAATCATGGGAGAAACCTATGCACGGTAGAAACTATATCAACGGCGAGTGGGTGGCAGGCGGCAACGGTAAAGATTTTGTCAGCCTCAATCCATCCCACTGCAAACAGGAAATCGGCCGCTTCCCGCGCAGCACGGCAGCGGATGTGAACGCAGCGATCGCCGCCGCCAAGGCCGCGTATCCGAAGTGGCGGGCCATGTCGCGGATCGCCCGCGGCGAATGCTTCGACCGGTTCGCGCAGATCACGAAAGCACATCTCGACGAGCTGGCCGACCTGCTGGCTCGCGAGGCCGGCAAGCAGATCAACGAAGCCCGCGCCGACGTGATCGAAGGCATCCACATGGCCCAGTACGTCTTCGGCACAACGCGGATGCCGCACGGCGACGTGCTCAGTTCGGAGATCGCCGAGAAAGAGCTGTTTGTCCGGCGACGGCCGAAAGGCGTGGTGGCGGTGATTACGCCGTGGAACTTTCCGTTCGCGGTGCCGATGTGGTTGCTCGGCCCGTCGCTGACCGAGGGGAACACGGCCGTATTCAAACCCAGTGAGGAGACGCCGCTGGTCGGCCAGCGGATGGTCGAGCTGTTCGCCGAGGCGGGTTTTCCGCCGGGCGTGCTCAATCTGGTGCAGGGCACCGGCGAGGAAGCCGGCGAGCCCCTGGTCCGACATCCCGATGTGAAAGTCATCCTGTTCACAGGCAGTTACGACGTGGGCACCCGGATCAAGCAGATCGCTGCGGCCTCGCCGGACAAGATGGCCGTCTGCGAAATGGGCAGCAAGAGCGCGGTGATCGTCTGCGATGATGCGCGGCTGGACCTGGCGGTGAATGCGTCGATCCTCAGCGCGTTCAAGACGGCGGGCCAGCGGTGCGTTTCGGCCGGCCGGATCATCGTTCAGGAATCGCTGCTGAAAAAGTTCGCCGACGAGTTTGTGCGAACCGCCCGCGAACTGACCATCGGCGATCCGCGCGACGAGCGCACGTTCATGGGTCCGTTGATTAACCAGGCCGGCGTGGACAAAGTTCTCAGCTACAACCGGCTCGCGAAGGAGGAAGGCGCGGATGTGCTGCTGGACGGCGGACGGCTGGACGGCGAGCTGAGCGAGGGTCATTTTCTGTCGCCCTTTGTCTATGTCATGCCGCCGCGGCCGGGCGTGCGGTGCATCCGTGAAGAGGTTTTCGGCCCGCACGTGGCGATCATTCCGTTCAAAAACCTCGATCACGCCATCGAAATCTACAACGACACCGAATACGGCCTGAGCTGCGCGGTCATCACCGAGGACTACCGCAAGATGCGCGAGGTCCGCGAACGGTGCGAGTTCGGCATGGGCTATGTCAATCTGCCGTGCATCGGGGCCGAGGTGCATCTGCCGTTCGGCGGCGTGAAAAAAAGCGGCGTGGGGCTGCCCTCGGCCAGTGCCCTGATCGACGCGGTCACGCACCGCTACGCCTGGACTGTAAACTATGGCACGGAGATCAAAATGGCCCAGGGCATGAGCGCGAAAGTTCCCGGACATTAGCCGCGCGCATATAATCCACAGTTCGTAAACGCCGCATGTGAAATTGTGCGAGAGTATTTATCTCGCATACACCGGAGGTGTTCATGTTCCGCAAATACGTCATGCAGAACCGAAGTCTGGCCATCTGGCTCAGCGGCGCGGCTCTGCTCAGCGGCGGCGAATGCGATGCGGCCGGCGGCGTGCTCAACATCGTGGGGGTCGGGCTTCAGCTTCTCGGCGACACGCTGGCCTGAGTCGCGACCGTCAGCCGTCGGGGGCAGTCAGCCGCAGACGCAGGCGATTGAGTGCGGCGAAGCACGTCCGCTCGCGGATTTCGTGGCGTGAGGTGGTCTCGCCCAGCCGGTGCTCGGTCACTTCGCAGCGCCGGCGGTCCGCCAGGCCGATATAGACCAGCCCGACTGGTTTTTGCGGTGTTCCGCCGTCCGGCCCGGCGATGCCGGTGATGCTGATGGCGAAATCAGCGTCGCCGGCCGCCCGGCAGTTCGCCGCCATCACTTCCGCAACCTGCGGACTCACCGCGCCGTGAGCCACGATCAAATCCGCAGGGACGTTCAGCCATTTCGACTTCGCCGCGTCTGCGTACGTGATCACGCCATTACTGAAATATGCGCTGCTGCCCGGGATGTCGGTGATCATCTTGGCGAGCAGCCCGCCGGTGCATGATTCGGCCGTGGACAGCGTGAGCTTCCGTTGTCGGAGCAGCTTTCCGACCGCCGCCGCCAACGTCTCTTCGTTTTCGCCAAAGATCAGCGGACCCAGTCGCCGCCGCACTTCCGCCGACGTCTGATCGAGAAGCCCTTGCGCCTCCGCCCGCGTCCTTCCGTGGGCGTGAATGCGCACGCCGATGATCGACTGCTGCGCGGTCGTCCCGACGGTGGGATTGCGCCCGCGCTGCATCAGGTCGCGGATTTTTTCGCCGATGTCGGATTCGCCGGCGCCGTGGCAATGCAATGTGGTGGCCAGAATCACGCCGCCGCCGGCCCGTTCGGACAGGAACGGCAGCACGTGCTGGTCGTACATCACTTTCATTTCACGCGGTACACCCGGCATGACGAAAATATCCGCGCGATCGAGCCGCGCATGGATTCCGGGCGCCGTCCCGCAGGTATTCGCGATGCCCTCCGCGCCGACCGGGAACATGGCCTGCACCGTGTTCGCATCCGGCATGGTGCGGTTGCGGGCGGTAAAGAACGCGCGGATCTGTTCGACAAATTCCGGCCGCAATTCCAGCGGCACGTTCATGGCCGCCGCCAGCGCCTGGCGTGTCAGATCGTCTTCGGTCGGGCCGATGCCGCCGGTGATGAGCACGACCTGTGCCGTGGCCGTGGCCCGTTTGATCTCGCCGCGGATCGGCTCCAACTCGTCGGGCAGCGTCAGATGCATTCGCACCGGCACGCCGATCTCCGCCAGCCGCTGCGACAACCACGCGGTGTTCGTGTCCACGGTCTGTCCGAGCGTCAGCTCGGTGCCGATGCTGAGAATGATTGTGTCCATACTGCTAGATTATCATTTGATCTTGAGCTGGTTCCACAGCGCCGATTCGACCTTGGTGAACTGCGTGAACGACTGCTGGAGTTGTTCGCGCAGCTCCTTGAGCTGCTGGTCGTCGGCGGGGACCTGGCCGCCGGCTTGCGAGATTGCTTGCAGCCGTGCCAGAGTATCGTCCAATTTCGTCGCGGCGTCGGAGAACGCGCGGGCGGCGTCGAAGACGTTGGCCTGGGCGGCTTCGTCGAGCGTCGGCTGATAGAACAGCCGCCAGGGGTTGCGGCGGATGTCCTTGCTGGCCGCCTTGAGATGATCGCTCGTCTCTTTGAAATTCACCAGCAGGCTGTTGAGATTTTCCTTGTTCTGCACGATCGTCTCGCGGGTCGACTCAGTAATGGCATTGAGATCCTTGAGCGAGCTGCCTAACCGATCGATGGCCACGTGCACCTTGGCGATGAGGCTGGCGGCCTCGGCGGGGTCGAGTTGTTTGGCGATGCGGGCCGCGATCTGTTGTTCGAGTATCTGGCTCGTGTTGCGGATGTGGCCGACGGCTTCGGTGATCGGCTGGCGGTTCTCCTTGAGGACGGCGACCACGGTTTGCAAACCCTGATTCAACGTGTCGAGCGTCTCGTGAAGCTTGGAGAATAGAGCGCTGTCGCTCTCGTGGTCCATTTCGTTGCGCAGCAGCCGCGTCGCATCGTTGATGTGATCCAGGATCGAGTGCAGCTTTGAAAACAGAACGGCCTTCTGCCGCGGGTCGAACTCGTTGCGGATGCTGTGTGTGACCGCGTTAAGGTCTTCGAGCGAGATGTGGATTTTGGCGATCAATGACTTGGAGTCGCCGGGATCGAGCTGGCCCTTCACCATCGCGAGCAGGCTGGTCGGATCTTTAGGGTCGAGCTGTGAGGCCATCAGCCGCGTCAGACCGGCAAAATCAGCGGCCACCTGACCGTCGAGCATCTGGCCGGAGTTGATCGGCTCGCCCACGCCGCGGTCGAGGATGACCAGCTTGCCCGGCCCGCCCAGCAGCAACCCTTCCGGCACGATCTTGCAATCCTGCCGCAGGCCGAGCGACGAGTCGATCGCCATCGTGATCACCGCAAACAGCGTCTTGTTGCCCGAGTGTGTGTCGATCATCTCCTGGAGATCGAGCGACCTGATGTTGCCGACCGTTTGCCCGCCGCAGACGACCTCGCTGCCCGGCTTGAGCACGGTGGTGAACTGATCGTGCGGGAAGCGAATCTTCAGTTTCACATCCCCGCCGGTGCGCCGCGACAGGAACACCAGCACGCCGATCGTCATCGCAAAGAAGACGATTAGCGTCAGTCCGAGTTTGAAAGCGTTCCGCTCAGCAGGCATCGTTTACCCCGCCACGATCCACTTTTCGTATTCGCTCGTGCCCTCGGCGTCGGTCAGCGGGCCTTGCGTGTTGCCGTTCAGGAATTGATGGATCAGCCGTTGCTCGTGCGTGCGGAGCCGGTCGGAATCCGTGTCACGAATTTTCTCGAAATCATTGCGAGGTCCCGCCATCAGCACGCGGCCGCGTTCGAGCATGATCATGCGGTCGGCGATTCGGAAAGCCGAATCCATCTCGTGCGTTACCACCACGCTGGTCACCCGCAGCTTCTTTGAAAGGTCCGTGATCAGATCGTCGATCGCCGCCGATGTGACCGGATCGAGCCCCGCCGACGGTTCATCGTAAAACAATATCTGCGGATCGAGCGCGGTCGCCCGGGCCAGCCCCGCCCGCTTCTTCTGTCCGCCAGACAGTTGCGACGGCATTTTATCGCGGTGCGGCAGCATGTGCACCTGCTGGAGCTTGAGCGTCACCACGATGTCGATGATCGACGGATCGACGTACGAGTGCTCTTTCAGCGGCAGCGCCACATTTTCGGCCACAGTCATGGAATTGAAGAGCGCACCGCTCTGAAACAGGATGCCGAAGTTCTTTCGCAGCTCGTTGAGCGCCCGTTCATCCATCTCGAGGAGGTTGACGAGTTGCCCGCTGGATCGCGATTTGTACAGGATCTGCCCCTGTTGGGGCCGCAGCTCCCCGATCAGGCAGTTGAGCAGCGTGCTCTTCCCGCAGCCGGAGCCGCCCATGATGACCAGCGTCTCGCCGGCATACACATCGAGCGTGATACCGTCGAGCACGCGAACCGGATTGCCGTCATTATCCGGGAACGTCATCACCAGGTCGCGGACGGAGATGACGACATCGAGAGCGGTTTCGGACAAGTGCAAGCCCTCACTCAATTCTCACAATCCGAACAGGTAGAAGACTCCGGTGAAGACGCAGTCAGTCGCGATGAGCGCGACGATCGATTTAACCACTGTCGCGGTGGTGGCGCGGCCGACGCCTTCCGCTCCGCCGCTGACGTTGAAACCTTCGTAGCAGGCGATCATCGAGATGAGCAGGCCGAAGACGCCGGCTTTGACCAGGCCGGTGAAGAAATCGCGGTACAGCAGGGCCGTGCGCGTGTTTTCCAGATATCTGGCCGGCTGGATGTCGAGCACCAGCCACGAGGTCATCAGGCCGCCGGTCACGCCAACGATGTCGGCAACGACCGCGAGTCCGGTCAGCATGACCACCGTCGCGAGGAAGCGCGGCACCACCAAAAAGCGAACCGGGTTCAACGCGTGTGCCCGCAGGGCCTTGATTTCCTCCGCCTCGACCATCGCGCCGATCTCGGCGGCGATCGAGGCCCCCGCGAATCCGCTGAGCACAATGGCGGACAGCAGCGGCCCCAGTTCGCGGACCATGGCGATGCCGACGATGTTGGCAATGCTGTCCAGCGAACCGTAGGATTCCAGCGTCGGGGCCATTTGGAGCGCGAGGATGATCCCGATGAACGTCTGCACGAGCACGATGATGGGGATGCTGCGTACGCCGACGCGGACCATCTGCGAAGCGAGCGACGCCCGGCCGAGCTTGATCTGCCGCGTGAACAGCCCGCGAGCGGTCCACACCAGCGCGTCCCACAGCAGGAAGGCGAGGCCGCCCAGGTAGATGGTCGCCGTGCGCAGTCGGCGGACGCCGTTGATCGCCGCTCGCCCGACGGCGGTGATGCCGGCGACAATCCGTGGTTCGCGTTGAGGCATGACGCCGCTCATCCCGCCAGAGCCTCCGCGACAGAGGGATAGATTTTGAAGAATTTATCGAGCCGCGTGATCTCGAAGACGCTGCGGACCCGCTCGTTGAGGCTGCACATGCTCAACTGGCCGCCGTAGCCGTTCACCCGCCGGAAAATATCCACCAGCGTGCCGATGCCGGACGAATCCATGTAATGGACGTCCTGAAGGTCGATCACCAGCAGCGCGGGCTGCTGGTCGCACACCTCGACGATCGCTTCATGCACGGCCGGTGAATGGTGCATATCGATATCGCCGGTCAGCCGCACGACGGCGGCTTTGCGTTCGCCGGGCCCCGGCTGGCCGATGGTTTCCCAGCGAACTTCCTTCACGCCGCCTTCCTGATAATTGGTCATCGTTTGCTCTCTCCTGTGTCGGCCGTGTCTTGACGGTCGATTGTTGTCGCGGAGGGTTTGAGCATCTTCACCATTCTGAGCTGCATGCCCCCTGTGGGACGGAGCGTATACTCGACTTCATCCATGATCGATCGCATGATGTGCGTGCCGATTCCGCCGGGGCGGACATCGTCGAGGTCACGGCTGACGATCGAGGCGGGATCGACCTGCCGGCCGCGATCGAACAACGTCAATTGCAGGCCGGGCCGCTCGCCGCGACGCACCGGCTGGAGCGTCAGCTCGATGGGCTCGCCCCTTCGGCCGGCATATCCATGTTTAATCACGTTACAGACCGCTTCACCAACGGCCAGCGCCATGTCGGACACTTCGGCCTCGGTAAAGCCCAGACGCCGGGCCGCTTCCGCAGCCGCCTCGCGCAATTCCGCCACGCGCTCGGTCTCGCTGGTGACGTTGACTCGCACGAGGTCGTCCATTGACCTTTCCAAATAACCATGAGGAAACCAGGAAACCAGGAGTAATCAGCCGTTAGCTTTTAGCTTCTGAGCCAATAACTTCCTTGCTCCCGTACCTCCTGATTTCCTTATTTTTCCGACTCATCTCGCGAAGCCTGCTCCTTGGCTGGCTCACTGCCGGAGACGTGCCGCCGCCACCGTTCGACCGCCCGACCGCGCTGTGCATCCGACGCATGATAACTGTAGCCAAGGCGTGTCCCGGTCAACCGCTCCAGGGCCAGTATCGCATAGAACCGAACCGCATCGTCATCATCCTCCAGCCGATCCACCAGGATCGGAATCACGGAGCGATCCTTCACGTGAGCGGCGTGCCGGATGGCGTTGACGCGCTCGTCCGGCCGCTCGGAGTTCAGCGCAGCCGGATAAGGCGTTCGCGGCGCGGCACAACCTGTAAGCACGACGAATAGAAGCAGAGCTGACGGAATAACCAGGCGGCGAAGTTGAGCGGCTGGCAAGCATCGAGCAATCGCAAGACAGCGGCGATACACGGCAGATCGTCCATTGGGTATGAACACAGCGGCGGATTATACCGCGTTTATGCCGCATCACGCTATTGATCGTCCTGGGGGGGCATGTCCGCACGTCCGTACCTGCGCGGCCTGCCATTTTGGAGTGCGGCGGTCCTGACGCCGCTTTGGATTCGCGTAGAGTCCATTGCGGTTCATGATGTCGAAGATTCTCATCGCACGAAGCGGTTACACCGCAAGCCAAAGCGCCGCCGCCGGCGACGCACTCCATATGCGCCCGGCCCGCGCTGGATATACGGACATGCACCCCCTTTGGGATTGGCGTGGTAAGCGGCCGGGCGGCTCGCTAAAGTCTGGCCATGCCGATCTTCGTCCGAGGCTTGACGCTGGGTCTGGATGAGCCTGAAGAGCTGCTGCGTGATCGGGCGGCCGCACGGCTGCGGGTCACGCCGGGCGACATCCGCAACTGGGCGATCGTTCGCCGCGCGCTGGATGCCCGCCGGCACGACCGGCTCCAGTTTACATATAACCTGGAGCTGGTGCTGGCCGGACCGCCTGCGCGTGAAACGCAACGGGTCCGCCGCTTGCGGCGCAGCGATGTCGCGATGCTGAAGCCCGAGCCTCCGTCGCGAATCGATCCCGGTCGCGAACTGCTGCCGGGCCGGCCGATCATCGTCGGCTTCGGGCCGGCGGGCATGTTCGCGGGGTTGCTGCTGGCCGAATACGGTTACCGCCCGCTCATCATTGACCGCGGCGCGGATGTGACCACCCGTCATCGCGACATCATGGTTGATTACTATCGCCACCGGCGGTTTCACCCCGAATCCAATCTGCTGTTCGGCGAGGGCGGCGCGGGCACCTATTCCGACGGCAAGCTCTACACTCGCGTCAACGACCCGCGCGTGCGGCAGGTGCTCACCACCTTTTACCAGCACGGAGCCGATCCGGACATCCTCATCGACGGCAAGCCGCACGTCGGCTCGGACAAGCTGCCCGGCATTTGCCGCCGAATCCGCATGCACATCGAATCGCTCGGCGGCGAGGTGCGCTTCGGCAGGCGGCTCGACGACGTGGTGATCCGCGACGGCCGTGCGACGCAGGTGGTCATCAGCGGCGAGAAGATTCAATGCGGCCCGGTGTTGATGGCGATCGGCCATTCGGCCCGCGATACGCTGCGCATGCTGGCGGCCCGCGCCGTCGCGTTCGAGTCGAAGCCGTTCCAGCTCGGCGTGCGCATCGAGCACCCGCAGGCGATGGTCGATCGCTGGCAGTACGGGCCGCTTTGCGGGCACGACCGCCTGCCGCCGGCCGACTACCACCTGGTAGCCAAGGGAGCGGCCGGGCCGCGCGGCGATCTATTCAGCTTCTGCATGTGTCCCGGCGGCGAGATCCTGCCCACCAACGAGTCGGCCGGTGAGATCGCGACCAACGGCGCGAGCCGATCCAACCGTAGCGGAAGATTCGCCAACAGCGGTCTGGTCATCACCATCGATCCGCGCGAATTGTTGGCGAAAGGCAACGCGGAGATGAATCCCCTCGATGCGATCGCATTTCAGGAGGAGCTGGAGCGGACCGCGTTCCGATTGACCGGCGAAAGCTACCGCGTACCGGCCCAGCGGGCGAGTGATTACCTCGTGGGGCGATCCTCCGACGGCACGCTGGAAACCAGCTTCCCGCTCGGCGGCCAGTGGACCGACATTCGGCAGGTGATCCCCGGCTTCGTGGCCGACGCGATCGCCCGCGGCCTCCAGCAGCTCGACCGCAAGCTGCCCGGCTTTGCCGGCCCCGACGCCCTCATCACCGCCCCCGAAACCCGCGCCAGCGGACCCGTCCGCATGACCCGCGACCCGGCCACCCGTGAATCCGTCTCCACCGCCAACCTCTACCCCGTCGGCGAAGGCGCCGGTTATGCCGGCGGGATCATCAGCGCCGCCATCGACGGCCTCAAAACGGCGGAACTGCTGATCGGGCGTTTTGCACCCCTCTGACGGCAATAGTGGGTCAGATTGAAATCCGATCCGCGACCGTAAGGGAGCGGGCAAGGGTGATACCGCTCCCATACGATCGCGGTCGGATAAAACTCTCCCGCGGTCGAAACTGAACCACTGCCGCCGCGTGCCGCCCCTCCCCCGTCGCACGCGACCGGGTTAGACTATGCAACAATGGAAAATCTGACGCCCAAACAGATCGTTGAAGCCCTGGACCAGTACATCATCGGCCAGGACGATGCCAAGCGCGCGGTGGCGGTGGCGGTGCGAAACCGCTGGCGGCGGCAGCAACTGCCCGAGTCGATGCGGGCTGAGGTTGGCCCCAAGAACATTCTCATGATCGGCCCCACCGGCGTGGGCAAGACTGAGATCGCCCGGCGGCTGGCCAAGCTGGTCAACGCCCCGTTCGTCAAGGTCGAAGCGACCAAGTATACCGAGGTGGGTTACCACGGCCGCGACGTGGAGAGCATGATCCGCGATCTGCTCGACCTCGCGATCCACATGGTCCGCGAGGAGCAGACCGAGGTCGTGCGGCAGGAGGCCGAGCGGGTCACGGAAGAGCGCCTGCTCGACACGCTCCTGCCGACCAGCGACAAGGACCGTTTCAGCGAAGACCCCAACAGTGAGCCTGCCCAGCAGCGGCACCGCACGCGAGAGAAGTTCCGCCAGCGACTGCGGGCCGGGGAATTCGACGACCGCGACGTGGAGATCACCGCCGAGGAAAAAGCGATGCCGGTCGGCATGATGGCGACCATCGGCGTGGATCAGCTCGACCCCGAGGTGCAGAACTTTTTCGAGAAGCTCATCCCGCAGCAGTCCAAGAGCCGTCGCCTTCCGCTCCGCGAAGCCCGCAAATTCCTGTTCCAGCAGTCCGTCGATCAGCTCATCGACCGCGAAAAAGTGACCGAGCTGGCCATCCGCCGCACGGAAAACAGCGGCATCGTATTCATCGATGAACTCGACAAAATTACCACCACCGGCACCGCCCACGGCCCCGACGTCTCACGTCAGGGCGTGCAGCGCGACCTGCTGCCCATCGTCGAAGGCTCGACGGTCAGCACGCGCTACGGCGTGGTGCACACCGATCACATTCTCTTCATCGCCGCCGGCGCGTTCCACACCGCCAAGCCCGCCGACCTCATGCCCGAGTTGCAGGGCCGCTTCCCCATCCGCGTCGAACTGGGCGACCTGACCAAGGAGGACTTTATCCGCATCCTCACGCAGCCGCAGAACGCGCTGACCCGCCAGCAGGTCGCGCTCATGGCCACCGAGGGCGTCAAACTGGAATTCACGCCCGACGCCATCGACGCCATGGCCGAGATCGCCTTCCACGTGAACAAGACCACGCTGAACATCGGCGCCCGGCGGCTGTACACGATCATGGAAAAAGTGCTCGAACCGCTCTCGTTCGAAGCCCCCGAGCGCTCGGGCGATAACGTCCGCATCGACGCCGCCGAAGTCCGCCGCCGCCTGACCGGCATTTACAAGGATGAGGACCTGAGCCGGTTCATTCTGTAACGCCGTCCGAACCCCTCACGCAAGTGAGGGGCATGAGCGATACCAACCCCTCACGCAATTGAGGGAGCCCGATCCGAACCCCTCACGCAAGTGAGGGGCCGAGCACGTGAGGCATGCGGCCCCCGACTTGCGTCGGGGGTTCGGATCGCGAGCCGCACCATGAGATTTGAAATTTGAGATTTGATATTTCAAATTTGGAATCAGCCCCGGAATCGCAGCCGGAGATGTTCTGTCCCGACTGCGACTACAGCCTGACCGGTCTGGCGGAGAACCGCTGCCCCGAGTGTGGAGAACCATTCGATCCCGATCGGTTGAGGAGATGGACGTGTGGAGACTTACCGCTGACGTTCGGCCCTCGCCGCGATGGCGGCGGCTACTGGGAGCTGTTCCGGCACAGTCTATTCCGCCCGACGCGTCTGGCGAAGGATCTGCCCCCGCTGGCTCTGCGAGCTCAAGCCTTCTGGCACGGCATGATTCAAACGCTGTTCCTGCCCCTGGGGATGTTATTCTTCGCTCTCGTCATCGCCTTCTCGCGGCATGGCGAGGGCATCATCATATTCCTCTTTATTCCCATTCCACTGCTGATCGCGCCGGCGGCTTGCGAATTCCTCATTGCTTGGCTGCTCTCGCGATACGTGGAGCCGCGGGCGGTCCCTTTACATGCCCGGCTCCG
Source organism: uncultured Planctomycetales bacterium (assembly GCA_964384465.1). Taxonomy (GTDB): domain Bacteria; phylum Planctomycetota; class Phycisphaerae; order UBA1845; family PWPN01; genus CAYLLT01. The sequence goes on along the minus strand of CAYLLT010000014.1, from coordinate 48,588 downwards.
CTTCTGGCGAACGCTGTGCAACTGTTTTTCGACACATCTGCTCGTCACGATTGTATTTCTTTGTCCTTTTCCCCTTCTCAATCAAATCATGGCACGACAACGCATAAATTCCCCAGCGTGGATGTGGCTCTCCATAGTCTCCGTCGTCATCCTTTATGGGACACCGCTTCTGACGCTCTTGTGGTGGTGGTTCTGCCTGGGAACTGCCATTGCCGCGCGCGGTCTGCCGTCGTGGGGCCGCATCGGCGTCATCTTCCTGATTCCGATCATCGGCATCGGAGCGATCGTGCTCGGTATCTTGCTCTTCTGGCTGGAAATCGGAATTATCAGTGCGTTTTGATCCACGCCACCGCCGACTCGAAAAAGATTCGGCCGTCAGCGCGATCGCCGGGCAGTCGCGTCCACTCCGGGTGCTGCGTGGGATGAACGAAGCGTTCGGGATGCGGCATGAGGCCGAGAATCCGGCCGGTGTCATCGCAGAGGCCGGCGATTTCCGCTTCGCTGCCGTTGGGGTTGATGGGATAGGGGCCCGGATTTCCGGCGGAATCGCAATACGTGAGCGCGATGTGGCCGCCGCTGCGGAGCCGTTCGCGGGCTGCGTCGTCGTCCGTTACCAGTTTGCCTTCGCCGTGGGCGATGGGCAGCGTGATGATGCGGTCGGCGGGCAGAAACGCGCCGGCCCGGCTCGACGATCGCAGATGCACCCAGCGGGCCTCGAAGCGGGCCGAATCGTTCTGCGTCAGCGTGACCAGCGGCCGGCCCGGCGACCCGCCCGGCAGCAGGCCCGCCTTGACCAGCACCTGAAATCCGTTACAAATGCCCAGAATAAGTTTGCCGTCCGCCACGAAATCGCGGAGGGCATCGCCGAGGTGATGGACCAGCTCGCTGGCGAGGATTTTGCCCGCGGAGATGTCGTCGCCGTAGCTGAAACCGCCGGGGATCGTTAAAATCGCGAACTGTTTGAGCGATTGTGGCCGTTCGATGAGCGCTTGGACGTGGACCCGCTCCGGTTCGGCCCCGGCCAGTTGCCAGGCATGGGCGGTCTCCTCGTCACAGTTGGTGCCCGCCGTGCGCAGGATGATGACTCTCGGCTTCATGGACATGGGAGTGTAGGGGACGTGCATGGCCGCTGCAAACAGCGGGCAGATCGGAGGATTTGAACCTTGAGATCACCGTTGGGCCGCCTGCTCGTCCGCCTTGCCGCCGTCGCATTTTGTGCGCTGGGCATCTGGATCAGCCATCACCTGGTGCTCAAACACGTGGAGTCCGCTCGCCAAGGCGCCGGCCAGAAGGTGGCGGCCGCTCCGCAAGAGAAATCCATCCTGGACGAAGTCTGCACCGCCGCGCTGCCCAAAGCGGGTTGTGATGAGGTGATCAGCAGCCAATGGGGAACGATACCTCTCGGCGAGCTGGAGATCCCGACCGCGCTCGTGGGGCTGTACTATTTCATCGCATTGATCTGCTGGTTCGCCCTGATCGGCAGTGTGAGCCGGTCGCGTATCTGGTCGCACATATTTATTGCTTGTATCACCGCGTGCGGTTTGTGGGTCAGCGTCTTCCTCCTCGCGCAGATGTCGAAACTGCCGAAATGGTGCCCATTATGTGCGGCGGTTCACCTGTTGAACCTGCTGATATTCGTGTGCGTTCTGCTGTTGTGGCCGCGGCGAGCGCGGGTGGTGGATCTTGATGCAGCGCCTACACCGTCTGCGCCTGAGGGGAGCTCCCTCTTCTCGCCGATACGGTCCGAACCGGCCGTCGCCCACGATTGGCCGCACTGGTGGATGCTGACGGTGACACCCGTCGTGGCCGTGCTGGCCATGTCGGCAGTCGGGGCGTCCCTGTCTCGCGGTGAATCCTCCGAAATGAAGCTGCTCCGCCAAAAGCTCTCTTCGGCGAACGAGGAAGCAGCGACGTACAAAAAGCTCTCCGAAGGCAAAGAGGTATTCAAAGACATCGAGAAGCTCCGAACGGACCTGAAGAACGCCGAAATGGCCCGTGATTTCTACAAGAAAGCGTACGATCGTTACGACAGCCAGTGGCAGCACACGTTCCTGGCGTGGCAGCTCGGGCCGGTCGTGTCGATCTCGACGAAGGATGACCCGGTAAGGGGCCCGCAGGACGCACCGCACACGCTGACCCTCTTCAGCGACTTCCAGTGTCCGACGTGCAAACAGTTTGAGAAGACGCTTATGGACCGGATCATCCCGCTGTCGAAGAAAACCGGCGGCCTCAAGGTGATCTTCAAGCAGTGGCCAATCTGCACGGATTGCAATTCATTCGCGGTGCGCAATCTCCACGTGTCCGCGTGCGAGGCGGCGCTGGCGGCGGAAGCGGCCCAGATACTGGGCGGCAACGAGGCGTTCTGGAAGATGCACGATGCGCTCTTCGACAACCAGGAGGAATGGAAAGCGTCACACTCATTCGAGAAGTACGCGAAGGCGATCGGCCTGGATGTCGAAGCCTTCAAGCGCACCATGAAGAGCGAGGAGGCGATGCGGCGCGTGAAAGCGGACATCGCGGAAGGGGCTTCCCTCGGAAAGGACCTGGTCGCGGCGGGAACACTTACGGAGAACGAGCGGGAGTATCTGATGGTGGACTCGACACCTTCCATCTTCATCGACAACAAGCGTCTCCTGACGGCCCACCATTTCAAGACCTGGCAGCAGATCCTGAACCAGCCGCGGCCGATGGAGTTGCCGGTTCCCGCGGCGACGGCACCGGCCGTGACCGCTCAGAGCCGGCCCGCCGCAACTCTCAAATCGCTCACTCGATGACGGCTGAAGAGCGCATGCGATTATGAAAGACGGCAAATCCAGTTCGATCGCGGTCGCAGCGGCGGTGATGCTGTCGGTTGCGGGCGTCGGGCTTTGCGCCGTTCTGCTTCAGCACCATGTGGTCATTAAGCTGGGAGGAAACCCGCTCCTGAGCGGCGCGTGCCGCGTAACGGTGAACGCGGATTGTGATGAAGTGCTCGGCAGCGAATGGGCAACGGTGGGGGGGCTGCCGACGGCGATGTGGGGGCTGTTCTTCTTCGCCGCCATCGGCTCGTGGTTTTTGGTGATCGGGCGGCCGCGCTGGGAGCGGCGGTGGCTGCACCTGGTTCCACTGGCGGCGACCGCCGCGGGCATCGTGTTTGCCGCCTGGCTCGCGTACTTCATGTACATCCAGCTCCCGAAGTGGTGCCCGCTGTGCGCGACGACGCACCTGCTGGCGGGCGTTTTATTCGTCCTGGCGATACTGCTGTGGCCGAGGCGATCCGTGGAATTAACCGGTTCTGAGGATGTGGGGCATGGATCAGCGGCGGGAGATGCAACCGGCGCGCCGCTGCTGATCTCCATCCTGACCGCCGTGCTGATCGCCGGCGCGACATCGGCCTTTGCCTGGAGCGAATTTAACCGGCGGCTCGAACGTGCCAGTGCCGAGGAATTTAAGGCCCGCTGGCAGGAGTATGACAACGACTGGCAGGCGGTCTATTACAAGTTTACGGGTCAACCGCGGGTTGAAATCCCGCTGGAGCCGGACGACTCCGTTCGCGGCGGCACCGATGCTCCGCACACCATCGTGGTGTTCGAGGACTTGCAGTGCGAGCATTGCCGTGAAGCCAACAAGTTGCTGCGGGAAAAGCAGGAGAAATACCCGCGATCGTTCCGCGTGGTGGTTAAGCACTTTCCGATGAACAAGAAATGCAACAATCACGTGATGGGCGAAGCACACGTGGCGGCTTGTGCGGCGGCCGTGACGGCCGAAGCGGCCCGCGCCATCGGCGGCGAGCCGGCGTTCTGGAAGATCCACGACCGGCTTTTCGATCAGCAGGCTCACTTCGCCCGCCAGAACAAGCAGTTCATGCAGGAACTTGCACAAGACCTGGGCGTCGCGGTGGATGACGTGTGGAAGCGTATTCATACCCGTTCGATATGGGAGCGTGTCAGTCGTCATGTCGAACAGGGCTACGCGGTGGGCGTGAAGGCGACGCCGGCGGTTTTCCTCGACGGCCGCCCGGTCGCCGGCTGGCGAAACTCGACCTTCTGGGATTTCATCGCCCGGCAGGACCGCGCCGCCGAAAAACTGAAGTCACCCGGACAAGGGACCCCGGCCACTGCACCCGTCCAGACCTCTCCTCAGTAGACCGTGGTGAATCATCCTGTCAGAGGGTGTGTGAGAAGCTGTTGAACGATCCGAGCCGCGACCGTGAGGGAGCGGTTCTCCGCAGCCCGTGAACTTACGCGCAAGGCTCTGAAAGGCCTTTTCACGCACCCTCTCAGGCCACCGGCGGCGGTGGGGGTGGGGGAGGTGGCGGAGCCGTCTCGGCGGCGGTCACATCCGGGCAAGCGGTTTCGGACGGTGCCGTGCTCGCTTCTTCAGCTTTGTTTTTATTGAGGATGCTTTCGGTCCATGTCTTTCTGCCGGGGTCAAAATGCTCGACCGCGGTTTGTAGGAACGGTTTCATGCGGCTCGATACGTAATCGTTCAGACCCTCTTTCTTGATCGTGTCCAGCGTCTTGCCGTAGCTGCTCAGGATTTGCTCGCCGACCAGGTCCGAGCCCGCCCGCCCGACCGCCAGGATGGTGCCGATGCCGCGCCTGCCCCATTCCGCCACGTCCACCGTCAGCACGCCGATCAGCCGTTCCACCGAGACATTCTCCCGCCGGGCGACCTGCTCCACCTGCTGCCAGATCGTCTCCAGCCGCGGCACCAGGTTCGTCGCCTTCGAGAAAATCTTCCGATAGCTCGCAATCAGATCATCCGCCATCTTCGACAATTCCTCCCGCGTCAGCGGCGGCGTATTCACCGCCGTCGCGCTCCGCCCGGACGCATCCTGGATCGCCCCCAGCAGATCGCTCAAGCCTTTGACCTCTGTGTGCTTCGGAATGACGCCGTTGCGTTTGAGTTGCTCGACCAGCCGATTCAGAAAAACACCTCCGCCCGCGGCCGCATCGCTGGCCAGCGCAAACACCCACACCGGCGACAGGTGCATCGCGAACAGCCCCGCCGCCTCCAGCGCTCCGCCCACCACCTTGCGTTGAACGAACGCCTCATCGACTGGTTCCGCGGGCGTCTGCTGCGCTGCGGACTGAACCTGCCCCACCTGCTCGACCACGAACCGCTGCGCATCGCCCACCATGATCTGGTAGAAGCGCGTATCTCGAAGCGATTCGGGTACCAGCGTTTCCGTCAGCAGCGAAGTCGTCCCGCCCGCCACCGCCGCCAGCGACCGCATCGTCCGTTCCGGCAGCGAAAGCATGTATCCCAGTTGTTCGCGCATCGAATCGAATAGACTGGACATTGGAGCACGCTCCTTTCACTTCGTAGCTGGCCGGCGCCCTGTTAATCCTCGGTGTGGTGCTCCGAGCCGCGACCGTAAGGGAGCGGTGCGTGGGGATTACCGCTCCCTTACGGTCGCGGCTCGGATCACCCGCTAGGATTTTAGCATATCTTCCAGTTTCCGTACGAGTCGTCTGGCCACACTACGCTTCGTACCACGGATCGGTTCGCTCCAGCCGCTCGCAGCCGTGAAGATTTCCACGACCGCCCCGTCGCCGCCGATATTCTCCGCGCCGTTGAGCACGATGAAATCGCAGTTCTTCCGCCGCAGCTTCCGCTCCGCTTTGCGGTGCCCGTCGGCGTCTTCCATGGCGAAGCCAACCAGCAGCCGCCGACCTTTCCGCCGGCCGAGCGTGGCGGCGATGTCCTCCGTAGGCTCCAGCAGGACGCGCTTCGGCTTGTTGCTCTTGGCCAGCTTGAACCGGTGCCGCTCCACCGGCCGATAGTCGCACACCGCCGCCGTCATCACCGCCGCATCAGCCCGGCGAAAAGCGGCCTTGCACGCCGCAGCCATCTCCGCCGCCGTCGTGACCGCGATCACCTTCACGCCGCGCGGCGCCTCCAGCATCACCGGCCCCGACACCAGCGTCACCCGGTGCCCGCGCGTCGCCGCTTCCCGCGCAATGGCATATCCCATCTTTCCCGACGACGGATTAGAGATGAACCGTACCGAGTCGAAATACTCACGCGTCGGTCCGGCCGAGACGAGAATGTTCACTGCCAGTCCCCTCTCAAGAGTCTTTCCACATCGCGTGCCCCGTGTACCACCCGCACAATCTGCAAGGGTTTCGTTTCAGGACGGTAGATAACGAGGTAGGAGTAAACGGGCCAGACACGCAGCGGTTCGTCGGCCAGATCGTTCCGTAACTGTCCCAGCAATGGAAATTCCGTCAGCCGTCGCATGGCCAGACGCAGGCGATGGATGACTTTCCGCGCTCCCTGCCGGCTGTCCTTGCGGATAAACGAAGCGATCTCTCTTAGGTCTTCTTTCGCGCGGGGCGTGAGATGGTATCGGCTCATGCGGGGCTATGAGAACTCGCGCTCGATCTCGTCGAAGACCTGCTCGCCATCCAGCAATTCCCCGCGCCGGGCTTGCTCCAGGCCAACGGAGACCAACTGACGAAGTTCATCACGCTCCTGAAGGAGCTTCAGAGCCTCCTGCACGACCTCGCTGGCGGAAGTGAACTTGCCGCTGGAGATCTGTTCCGTGATCAACTGCTCCATATCTTGTGGAAGTGAAATCGTGAGACTCGCGCTCGTTCGCATATCGCTCAGCTCCGCATTTCTGTCCTCAATCCTGGACTGGCTCCAACCACATTGTAATGACGGCCAGTCCGCGGTTTCAAGTCGCAAGTACGGCCTATCACCTGTCGCGACCTGCACCATCAAGACGACCGCGGTCGATTCTGTTTCAACATCCGATCTACCGCGGCAAGAATCGTTTCCGGTTCCGCCATACGGCCCTGGCCGACCGTTCGGCAGGCGAGCCAGCCCTCGGTCGGCTCCACGAATGCGTAGCCCAAATCTCGCAGCGTCGCGATGTTCCGCTGGACGATCGGGTTCTCCCACATCCGCGTGTTCATCGCCGGGGCCAGCAGGGCGGGGCAGTCGCGGCCGATCATCAGCGTGCTCACCAGATCGTCGGCCAATCCGGAGGCGAACTTGCCGATCAGGTCGGCGGTGGCCGGCGCCACCAGAAAGAGGTCGGCGGTTTCGGTGAGCCGCAGATGCTGTGGATCGTAATAACCGGCCGTCTCCCACAGGCTGGTGAAAACCTGCCGGGCGGTCAGCGCCTGAAATGTGAGCGGCCCGACAAATCGGGCGGCGTTTACCGTCATCGCCACGCTGACGCCGCACCCGCGCTGCACCAGCGCGGAGACGACCTGGCAGACCTTGTACGCGGCAATGCCGCCGCCGACGCCGACCGCCACTTCATAGCCGGCCAGATCGCCCTTGGACGTTTCAGATGCGGTACTCAATTTGATGAAGGTGTTTGTAGCGGCCGCCCCCCGCAGCGACCGGCCCAATCCAGCGCAAACGGCCGCCACGGGGGGCGGCCGCTACAGGAGTGCCGTCGGTTCAAGTCAGATCCATCAGGTTCGCGTTGGGCGTTCTTTTCCAAACTCGCCCGCGATCTTGCCTTCCAGGATCTCCTGCACGATCACTTCCAGCTCGATCTTGCCCTCGGGATCCACCGTCGGCCGCGCCCCCTGCATCAGCTCCACCCAGCGCTTCTGCATCAGGGCCGTCAACTTGAACCGCCCGCCCGCCATGTTGATGATCGTGTCGTCTTTCAATGCTTCAATCATGAGCCTGTTTCTCCTTGATTATCTTGAGAATATCTTCGACAGTGCTCTCCACGGTGCGGTTCACGAGGAAGTGTCGATAGGCACCGCATTCATACGCGTATCGGATTTCGCCGTCGGCCTTGCTCAGCCGTTCGCGGATGGCTTCCTCCGAATCCTTCTGTCGCTTGACCAGCCGGCCCTGCAATTCCTCCGGCGTCGGCGGGAGGATGTAGATGCTGATCGCATCCGGGTACCGGGCCACTACCTGGATCGTCCCCTCGATCTCGATTTCGAGGATCACCACCCGCCCGGCCGCCAGGGCCTTCTCCACCGGCGCGGTCGGAGTGCCATAATACTGCCCGCCGTAGACACGAGCATACTCCAGGAACGCTCCTTCCACAAGCAGCCGCTCAAACTCCTCCCGGCTGACGAAATGATAGTCGTCCCCCTCGACCTCGTTGTCCCGCCGTGGGCGAGTGGTCGTGGAGACGCTCAGGAAGGCGTCCAGCCGCTCGGTCAACTGCTTGCAGATGGTCGTCTTCCCGACGCCGCTGGGACCGCTGATGATGACCAGTATGCCGGACATAAGCGAGCTTCAAAAATGATGGCCTTGAACCCTGCGCCTGTTTGGCGCGTCGCCGAAAGCGCCTTTATATATCAGAAGCGGCTTTCGTCCAATCGCTTGACTCTTGTCCCTCCGTGGTCGATAATTGTACAAATCGTACCAAATGAACGAACCGCCCCTTTGAAAGGCTCGACCATGACCACGCTGACCGCCACCAAAGCCCGCCAACAATTGCCGGAGGCCCTGAACCAGGTCGCTTACGGGGGAGAGCGCATCGTCATCAAACGCCGGGGAAAGGTATTGGCTGTCTTGGTATCGAAAGACGATCTCGCCCTGTTGGAAGCAATCGAGGATCGCATGGATATCGAGGAAGCCGAACGCCGACTGGCTGATCCGAACGCGCGGTTTCTTCCCTATCAGCAGGTGCGCGAGGAGATGGGCTTATCGCGCCGAAGATCGTCTAAGCGCGCATCTTCTTCCAAACGGACCACGAAGTGAAGTATAGCGTCATCATCGAAGCCAGGGCGCGGACGGAAATGATGGCCCTCCCCCAGCGCGATCGGCAGCGCGTGGACAAGGCCATTCTCGCCTTGGCTGACAATCCATATCCGTCGGGGTCCAAGCGCTTGAAAGGGAAAGCCAGGGGGTTGCTTCGTCTGCGGGTGGGTGATTATCGGGTCATTTACCAGGTCAGGCCGGCGGAACTGATTGTCGCCATCGTCAGGGTGGGGCAGCGGGGTGACGTCTACCGCGGCATGTGATCTTTGTCACGCGCTATTCCACGTTCTGCACCTGTTCCTTCAACCGGTCGATGCTCCCCTTGATCTCGACGATGTGGTGGGCGATCGTCGCGTCGTTTGCCTTGCTGCCGATCGTGTTCGCCTCCCGCAGCAGTTCCTGAGCGAGAAAATCCAGCTTCCGCCCGGCGTATTCGCTGCTGTCGCACAGCTTCTCGAACTGGTCGAGGTGCGAGCCGAGCCGCGAAATCTCCTCGTTGATGTCGCAGCGTTCGGCATACAGCGCGACTTCGCGCTTCAGATCGTCCAGTTGCAACTGGAGCTTGGCTTCGCGAATCAGCTCGTTGGCCCGCTGGAGCAGCCGCTGGTGATATTCCTTGAGCACCTGTGGAGCGAGCGTCGCGACGATCTTCAGATGCTCGCGAATCTGCTCGCACTGGCTGATGAGATCGTCGCGGATGGCCTTGCCCTCGACCTTGCGCATCTCGATCAGCCGTTCCATCGCCTCCTGCGTCATCTGCGCGAGGATCTTCCACTGCCGCTCGCGTTCGGCGTCGTTCATCTCCGGCGGCTCGCACACGCCGGGCAGGACCAGCAGCGAGCCCAGATCGATCTGTAATCGTGCGTCCGCGGGAAGCTTGCTCAACTGGGCGAGATAACTCTGGAGCGCCGGCAGGTTGATCTCCTGCGCCGCATCCGCGCTGGTGTTCCGCAGCCGCAGCGAGCAGGTGATGCTCCCGCGGGTCAGACGGGTCCGCAGCAGCTTCTCGATCTCCGGCTCGAAGATCGCCAGGTGCTCCGGCAGCTTGATGTTCACCTTGAAGTACCGGTTGTTGAGGCTGCGCAGCTCCAGCACGTACGACACGTGGCTGTCGCTGTAGTGTACGTCACCGTAGCCGGTCATCGAGAGGATCATGAGGTGGGCGAACTCCGTTCGTGTCTTGCCGGCCGGAGAAGTGCATCAGTTGCCCGGCGCGGGCGCCTCGGGCTGAACAGGTTGAGCCGGCGCCGGCGCTGGTTTCGCGCCGCCCGGGCCGCCGCCGTTTATCGGCAGCACCGTGGCCGTCGGCGAAGTCACCGGCGGCGGCACATACAGGTAATTGCCGATCACCGCCATCAGGATGAACATGAACGTCAATGCCACGGTGACCCAGGTGAAAACGTCGCCCGTCTTGGCTCCGAAGGCGCTGTGCCCGCCGCCGCCGCCGAACGCCCCGGACAATCCGCCGCCGCGGCCCTTCTGAAGGAGGATCACCAGGATCAACAGCAGGCAGATCATCGCGAACAGAAACGCGATCGCCGCCTGCCCCCACGTCACCGCAAGAATATCAGTATGCATCAGACCTTCCATTCAGAACCCCCGACGCCAGTCGGGGGCCCCGCACTCGCGTGCGGGGTTCGGATTACGCTGGACCGCGGCAATTTATTGCCGCAAACCGCTCGCCGCGATCGCCCCATTGATGATCCCGACGAATTCGTCCGCCTTCAGGCTCGCCCCGCCCACAAGTACACCGTCCACATCCGGCTGTGACATCAGCGCCTGGGCGTTATCCGCCTTCACGCTCCCGCCGTACTGGATCCGGACCGACTCGCCGGACGCAGCATTATACAGCTTTTTGATCTCCTGGCGAATAAATGCGTGGGCCTCCTGGGCCTGCTGCTGAGTGGCCGTCTTGCCCGTCCCGATCGCCCACACCGGCTCGTATGCGACGGTCACCCGCCCCAGATCGACCTCCAGCCCCAGCACCTCCCGGAGCTGCCGCGACAGGACCGCTTCCGTCTGGTTCTTCTCCCGCTCCGCCAGCGTCTCACCCACGCAGTAGATCACTTCCAGCCCGACGCCGAGTGCCGCCCGCACCTTCTTGTTGAGCATCTCTCCGGTCTCACCGAAGATATGCCGCCGCTCGCTGTGCCCGATGATGACCAGGCTCGCCCCGGTGTCCTTCACCTGGAGCGGCGAAATCTCGCCGGTGAACGCCCCGCTCGCCTCGGAGTGGCAATTCTGCGCCCCCAGCCGGATCGCCGACCCCGCCACCGCCTTGGCCATCGGAAACAGCAGCACGAACGGCGGACAAACCGCCACATCCACCGCCATCTCCCCCGGCAGCTTCGCCCGCACGCCCTCAATCAACCCCCGCGCCTCCGCCAGCGTCAGGTTCATCTTCCAGTTGCCAGCAACATACTTCTTACGCATCAAGACTTCCTCTGGTCCTTCACCGGCATATTCGGACACACTTCGTTTCCCGCAAGGTGTAACAGTCTAACTCAAAAAGCATACGGTTTCAGCACCGCGCCGCTTGCGGCGTACGCATTCTCCACTACCCCAACGGAACACCGAGAGCGTTCTCTACCAGATGGGACGCACTCCGCTGGGGTTGATCTCCTGGAGTTGGGCGATGGTCAGGTGGTTTGCAGTAACTCATCGCGTGGATACTTGATACTTCTCCGCCTCCTCGTTGAAGACGAACGGCGGGTTGGCGATCAGCATGGGCCGGCGGTGGGCGACGCTGATCAGCAGGCCGATGGACAGGAAACTCGATACGATGCTGCTCCCGCCGGCGCTGACGAACGGCAGCGTGACGCCCGTGATCGGCCCGATGCCGACGGTCATGCAAAGATTGGTGAGCGTTTGCACTGCGAGCATGGACGAGACGCCGACGGCGACCAGACGCCCGAATGGGTCGTTGGTGATTGTAGCCACGTCGAAGCCGATTACCACGATGGCCGCATAGCAGGCCAACACCAGCAGACTCCCCAGCAGGCCCCACTGATGGGCGACGATGGCGAAGATGAAGTCGTTGTGCTTTTCCGGGAGGAAGTTGTTCTCCACGAAAATGCCCTGGTTCCAACCCTGCCCCAGCACGCCGCCGCTGCCGATGGCGGTTTTGCTGTGCACCAGTTGATAGCCCGTGTAGTTTTCCCAGTCGGTGAGTTCGCGCAGCCACCGCGCCGACTCGCCCGCATCATCCGCTTTGGTTTTGCCGCGGAACCGATCCCACAGCGCCGGGCGTTGCACGAGATAATCCCGCACGCTTCTGCTCTGCAGCAGCACGCCGGTGATCCGCAGCCGCTGATAGCTCTTGATCTGAAACCAGAAGAACGGCGCCGAAAATGCCGCCAGCAGCAGGATGATCAGCAGGTGCTTGCCCTTGGCTCCGGCGGCATACAGCATCGCAAACAGCACCGGCAGGAACAGCAGGACCGTCCCCAGGTCCGGCTGCACCAGGATTAGCGCCATCGGCACCAGCGTGATGACAAACGGCGTGACCAGGCCCATCAGCGTGCGGTAGCTGCGGCGATAACGCAGATACCACGCGAGCGCCAGCACGTACAGGATCTTCATCAGCTCGGAGGGCTGGATCTGCACGGGGCCGAGCGTGAGCCATCGCCGCGCATCACGCTTGATATCGACCAGCGGGACATCCACCCAGCGGTCGAGCACCAGCCAGAGCAACAGGTCCACGCAGATGGCGAACATCAGGAACGACCATCGCCCCAGCCGATGATACCCGACGGTCATGGCGCCCATCATGGCCAGCAGGCCGAGTCCGATGTACGCCAGTTGCTTCAAAGTCGCCGCCGTCAGCAGGTGCACATTATCCGGGTCGCTGGTGGCCTGGATGGTGAGTACGCCCATCAGGCAAAGCGGTACGATTGCGAGCATAAGCCCCCAGCCGTGCCGCGTCGGGATGGGCAGCCCGAGGTTCATGGGGACCCCCGGTTGATTGCGGATAGCGAATTGCGAATTGCGGATTGAAGAACCGGCGACCTCGGCGCGAGTCCATCATCCGCACTAGCTCCGGCCGGCGCCGCCGCCTGGACCCCGGCTTGTTGCCGGCGCAAGACTGACTTGGCAATGGACAGCGCCAGCGGGCCGGCTCCGGCTCCGCCGTGCCCGCCGTACTCGACGATCACGGCCATGGCCACGTTCAAGTCATTGCCGTTGTCGCTCTCCAGATAGTGGCTACGAGAGGTGATATACCCGGTGAACCATGCGTGCGTCGGCGTATCCACGCCTTCCGGCGGCCAGTAATGGTAGGGGCGTTGGTCCGTGATCTCGGCCGACGGGAATCTTTCGAGCATCGCGCGGCGGCTGGCGGCGGTCTCTTCGCGCCCACTGCCGTCGGGAAACCGCAAAGTGTAGCGCCGTTCGGCGACCCGGCGGCGCCCCTCCGCGCTGCCGGTTTTTCCCAGTAAAATATAGTCACCCGCGTCCGTGAGTCTCGCGTGTTCGTAGGCCGTCCCGCGGGGCTCATTGACTACGCGGAACATGCCCTCGCGCACGTCCCGCCAGACCGAGTCCGGGATGGGGAGTTTGTTCGCCGGCCGCGGATCGGGATCATCCGCCCAGATGGTTACCGGACGATAGACGCCCGACGCGACGGTGGCGATCATGTTGGCCACCTGTATCGGCGTCACATCCAGCCGCCCCTGCCCGATGCCGGCCAGCCGAGCCGCACCGTGGCCCTGATCGATCGGCAAGTTGCCCGGGGCCTCCTGCGGCAAGCCCGTCCCGCTCCGACGGCCCAGCCCAAACAGCGACATCCAGCGGGTAATAGCCGGCGTGCCCATCTGCTCGCCCACCGTATAGAAAAAGACGTTGCAACTCTGCTGAAGGGCGGAGATGGGATCCATGGCCCCGTGAGCGACCGTGCACCGCCAGCCCTCGAAGCCGGCGATGAGCCGCCCTTCGCAGGTGATCCGCGTGTCCTTCGTCACGGTCCCATCCTTCAGCGCCGCCGCCAGCAGCATCGGCTTGACCGTCGAGCCCGGGGGGTAGTACATCTGAATCGCGCGGTTGAGCGTTGGTTGTCGGACCTCGTCCTCGCTCAGCGCTTGTACGTCTTCGTACGGCAGATTCGGATCATACGATGGATAGCTGACCATCGCGATGATCTGCCGAGAGGGAATATCCAGTAGCACCACGCAGCCGCCGGTGCTGAGCGGCGTGTGTTCGACCGTCTTTTGCAGACTGGCATACAACTCCTGCTGGAGCGGCAGGTCGATGGTCAGCCGGAAGTTTTTGCCATTCCGCGATTCGACGGTATGCGGGACCAGCCGGCCGTCGACGATGTCCTTTCTGGTCCGCCCGCGCCGGCCGCGAAGCCACTCCTCGCCAAGCGTCTCGATCCCGCTCGTGCCGCGCCAGTCGTTCAGCGAGTAGCTCAGCAGCTCGTCATCGCCATGCGGGTCGTTCTCCCGGTCCTGCGGGCTGACTTTGCTCAACCGGCCGAGTAAGTGCCCGACCGCCGGGCCGCCCGTGTATTGTCGCGTCTGGTCCGCCACGATGCTGACCCACTCGTACGGCTTCAACCGCTCGCGGATCACCACCTGCCGTTCCTGCGTAAGCCCGGTCACCACGGCGTGGGGCATATCCTCTTCCATCACCACCGTCTGAATCTTTCGCCGCCGGGATACCGCTTCCTTCTGGCGGGCCACATCGCTCAGGATCCGGCGGCACGCGCTCTCAAGATCCGCCGGCGAAGCCCCGGTGACCTCGGCGATCGCTTGCCAGGACGCGGCAATCTCCTTTTTGAGTTCGCGGTCCGATTGATCCGATTTCGTATGCCCGTACTTTTGGCGGGCCAGGGCACGCAGATAATCGCGGTCCTTAACGATGATTCGGTAATGCACGGCCAGGTTCCATGACGGCGCGTCATAAGCCAGACGCGTCTTGCCGTCGTGATCCGTGATATCGCCCCGCAAACACGGCAGAAAAACCGCCGGCTTGAGCAGCATGTGCTCGGCCTCGTCCTCGTACTGCCCCGCCCGCACGACTTGAAGTTGCACGAGGCGCAGGACGAGAGCGATGGCTGGAAGGCCCAGGACGATCAGCAGGAACTTGAGACGGTTCTCGAACATGTTGGATAAGCGCGTTACTGATATCGCGACATTCTCTGCCCCGATCGCAATCCCGTCCACCGGCCGAGACGAGACAGACCCCAGTATAACAAAGGTGTGAGTGCCGCCGTGTACACCGCGGTCAAAAACGCGCTCGTCAGGAATTCGCCCGCGCCCGGACTCGCCGGAAGTTTCCACACGCGATAGATCGAAGCCGCCAGTTGCACGCCGAACGTGAACGCCAGCGTGAGGACAAATTGAGTGGCCGGGTGCTGGCGAAAGACCGCATGACGGCAGCGGAAGATGCCCCACGCCGCCGCTCCGTAGCAGAAAGCATGCAGGCCGACGGGTTCGTCGAGCGACTCAATGCCCAGCATCAACCCCAGAACCCAGCCGGCCAACCCCGCCTCCGGCCAGGGCGCCCACAACGCATAATGCACCACCAGTATGAACATCCAGTCCGGCCGGATGGAACGAATCTCCATGCGCGGCCCCAGCACGGTTTGGCAGACGGTCGCCGCCACGGCCAGGATGATGAACGGGAACCATTTCATGGCGGCTGGTGAGTATCCACCATAGCCACGCGTCGGGGAAGGAGAGAGCGCGTCAAGAACAAATCGCAGAATGGTGAGGTCTCCGTACCCGCCCCATCAGCCGCCTTGCTTCAGGATCATGATAATGGCCTTGGCGGCCGCCAGTTGCACGCGGGGGTCGTCCGGCGTTTCCATCCGCCCCTTCAGCGAGCCCAGTGCCCGCGCGTCGCCGATCTCACCCAGGGCCATCACCGCCATGGACCGCACGCGCATCCTTTGATTCTCCGGTGAATCGTCGGCCAGTCCGGCCTGCGGCTCATTCCAGCTCACGGATTTCATCGCCAGATCGAACCCATCGTCATGGCCGTGCATGCCCAGCGCTCGCGCCGCCGCCAGCCGCGCCTCCAGATACGGCGACTCTTTCAATCGCGTTCGCAACGTCGGCAGGACGCGATCGTCCGAAACTCGGCCGAGCGTGAGCAACGCGAATGGCTGTTTGTAGCCGGCGCCGCCATAGGCATCGTGAATGAAGCGCTCGACCGCCCGACGGTTGCCCAGAATCGCCAGCCCCTCCATGGCTTGAAGCCGGACCCCCTCGTCCTCGTCTTCCGCCGCGGCGGCTTGAAGGATCGGTATCACCTCCGGGTCCCGCAGTTGACCGAGCGTCAGGGCCGCATTCCGCCGCACCGCCGGCAGCGGATCGCGGCGGAGCGTTTCCACCCATTGTACGCGGTAACGCCCGTCGCCCAACTGCTGTAGCGCGAAGTAAGCGGCCACGCGGACGCTGCGGTCCTGATCCTGAACGTGCTCGCGGATGGCGGCGGCCGCATCGGCATCTTTCAATCGCCCCAGCGCCAGGCACGCGGCGAAACGCACACCGGCATGTTCGTCCTTCAAGCTTTCGCGGAGCTTGATGGCGATGTCGGGCGGCAGGCTTTCGGCCGCTTCAACCGCCTGTGCCCGCACGGCCGGGTTGTCACGGTATTTTAACGCCGAGTTGATGTAGCTCGTGGCCAACTGCCTCAAATGGGCACCGCCCGGCGTGGGCCCCCGCGGCGTCGCGGCGCAACCGGAACCGCTCGCCACGATCAGCAGTCCGCAGGTAATATAACCGCCAAGACGCCAAGGGCGCCAAGAAGCACTAATTCGTTTAGCCGCGAGCGCAGGCGAGCGCGTGAAATTCAGGACGTGTTTCATGTTCAACTCGAGGCCCCCTGCGATTGAGCGGATCGCCGCCGCGCCCGCCAGATCGCCAACAAAGCGTCCAATCCGGCCGTCAATCCCATCAACGCACACGCGAACCCAAACACGTCTCCGTGAGCGCTGTAGAAAGTGGCTTGATGGTTGATGCGCACGCGCGCCGTCTTCTGGCCGGTCCCGCCGGCGCGCGGACCATCGCCGTTGCCGACGAGGTCGTACCACGAGCCGTCCGGGGCGATGAACCCGCTGACGCCGGTGTTCACCGCGCGGGCGATGCCCACCCGGTTCTCGACCGCCCGGAATGCGCAGTTCACCAAGTGCTGCGGCTGCTGACTGCCGTGCCCGAACCAGCCGTCGTTGCTGATGTTCAACATGAAGTCGATCCGTTTTTTGCCGGCGGCGTCGAGCACAAAACGCCGGAACAGATGCGGGATCACATCTTCATAACAGATGGTGATGCCGAAGTGATATTCCCTGACCGGCGTGCCTTGCCGCTCCCGCAAGGGAAAGATGCTGAACTGGCGCCCCGCGGTCAGCGAATACTCAAATCCGTCCTCTCCGAATGGCGTGATGCTGTTCAGCCAGACATACAATGGTCGCAGCAGCCGGTTGTATCGAAACGGCACGAACTCGCCGAACATCACCAGGTGGATCTTGTCATAGCGCTGCGGTTCGGGCGCATCGGGCGAGTATACGAAGGCGGAGTTGTACCGGTGCTCCGCGGGATATGCCCCCTTCGGTTGTTTCTCCTGCGACATGGAGCCGGTCACGATATGACAGCCGAATTGGCTTGCAAGGGTCACAAACTCATTGTGCCATTTTTTGCTTTCCCCGACCAACCAATGCCAGTATCCCATCTGTCGTGTGGGGACCTCGCGCAAGCTTTGTTGATTCATTTCGCGCAACTCGCGGTTGATGTACATCGACCACGGCGTTTCGGGCAGCACGATCAGGTCCGGCTCCCGCGCGGCGGCCTTCGCCATGAGATCGAAATACGCCTGGGCTTTCGTCGCGTCGTTGGGCGCCGTCGGGTCATAGTTCGGCGACATCAGAAAGTCGCCCTGCACAACGGCGAGTTTCGGGCCCTCGACCATCTTCATCGTGCCCAGGCGGAAGTAGCCATACGCGAGTGTGCCCGTCACCACGATCAGCATCACCGCTGTGCCGAGTAGCGGCGTAAATAGAGCCCGAAGCGCAAGCGAGGGTTTTTGTCCGAACCCACCACGCAAGTGGTGGGCCGGGCCCCGCACTGGCGTGCGGGGTTCCGACGGCACTGTCACTTGCGCTTCGGGCACCGAAACAGGTTTGCCAGGAGCCCCGCGCCGCAGAGAGATCGCCCGCAGCAGCAGATGGACGAACCATCCGTTCACCATCGCCACCACGAACGATATGCCGGAAACGCCGGTGAGGTCCGCGATCTGGATCATCGGCAGCAGCCGAATCTGGCTGTGCCCCAGCAGAAACCAGGGGAAGCCGAGCGGTCCGCGCGAGCGCAGCATTTCCGTGAGCGTCCACGCAATCGGAAACGCGAGGGTCGGGCTGATCCCGCGGCGTCGATACAGGTGCCGGACGAGCCACGCCGCCAGAGGGAAATGGAGCGCAAAAAAGAGCGCGCCCGCGAAATAGCCCGGCGGCGTGGTGCTGAATAACCATCGCCAGTGCGTCAGGAAGAATGCGGCCCCCAGCAGATAACTGGCGGCATACACCCAACCGGTGCGCCGAGCCTGGCATACCGCGAGGAGCCACGGCACGAAGACGACGTACCCGAGCGGCCAGGCCGACCACGGCGCGAACAGCGGAAGACTCAGGACAAAAGTGATGGCTGATAGCAATAAGATCGGCCAGCGCCGCTCGATCTCGTATGTAGCGAACACATCCGCCGGCGCCGGCTGCGCCATGGGAGCGGTCGGCGGGGACGGCCGCCGCGGTTTTGAACGTTTACGATGTTTCACGGAAGTCATTTCGCGCGTGTGCCACTGCTCTCAAGCAGTGCTCCTGCCGGCATCTCCACCTTTCGTCACTGCTTGAGAGCAGTGGCACTCACCGGCGGTCGGTTGTTACCAGGTCTCGAAAAGAATCGCGGGCACTTTGACCCCCGCCTCCGCCGCTGGCGCGTTCACTTCGCGAACCAGCAGCCCGTTCGATCGCGCCAGTCCGAACAGATCGCCCGACCCTTGCCAGCGGGTGGGGCTCGCTCGCCATTCGCCGTTCGTACCGGCAGTGAGCTGAGCCGGCAGAAACTCGGTTCGCTGACCGGCCGCCGGCAGGGGGGCGTCCAGCGTCACGCTCAGCATCGGCGGCATCGTCACCGCTCGCCCCTGAAGTCCCGCCACCGCCGCCCGGACGAACACGAGAAAACAGACGAACGAGCTGACCGGATTGCCCGGCAAACCGAAAACCATCTGGCCCGCCGGCCCGACGCCGATGATGATCGGCTTACCTGGCCGGATCGCCACTTTTCGCACGTCGAACCGCACACCCGCCTGCTCCAGCACCTCCGGCACATAATCGTGCTGGCCCATCGAGACGCCGCCGCTGATACAGAGCACATCGGCCTGGAGCCCCGCCGCCACTTTATCCGCGAGCTGTGCCCGGTCGTCGCCGGCGATGCCGAGATCGATCACTTCGCAACCGGCCTGCCGGGCCAGGGCCGCCAGCGCCGGCCCATTGGAATTACGAATCTGAGCACCGGTGGGTCGCTTCCCGATCGGCACTAATTCATCACCGGTGACCAGTACCGCCATGCGTGGCCGGCGATAGACCTCGACCTGTGCAGCCCCCGCCGCCGCCGCGGCCGCCACCTGAGCCGGCCCCAGCCGCGTGCCCGCTTCCAGCACGATCGCTCCCGCGCGAACATCGCTGCCTCGCCGGGCCACGTGCGTACCGGGCGAAGGCGTGTCCGGCGTGCTCATCCGCAGCCCATCGTCGTAAAGCTCCACATGCTCGATGACGACCACCGCGTCCGCTCCGGGCGGCAGCGGCGCACCGGTGTTGATGCGGACCGCATCGCCCGTCAGAAGCTCATCGGCTGCGACCTGACCCGCCGCCAGTTCGCCCGTAACTCGCAGTGTTGTCCCCGCACCCCGGCAATCCGCCGCCCGCACCGCGAAGCCGTCCATCATGGCCTTGTCGAACGGTGGATAATCGATGTCACAAACGATCCCCGTCGCGAGCGTCAGGCCCGCGGCCTGCTCCAGCGGCAAGCGCGTGACCGGCAGCCTGTGGACGGCTCGCTCGATCGCGGCCAAAGCCTCAGAGATAGGCGTCAACGCTGTCTGCTCGCGCATGTTCGGCCATTCTGTCAAATGCGCGAAACCACGTCAATTCAAAGAAGGGGGGAGAAAATAGGAACAGTAAAATTGTTTAGCCGCGGTTTGCAAAACCGCGGGTGGACGCCGCGCGACGCATTCAGTTTTTCAATACGTCTGAGAGTGCCGACACACTCATCACCACATTTCGCATCACAAACACCTGTTCGCGGTTCGCGCGGATCCCATCTCGCGCCGCCTCCGTGATGTATTGCTCTCGCGAGGCGTGTCCTTCATCGCAGTGGTGCACGTCGGCATCATGAAGGCAGAAGCCCACCTCGTCATACGACGCGAGCACGCCGAGGTAGACGACCGGCGTGGCGGTGTCGAGTACGACCGGCTTGCCCAGCATGCTCTCCAGCGTGTTATCCGAAGGATGATTCCGCGAAGACATCCCGGCAGTATATCAATAGTCCCGGCGCGCCGGCACCGCCATCCGTGTGCTTTTGTGGAGTGCGGCGGCCGAGACGCCGCTTTGGCTGCACAGGAACAGTCCGGTCGATCGTAATCCGTGGGCTTGAAGGACCTGTGCGTTTCCGCACAATGCCCACATGGCTCGCCGTTGTCAGTCCTCATCCGTCGGCCTCGCCCATCACTGGCTGGTGGCCATGCGCGGCGGCGAGAAGGTGCTGCGCGAGCTGCAAATCATGTTCCCCGATGCCCCGCGCTACACGCTTGTCGCGAGCGGGGGGGGCCGCGACCTCGATCCCATTCTGCTGAGTGGGAACCTCCGCACGTCGTGGTTACAGTGGCTGCGGTTTGTACCGGGCATTCAACGCGTGGCGTTGCCGTTCTTGCCGGCCGCCGCGCGATCGCTCGATGCCCGGCAGCACGACGTGGTGATCTGCTCCGACGCGGCGATCGTCAAAGCCATTCGCACGCGGCCGGACGCGCTCAAGATCTGCTATTGCCACTCGCCGATGCGGTACGTCTGGGATCTGTATGACGATTACTATGCCGCGGCCGGACCGCTCGGCCGGCTTGGTTTGAAGCTGTTCGCCGAGCGCATCCGCGAAGCCGATCGCGCGGCGGCACAGACGGTGACGGCTTTCATCGCTAACAGCCGGTGTGTGGCCGATCGCATCCAGCGCTGTTACAGACGCAGCAGCATAGTCATACCGCCGCCGGTGGAGACAGAAGGTCCGCCAAACGATTCGCCGCCGGAGGACTACTACCTCGTCGTTGGCGAGCACGTCCATTACAAACGCAACGATCTGGCCATCGATGCCTGCACGCGGCTCGGCCGCCCGCTCGTGGTGATCGGCGGGGGGCCGCTGCTCAATGAGATGCGCCGTTGCGCGGGCCCGACGGTGCGCGTTCTCGGCTGGCAGGACGATCGTGTGGTGCGCGAACACTACCGCCGCTGCCGCGCGCTGCTCTTTTGCGGGCAGGAGGATTTCGGCATGGTGCCGGTGGAGGCCCAGGCCGCCGGCCGGCCGGTCATCGCGTTTGCTTCCGGCGGTGCGCTGGAGACCGTCGTCGAGAACAGCTCCGGTGTCTTTTTTCAACAACAAAACGTCGAATCCGTGATGGATGCGGTCGTCCGCTTTGAGAAGACCCCGCTGTGGCCGCCACGACGGATTCAGGAGCATTCGCGGCGGTTCAGCGTCGAACGATTTCGCGAGCGTTTTCTGCGGTTCTATGCGTGGTGTATCGACCTGTACGAAACCGGCGGCCCCGACCGCGTGCGGGAGATGATCGAAAGCGGCGAGTCACCGGTAATCGATCTTGCAAAAGCGCCGTGGTCGTAAATAGAGCCCGAAGCGCAAGCGACACGTTTGTCCGAACCCACCACGCCAGTGGTGGGCCAGCCCCGCACTTGCGTGCGGGGTTCGGATAGACCTTCGCTTGCGCTTCAGGCTCCATCATCCACCGATTGGGGAAACGATCTAATCGATCCGATACACATGCACGCCATTCGGAACATAATCATCGCTAAATGCGCCGTCCTTGATGTCGAGCGATCGCTTCTCGAACAATACTACTGCGCGTTTCGCCGAAGATCCGACTCCTTCAAACTTCACCTTCGCCGCCGGCCCTTCGCGCTTCGACGCCAGTATATACTTCCTGCCCGCCGCTTCGCGCACGATGAACTCCAGATCGTCCGCGCCCGTCGCCTCGATCTTCAACTTCGAATCGTCCGCCAGCAGCACCGGCCTCAACTCCGGACTGTTGATCTCGGCCAGGACCGGCTTCAGCACCTTTTTCCAGAACGTCCAGTTCCAGCCGAGTTCCTTGTCGCGGCCCTCCAGGATGTTGCCGCCGCCGAAGAAATTCACGCCGTCGGCCCCGGCAATGATAGCCTGGTAGACCATGTATCGTTCCTGCTCAAAGGTGGGAAAAACCACCGGATGCGGCGGAACGGCCCCGCTGAAACTGATCTGAAGCACCATCCACACCGGCTTTTTCCCGTCCACCGTCTCGGCCATCCGCCGCGTGTAGTCGCCCACCACGCTCAGGTCTTTATTCGGCAATCCGCCGTGTTTGACCGGCGGGACGGATACCGGATAGATGTCCACGCCGGTGATGTCGCAATACTTGTTGTATGCCGCCAGCTCCTCCACCGTGCCGCGCGGAGCGTGGTTCATCCAGCACGGATGATCGGGGTCCAGCTCTTTGACGATCTTGTAGCCGCGAGCGATGCCGTCCAGCGGCGATTTGCCCCACTGCGGCTCGTCCATCAACTTCCATATGCCCACACCCGGATGGTTTTTGAATCGCCGCACAAACGCTTTCAGATGCTGGATATCCTCGGTCTCGGACTCGGTGACCACGCTCAACTTCTGTAGATGCGGCGCTCCCAGCATCCCGTGTTCCGCGTACCAGTCGAGGTATTGTGAGAGAAGCTCTTCGGTCTCCGCGTTCCACATCTTCCGGTCGAACAGCCCCAGGCGGGCCAGGAGAACGCCGCTTGCGCGCAGCTCATCGAGCGCATCCCGCCCACTGGGAGCTTTGGCATGCAGAGGCGGCCCCGGCACCACCATGATGGGGAACACCGGCTTGCCGTCCACCACGAACCGCTTGGACGCGTCGATGGTGACGCGATGCGGTTTGCCGGCCGCGCAGCCGCTCGTACCCGCACTCAACATGCCCGCGACGGAATAGATGACCATCGCCCGAAGATTCATTTCACATCAACTCCAGCACACAGAAGATCCGAAAGCCGCACAGCGGGGCCAGCCAGTCCAGCCCGCGGTCCAGGCCGAGCAGGAAGTCATACAACCGTGGCCGCGACACGAATGTATACGGTTTGAACCCGCCCGCCAATTGGAAGTCGAGCAGGCTGAATCGCTGCCTGCGGAGAACCCGCAGTCGCGGATGACGGCGCGGCCATTCTGCCGCCTCGCGATCGAACAGCAGATTCGCCATCGCCAGGTTTCCTTCCCACGGGTCCGATTTGTTAAGCGAGCGGTGGTATCCGCCGAACCAGATCGCTTCGTGATGTAACAGCCGGTACACAAGGAACGACAACGGCGTAATATACGGTTCGATGGCCAGGATGCGGCCGCCGGGACGGAGCACGCGTGTCGCTTCATTGAAGAATCGGTGCGGGTCGGGCAGATGGTGCAGCAGATCGATGACGACGATGTTGCTCAGGCTCGCCGTTGCGAGCGGAAGACGCATGCCGTCGGCCGCGAAGTCGATATAGGGCGTGGGTACGACATCGGTCGTAACCAGCTCAGGCCAGAAACTCTTGAAATCGCCCGCACCCGCGCCGATCTCCACGCTCGGACCGGGGACGATGAACGGCCTCATGCGCTCGAACCAGCCGCGATAGCACGCCCGGATAGCGTACTTTTCCCGCCAGACGCGGCGGCGGGCGAGGTGCTGCTCAGCGGCTGCGTTCACAACGCTTACCCTCGCGCGCTACTTCTTGCCCATCGCCCTTTGCCGGGCGAAGAACTCGCTCAGGAGCCGCCCGCAATCGTCCGCCAGAATGCCGCGGGTGACTTCCAGCCGGTGATTCAGCCGCTCGTCGATCACGATATTGAACAGCGAGCCGCATGCACCGGCCTTGGGATCGTCAGCGCCATAGACCAGCCGCTCCAAGCGGGCGTTGACCAGCGCGCCGGCGCACATCACACAGGGTTCGAGCGTCACGTACATCGTGCAGCCGATCAGACGCCATGACCCCAACGCGCTCGCGGCGGCGGTGAGGGCGATGATCTCGGCATGAGCGGTCGGATCCTGGAGGTGCTCGCGCTGATTCCGCCCGCGGCCGATGATCCCGCCTTCGTGAACGATGACCGCCCCGACCGGCACGTCGGCGGTGTCCAACGCCCGCTCCGCTTCGGCCAGCGCCTGGCGCATCAGGCGCTCGTCGAGTTCCCGCGGATCGACCTCGGCCGAATTCATTGACTTCGTCTCAACATCATTCGGACGCGCCCTACGCCAGTTGCGTACGCTTCAGCAGTTCCCGCAGCACTTTCGCATCGTGCCGGATGGCCGCCAGAGTCTTCTCTTCATCGGGCGAACCGGGCTCGGCCTGCTGCGGGTACTCGACGTGCAGTGAAATCGGGCCACTGAACGGCTGCGATTTGAGCCGCCGCAGGGCCTCTTCCCACCGGACCATCCCCTCGCCAAGCGGGCACCAGCCCGGCCGCCAGCCACGTTGCGGGTCTTTCTCCCAGGCGAAATCCTTGACCGACAGCATGACAATCCGCGGCGCCAGCAGATTCAGGCCGATCCGCCAGCCGGCGTCGCCGCCCTCGACCGTCGCGTGTCCGCCATCGAAATAGGAGCCGATCCCGTCCGCCGGCAGATCGTCGATCAGGTACCATACATCCCAGAGCGCCGATCCGACCGTCGGGCCCGAGTGGTTGTGCAAACCGGCCTGGACGTGATACCGCCGGCAGAGGGCGGCGATGTCGCGCAGGCTGGCCTTCACTTCCGCCAGCCGCGCGCGCATATTGAGTAGATCTCCATAGAGGTAATAACCGAGCTTCACGTATCGGATACCCAGTGCGGCGGCGGTTTTGACGATCGCTTCCGCGTTGTCCTTGCCGGCGTCCACGATGCCGGTGGTGATCATGGGCACGCGGATCCCGGCCGACTTGAACAGCTCGCAGGCCTTCGGCAGATCGTCCTCCACCCGTTCCGGCAGTACGTGCCCGCCCGGCCGGCAGGTCAGATCGACCGCCTCAAAATCGAGGTTGTCCACCAGTGCCGGCAGATCGTCCAACGGCCGCTTCTGTAGCGGCTTGGTGAACAGGCATAACGTGGGCAGTGCCGGTTTGCTGCTCGCTTCTTCCGCGACGGATATCCTGGTCAGAGCCGCCGTGCCGATCGCGGCAGCGGTTGATTTCAGGATCTCCCGGCGATTGAGCCTATCGCGATGCATTGTTTTCCTCTCTATCAGGTTTGTTTCCGTCTCTCTCCGCCAATCGGACCGGATTTTCCAGCACCGTCACCCGTTTCGCTTCCGCATCGACTTCCACCAGAACGCTCATGGGCAGCGTGGCATTGAACCGCGAATGCCCGACCGGGAAATGGAGGATGACGGGAACACCCAGTTTTTCGAAGTAATCGCGGAACACCTGTTCGAGCGTGAGGCTCTCACCGGGACTTTTCGCTTCGCAATCGGTGAATAGGCCGAGGATCGCGCCGGCCAGATGGTCGAGTTTGCCGGCGAGCCGCAGTTGTGAAAGATAGCGGTCGATCCGGTACGGCTCCTCGTTGCGATCTTCGAGGAACAGCACCCGGCCGGCCGTCTCGATTTCAAACTCGGTGCCCATGAGCGGGCAGACCAGCGACAGGTTGCCTCCGGTGAGCCGCCCGCGGGCCACGCCGGGCGATATCGTCTGAACCGGCGGCGCTCCCTTGGGTTGATCGAACGTATAACCGGCCGGCAGGGCGGAGCCGTCGGCATCGAAGTAGTTTTCCACCAGCAGCGGCCGCCAGAAGTATTCCAGCGAAAAATCGCTGAGGTTCTCTTTGCTTCCCAGCCCATACATCGCCACCGGGCTGTGGAAAGTGACGAAGTGCGCCTTCCGCTGGATGGCCAGGTGCAGCGCGGTGATGTCGCTGAAACCGGTGAGGATTTTGGGATTCTTGCGTATGACCGCGTAGTCCAATTTATCGAGCATGCGGGTCGTGCCGTAGCCGCCGCCCGCGCAGAAGATCGCATCGACCTGCGGGTCGCGAAAAGCGGCCATCAACTCCTCGGCCCGCCGAACATCGTCGCCGGCCAGATACCCGCGCCGGCGGTAGAGGTCATCGGCCATCCGCAGTTTGAAGCCCATCGCTTCGAGCCGCGTCCTGGCCAGCTCGACCCGCGGCCGCTCCGCAGGCCCCGCCGGAGCGACAATGGCGATGGTGTCGCCGGGCTTCAGGCCCACGGGAAAGACCGGCGCCGGCTCATCGGCAATGACCCCAGCCGTGGACAAACCGATCATAAGCATCACCAGCTTGGCTCGATTCAACATCGATCTCCAATCATGTTCCCGGTTTTCGCACGAGGACGACATGATCGGATCACCACCAATCATGAAAACCGCGCGGCAGAGCGAGTAGGTCCCGCCTGCCGGGCGGGACCTCACGTCCGTGCGGTGGCGCTGCGGCAGAGGTCCCGTCCGGCAGACGGGACCTACCACACCGATCGACGCCCTTGCGAGTGCCCCCGAGCCCATTTTCTGAGCAGCATGAGTATACCCGTGTCCATTACAATACGAACGCATGCTCAGATTCGAGATCAAGCAGCGTGATCCGGACGGTCCGGCGCGAACAGGTATCCTCACCACGCCTCACGGCCCGGTGCGCACGCCGGCGTTCATGCCCGTCGGCACCAAGGGCAGCGTCAAGGGTGTCTGGCCGGATCAGGTCCGCGACAGTGGGGCGGAGATTATCCTCGGCAATACCTACCATCTCTGCCAGCGGCCGGGGGCGGAGCTGATCGAGCGCCTCGGCGGCCTGCACACGTTCATGGCCTGGGACGGCCCGATCCTCACCGACAGCGGCGGATATCAGGTCTTCTCGCTCGCGGAACTGAACCGGATCACCGACGAAGGCGTGACGTTTCGCTCGCACATCGACGGTGCGTGGATTCAACTCGACCCGGCAACCGCAATCCGCATTCAGAACCAGCTTGGGGCGGACATCATCATGGCATTCGATCAATGCCCGCCGGGCGATGCCGATCGCGTCACAGTGGCTCAAGCGGTAGAGCGGACGCTCCGCTGGGCACGCGAGTGCAAAGACACGCACCGCCGGCACGACCAGGCGCTGTTCGGGATCGTTCAGGGCGGCGTGTTCCCCGAATTGCGGCGCGCTTGTGCCGAGCGGCTGATCGAGCTGGATTTCCCCGGCTACGCGATCGGCGGATTGTCCGTCGGCGAGACGCACCAGCAGATGGTGGACGTGCTCGACGATCTGGTCGGCCGCCTGCCGGAGGACCGCCCGCGCTATCTGATGGGCGTCGGCATGCCGCGGGACATCCTGGCCGCGGTCCGTGCCGGTGTGGACATGTTCGACTGCGTTCTGCCGACGCGCAACGGCCGCAATGCTTATGCGTTCACCGCCGCGGGTTCGCTCCGACTGCGGAATGAGAAGTACCGCGAGCAGGATGAGCCGCTCGAACGCGATTGCCCGTGCCCTACGTGCCGGCAGTTCAGCCGCGCGTACATCCGGCATCTCTTTATGTCGAGGGAAATGCTCGGGCCCATGCTCGTCACCGTGCATAATCTATGGTTTTACCAGCGATTCATGGGCCGCCTGCGGGACTTGATTCCAACCGGTGATTGGGGGACGATGCTGGCCGAGTTTCCGGTGGCGGACGCGGCCGGAGCGGACGCGGTGAGTTTCGGGAGATCTGCTGAGTGATAAACATCATGGATTCGGCATTTTTGGCCCAGAGCGGGCCGGGCTCGCAACTCTGGATCGGCCTGCTGCTGATGCTGGTCGTCTTCTATGCGATTGTTCTGAGCGGCAATCGTAGGGAGAAAAAGAAGCGGCAGGACATGCTGGCCAACGTCAAGCGCGGTGACCGGGTCATGACCATCGGCGGCCTCATCGGCGCGGTCGTCTCGGTCAAGGATTTGGAAGTGACGCTCAAGGTCGATGAATCCTCCAACGTGAAGGTCACCGTCGTCCGCAGCGCGATCCAGAAGGTGTTGTCCGAGGGCGAAACGCCGGCGGAAGTGTGATCGCCCCGAAATTAAGGATGTGAGGATGTACGCACGATGACGCCCCCGGTATCCAAGCCGCTCCAGGGCGTCTTCCCCGTCTTTCAAACCCCGTTCCACGAAGACGAATCCATCGACTACGCCACGCTGGAAAGGGAGATCGCGTGGCTCTTCGATCGCGGCGCGGACGGCATCGTGATGGCGATGGTGTCCGAGGTACTTCGTCTGTCGAGTGAGGAGCGCGAGCAGCTTGCGGCACGGGCTTCCACCTTCGCGAGGCAGCGCGGACCTGTGGTCATCAGCGTCGGCGCCGAGAGCGGGCATTCCGCCGAGCGATACGCGAAACACGCGGAGAGCGTCGGCGCTTCTGCGGTCATGGCGGTCCCGCCGGTCTCGATCGCGGTAACTGAGTCGGAACTGCTGCGGTACTACGGACGGATCATCCGGGCGACGTCGCTGCCGGTGATCGTGCAGGACGCCAGCGGCTATGTCGGCCGGCCGATGCCGGTCGAGCTTCAGGCGAAGGTCCTCGCGGAATACGGCGAGCGCGTACTGTTCAAGCCGGAGGCGCAGCCGATCGGCCCGAAGCTGACCGCTCTGCGCGAGGCGACCGGCGGCAAGGCCCGCGTCTTCGAGGGCACCGGCGGCATCGCGCTGGTGGACAGCTTCCGCCGCGGCATCGTCGGCACCATGCCCGGCGCCGATCTGATCGACGGCCTGGTCGCCTTGTGGCGGGCGCTCGCAGCCGGCGATGAACGGCAGATCTACCGTCTGTCGCTGCCGATTTCGTCGATGATCGCGGTACAGACGAGTCTCGATGCGTTCCTGGCCGTGGAGAAGTATCTTCTGGTCAGGCAGGGCATCTTCCGCAACACGATCGTCCGCGGCCCGGTGGGTTTCGTGCTCGACGAGGAGACTAGACGGGAAGTTGACCGATTATTCGAGTTGATTATGGCCGCAGTGCGAGAATAGCGAGCTGTTGACGTGCAAGTACCAAATCCGCAATCCGCAATCCACAATCCGCAATCGCCTCTCGAAGGTCAGGTTGCGATCATCAGCGGCGGGGCCGGCGACATCGGCCGGGCGATCGCGATTGAACTCGCGCGGCGCGGCGCGGACATTGCCGTAGGCGACATCGTGGATGCGCAGCAGGCGCACGCGCTGCTGACCCAGATCCGCGCGCTCCGCCGCCGCGCGCGATACGATTGCGTCGATGTGTCGGACGCCGCCGCCGTCGCGGCTTGGGTCGATGCCGTTGAGCAGGAACTGGGCGTCCCCACGCTCATCATCCCCAACGCCGCGGTGGTCGCGCTGGCCCGCTTCCCCGAGCTGACGCCGCAAATCTGGCAGCGCGAGCTGGCCGTCAACCTGAACGGCGCGTTTCATCTCGCCCACGCCGCCGCGATGCACCTTGTGCAGCGGGGCAAGCCCGGCCGCGTGGTCTTCGTCGGCAGTTGGGCCGCGCACGTCGTGCATACCACCATCCCCGCGTACTGCGTATCCAAGGCGGGGATGCGCATGTTGTGCCGGTGCATGGCGGCCGAGTTAGCGCAGCACGGGATCCTGGTCAATGAGATCGCCCCCGGCTACGTCGATGCGGGCCTGAGCGGGAGGATCTTCGACCAGACGCCCGGCCTGCGCGAGCGATCGCGCGAGGCCGTCCCGGTGAAGGCGTTGATCGAACCGCACGAGGTGGCCGAGCAGGTGGCGTATCTCTGCGACCCGGCCAACCGGCACATCACCGGTTCGACGCTGCTGATGGATGGCGGCCTGAGCCTCTTCGGCATGGGGGGGCAGGGACGATGAACGGCCCGCCGGATCAGATACCTCCATCCGCTTCTATCGAGGCCGGCGTCGCGCGGCGGGACATCACGCCGCCGGTCGGCATCTACAACCGTAGCTGGGGCGCGGCCAAACATGACGTGGCCGAAGGCGTCCATCGGCCGCTTTCGCTGACCGTCCTCGCCATGCGGAAAACGGCGCAGGACGCACCGCTCGTCCTCGCGTCGATCGACGGCGGCTGGTGGCAGGATGACGACGACCAGAAGCGTCTTCGCGGCACGCTGCTGGAGCGGCTTGGGCTCGACCCGGCGCGGGTGATGCTCAGTCTGACGCACACGCACGCGTCGTGCTCGCTCTGCCGGGAGGATGCGGACAAACCGGGCGGGCGCTTGATCATGCCGTACCTGGTCCATCTGACGGGTTCGCTGGTCGAGGCGACGAAGGAAGCGCTCGCCGGGGCGAAGCCGGCGATCCTGACCTGGGCTGCGGGTCGATCCGGTTTGGCCACGAACCGTGATCTGCCGGATCCTGAGAAAGACCGAATCGTCTGCGGTTTCAACCCCCGGAATCCGGCGGACGACACCGTACTCGTCGGGCGCGTGACGGAACCCAGCGGAAGGGCTGTGGCCACGCTCGTCAATTACGCCTGCCACCCGACGACGCTGGCGTGGGACAACCGCCTGCTCTCGCCGGATTACGTGGGCGCGATGCGCGAGGTGGTGGAGCGCGAGACCGGCGGCGCACCGTGCCTCTTTTTGCAGGGCGCCTCCGGCGAACTCGCTCCGCGCGAGCAGTACACCGGCGACACCGCCATCGCCGACGCGAACGGCCGGCAACTGGGCCTGGCCGTCGTCACCGCGCTTTCGACGATGCTTCCGCCCGCCACCGCCCTGGAATACGCGGGGGTGGTGGAGTCGGGCGCGCCGCTGGCGACGTGGAGACGGCGGGCGTTCGAGCCATCCGCGGTGCTCGACGTGCGGCAGATCACGGTCGATCTGCCGCTTAAGAAGCTTCCTTCCAGAGAGGAAGTCGAGCGCGAGCTGGCCGCGTGCACCGATCGCGCGATGACCGAGCGGCTGCGGCGCAAGCT
Source organism: uncultured Planctomycetales bacterium (assembly GCA_964384465.1). GTDB lineage: Bacteria > Planctomycetota > Phycisphaerae > UBA1845 > PWPN01 > CAYLLT01. Next base: position 17,802 of record CAYLLT010000014.1, on the reverse strand, counting down.
GCGGATCGTGCGCTCGATGGGCAGCGGCCCGACCTGCGCCATTCCCGTATGGCTCTGGCGCATCGGCGACGGCATCATCGTCGGCACGCCGAATGAGGCGTACTCCGACTTCCAGATCGCGCTGCGGGCCGCGTTTCCCGATCTCGCCATCGTGGTCATGAACATCGTCAACGGCCAGAGCAGTTATCTCAGCCCGCCCGAGCGGTACGATCACGACATCTACCAGGTCTGGCAAAGCCCGTTCGACCGCGATGCGCTGCCGCGACTGATCGAAGCTTGCAAGCGCCACATCGCAAATATGCTGGACGAGTCCCGCTGACGTTGAGAGCCCGCAGGCTGCGTACTGTTTAGCGTGCCGGAGGCACGGGATGAGAATAGCCCAGCGTTTTAACGCTGGGTAAGTGACACGGGTCGAACAAAGTCCCGGAGGGACGACTGAGATCATCGTTTCAACCGTCCCTCCGGGACTAACATTCACATACGCACCGTATTCCCAGCCTTGAAAGGCTGGGCTATTCTCAACCGTCCCTCCGGGACTCTCAGCACGCAGACGCTAACCACGAATCAGGCTGCGAGCTGTGGGCTACTTCGGAGAACGAATGTCCCCTTGGCGGCAGCCACCTTCTCCCGTACATTCCCCCCATGCCCGACAGTGCCACATTCACGCTCGGCTTCTGGGATCTGTTCGCATTCCTTGGTTACTTCGTGGTGATCTCGATAGTCGGCTACTGGGCGGGCCGCAAGGAGCACCAGAGTTCCGACGATTACTTCCTCGCCGGGCGCACGCTGCCGTGGTATGTCGTCGGCGGGTCGTTCATCGCCTCCAACATCAGCAGCGAACATTTCATCGGCATGATCGGGGCCGCTTACATATACGGCATCTGCGTGGCCATGTCCGAGTGGGCCAACATCTGGTCGTTCTCGCTGCTGATCTGGTTCTTCATTCCGTTCCTGCTGGCCTCGAAGGTATTCACCACGCCGGAGTTCATGGAGAGGCGGTTCAACCCCGCCCTGCGGCAGTTCTTCGCCGTCGTGACCGTCATCAGCAACATCGTGGCGTTTCTGGCGGCGGTGCTGTACGGCGGCGGGATCGCCGTGCAGACGCTGTTCGGATGGAACTTGTGGACGGCCATCATCGTCCTGGGCGTGGTGGCCGGCGCGTGGGCGATCTATGGCGGGCTGAAATCGGTCGCGTGGACCGACTTCTTCATGCTGATCGTGATGGTGGCCGGCGGGCTGATGGTCACCGTGCTGGGACTGTACATGCTGTCGGGCGAGGAGCATTCGTTGATCGCCGGCTTCAAGACCATGCTGTACCGCAACCAGGCCCGCGAGGGCACCTATGCTGAAGTGGTCGCACAGAACGCACAGCACATGGCCCGCGTCGATCATTACAATCGCCTTTCGGTCGTTCAGCCGGCCACGCACGCACTAATGCCGTGGCCTAACCTGTTCCTCGGCGTATTCTCCGTCAGCATCTGGTACAACGTCATCAATCAGTTCATGATCCAGCGCGTGCTCGGGGCGAAGAACATGTACCACGCCCGCATGGGCATCGTGATGGCGGGATATCTCAAGATTCTGCTGCCGGCGATCGTGGTGCTGCCCGGCCTCATTCTGTTCGCCAAGTACCCGCAGGTCATGCAACTGCCGTGGGACAAGATCAAGCCCGAAGCGGATAAGGGCTACGTGCGCATGCTGCACATGCTGGTGCCGGTGGGGCTGCGCGGCGTGTTCCTGGCCGCGCTGTTCGGGGCGATTCAATCGACGATCAACTCCGTGCTGAACTCGACGGCGACGATCATCACGCTGGACATCTACAAGCGGCTGCTGCGGCCGAACGCTTCGGAAAAGAACCTCGTGATGATGGGCGTGTGGTCGTCGGCGGTGGTGCTGGCCATCGCGATCGTGCTGGCCGGCTTCATCAACCGGCTGGGCGGCAGCCTCTTCGAGTACATCCAGACGCTGTACGCGTTTTTCGCGCCGCCGTTCGCGGCGATATTTCTCCTCGGCATCCTGTTCAAGCGCATTAACGGGCCGGGCGCGACGGCGGCGGTCTTTCTCGGTTTCGCGTTCGGCATCGCCATGAAGCTCTACGTGCAGCTCGTGCCGGGGCATCTTCAGATCATCGAGCCGTTCGCCATGCAGGCGATCATCAACTGGTTCTTCTGCGTGATCGTCTGCGTGGCAGTGAGCCTGCTGACGCCGCCGCCGGCCCCTGAGCAGGTGACCGATGAGCTGACGTTCAACTGGCGGCATCTGAACATCTTCAGCGGGCTCGGCGAACACTGGTACAGTCATGTCGTGCTCTGGTGGGGGCTGTTCGCGATCATCATCCTGGCGCTGATACTGGCGTTCTCGGGGATTTGGATGTAGCCGGAAGGAATGCCTAAGTTGAAACTGAGCTGGTACATCGCGCGCTGTGGCACTGGCACAACAATCTATGGCATTCAGCGCGCTCCGGACAGGCGGATACAGTTCACCGTGTGGCTGACCATCCTCTGGGTCCCAATCGTACCAATCTCATCGTGGTCGGGCTTCTACAGTGCCCATGTGGGTTGGATTCGATATAAAGAAGCCGAAGATCTTGGGCGATTCGAAGAAGGTTCGTTCGTCGATCTGGTCCAGCAGCCTCATGACTGGGCTCGGATGGCACGAACGTTTCTATATGCATGGTTGCTCGTCTCTATCGCTGGCGCGCCATCGGCCTACATGATTTGGCGTACCCACGGAAGGGGCGCAACAAATCTAGAATTACCTTTTGTTCTCGCCTCAGCCGCATGGCCACTGATCCTTGTGGTCTGGACCAACCGCGTCAAACGCCGCAAGCTGCAGGGCATCACCTGACTTTCGCTTCCAACTCTCGAAGGTGGGCGCGATGGAGGTGGGCGCAAATTGCGACCACCTCCATCGGTTGAGATTCTTCCGTGCTGCCGTGGGCTTTCGTGTCTACTCAAACAACCGCCAGCGCCGAGGAGGCCAGTAAATGGCGGTGACGCGGCCGAATATCTGGTCGGCGGGTAATGCTCCTCGCGGATGACCCGGAATGACTATCTCCCATAATCGGGCGTCGCGGGCGCGGGGACTGTTGTCGCCCAGCACGAAGTATTCTTCATCTCCCAGATGCAGTGGATTGCCCTCACAGGCTGTGCAAGGCCTTCCCGCCAATTGCTGTTCCTGCGCGCCGGTAAATTGAATTTGGGTATATGGCCCCGCGCCGGGAGGCGAAGTCAGGGGTTTACCGTTGATGTGAACCTCGCCCGCGATGATCTCGACTCTTTCGCCGGGTAGTCCGACGATGCGCGTGGCGATCGGTGCACCGTCGTACTCGGGGTGGGTCATCACCACCAGGTCCCAACGCTTCAAGCCGGATTTCTTGTGCATCAGAAAGCGGTCGCCGGTGTTTATGGTGGGGATCATGCTGCCACCGGCGAGGCGAAAAGCCTCAACATAATTGTGCTTCAGATATTCGGCCACGCGCGGGCCGGGCTTCGTAACACACGTCAACGCGATCAAGCCAACCCCACCTGCATAGCGCCAAAACGGACCAGCCAGCTTTCGCATCGAATGTCGTCCACACAAGAAGCTGTCGATGTAGCTGGTCAACATGACGATCGTGTAGACGGGTAAGAGCCCAATTAGAATTGGCAGGAGCCGCGGAGTAACCATGGCCGCGATAACGACTGCGGTCAGAAGGAATGAGAGCGAGAACCAGACAAGCCCCCGACGCGGACGGCCGACGATCACGTGGCCCAACCCAGTGATCAGAATGTTGCCGGCCAAGGCCAAAAAGCCTTTGCCCCAGCGGGATTGAGGGCTTGGTGCAGGGAAATCCACATCTTCCTGAGGGGACATGGGGACGCCTCCGAGATTTCAGCAATTCTCCGCATCTTGCCCATGAAAACAAGGCCTGGAAGGCCGTGCCACGATTGTTGCCACGGACCGCTAAGGCCCCGCCATGCACGTGACGGTCAAAGGAACCTGCGGCCCGCTCAGGCAGTTAATGAATTTCACCATGTCCGAATTGTTCACGTGTATGTCGCCGTCGAGGTTGGTGTCGGCACAGGCGGGTACGGTTGCCGGGTAGTCTGTCCCCATACAGATCTGGAGGTGAGCGAAGTCGGTCAGGTCCACGTCGCCGTCGAGATCGAAGTCCGGCGACAAGACGATCAGGTTGGCCGCGTCCGAGGTGGCGGTTCCCGCGCCGTTGGTGACCACGCATCGATAGGCGCCGGTTTCGAGGCTGCCCGCGCCCGTGATGGTCAGCGTCGCGGTGAACACGCCGGCCAGCGGCCCGCCGTCGTTCAAATTGACCTGATTCTTCTGCCAGCGGTAGCTGAGCGGCGACGTGCCCTGGGCCTGGATGGAGAAGTTTGCGCTTCCGCCCAGCGTCGTGTTCTGGTCGATAGGCTGTTGCGTGATGCTCGGCGGGACTTGTTGCGGCGTGCAATATTCCGGCGCGAAGGCGCAGACACCCGGCCAGACCTCCTGCACGTACCGCTGCTGGATCGTCGCCCGGAGCTGCGCGTTGGTGGTGACGACGATCATGCGGGTCAGGTCCAGCGTGCCCAGATTTAACTGCAACTGGCTGCCATTGAGCTGCGTGCTGACGTCGGCCAGGCCGCCCGCGTAGATCTCGAACGCGGTGGGAGAGGACTGCATCCACGACGGCAGCGTCGCCGTCACCGTCGCGTTGCTCACGGGCGTCGAATGGAAACCGGCCTCGTCGTTGTAGTAGTTGTCGTTCACCACCAGCAGGATCAGGCAATCGGTGCCCGAAGCGAGCGCCCGTGCCCAGACATTGGTGCTGGGCGCGAGCGGCATATCCACCGGGTGGCTGATGACCAGCAGGTGCGAGACCGTCTTGATCTCGTTGCCGAACAGCCCCATCTCCTTCCAAAGGGCCAGGGCCGCCGGAGTCAGGGCGCCCAAGCCGTTGGACGGATATCCCGGCTTGAACCACCAATAGCTGATGCCTTTGGCGCCGCCGGCCAGCGAGTAGTACACCTCGATCCGCTTGGCCTGCGGCGTCGGGAACGGCCAGGTCTTCACCACGCCGTTGACGGTCTCGCGCGATTCGGTCGAGAGCAGGATGACGTGCGCGGGGTTCGGTTCGGCGGCCCGCGTCATCGTTTTCGCCACCGCGTAGTTGTAGGTGGCCTTGTTGTAGAGCGGGATCCGCTGCGGGTAATACCAGTAGGTGTCCTTCAGCCGTTTCTGGTAATAGGGATCGGCCTGGAGGACGTCCACCGCCTGCCCGTAGGCGTAATAGTTCTCCGGCTTGAACGTGCCGTCCATGTTGATCGTGGTCGGGGCCAGCGGGTAGGTGGAGCGGAAGTCCTCGCCGACCGCGATGAAGCGCAGGCCCAGGATCCCCATCGGGCTTGTCCCGCAGGGCAGCTTCAGGCCGGTGCCGCAGAAAGTGTTGGATACGTTGGCTTCTTCCGCGTCGGGCTCGTCGTCGAGGAAACTCATCAGCGGATTGTCAAAGGTGTAAGTGTTCCACACGATCCAGCCGTAGCCGCGGGAGGCGGCATACGCCTGCCCGGCGCTGGTCTGGAGGTAATCGGTGACGCCGCCTCCGATCTGGTTCTGGACGGCGTTGAGGCCGCGGTTGGTGGCGTCGGTGATAAACTGCTGGCCGCAGGCCAGGTCTCCGTCGGCGCAGGTAAACACGCTCCATGAGGCGTGAAGAAACGGGTGCGACCAGGCGCGCAGCGACGCCGTCGCCGTTTTGCCGTCGGCGTAGACGCCCTGAAAGACGTGATACGACATGTACGTCAGCGGGGTTGCGAGGTTGATCACCGACTCGGCGAAGTTCACCGACGCATCGCTGACGGTGGACGTGATCGCGGTCATGTCCACGCCGTCCATCAGGACGGATGTCGGGGCGGCCCCGTCGCCGCGGCGCCAATGCAGATACACTTTCGTCCGATCCTGTGAGAAGCCGACGCTGGCGAGCTGCGGTGCGGCGGCGTCAATCGGAATGGTCGTGTTCACCGTCCCGCCGGAGGTGACCACGCCCACGCTGACCGTCGGCGTGGTCGGCGGAAAACGCAGCCGTATGACCGCCTGCGCAACCCCGCCCGGTGGGACCGTGGACGGGTCGCCCTTGAACCAGACCGGAAGGCCCGCGTCGATGATGTCCTGCGGCGGGTTGTCCCAGTAGAAATAGATGCTGTTGGCGTTATGTGCCGTTGTGCTAAGCGCGAGGATGGTGGTCAGGCTGTAATCGGCCAGGGTCACGTCGGTGATCGTCACCGGCGATGCGCCGGTGTTCTTCAGGTACACGTGGACGTTGCCGCCCAGGTAGGTGCCGGAGCAGGAGGTCGGGTAATTGCTGTCATGCCAGATGCAGTTGTATTCCGGGAACAGCTCATCCTGCTGGTACTGCACGCCGAGCAGCGCCACCTGCGCGTTCACGCCGCTTCCACAGAAGAGGACCGCGATTGCGAAGAGGGATATGTGCAACCGTTGCGACGGAATCCGTTTCATCAGGTGCTCTCGACTTCGGGCACGTGGGAATGCGACGCCTCCCGAGGCCAAGTCGCATGTCGACCGGAACCATGTTAACCGGATTATAGCCGATTTCGTCAACAGATATTCAACGAGCAGGCGAAACAGAACCGGAACCGCTCATAGCTGGAGCGAGATGAAATGGTTGCAAATTGCAACCAAATCAAGCGCTTGATGTGCTATACCGCTGTTCCGTAAGAGCTTACTCGAACAGCCGCCAGCGCCGGGGAGGCCAGTATGCCTAATTGTTGAAGTCAGGTCGCTGACCGGCCCTACCTGGCTCCCGTTTACTTTCCTCGCGTTTGACGAGCGCGGGGGCGATAACTAACGTGTATGTCGTTTCCTATTCTGCCGTGGCGCAGGCGATAGAGGGCACTTCACATGTACTCCAAACCATCGGCATGGGCGATTCTTGCTGCGACTGCGATCTGCGGTTTTCAGGCATCGGAGCTTGCTGCTCAGCAATCCCGAGCCAAGCCGGACGCGTTTGGCGTTACGCCGCTGCGACTCGCGTGGGCGGACCAGGCCTCCGAGTCTCCTGCGATGGAGACAAAGGAGACCAAGGTCAGCGAGTCCGCGGAGGGCTCCCCGTACCGGGAGATCAGCGACTTCTTTAATGTTCGAGAAGCCAATTCCAGCGTCGAGAAGGGTGCGTGGGAGTTCGAGGTTCCACTTGGCTGGGCGACGCGCTCCGATGACACCGATGACGACTTTTTCGTCGGGCCGTCACTGAAATACGGCATCACCGATACCCTCTTTCTTGAGCTGGAGGTGCTCCCGGTGAATATTGGCGACGGAGGGGATCAGGGCAATGGCGACTTGGCCCTGATTGTCTTCAATCAGTTTGTGAAAGAGGGCGATCTTCTCCCGGCCATCGCCGCCTGGAGCGAAATGAGGATTCCATCGGGGCAGGGTTCCTCCGGGGTGGACGCATCGCTGCACCTGAACCTGACCAAGACCATCTTTCCGCGTTTTCGGGTTCATCTTGAAGGGTACATAGAAACTGCCAACGGCGAGCGCGGCGGCGAGGAGGGCGGCGAAGGCGAGTCCTGGGCGTTCCCATTTGGCTTTGGCGGAGAGTCCGGCGGCGATCGGCGTCACTTCCAATGGGGCGTGGGGCCTGGGTTTGATTATCAGTTTGACGACAAGACCATTGGCGTACTCAACTACGTCAACCGCAGCAGCGAGGAAGAGGGCCACCACAATCAGAATATCCTTCAGGTGGGTTTCGACCGGCAAATTGTTGAGGGACAGCATCTCAAGGCTGCTGTTGACGTCGGTCTGGATGGAGGGGAGGAGTCCCCCAATCTCGCCGTCAAACTCCAGTACTCGATTGAGTGGCGGTGAACGAACTGATGGCCGAGTACATGCCAAACTGATCCGCCCGAGTTTCTCAGGTGAGTATTCGAGTTTGACCCGCGCGATCAGGCGTGGGTACAATGGAGACATGGGAGCCCACTGATGGCCCGCGTTCAACTGGTGCGCCGAGCATTCACGCTGATTGAGATTCTGGTGGTGGTGGCGATCATTGCCTTGCTGATCGCCGTCCTCGTGCCGAGCCTGTCAAGAGCGCGTGAGGCCGGCCGAAGATCAGTCTGCGGAGCGAACCTGCACTCGATTGGGATCGCCTCACTGACGTATCAGCAGAGCAACCGTTTTCCGCCGTACTTCGATGACGGGATCACGCTGCGCGGCCTGACCTATTCGTACTCATGGTCGGACTTTCTCGTGAAGGGTCGTCACCTCGCAGTTGATGTCAACGCGAAGAACATCCCAGACCCCAATGGAACGGGGTCGTTTCCGGGAACTTATCTGGCCGGGATGGTGAGTCAGCGCGCTACCGTTTTTCAATGTCCTCAGCAGAAAGAGCGAATCTGGGGAGAGGTCCAAGGCATTCCGGTGACGTACCGTGCGGATTTCGTAGCGACCGGGCATGAGGGATCGCTGCCCAAGGCAGGAATCTACCGTTCGCCGCGCTACTACGGCAGCAGCGCGGTCATTTGGCTCGGCGAGGCATTCACCACGCATGGCGGCATCGCGACGGCCGAATACGTCCGACAAACGCAGGTCAAGGTTGACCTGAATGACGTGAATCCGTTGCGGCATGGAGGCGCCGGTATGTACCTGTTTGGCGATGGACATGCCATCCGGCATGCGAGCTACCACCTTGCGAATTACAACAATCTCGGGCTCCCGTGGGAGCCGCCACAGTGAGCAACAAAGTACGGGTAGTCGTCATTTCCAGCGTCATCGTGCTCACCGGAGTTGCTGGGTGGTACTGGTGGAATCACCGTCGAATCGAGATGTACGGCGGCGTCAAACCCTTCATGAAGCGAATGAAAGCGCTTCACTTCGCTACCGCCCAAGAGATCAATCGACCGGGTAAGCTCACACCAGAGTACGCCGACATGGAGCGTTTAACTCAGGCTGCCCAAGATGTGTTTCCGGTGTTTGCCAAGGACCAGCGGGGCAAAGATCCGCGCTTCGGCGGACTCGCGACTGAACTGATGCGGCATGCTCGGGCCATGGAGTATGCCTGGGAGGCAGCCGACAAAGAGAAAGTCAACCGTTCTTTTCAGCAATTGACGAATGCCTGCAACGCTTGCCACAATCAACTCGGACAGGGAAAGCCTCCGAAAATCTCGGCAGATCGAGAGTAGTCTGAGGGGCAACGTACTGCCTTCAAATATTGGGCGGGCGGATGGCATCAGCTCGCTTCGATTCTCTGCGCGCTGACGCAATGGCAAAGTCTCACTGAGCCTCGAACAGGAGCAGCTCGGAGGACATGACGGATTCGAGCCGGATGGGGAGGCCGTCTCGAATCAATTCCATGCCGTCCTGCGACACCGTCTCGCCGGTGCTGTCGAAGGTCACACGGTAGGTCTTTCCACGATCCAGTCCGCGCGGTTTGAATATATAAGTATCGGAGTCAGTTGGTCCGATGCGAACGATGGTGGCCCAACCTTTGCTTCGGTCGGGAGCCGTGTATTCCATCGCGAACCAGCCGTTCGACGTGACGCCGCCCCGCGATGTGACCGGGGCGTGGTGATACATCCGGCACGTCGGCAGGATCGGGCGGATTAACTGCTTGTAGATGCTCACGTAATGGGCGTAGCGGTCGCGACGGTAGGGGGAGAGCTCCTCGACGCTGGGGGCGACGCCGAGAAGTATCCACGGCGTCGAGAGCGTAAACGTGTTCCGCAAATTGGTATCGTTATGCCCGCTGCCGTTCATCTCGTCTGATCCCTCGCCGAGGCCGATGACGAAAATCTCGGGCGGCAGGGCGAGCGTCTGGCCGCTGTAGTTCTGAAGGACGCCGGGCATGTTGAGGCCGTCGGTGAGGTAGGTCTCGTGGAATCGGCCGGCGGTGCCGAGGTCGTTGCGGGCGCCGCCGGCGGCGCATTGCTGGAGAATGAGATCGGGGTACTTCTGGCGGATACGTTCCATGAGGCCGTAGAAAGCTTCGTAGTAACGCCAGTAGTTGTTCTCGTCGAAGCCTTCGCGCTTCGTGGAGGGGCCCTCGTTGGTGGGCATCGGGTTGTAGTCGAGGCGGTACAGGTCCAGCTTGTAGCGTTCGATGATGCGCGAGAGCTCGGACTCGACGTAGGCGGCGACTTCCGGCTTTGTCAGGTTGAGGACCGCCTTGGGGCCGATCCAGTCGGGGTGTTCGCGGGCGACCTTGCTGGAGCCGGCGTCGTTGCCCACGTTCCAGGCGTTGACGCGCTCAATCTCGACGTACAGGCCGAAGAGCAGACCCTTCTTGTGGGTGTATTCCACGATGGGTTCGAGGCCGTTGGGGAAACGCGTCGGTGATGGTACCCAGTCGCCCGGCGTGTCCCACCAGCCGGCGTCGATGATGAACACCTCAGACCCGATCGCGGCGGCGACGTCGATCTGCTTACGGATGTTCTCTTCGTTCATGCCGGCGGTATCGCCGAACTTGTTGGCGATATAACCCTGATCGCCGGTGGCGGAGTATTGCACGAGGTACGATCGCTCCGGTTTGCGCGGGGGCAGGACGGAGCGTCGGAGGTGGTCGTGCATGGCCTGTACGGTCGCATCGAGATCACCTTCGACGGGGGCGAGGTGCACAGCAGGTGTCTGGATAGTCTGGCCGGCAGTGATGACGCGCTGGGGCATCGCGGCGGACGGGCCGATGGCGAACTTCAACGAGGTGCTGGACTCGCCCTCACTCTGGAACTTCATGTGCCAGTTGGCCGACCACGCGAGGTGGCAGATGAAGTATTCACCGCGGGCTTCGTTTCGCAGGATGAAGAAGGGATCGTCGTACCCCTGGCCGAGTGAGCCCTGGATGAGCGTCTCGCCTTTGGGGATCGGCTTCCAGTCCAGCCATCCCTCGAAGCCCTGATTCTGCCGGGTGAAGTAACCGAGGGTGTAGTCGTGGTCGATGCCCAGCGGCGGCAGGACCTTCGCGTTGCTGTGTGACCAGAGCCGACCGGACCACGGAGAGAGGGCAGCGAGCGCGAGCGGCTTATCGGTTCGATTGGTGATCTCGAGCCAGCGGGTGAGTACGGGGGTCCCGTCGAGCAACGTGTGGATGCGCAACGTCACCGCAGGATTGGTCCGGGCGAGCTCGACGACGAGGTGGCGGGCGCCGCGGTCGGTTTTGGGCAATTCCTCCGTTGACACCCAGTTCCAATTCTGTGAAAGGGCAATCGGCGACGCGTCCGCCGTCGGATTGTCCTTCACTTGAATTTGAAAGGCGTCGTCCGCCCCGCGCTGATAAGGATTGTTGATGCGGCCGCTCGGCGTCCAGTAGCGGCCGACCCAGCGGCCATCGACAAGGCCTTCGACATAAATCGTCTTTCCAGAGGTGTACCGGACCTCGTGGTCGGGCGCGGGTTTGACGTTGATATCCATGAACCCCTGCGCGAAACCCGCAGGGTTCATCAAACCCATCACGGCCATCGTCATCATCGCGCGCATCAGCATCACATGTCGGCTCATGGGCTCCTTGTCGCGAACTGGGGCATTCATGCTGCACCTCACCAAATGCCGGCGGTCTGTGTGTCCTGGCTTCCTGAAGCCATGCGGCTCAGCCAGTTCCAGAAGCGCCAGCGCGTCAGGCTCTTACCTCCCGCCACTTCCCTGGTCAAGCTGCCGTTCCGCTGGCCCAAGTCCTTCCGCTGCGCTTCCGACAGCGAGCCCGCCTGCCAGTGCGCGAACAGCTCGGCGAAGGTCTCGCCTTCCTGCGGAGTACCCAGGACCTGGCCGAGCGTCTTGCGGCCCCAGTCGCGCAGTGAATCCTCCGGCCAATGGATGAAGTGCGAAAAGGCCAGGTAATTCAGCGCCCAGGGCACATGCATGCTCGCGACCTCGCCATGGATGCTGACACCCTCCAGCCCGGCCCGATACGCCCGCAGGCAACCCTCCTTGATGATGCTCACCACCTGTTCGTAGCGCGGCGGACGCGCCCACTGGCTGCCCTGGTGGATGAAGCCGGCGCTGCGGTGCGTGGGCGGCTTCAGTTCGGCGGGCCAGCGGTCGTTGACGAATGCTTCCTTCGGCGCCCCGTCGTCCAGATACCGGGTCAGCGGCAGCGGGTCGCTGCGGACCATGCCGGTGAGCGTCCACTGGCAGACGCCCTCGTGCGGAAGTTTATCGACCAGTGCGGGCCGGTCGCACTCCATGTACGCCCCCATGTTCTTCTTGGGCACCGCGTTCCCGGGAGCGAAGCCTTTGTACGTCGCCCAGGTGACGAGCTTGTCCTTCAGTTGGCTCTGAACGGCCTTTAGCGCCGGATTGTAGCCCAGGTACTGATGGCGCCAGAAGTCAGGTTCGCCGCCGGGCCAGTCGGCCTTCTGTGCCTTGCAGCGCGGGCAGTAACAGACCACGTAGTCGCCGTTTTCCAGGTTGGCCCCGCCGACGGCGAACTCGCGGAAGAGCCACTGCATGCCCGCCTGGAGCCACTCGACGAAACGCGGATGCGTGGGGCAGATGCTGTTGTCCCGGAGTTTGCCGTTCTCATCCATTGAACGCACATCGGGGTACTGGCGGGTGAAGGTCTCGATGTTGTAGGGATGATCGCCTTCGTAATAGACGCCGCCGTACCAGTTGGTACCCACGCCCGGCGTGATGGCCACGCCCTTCGATGCCGCGTAGTCCGCGACGCGCTTGGCCGAGTCAATGCCGCCGTGCGAATCGCGCAGAAAACCCCAGATGAGCACGCCCCTGACGCCCAGGCCGGCCGCCAAATCCGTCAACCGGCGGTAGTCCTCGATGTATGTGCCCGGCTGCTTGAGGTACCGGTTGTAGCAGCCGAAGTTGAGCATGCCCGGATCGTCCCACACCCAGTTCGTGCTGTGGTCCCAGGTCCAGAAGTAAGAGCTGGGTAAAGCGGGCTTGGGCCGATCGAGCCGCCAGATCAATCTCGATTCGTTGTCTTGCGCATCCGCACCGGCCGGCCGGGTGTGGATCGCCGTGGCGCGCGGAGCGTTCTCGGCCCGCGACTCAGTCACGCTCCATCCAGCCGCCACCGCGCCGCCTACCATCCCCTTGATGACGCTGCGCCGATTGACTCGATTCCCGTCCGGCCTCTGCGCGTTCATGTGCCGCTCCTGAAAACAGAATTGAACCCGCTGCCGACAAGACTCAATCCAGACTGCTCGGGCCGCCGTATTCGGTCTTGATGAAGTGCACGGGGCCTTCGTCCGGGATGACCGCGATAAAGAGGTCCTGGTAACGGACCGGCGCGCGGATCGTTCCGCCGAGCCTGGCGTAAAGTTCCTGAAGATTGCCGCTTTGCGTGTCGGTGACGGGACCGGTGTTGCCGTTCCACATGACCACCTCTCCCGCGTGGTTGGCCAGCACGGTGTTCACGAAATTATTGGCGAACGCCTTGGTGTCCGCCATCTCCAGATCGGAATAGAAATGAGCCTTGATGCCGAGGGCGTCCGCCAGCGGCTGGACCGACTGCTGATTCCGTTGCAGGCTCGGCGCGTAGATGGCGGTGACGCCGTTTTCCCGGCATACTTCCACGAGCTTCTGCGCTCGAATCGATCCCTCGGCATTGAGCGGGGGATCCAGGCCCGGATCGCGTTCGCAATGGCGGACGATGATGAGGGTCGTCGTCGTGCCGGGCTTTGACTGCACGAGTGTGGTATCCAGCGTCGCACAGCTCGATATGGCGGCGAAGAGAATGCACGCGGCCAGGGCAAGTGCGTGATGGGGGCGAAGCGACAGTTTTCTCATAATCGAAGCTCCTGCAAATGGAATTGACACGCGGCGAAACAATTAGGGCAGATCAGCGACCTGCCTCCAACGATTGAGCAAGCATATTTTTACTACAGATCGGGCCCACGATCGCAACGGCGATCGCATACGGCGGAGCGGAGCTGACGCTGATCCGCGCGCTCAGGCCTTTTTGCGTCAGATGGTCCCAGTGCACGATGGGCCGCCCGTCGTTGTCATGAAGTATCTCGATCCTGGCCAAGTGGCCCTCCGGCTGGCCGCAGGCTTTGATGAGCGCTTCTTTGGCGGCGAAGCGCCGCAGCAGGGCGGGCCCGGCGTCTTCGTCGCGGCTGCGGCATTCGGCCAGCTCGCGCGGGGTGAAAGTGCGCTCCAGCGCTCGCGGCTCCCGCGAGAGCGCCTGAAACTGCCGCTCGTCGGCGATATCGATCCCGATCTGGATATCTTCCAACCCGCTCACGTCTGTTTCGTCTGCACATAGGCGACGATTTTGGCCACGTCGCTCATTCTGGGGATCGCGCGTTCTTCGATTTCGATGCCGAATTCATCCTCGATGGCCACGATGATCTCCGCGTGCCGCGCCGATGTCCACTTGGCGATCATCTTGTAGCCGACGTCGGTTCGCAGGTTCCGCTCCTCGACCTCGTCCAGTTTGAGGACGGTGCAGATCGTGCGGATCACTCGCTCTCTGATGTCATTCATCGTCGCGTGGCCCTCCCGCGAGCGCGTCGGCGACGGCGCTCAGGAATGCGGCGGCCTCCGCGCCGTTCAGGATGCGATGGTCGAAGCCGATGGTGAGTGCATAAGCCTGGACCGGGCCAAGTGCACACCGGTCGCCGATCGCGATGATCGCCGCCTGTTCCGGAACCAGAATGGGAAAGACCTGGTGAACGCCGGTCCCGATCAGGCTGGTGACCGTGATCGTCCCGCCGGTCAGGTCGGGCGGCTCGAGTTTGTGCCTGATCGCTTTCTTCTGGAGGCCGCGGATTCGTCCGATGAGCGCGTCGAGTTCCATCCCTTCAGCCTCGCGGATCACCGGGACCAGCAGATCGCCATTCGGCTGATTGAGCGCGAAGCCGACGTGTGCGTGCGGATGATAGAACACGCCGTTTTCCCGCCAGGAGGCGAGCACTTTGGGGTGCTCCTTTGCCTCACGGGCGACGGTCGCGACCAGCCAGTCGGAGACGCTCACCATCAGCCCCTCGTGCGTTTCGGAGATTTTCGCGACGCGGGCCTCGATGGCCGCCGCATCGACCCAGCGGCACAGATACGAGTGCGGGATCGTGCGCACCGATTCGGTGAGCGTTTTGGCGACGCGGCGCTGAACGGGCGTCAGCGGCTTGAATTCGCCGGCTTCGGCCGGTTCTCCTGCTGACGGCTGCGTCTCCAGAAACTTCAGCACGTGCTCTTCTTTGACGATGCCGAGGCCTTGAAACTGGGCCAGGTCGATGTTGTGGGTTTCGATCAATTTCCGCGCTTTGGCCGTCACTTTGACAGCGGCGGCCGCCGGCGCTTCGACGTGAATCGCAGGGCGCTCGGGCGTCGCGGCGATCGCGGCCAGCGGCTTGCCAACCGGCACTTCGTCGCCTTCTTCGTGCATCCGAAACAGGAATCCGCTGGACGGCGCCGTCACATCCATCACCGTTTTGCTGAATTCCAACTCGCAGATTTTCTCGCCGGCCGCCACGGTATCGCCGTCCTTCTTGGACCAGGCCACGAGGATGGCGAAATCGTCATTCGCCGAGAAACGCGGCACGAGCACCAGTTCGGGTTTTATAGCGGGCAATGCCATCCTCTCACTGCGATGTGGATTGGAAGAGGCCCAATATCGTCTCGATGATTCGCTCCCGCGAGGGCAGGACTTCGCGCTCCTGCACGCGGGAATTGGGAATCGGGACGTCCTGCGCGCCGACGCGGGCGACGCGTAGCGCCGCGCCATTCAGAGCCAATGCCGTTTGCGTCACGATTTCCGTACCGATACCAAATGACGCGGGGCCTTCTTCGATCGTAACCAGCCGGCCCGTGCGCTGCACCGACGCGACGATCTCGTCGCTCACCAGCGGGCTGAGCTGCGTGAGGACAAAATAGTCGAAGTCCAGTTCTTCTTCCACGATCAGATGCTCGAGCGCTTCTTCGGTCATGTCGGTCAGGCCACCGTGGGTCACGACGGTGACATCGGACGCCTGATCCGGCTTTACCGTTGTAAAATGCAGGATGGGATAGTGCCCGATCGAGGCCGGTGGATGTGGAACGAAGCGGAACCCATCGGGCGCTCCGGCGTGCGGGCGCATCGCATACAGCAGCTTGTTCTCCACGAACAGCACCGGGTTCGGATCGTGCAAGACCGCCGCCCGCAGCAAAGCTCGCGCGTCGTGTCGGCGCGACAGGGCGACGACCTTCAAACCGGGCACGCCGCAGAAAACTGTTTCCAGACTCTGACTGTGCGTCGGGCCGTAGCCGCGATAACCACCGGATACGAGGCGAATGGTCGTCGGCACGGCCACCTTGCCGCCGTACATGAAGTGCATCTTGGCGGCTTGATTGATGATCTGGTCGGCGGCGAGCGCGACGAAATCGCCGAACATGATCTCGACCACCGCCTTGCCCCCCGACAGGGCCACGCCGTTGCCGAATCCGACGATGGCCGCTTCTGAAATCGGCGACGAGATGACCCGCGGTCCGTACTTCGTGGACAGGCCCTTCATCACCTTGAACGCGCCGCCGTAGGGATCGAGCAGGTCTTCGCCGATGATGATGACGTCTTTGTCGGATGCGAGGCAGGAGTCGAGTCCCGCGTTGAGCAGTTCATTGATCCGCTGGGCGGCGGCTTCGTCGCCCGCGGGGAGAATCAGTTCCGAGGCATCTCTGAACAGGGGCGTGGCCGGATCGGCATAGGCGCTCAGCTTTCCGAGCGGTGCCCAATCGGCGGTTTCGAGCGTGGTCGCTAATTCGTGGACTTCCTGCTCCGCCGCCTGCCAGGCGCTGGTCGCATCGGGATCATTGTCTTTCAGGAGCCGATCGAAGTAGTCCGCACGCCATGCGCGGTCGAGCAATTCCTTCGAGCGGTTGTCGTCGCCCTTGCTGTGGGCCATGAGGCGGAACGTATCGAGCACCTGCACGAACGGATGACCGCTGCGGACGTGGGCGATGACCTCGCCGAGGTGATCGGCCAACGCGACGGGGTCGTCGGCGCGGCACCGGTCGGCAGCAATTCCGAAACCGCGAATGCGGTCCATCACGTCGCCCGCGATCGTTTGCGATGTGTCCGTTGATTGAGCGACGCCATTAAATTCGAGAACGATCAGCAGCGGCAGCGACAACAACGACGCGAGGTTCAGCGTTTCGTAGACGACGCCCTCGCCGAGTGTGCCGTCGCCGATGTGCGAAACGACGATGCCCCCGCACTGCTTGCGTTGCAGGTTGTAAGCATATCCCGCGGCCATGGGCATGCCGCCGCCCTGCACGCCCTGCGAAAAGAACTGCCCCTCGCAGAGATGTTGCGAGCCGCCGCGGGCCTCGCACACGCCGCCCGCCTTGCCCATGATCTCGGCCATCAGCTTTTTCATGGACCCGCCGTACGCGAGAAAATGGCCGTGGCAGCGATGATTGGTAAACACGGCGTCGCGGGACGGGTCAATATGGGCATAGAGCGAAACAGCACACGCTTCCTGCCCGATGCAGGTGTGCGTGGTGCCGAACAGTTTTCCTTCGGCAAAGAGCTTGAGCAGGCAGGTCTCGAACGCGCGGATGCGGGCGATTTCGCGGAGAAGCCGGGCACGATCGATCTGGTTGGGAGCGCGGCGCGACGCCGGCGATTGTTTGCTCGACAGTACGTCAGCCTGTTTCATGCTTCGCTCGCGATGCGCGGGTCGCCCAGCCGCAGCCAGCGGTTCCATTTCGCCAGCGGATAGATGGTTCGCCCCCGCCGCACCTGCTCCTTCATCCACTCCACGGCCGGCCGAGCCTCAGCGCACCGCAGCGTTATGCCCGATAACGTCGCATTTCGCGCTAAACCGTTATGATACATATCGTACGCCCAACGGTACAGGGCCAGATTCCACCACAGCCACGGCGCAC